>CBFGIV010000005.1:0-68905 GCA_965648915.1 Caldifarciminota bacterium | reverse complement strand
ATAATGTGCTTTCAGCACCAAAAGAAGACTGGTACATATAAAGCACTCATATTAAAAAAGGAGTAAAACAATAGAAAATTAACTATTGATTATTTTTCAAAGAAGACTTTCTTATTTATTTTTCGATCAGGGGATAGATGATAACTTTTTAACTCTCCTTATCATTGGTTCCAATTTCAAAGTCAGTAAACGACAATTCGTCTCTTCTGGTTTATCTTTATACATTGACATTTCTATTCATCAAGACTATAATGTATCGTGTTTGTAATTTTTATTATCGCTCAGTTTACCTTCGAGGCTGAAATCGATTCCGTATTAAAATTTATCAATTTCACTCGCAAGGATATAACAATCCGTAACGATTATGTTGCCCCGGACCAATTTCGTCTGCCCATTATTACCGAATTATATAAACAGCCACTCGCTGTGGTCTCCTTCGTTGACTCTCTTGCCCTATCCACACATCGATATCGATGTGATTCAATCTTTTCCTATCTTGCCGAACTTTTATCAGTAAAGGTTACAACCGGCGAGGAACTCCGGCTCGATCTTTATGCCTTAGTGCGAAAACTGGCCGAAATTAATCGAGAACTCAAGTCCGCCTTCAGTATTGCGCCTGATAATCTTGCCCAGGTTTTTGATAAACTTACTGTCTTTGACCCCAAGCCGACCGAAACGATCGAAGAGGAGAAACGGGAAACCCGGGAATCTGATTCACTCACCGCTCTGCTCAAAGAACAGGCCGAACAGGTTGATTATAACCGATTGCTCAATTATGCTTATCAGACAATCACCTCGATCTTAAACTTTCCGTATCAAAATTTTAAATATAAGTCGAAAATGACTATCAGCGGAGTCGAAGGTTATGTCTATGATTACGGTTCGGCCGATTTTGGCGAGTATGTTATCGGTAGTGAAGGTGATAATGTATATAAGAAAAACTTTGCTTTAATAATAGATATTGGGGGTAATGATATCTATAATAATATCAAATCGTCACTCCAGAAAATTTCAATCATAATTGATCTCGAAGGCAATGACTCCTATCATGGTCAGGACCACAGTCTGGGTTGTGGCTATTTTGGTATCGGAATTCTGATCGATAAGAAAGGTGATGATCGCTATGAGGCAGGATCTTTCTCCCTCGGTTCAGGTATCTTTGGTGTTGGAATACTTATCGATGAGATGGGTAATGATAACTACCTGGGAGACGGCTTCTCTGAAGGGGCAGGAAGTTTTGGCATCGGTATCCTCAAAGACTTAAAAGGCAATGACTCTTATCATTGTGCAATGTACGGGCAGGGTTTCGCCAAAGAATATGGCATCGGCATCCTTTCTGATGGTGAAGGCAATGATACATATTTCGCTGGCGGCAAATACCTTGACGAGATAAGATATGAGGACCATTACCTAAGTCTTTCTCAGGGATTTGCCATCGGATCGAGACCCGAGATCTCGGGTGGTATTGGGCTCTTGACTGATTTTAAAGGTAATGACAATTATATTTCTGATATTTTTGGCCAGGGTTCGGGTTACTGGTATTCAATCGGTGGTCTGGTCGACTTCGAAGGTAATGATACTTATGTGTCCTATCAGTATGCCCAGGGTTGCGGTACCCACCAGGCAACCGGCATTTTAATCGATAAATCGGGTAATGATAATTACACCAGCAAAGGTGTCTCGCAGGGCTGTGGCCACGACCTCGCCCTCGGGTTCCTCCTGGACGAAAAAGGTGATGATTCATACTCTGCTTTTGATTTAAGCCAGGGTGCAGGTAATGCCAATGGCTATGGAATTCTGTTCGACTTGGATGGTAACGACAACTATCTTGTCAAACGAAGGCATAACACGCAGGGATATGGCGATTTTCGCCGTGAATATGGCAGTCTCGGACTGTTGATTGATCTCAAAGGTAGTGATGCTTTCACTTCGGGCAAAAACTGCTCCATCTGGAAGAACGGGAGATACGGTTTGGGCCTTGATAAGGAATAGTATGTTCAGCATCCTTCTTCTCTGTTTTCAAATTGATAAAGATAGCATATCGGTTGCCAATCGTATTAATTTCGATTCACTCTATGATTACGCCAATACTTTACTCGTTAAATTCAATAATGAAAAGGATTCAGCCCGAAAGGTATTTATAAATTCCGGAGCCGAAGGGATAAATTATCTCGTTCGAAAATTTGACACCAAACACGCAGCTGAGATGAGTACTCTCGAAGAAATCCTTAAACGAATGGGTCGACCGGCAATCGAAGGTATTCTTGAAAATATCAACTATCGTGGAACTGATGAAGAGGCGAGGAGTTTAAGGCTCTCTTTAAGAATTATCAGCGAGATCTTCAAGTTCGATTCAACCCTGGTCGGCGACGATATCGTCTCGAGAATTGAGAAATTTATTTATGATCAGGACTGGCGGGTACGGGGTGGAGTAGCAACTGCCCTGGGTTACAGTAAAAGTCGTAAGACCCTACCCCATCTCCTGGTCTTGATAAAAGATACAATAAATGTTGTTCGTAAGAGCGCTGCCTTCGGGATAAAAAATATTGCTCAGCCGGAAGATGCTCTCCTCCTTCTCGACCTCTTAAATGATGATTACTATGCGGTTCGCTATGCCGCCCAGGAAGGGTTGATTAAGATCGGCAAAGATGCCCGGGATCTCATCATCGATCGATTAAAGAAAACAACCGATCCTCAAACCCGGGCAATGCTCATCAAAGCCCTGGCAGAGATCAGAGATAAAAAATCGATTAAAACAATTAAATCCTATCAACCGGATCCATCACCGATTGTGCGCATTGCCGTCTATGAGACGATTAGCGATAAGCAGTCATTGCAGAAATTTATGCAGACCGAGTCTGATTCCCTGTTAAAAAATTTAATTAAGTCCCGCCTTACTCAGTAAACTCAGAAATATATCAGGTATTTTACCTTAAGGACTGCGGCTCGTTCTTTAAAATCGAGTGAATTCTTTTCGCGTATTTCATTGAGGGCCAGGTAGATCCAGGACTTGGGAAGGAAGTTATATGAAAGGAGGAGATTTATATTATGAAGATCGGTAATAAAGTTAGGCTGGGCATATATTCTGATATTGAAATCCCTAGTCAAAGAATGATGAATTTTAATATACCAGATAATATTGTCGGCGATTATATAACCTGCCGAGTCACATTCGATATAGTCATCCATATCAAATCCTATCCCTAAATTTGATAACGGTCGAATATCCAATCCCATATCAACCCCACCACCCGATCCAAAGTATCCCCGTTGATAATTGTAAAATATCGTGGACCAGCCAAAGACACCATAGAGGTCAAAATATTTACTACCATCAAACCAGCAGATCGCACGATAATTCAGGGTCTGATAGATAAGACCCATCTCGTAATCGATGTTCTGCTGAATACTTAAGTAACTACCCAGGCCGCTATTAAAAACCAGTTGCCCCCAGCCTCCATAATAATTACCAGTATAAATTTCACCTGCCTCCCGAGATCTTCCGGCAGAAAGACCGATCGCTGCAGAACGAATCAGATCGAAACTGAAGGCAGATAATCCACCCGTGACACCATACTGTAAACCTTTCCAGGTTTGAAAACCTATATCACTGACATCAAACTCATCCTCAATTACCTTATATCCAGCCCCGCAGAAGAAATTCCTCTTCACATATCCGATGTCAGACTTACCCGCCAGACCAACCGGCTGGTCTTTGACCTTTACCCCTGCCGCCTGAAAAGAGAATGAGATATCACTGGTTCGAACCGTCCCATCAATAACCGATGCACGACTGAAATAATCCTTATTTTCCTTACCGGTGTAGAGTATTCCCAGATCTGAATTTTTGAAAAAGCCCCGTTTCAAACGTCCGGTAAAAAAATAACTCTCGGGTTCAACAAGGCTATCACCCTTAAATTCATAGACCCGTTCCTTGCAGACCACCCCCATAACCCCGGTCTGAAATCGTTCAAAGCGGGTGTTATATCTTAAACCCGCAAGAATCGGTACCACCTGACCATCGGGCAGGGGTCGGCCGATTCTTCGCGAATAGTAGATCTTAATCGGTTCACCGATCGATACTGGAGATCGGGGTGGAGCGAAAAGATCCTGGGCTTCAATAAAAAAGGGGCGACGTTCAGTAAGATAGGGCTCATACTTGGTGAGATTAAACTGATAGGGATCTGCTTCTATTTGAGCAAAGTCTGGATTTGTCGTTAATTGAAGTTTTGATGCTCTACCCGGGATCCAGGAGAGATCGACCCCTCCATCCGGCCGAATCTCACTTTTTATCGATTTTTTATAGTGGATTATCCCTACCGGAAAAAGCTCTATCTGTTGACCGGTAACCTCTGGCCTCAGTTCGGTTAGAATACCAGAACACGAAACCTTAACCCCTTCTCCTAATTTCTGCGGACTCCAGTAGGCCCATTCCTTTCTTCGATAAATATATCGTCCAAAATTTATACCCCATTCAGAAGAAGCCTTTCGGTACTTCAAGGTTCGAAAAGGGATCTTCATCTCCACTGAATATCCCCACGAAAAAACTTTAGTTGCACAATACCAGACCCCATCCCAGGCAATATCAGAAGAAAGCCCATCCTGAGATATATAATAGTCGCTCATCACCCCGCGGGCACTTACATCAAACCGATAAGCAGAGCATCGATCCTGAAAAGTGTCCAAATACAGACTTACCATATCGCCCGTCGCTTCATCCCGGGGTTTAAGGAATAAGGCGAGATGGTCGGGTTCAGTATCATAACACCTGAAGGCAACATAAAAATTTTCACGATCTCTCAAAATATAGACGACGGTTTTCTGGGTTGCAGGTTTCCCCTCGTCCGGCTTATACTGAATAAAATTAAACGCAGAATCAGCCTGGTTCCATATTTCTTCAATCACACCATCTATGACTGGCGGTATTTCAACCTGGCGGGTAGAGATTCTCTTTTCTATGTCATTAAAAAACAGGTAGAATAATATTATACCCACTAAATTTTAGTCCTCTTCTCGATCTCCTTTCGCAAACTGTCCACCTCTCTCTTCAATCGATCGATCTCCCGTCTTAAATCTCCCATCTCTTCTTCCCATTTTGGTTTTAAGTTCCTCAGCATCCTTTCCAGATCTTCAGGGAATCTAATCGGTGGTATCTTGAGCCAGTATGCCTCATACTCAACCGAACCAATTTTAATATCGAGATCCTTTTTTTCTCCCCGTCTTAATATTGTAATAGTTGCGTTCTTACCTGGATTTCGCCGGACCAGATACTCTAAATCCGATCGTTCGTATATCTTCTCACTGTTGAAGGCCAGAATTACATCACCCACTTTAATACCCCCTTGCTCGGCGGGTGAATTGGAACTGACGAAATTAACCAGCACCCCATAATCGGTAGCAAGGGCACTTCTCATAGGAGAAGTCAGATCTTCAACCTCGATCCCGAGCCAGCCCCTGACCTCTGGCTTATCACCAGGATGGGCGATTAAACATATCCATAGAATAGATAAGAATATATTCATAGGGTCTCCTTTCCATCATCGTTTACAATTCTTCTACATAAATCTGATTATTGGTATATATACAGATTGAGGCAACAATCTTAAGTGCCTCTTCAACTATTTCTCGAGTCGATAACTTAGAATGTTTGATCAATGCCCGGGCAACGGCCAGGGCAATTGATCCTCCTGAGCCAATCGCCACAATACCATCGTCCGGTTCAATCACATCGCCGGCACCGGAAACGATATAGGCATGGTCACGGTCGAGTATTGCCAGAAGGGCCTCAAGACGACGGAGCACCCGATCCGAGCGCCAATCCTTAGCCAGTTCGACAACACTCCTCGGCAGATTACCACGGTATTCTTCGAGCTTTGCTTCAAATCTTTCAAAAAGGGTGAAGGCGTCGGCGGTTGAACCCGCAAATCCAACCAGAACCTGGTCATTGAATATCCTGCGGATCTTCCTGCCCGTGTGTTTCATTATTGTCTCACCAAAGGTAACCTGGCCATCACCTCCGATCACAACCTTACCATTATGTCTGATGCCCAGAATCGTTGTTGCACGGAACAATTTACACCTCCCCTGAGGATGGAGGTGGGCGGAGTCGAACCGCCGACCTGTGCGTTGCAAACGCACCGCTCTCCCAGCTGAGCTACACCCCCTGAAATAAGTTGTCAGTTAACCGGTGTCTCAGAATTTATCAAACTTAAAATCGATGCCGGCACCAACCAGCAGGCGCTGCTTATCCTTAAACGGCCAGTCCTGATTGATAAAGAAGTCGAAGTCGAAATCACCAAGCATAACCCGAATGCCCGGATTGAATTCTAACGGCCTGAATTCCTTCAGATCATCAGTTAAAGATTCATTTATGCCAAACCTGAACCCGAGGTTATTGCTCACCTTCATCTCAACTCCAGCAATACATCGAATCGAACCTGCATCAAGATCCCCGGTCATCTTTTCCCAATGCCCGATTATGAAGACCATACCATCTTCAAGCAGTGACCGTTCCAGGGCAAATCCGACATTATGAGCCATATAATTGACGCTTGGACTCGGCTTTGGCTCATCGACAATCTTCAGGTTATATATCGGTATGAAGCGGTAATCCTGTTTTTCACCTTTTAATCTCAGGATAAACTCGTAGATACTGCTCTTTGTTTCCCGTCCGATCTTTATATTCGAACTCAGATCAAACCTTCGGGCGAAAAAGGTTCGTCCGATACCTGCGCTCCCGATCCAGTATTTTCCGTGGGGTGCAAAGCCTAAACCGATATCGAATTTGCCAAGACTCATTCCATAGCCGAGCGTTACATATTCATTCACAATTACGCCAAAGGTTCCATACCTTTCCTTGCGTGAGAGAAAAATTGCTCCGTCATTCTTACTGCCCCGCCAGTCACCATAAATCTGATTCCGATAGACCATCATCTGTGATACAACACTCCGCACTAGGCCAATATCATCGATGTAATACGTTGAATTAAAGGTTTCAATCCTTACTTCATTGGCACTGAGCATTGCCCAGCAAAATAAGAAAGTGATTGGTATTATATTTCTTTTCATATCTGAATTATATACCAACCGTCCAAAAAGTCAACTTTAATTCGAAAATGCCTGTTATGCGGTTATAATTCGCTTCGGTTTAATCCATTCTCCATCAACAACACCAATTGCCAGAAACGATCCAGTATCATCGGTCAACGCAACTAATTGTCCGGAAGAAAAACATCTGCTATTAAGGATACGCTTACCCTTCAGCAGTAGATCACACTCTTCGGTTACAATCCGGGGTAAGTCTCTAATAAGTTCTGAGGTTGGTCGCAACTTCTTCTTGAATTCACCAAGATTGGCCGGCGCTTCAATTGCTTCATCCAGACAAAAACTACCTATTCTAACCCTCCTCAGTGTCAGAAGGCAAGCACCGGTACCGAGTCTCTGGCCGAAATCATCAGCGATTGAGCGCAGATATGTTCCCTTTCCGACAACTGCCCGGAAATTGAGGTCCGGTGGATCATAGCCCGTAATGATAAAAGAGTGAACTCTAACCTTCCTTCTGCGCTCCGGCACCTTCTCTCCGGCGCGGCTCAGTTCATAAAATTTTCGGCCTCGATATTTCAATGCCGAAAAAGGAGGGGGTATCTGAAGGATCTCCCCGCAAAAATCCCGGGCAATATCTTTCAATAATTTAAAGTCGGTTTTAGCCAACGATCGGGTCTCAATTATCTTTCCCGTAATATCATAGGTGTCGGTCCTGATACCGAGACGGATCGTTCCGGTATATTCCTTCTCCCAATCAAGAATAAAAGGCATAAGTTTGGTTGACGCATTGAATAATATGATTAACAGACCGGTGGCAAAAGGATCGAGTGTCCCGGCATGACCAACTTTCTCCGGGAAGAATGATTTAATATTTCTTATCACCTGGAATGAGGTAATACCGGCTGGTTTGTTTATTATAAGAAAACCATCCATCAGTCTCCTAAGAGGAATAATTATCGGGCAACAGCGATTGTCTTATATATTTCTCGTTCAATCTGAGCCAGCGATTTTGATGTCCTGAAACCAGCCGCGGTCTTATGTCCACCTCCACCAAAGTGCCGGGCAATCCGGTCCACATCAGTTGTGCCATCGGACCTGAGACTCACCTTCAAACGGCCATCTTCACTCTCCCTGATAAAAACTGCAACATTAACACCACGAACCGTCAGGATCAAAGATACAAAATTTTCGCTCTCGTTCAACTTCGCTTTTGTTGCCTTTAACATCTTGCGGGTAAGATGAATCGTCCCGAGACCGTCTCTTACCTTCAATGTCCCCAGTACCAGACCAAGCAATTTAAATCCCGCCTCGCTTCGGGACATTAAATGCTGCGCAATACGAAAAGGGGAGATGCCCTTTTTGACCAGTTCGCTTGCCACCTCAAAGGCAACCGGTGTTGTATTGGCGTAAGTAAAACCACCAGTCTCGGCGAAGATGCCCGAATAGAGAATTTCCGCCAGAACCCGGTTGATGGGAAAGTAATTTTTTTTAAAAAGACGGTAAATTATCTCACAGGTTGACGAAGCCCGGGGTTCAATGATATTCAGCTTCCCGAAGTAATCATTACTCTTATGATGATCAATGTTTATTATCTGATTGTGGCGAGGGAAAAAATCATCGGTGATGCGTTTGAGCCGTGCCGTATCAAGGACAATCAAAAGATCGTATGGTTCGGTGAAGGTCCTCCGGATCGATCGACAGCCATGCAGGAAGTAGTAGCGCTCCGGTATTTCATCAGCGCAGAAGAGCTGGGGGATTTTATTAAAGGAACGGACAAAAAGATTAAAAGCAAGCAGAGAACAGACTGCATCACCGTCTGGATCAAGATGCGTGACAATCAGAATCTTACTGCTATCCTGAATCAGTTTTTTTAATGTCGTCCAGCAGGCGATCGATCTTGGCACCTTCTTCATAACTGTTATCAATCTTAAAAATAAACTCAGGCATAAATTTCATCCTGACCCTTTCACTCAAGAGACGTTTTATATAGCTCCGGGCATTCTCAATAACTTTAAGTTTCTCTTCCTGACCCTCGAGCATCGAGATATAGACCCAGGCATTCTTCAGGTCGTTACTCAACCGGACCTCGGTAACGGTAATCATTGCCAGCCGGGGATCACTGAGTTTCTGATTGATGATCAATGCCAGTTCTCGTTTAAGTAAAGATTCAACCCGTTCCTTCCTCATCTAATCTCCTTTTCGACATCAATGATTGAAACACTCTTCTCTCTTTGGAGAAATTCTACAACCTTATTTAATACCGAATCGGCTCCTGCCCGATCCAATGCACCGCAAACGATTCCAATCTTGCACCTCTGCCATAAATCCTGATCACCAAATTCAATCACCGAGACATTAAAATTGTTACGGATCCTGGTCTTAAGACTTTTAATAATCTGGCGTTTATCTTTGAGTGATTGACAACCATCGATATATAGATCTATTTTACCGGTACCGATCTTCATTTCTAAAAATTCGTTCTCAATTTACAACGCCGACCGATCAAACTTAAGTAGGCTTTAAGGCACCAGAGGCCTCGGACCAGACTTCAGTAGTTGAGTAGAGCTCGATAAAATCACCAACTTTTATATCCTTGGATTCCAATCCAACTCCGCACTCAAACCCCTGGGCCACCTCTTTGACATCATCCTTGAATCTTTTCAGGGATGCAACCCTGGTTTTTGATATGACCTCACTGTTTCTGATCACTTTGGCAATCGCTCCACGCTGCGCCTTACCCTCTATCACATAACATCCGGCAATTATCCCGATCTTGGGAATATCAAAGATGTTCCTGACCTCGAGTTTACCAACCAATACTTCCTTGATTTCCGGCTCTAAAAGACCCACCATCGCTGCTCTCAGGTCATCGACCGCTTCATAGATGAGCCGGTAAGTTCTGATCTCCACCCCTTCTCTTTCCGCCAGCTCAACCGCCTTGGGGTCAGGCCCAACATGGAAACCAACACATATCGCCTCAGTTACCTCAGCCAGAAGGATGTCTGATATATTTATCGTCCCAACCCCTTTATGAATTATCCTGATCCCGACTTCTTCAAGCGAAAGTCCTTCCAGTTTTTCACTTAATACCTCAACTGAGCTCGAAGTATCAGCCTTGAGGATCACTCTCAACTCCTTGGCTTCACCCCTTTTTATCTTCTCCTGGAGATCAAGCAATGTAATCTTAGGATGATGCTCCAGCATCCGGGCTCGCTTGGCGAGGTATCTCTTCTGGGCAATCTCGCGTGCTGTATGTTCATTCTCCTGGGCAAGAAAGATCTCGCCCGCATCCGGCAGACCACTAAAACCCAGGACCAGAACTGGAGTCGAAGGGTCGGCAATCTGAATACGCTGAAAACGGTCGTCAAACATCTCACGAACCCGACCATAGTGTTCACCACAGACAAATGGGTCACCTTTCTTCAGGATGCCCTGTTGAATGAGAACCGTTGCAACATTCCCCCGCCGCCGATCGAGAGCAGCATCGAGCACCACACCCCGTGCCAGACAATCCTTAGGTGATTTGAGATTCAAAACCTCGGCCTGCAGGAGAATGGCATCGAGTAAATCTTCAATCCCTTTGCGCTGGAGTGCCGAGACTTCAACACAGAGTGTCTTACCACCAAATTCTTCAATAACCAGACCGAGCTGGGCAAGCTGGGTCTTGACCCGATTGGGATTAGAATTGGGAAGGTCAATCTTGTTAACACAGACAATTATCGGCACATTGGCCGCCTTGGCATGGTCGATTGCTTCAATCGTCTGCGGCATCACTCCGTCATCCGCCGCCACCACCAGAACAACAATATCGGTAACCTGAGCGCCGCGTGCCCGCATTGCAGTGAATGCCTCGTGACCCGGTGTATCGAGAAAAGTGATCAGCCGATTCTGATAGTTGACACGATAGGCCGCGGTCTTCTGGGTAATCCGTCCGTACTCTTCTTCTGCAACCTTGGTGCGTCGGATTGCGTCCAGTAATGTCGTCTTTCCGTGATCGACATGACCCATTACGGTCACAACCGGTGGTCGCGCTTCAGCCTGAACCACCTCTTTTTTAATATACTCTTCGGGTTGAACCAGTTCGGCCTCATAACCAAATTCCGAACTGACCAGGCTAATTGTATCAAAATCAAGTCGTTGATTGAGTGTAGCGATAAGACCGAGCTCCAGACACTTCTTGATAACTTCGGTCGGTGGGGTCTTCAAGAGACTCGCCAGCTCAGCAATTGTGATAAATTCGGGAACCCTGATTACTTTCTTTTCGCTCACTTCCGCCTTTGTTTCGGTCTCTTTTTTCCTCCGTTTCTTTACTTCGCCTTTTTCAATCTTGGTCAGGGTGTCACGTACTGTCTTTTTGATCATGGTCTGATCAATCGGTGTTTTCTTTTTATCCCGATCCTTCTCATCCGAAACCCGCCGGGTAAACTCCTCTTTAACCCGTTTCCGTTCTTCGCTGATCTTTTTCTTGACCAGATCGATCTCGGCTTCGGTAATCGTTGACATATGTCCACGCACTTTAATATTAAGATCACGGAGCAACTTCACGAGTGCCGCACTCGAAAGTCCTAATTCGTGTGCTACTTCATGAACCTTGCGCTTTGACATTGCTTATCTTCTCCAGTAGTTCTTCTATCTCTTCCCGGCTTTTACCTAAAAGAAACATCAGCTCATCAACTGGTGCCTTAAGCACCGCCAGAACATTTGAATAGCCGCGTTCGATAAATTGTTTTTTCAATTGCTCATCAATATTGGATAAACTCTTAATTGGAATCTTTGCCAGTAGTGCCTCTTGTTTCTCAGTCTCATATTCGCTCTCTTTTTTTAAATCGATATGCAAACCTACTAACTGGGATACAAGATCAATATTGACCCCCCCTTTACCTATCGCCTTGGAATAATCTTCATCCGGAATAATCGCCAGCACATTACGCTCATCTACTTTGACAACTTCTTTTACCTGAGCCGGGGCAAGTCCTCGAGAGACTAAAATCAACGGATCATCACTCCATTGAATAACATCGATCCTCTCCTTGCCCAGTTCCTTAACCACGGATTGAATGCGACTGCCGCGGAAACCGATACAGGCACCAACCGGATCAATCGTTGGATCTTTTGAGGTCACCGCAACTTTGGCCCGGACACCAGGTGATCGAACAACTTTGACTACGTCAATCAAACCCTCTCTTATCTCGGGTATTTCAATCTGCAGGAGTTTTGCCAGAAATGCTGGATCGGTCCTTGACAGGATAATCTTTGGCCCGAAGGTTGCCTTCTCGACCTTCAGGACAATTACCCTGATTGGACTATCGAGGCGATAATATTCATTCTTTATCAAACCATAACTGGGGATCGTGCCTTCAACCGGTCCCAGATCAACAATTATCTCATTCCGCCCAACAACCTTTATAATCCCTTTAACAATTTCACCAACCTTTTTCTGATACTCCTCATAAAGACGATCTTTCTCTGCTTCTCGAACTTTATGAACCAGTGATTGTTTAATGGTCTCAATAATACCTCGACCTAAATCATCAAGGCTTATCGGAATTCGAAGTTCCTCATCCACCTTAACATTCGGTCTTATCTTCCGGGCTTCGTTCAGTTCAATCTCAACTGTTCCATCCTCTACCTCTTCCACCACCTTCTTGATAATAAATATCCGAATTTCACCGCTTGCCTTATTTACCATCACTTCAACCTCAAGGTCCTCGCCCAACTTCTTCCGGGCACCGGCCTTGATTGCTTCTTTTAAGGACTCGATGACATAATCATATTTCACGCCCCGCGTGCGTGCAATCTGAGTCAATGCATCAAGGATATCCTGACTCATATCCTGACTCCTTTGATTAATTCTGGCTCAAAAATCTTTGCCCGTTTTATATTATGATAACTAAAAAAAGCATCGCCCCCGGATCCGGTTATTTTTACCCCTTGTTCATCAGCCGAAACCAATCTGCCAATTTGAACCCGATCGTTAAGAATCAACTTAACATTCTTGCCAATAACCGTTTTAAAGTGCTCAGGCCTCCGGAGAATCCGCTCAATACCCGGTGAAGAGACTTCTAACCGGTAAGAATTGGGTATAAGGTCGATCTCGTCCAGTCGCTCTGAAATGGCCGTACTCACCCGGGCACACACTTCAACATCAACACCCGAGTCTGCATCAATAAAAACCCGTAAAACTCTGGTTCGCTCATTAAATTCAGCATCCCAGAGATAAATCCCGGGAAAAGATGCAATTGCCTCTGTTAGCACTTTTAAGATTTCCGGATTCAAGGTTTCAATGCCTCCAGTTCTCTCGCTTTTATCGATAATACAGTTTCACAAACCTTATCTACCGCTACCTGAAGTTTCTCACCTCGACCCCTTAATACCACATCTATTCGCCCCTCCTTAATTCCCCGGGGGCCGATTGTGATACCGATTGGGAAACCGACAAGATCCCGGTCATTAAACTTCACACCCGGGTTCTCATCACGGTCATCCCAGATAACATCTACTCCACTCTGTAGCAGTCTCTGATAGAGATCCTCACTCAGCCGATAACAGTCGCGGTCGTGCACATTTACCGTTGTAATTGCTGTCTCAAAAGGGGCGATCGAGAGCGGCCAGACTGCACCATTATCATCGCCCAATTGCTCACAGGCGCAGGCCATTATTCTTTCCACACCGATACCGTAACTCCCCATAACCAGCGACTGTTCATTACCATCTCGATCAAGATATTTTGCCTTTAAGGGTTTAGAATACTTGGTTCCCAGTTTGAAGAGATGCCCCAGTTCAAGAGCCTCAATGATCTTGAGCGATCCATCACAGACTGAACATCGATCATTCTCCTTGACCATCTTGATGTCGATATATTCTTCAACCGTGCAATCGCGTTCGAGATTCAGGCCGATAACATGGTAGTCATTTCTATTGGCACCGGTTATCATCCCCCGGGCTCCTTTCAGGGTCTGGTCCGCATAAATTTTAATCCCTTTAATATTCTGAGGCCCAATAAATCCAACATCCGCACCAAATTTTTCTTTGACCTCTTCATTGGTTGCCGGTCTGGTTTCAAATCCGAATTTACTTCTCAATTTCTCCTCACTGATCTCATAGTCACCGCGAATCAGAATCAGGAACAATCCCTGATTATTTACAAAGACCATACTCTTTACCAGTCGTTCGGGTCCGTTTTTCAAAAATGTCGAAACCTCTGCGACCGTCCTTTGACCAGGCGTAGCAACTTCGTGCAACGATTCGTCCGGGTAGCGAATATTTTCTGCCACCGAGCAAGCAATATCAAGATTCGCCTTATACCCGCATTTATCGCATATAACCACTCTATTTTCACCACCCGGAACCGGAGCCATAAACTCACTCGATTCACCTTTTCCCATTATCCCTCCCGAAGCCTGTACGGCGAAGAAGTTTAAACCACATCTTTTAAAAATCCGCTGGTAAGCCTCGTAGTGCATCCTGTAACTTATATCAAGTCCGGCGTCATCGATATCAAAACTGTAAGAATCCTTCATAATAAACTGACGGACACGAATCACCCCAAATCTTGGTCTGGGTTCATCGCGAAATTTTGTCTGAATCTGATACCAGGTCTGGGGTAAATCTCGATAAGACCTTATCGCCCTGGCTGCCAACAATGTAACCACTTCTTCGTGGGTTGGCGAAAGGGCAAAATCTTTCTCCCTGCGATCCTTGAGACGAAACATATCATTACCATAATCCTGCCATCGGCCTGATGCCTCCCAGATCTCACGTGGCGAGAGAACCGGCATCAAAAGTTCCTGACCACCGATACGATTCATCTCCTCTCTCACAATGCCAGTTATCTTCAGTAGTGTGCGCCAGGCAAGAGGTAGATAAGAATATATACCTGAAGCCAGCTGACGGACAAATCCTGCTTTGAGCAAAATCCGATGGCTTTTACTTTCAGCCTCCTTAGGATCTTCACGCATTGTTACAATAAATGACTTATTCCACTTCATAGACTTTAACTATATATCAGAATTTTAATTAAGTCAAGAAATAGTTTATAGTTTATCTTGCAAAGATCTAAAACATCAAGAATTACAGCAATTATGGAATTGTCCGGGAATCAGGTCTGAGAGTGACCTGGTCTGCTATCTCACAATTACAACACTACTTTAACGGTGATATCCTCCTCAAATCTTCAACTATTTTTGGAAGAACTTCGACAAGATAATCGATATCCTCCTCAGTGGTCAACCGACCGACAGTAAATCTTAGAGACCCATGCGCCTCCTCATGGAGAAGTCCACAGGCAAGCAGGACATGCGACGGGTCGAGACTTCCCGAGGTGCAGGCCGAACCACTCGATGCAGCGATGCCTGCTTGATCGAGTCTGAGCAGCATTGCCTCACCCTCAATATTTTTAACTGCGATATTAACATTATTAGGTAGCCGGTTTACCGGATGACCATTGAGTCTGATGCCTTCAATCCTTTCAAATAGTCCTTTGATCAACCTGTCTCTCAATCTAATTGAATGCCGATTCCTCTCCTCCATCTCTTCAATCGCAAGGTCAACCGCTCGAGCAAAACCTACAATTCCCGGTACATTTTCAGTGCTTGCTCGCTTATGCCGCTCCTGTCCTCCACCCTGTAAAAAAGGCACAATCTTTACTCCCTTTCTAATATATAGTGCACCAACTCCTTTTGGTCCATATATCTTATGAGCGGAAATTGAAAGGAGATCGATATTCATATCATTTACATCGATTCGAATCGTCCCCGCAGTCTGAACCGCATCGGTATGGAAGAGGATACCTCTCTTCCGGGCGTTTTCTGCTATTTCCTCTATCGGCTCGACTGTTCCAATCTCATTGTTGGCGTGCATAATTGAAATTAAAATTGTCCCTCTCTTGATTTCCTTAAGAACTCGATCAGGATCAACAACTCCATATTGATCGACCGGTAAATAAGATACCTCAAATCCCTGTTGCTCGAGAAAATGGCAGGGCTCGAGAACTGCGTGATGTTCAATGGCTGATGTAATTATGTGCCTGCCTTTTTCTTGATAAGCATATGCAACCCCTTTAAGGGCAAAATTATCCGCCTCAGTTCCACCACTGGTAAAATATATTTCCTCTGGCTGTGCATTAATAAGAGCGGCCACTCTATTACGTGCATCTTCAATAGCCTTCTTCGCCTCTTGACCGAAAGAATGGATGCTCGATGGATTGCCAAATTTTTCACCAAAATAAGGCATCATTGCCTTTACTACTTCAGGATGGGTTGGCGTCGTTGCTGCATAATCTAAATAAACTCTCTTCATAAGCCTTAATTATACTAAAGAAGTAGACTATGTCAAGCAATGATGTAGCTGACTCCTCTCCACTTTTTTCATGCTGCCTCCTGTTGTAAACGGAAAGGAAATTTAATAAATTGACACCGCCTGATTATTAAAATGCCAATTCGAAAAATACTTAATAAAAGTCTGGAATTCTTATGCTTCGGTACGGTTGATATTTCTTGTAATAGATCAGGATGCCTGGCAACTTGACCGCCAATAATAAAGGCAAATAGATAAACAACTACTCCGACAAGCCACATCTTACCCACTTTCTCCGGTTGCGATACCTTAAGCTTCTTAGACATTAGGTAAAATAGGGACGGTAAAAATAAAATAGGGACAGCAACCATTTTTTACTGACGTAAATTCAGGGGACTGCCCCCTGATACTAAGACTTGACTTCATCGTCAATTCAGATAGAATACCATCAAATTAAGGCGAGGATGGCGGAATCGGGCAGACGCGCTGGATTTAGGATCCAGTCCCGTAAGGGGTGGGGGTTCAACTCCCCCTCCTCGCACTAATACTAAAAAATAAGAAACTGGGGGACAGGGATTCGAACCCCGATACCGTGGTCCAGAGCCACGTGTCCTAGCCGTTAGACGATCCCCCAGGAATGCGCAATTTCGTTTCAGTATATTCAAATCTGTCAGTCTGTCAAACTAAATCTACTATAATCTATCTTGATCCTCGTTTAGACGAATTCCCTGCCCAGAATCTGTCTGGCAATTACTATCCTCTGAATCTCGCTTGTCCCTTCACCGATCTCTGCCAGTTTACCATCCCGATAGAAGCGCTCAACCGGATAGTCCTTGGTCAGACCGGCTAATCCGTGTATCTGAATCGCCTTGTCACAGGCCCGCATGCAGACTTCAGAAGCATAGAGTTTCGCCATCGCACTCTCTTTAGAAAATGGCATGTGATGATCCTCAAGCCAGGCACCGTTATATACCAGATGGCGTGCGGCTTCGATCTCGGTCGCCATATCCGCAATCAGTTTCTGAGTGATCTGAGTCTTGATTTTGTTATCTTTAACAAATTTTATACTGGCATCCAGTGCACCCTGGGCTATGCCTAAGGCAAAAGCGCCAATACTGACCCGACCACCATCCAAGGTCATCATAAAGATTTTAAATCCTTCATTCTTTTTACCCAGGAGGTTTTCTTCCGGCACAAAACAGTCTTCAAATATCAACTCTACTGTATTTGAACCGCGTAAACCAAGTTTATCCTCTTTCTTGCCCACGGAAAACCCTTTCATCCCCTTCTCCACAATGAAGGCGCTTATCCCGTGAACCCCTTTACTCCGATCATGGGTTGCGGTAATATTAAAAAATCCAGCATAACCCCCGGTGGTGTTAAACATCTTCTTCCCGTTGATCAGATAGCCACCACCTTCTTCTTTCGCCGTCGTCTCAGTTGCTCCAGAATCAGAGCCAGCATTGGGTTCGGTCAATCCGAAGCCACCCAGGACTTCTCCTTTCGCCATCGGAACCAGATACTTCTTTTTCTGCATTTCGTTACCTGCAAGGTAAATCGGATAACAGCCAAGCGAACAGTGGGCAGCAAGAGTTATACCGGTTGAGGCACAAACCCGTGAGACCTCTTCGACAGCAATGATGTAGGAGATTGTATCCTTACCCAATCCTCCGTATTCCACCGGATAAGGAATACCCAGATATCTCTTCTCAGCCATCTTTTTAATAATATCTAATGGAAATTCGCCACTGATATCGATCTCTCGCGCCTTTGGAGCAATCTCAGTCCGAACGAATGCCTGAATCTCTTCACGAAATTCCTGATGCTCTTTCTTAAATTCAGCTAAATTCATACCCGTAAATTATAACATACCCTTAGCCAGGCTGAGTCTCTGTTCTTCGCTTATACCACCAATTACTTCGGTCGCTTTGGCATCGCGAAACATCCGTTCAATCGGATAATCCTTGGTATATCCATAACCCCCATGGATCTGGACCCCATATCTGGTTACAAGCGTTGCCGATTGAGCAGCATAAATCTTCGCCATCAGTGCTTCTTTAACAAATGGTCTCCGGTTATCTCTCTTAAATGACGCATCATAGAGAAGAAGCCGGGAAGTGTGCGTTCTTAGTGCCATCTCCGCCAGCATATCCTGAACCATATCAAAATTACATATCGCCTGACCAAACTGATGCCGCTCTTTTGAATATTTGAGGGATGCATCAAGTGCTGACTGGCATAAACCGACTCCAATTGCCGCCATTCCAACATTAAATATTGCCGCCACCTCCTCTACCGGTTGCGGGTTAAATATCGCAGACTCTTCGAGCAGGGCTTCATCAAAATCGATGTCAGCAATTCCCGAACCCCTCATTCCCATCATATCTTCTCTCTTTCTTATCCTGATCCCGGGCGTAGAACTCTCAATTAAAAAATATATCTTCTCATTATTCCTATTAACAGGTAAGATAAGAATATCAGCGGCCCCGCCCCCAAGAACAAAGCGAGCCCGACCGCTTACCTTTCGACCCGAAAGTGTTAATGAAGACTCACTCTCCAGACAGAATCCACCCAGTTTTTGCCCCTGTGCAAGTTGCGGTAAATATTTCTTTTTCAGGTCTTCTGATCCGGAGCTTAAAAGGGTAGTAATCACTAAACCGTTATGGGCACCAATCAGGAGGGCAAGTGAACCACTCATCCGGGCTATCTCTTCAAGCGCAATTCCAAAACTTGTCGTATCAAAACCAGACCCACCATATTCTTCTGGAACCAGGATTCCCAGAAGGCCCATATCAGATAGTTTACTCCCTAACTCCCGCGGAAAGTAATTATCGCGGTCGATTCTTACCACAAAAGGTTCAACCTCTCTTTGAACAAATCTTCTTAAATTATTCTGAAGGATGATGTGTTCTTGTTTTAGTTCCATTTTGAAGAACTGAATTCTCCTGACATCAAATCAAAAAAATACTTGACATTCAGAGATTTCAGTATATCCTATTCAGTGCAAAAGTCAATAATAATTACGCTCCTTACCGATTTCGGCCAAAAGGATTGGTTCGTCGCAGCGATGAAGGGAGAAATATTGAAAATAAACCCACAGGTTAGAATTATCGACATTACACACGAGATCCAGCCCCACAACATAAAATCTGCCGCTTTTGTCCTCTGGTCAGTATATAAAAATTTCCCCAAGCAGACAATCCATACGGTCGTTGTCGATCCAGGGGTCGGGACTGATCGACGGCCAATAGTGGTAAAAACCGACGATTATTATTTTGTCGGTCCGGACAACGGTGTCTTTTCGTATATTTTTCATAATGAGCATTATTATGCCTATCAGATTAAAATAAGAAAAAGATTGAGTAAAACCTTTCATGGTCGTGATCTCTTTGCTCCGGTTGCAGCATTAATCTCCAAAAGGATCAAAATAAGTCGGATTGCCCAACCCTTATCAAAACCAAAATCTTTTTCGTTTCCTCAACCGAAAATAACCCGAACCGGCATAAGAGGTGAAGTCCTCTACATCGATCGGTTTGGCAACATAATTACCAACATAAAACCATCGGATATTAAGCATCCATCAGGCTATTTTCTGATAAAGAATAAAAAAATATGGGTTGGAGATGCCTACGGATGTGTAAAGAAGGGAGCATTACTGTCAATTGAAGGAAGCACCGGATTTTTTGAAATCAGCCAAAATCAAAAGAATGCCGCAGATTACCTGAAAATAAAGCTCGGCGATCGTATAGATTATATCTGGGCTAAACAGAAGATAAGATGTTTTTAATAGTTCAAGGAGGTTAAGATGGAGCGAGTGTCGTTTTTGGTTATGATGGCAATGGGCCTCGTTCTGGCCGGTTATTATGAGCCGTCGTTTGAAGACTATCTCCAGACCTTGCCCGACGACGCTGAAGTCCGGGCAATCGTGATTATGGCGGACCAGGTCGATGTGCCCGCACTCGAGGCCGAATTAAACGCCCGGAATGCCGACCGCCAGGAGAGGCACTATGTCATCTGCAGTGCCTTGATGAATAAGTGCAATGAGAGTCAGAAAGATATCCTTGCCTTTCTCAACAAGGAGAAGGCAAGTGGCAATATCCGTCGCATCCGTTCCTTCTGGCTTTCCAACTCAATTGCCCTTGAGTGCAAGAAGTCGACCCTCGAGAAGGTCGTCACCCGGCCCGATGTCGATATCATCCACTGCGACCTGCCGGTGGAACTATGTGAACCAGTCTATAGTGGCCAGGCTTCAGACCGCATCAGTGCCTATGAATGGAACCTATCTATGATCCGGGCCGACACCCTCTGGCGTAAAGGTATTACTGGTTTAGGCCGGCTCGCCTTTTCACTCGATACCGGTGTCTATCTTCAGCATATCTGTCTCTTGAGTCGCTGGCGTGGTCGTAATGGTGCCACATTATCCCAAGCTTGGAAAGATGCAATAGGTTCGTCACCGCTTCCGGCCGATCCACATGGCCATGGCACCCATATCTGTGGTATTATGGTCGGCGGTTACCCAGGTGATACGGTCGGGGTTGCGTTTGGTAGTCAATGGATTGCAGATAATGCACTGAACCAAGGGACCGGCCCTGACTTTGATTCTGACATCCGCGATGCCTACAACTGGGCTTGCGACCCTGATTCTAATCCAGCCACGGTATATGATATGCCTGACGCTTGTTGCAACCCGTGGGGTGTTGATGCCCGGTTTACCGGTTATCAGGATTGCGACCGCAGATGGAATCGCGAAATCTTTAATCTTGAAGCCGCCGGTTGTATGCTTGCATTTAGAGCTGGAAGTTCTGGCCCTACAGCGCAATCTATTTACAGCCCGGCCAACATCTGCACGACCGCAACCTTGAACTACTGTGCTGGTGCGGTCGATAACAACGAGGTCATCGCATCTTTTTCGAGCCGCGGTCCGACCGATTGCACGATGTATGATACGACTTACTGGATAAAACCAGAAGTAAGCACACCAGGTATTAATATTCGGTCCTGCTTGCGCACCGGTGGTTACGGAGTTATGGGCGGAAGCTCAATGGCAACGGCTCACCTACCTGGTGCTTTTTTATTATTAAGACAATATAACACAGATGCTTCATCCGATACGATAAAGAAGATTCTCATGTATACCGCCCGAGATAAAGGAACACCGGGAGAAGACAACACTTACGGCTGGGGGATCATCGATTGTGCGGCCGCGTTGCGGGCGATGCCCAGAAGTCCGAGTTTAGCCTATGCGGGTTATCGAATCATCGACAGCCTGGGCAACAACAATGGACGGCCTGACCCGGGCGAAAGGGTCCAGATGGTCGATACAATCTGGAGTGCAGGCGGTCGAAGGGCAACTGGCATCATCGGTATCCTCAGGGTTCGACCAGGTTTTAATTATGTGGTAATTGAAGATTCGACCGGTTTCTTTGGTGACTTAGACAGTCTGGAAGGGCCAAATAGAAAAGGTAACAACAATTCTGATCGATTTACCTTCCGGGTTCTTCCCAATATACCTGATAATGATTCCCTTCTGCCTTTTGTTATATCCCTGAGATCGAATAACAATACCTACCGGGTCGAAAATCTCTTTGGAGTCTGGCGCGGCTATGAGCCGGTCGGCATAACCGATCATCATTCGATAAACCAGCCGGACAAATTTAATCTCAATGTTAGTTCTCCAGCCAGCCGGTTGATTAGAGTTACTTACGACCTACCCTATTTTTGTAATATCGATCTCAAATTATTTAACTCCTGTGGTTTGGTAGTAAAGAAATTGTGCACCGGCATCCAGGGTCCGGGTACAAAGACCGTTATCCTGAACAGCAAGGACTTTGCCTCCGGTATCTACTTCTTAAGTCTTACATACGAAAAACAAAAGATCTTCAGGAAATTTATCCTTTTGAAATAAGCTCGTTTTTTTGAGCCCGATTTATTGTTATTGACAAAAGATTTCTGATCGATATTATACCCCTGTTGGACATCCAGAAGTCTTTTGACGAATATTTTATGAGTGAGGCAATCCACCTGGCAACCAGGGGTATGGGTAAGACCAGCCCCAACCCAATGGTCGGTGCGGTAATTACCAGAAACAATCGAATCATCGGCCGGGGTTATCACCGAAGATACGGCGAAGCCCATGCGGAAACAGTTGCCCTTATTGATGCCCGCTATCAGACAGCAGATGCAACCCTCTACACAAATCTTGAACCCTGTATCCATTATGGCAAGACACCACCCTGTGCCGAAGCGATACTCCGCGCCGGAATAAAAAGGGTTGTGGTCTCAATGCTCGACCCGAATCCGGCAGTTGCGGGCAAAGGGGTTGCTTTTTTAAGAAAAAATAATATCAAAGTCGATATCGGCCTGATGTGCCAAGAGTCCTCTGAACTAAATCGTGCTTATATCAAATTTATTAAGACTGGCAAGCCCTATATAATCTTAAAGATTGCCTCAACGCTTAACGGAATGATTTCTCTTCCAGACGTTTTGCGTCGAAAAAAATATATAACATCCTTAGAATCACGCCGTCTGGTCCATTCCCTGCGGGGATATGTCGATGCTATTCTGGTCGGCGTCAATACAGTAATCAAAGACAATCCCTATTTAACCAACCGTCTGGCCGGTGGATCGAATCCTGCCCGCATTATACTCGACGCCAACTTAAAGACCCCTTTAAGTTCCCGGGTCTTAAGACCGGATGGCACAGTCTTTATCATCTGCCGAAAAAATATATCCCGGAAAAGAATAGCCGAATTTAAAGCCCGGGGGGTAAAAATTATTCACGCTCCGGTTGTCGCGGGCAAGATCAAACTGAATAGTCTTCTGAACCGGATAGTGCGGGAAGGGATCACCTCAATCCTGGTCGAGGGTGGAGCAAAAATCTTTGCCTCGTTCCTTAATCAGAATTTATACGACGAGATCTATCTCTTCATTGCACCAAGGATTATTGGCCGGGGCAAAAATTACGGTGATACGCTTACTAAAATCATCGCGCTTAATAACCTCACTGTGAAAAAGATAGGTGAAGATTACCTTTTCAAATATGTTCACCGGAATAATTGAACAGGTTGGAAGCATAACAAAGGTTCTTCCGGTACGGGGAAACCGGATATTCTGGATTAAATCTGATCTTAGGGTAAAGGTCAGGGAGAGTATCTCGGTCAATGGAACCTGTCTTACGGTTACTAACACCACGGGCAATCTATTTGCGGTCGAGGTTATCGCCGATACCTTAAAGAAAACGAATTTGAATTATCTCAGGGTCGGGGATAAGGTTAATTTAGAACGTCCTCTAACTGTTGGTGATCGACTCAGCGGACACTTTGTCACGGGCCATATCGATGAAGTTGGTAAGATCCTGAGTCTCAGAAAACTTCCCGGTCAGACCTTAATGGAAATATCAGTAAATCCAAAAAATCTGATCTATCTCGTCAAAAAGGGATCGGTAGCAGTTGAAGGTGTAAGTCTAACGATCCAGGAACTGGGCAAGAGGAGTTTCTGGGTTACGCTTATTCCCTATACATTAAAAGAGACAACCCTGTCCAGAAAAAAGAGAGGCGACCCGGTCAATATCGAATATGACCTCTTGGCCAAACAGATGGTAAATCTCTCTCGATAAAGATCCCCGATTATTAGATCCGACCGATTTAAAACTTATAAAATTTTATAAGAAAATTCCCTTTAGCCAAACCGGCCCGTGATATAGTCCTCGGTCCGTTTATCATCCGGGTTGGTAAACATCTTCTGGGTAGAAGAGAACTCAATCAATTCGCCCAAAAGCATAAATCCACACTCGTCTGATGCCCTTGCCGCCTGCTGCATATTATGGGTTACAATCACAATACAGTAATCCTTCTTCAACTCAAACATCAACTCTTCAATCCGGGCGGTAGCAATTGGGTCAAGGGCAGAACAGGGTTCATCCATCAATAAGACCTCAGGCTCGACCGCCAGGAGACGGGCAATACAGAGCCGCTGCTGTTGTTCGAGCGAAAGTTGTAAGGCCGGCCGGTTAAGTCTATCTTTTACTTCATCCAGGAGATGAACCGCCCTTAAAGTTCGGTCAACAATATCATTCAATTTACGATTATCTGTGAGACCGTGTAACTTCGGGCCGTAAGTAATATTCTCGCGAATCGAGAGGGGAAAGACATTCGGCCGTTGAAATACCATACCGACATTCTTCCGCAGTTCAATAAGATCGGTTTTCGAGGAGTATATATTCCTATCATTGATCAGGACCTCACCGGTGATCCTGACTTTTTCAATCAGATCATTCATCCGATTTAAACAACGCAGCAGGGTCGATTTACCGCAGCCTGAAGGGCCGATAATCGCGGTAATCGTCCGGTCTTTAATCTTCATATTGACATCGATTAAAGCCTGAAATTTGCCGTAAAAGAGATTGAGTTTTTTTATAATAATTTTAGCCGAATCGTCCCCGGATGTAATCATCGGTTCTCCTGTCTTTAGCCGCAGTAAAAATCTGTTCCGGCGCTCCATACTCAATCAATTCACCATTTAAGAAAAAAGCTACTTTGTCTGCAATCCGGGCTGCCTGCTTAGTATTATTGGTGACGATAAGAATCGTATAGTCCTTCTTCAATTCCCGCATTGCATCTTCGATCTTGGCGGTCGAAATCGGATCCAGACCGGAACAGGGTTCATCCATTAAAATTACCTCTGGTTCGTTGGCTAAGGTCCGGGCGATACAGAGTCTCTGCTGTTGCCCTCCGGATAAGCTACTTACCGGGTTAAAGAGCCGGTCTTTAACCTCATCCCACAATATCGCCCTCCGTAAACTCCACTCAACCAATTGCTGGAGTCGCAGCCAATTTCGCACCCCCCAGATCTTTGGGCCATAAGTAAGATTAAAATATATTGTGCCCGGGAGCACAATCGGATTGGCAAAAATCATACCGATCCTCTTTCTTAAACTTGTGGGTTCGATATTATCGATCAACTCACCATCAAAGATTATCTTGCCTTCAGTTCGAACCCCTCTCATCTCATCATTAAGACGGTTGATCGCTCGCAGGAGTGTTGTCTTACCACTATTGGCCGGGCCGATAATTGCAAGGATCTCATTGGCATTAATCGTCAGATTTATCCCTTTTAATACCTGCCTATCACTATAAAAATAATCAAGGTCTTTAATAACAATCTTTTCTTTCATCGCAATCGGGCTATAAACCGATGCATAAAATAGTAGGCTAAAAGATTGATCAAAAGAATCAAGATTACCAATACCGCTGCAGTCGCAAAGGCCTTTTCCATCGATATCCCTTCCCGGGCTAAAATATAAAAGTGGACCGCCATAGAACGGGTTGGAGAAAAGAGTGAGGTCGGCATCTGGAGTGAAGACCCGGCCGTGAAGATAACGCAGGCGGTCTCGCCCACGCTCCGCCCAATACCAAGGATAATTCCCGTTAAGATTCCGGGTAGGGCATTCGGCAAAACAATCTTCTGAATGGTCTGCCATTTTCCTGCACCGAGCGATTTACTCACCTCCCGATAAACAAAAGGCACCGCCTTGATCGCCTCTTCACTTGTCCGGATAATTGTTGGTAAGATCATAAAAGCCAGTGTCAGGCCTCCGGAGAGAATCGACCAGCCAAAGCCAAGTTTTACTACAAATAGAACAAAGCCAAATAGTCCGAAGATAATCGAGGGAATTCCGGCCAGGCAGTCAATGCCAAATCTTACCCCTTTGACAATTCTTCCCGGCTTAGCATATTCATTGAGGTATACGGCGCTACCGACTCCAAGCGGTGTTGCAATTGCAACTGCAACCAGCACAAGATAGAATGTGCCAAGGATCATAGGGAAAATCCCCCCCTCTTTGCCCATATGTCGAGGAAAACCAGTCAAAAATTCAATATTGATATTTCTGATCCCGTCATTAAGAATAAAACCAATTATAAAAAAGAGAACCCCGATTGTTATCAATGTCAGGGTAACTAAAATTACCCATGTGACCTTCTGTTCAGTTCTGGGCTCAAGCCGGATCATTCTTCTCTCCTGATCATAATATAGGCGATACTGTTTATCACCATAATGATGAGAAAGAGAATTACCCCGGTGGCAAATAGTGCCTGACGATGCATCCCGGTTGCATATGCCATCTCCAAGGCAATATTGCTGGTGAGCGTCCTGGTTGGGGCCAATATTGAACTGGGTAATTTTATCGCATTGCCCGCAACCATAATAACCGCCATTGTCTCCCCTACTGCCCGTCCAATACCAAGGATCAGACTTGCGATTATACCCGACCGGGCGGCACGAAGAACAACGCCGGTTACTGTCTGCCAGCGGGTTGCACCTAAGGCAAGCGATCCTTCTCGATAACTATTCGGGACCGCAACAATTGCATCATAGGAGATGCTGATAATCGTCGGTAGAACCATAATGGCAAGGATTATCCCCGCGGTTAAGATCGAGAGCCCGGGGCCACCCAGATAGCTTCTTATCAAAGGGGCAAGGACAATCACCCCGACAAATCCGTAAACCACTGAGGGGATACCGGCGAGCAGTTCAATTACCGGTTTCAGGATTTGACTTAATAATTTGGGGGAGAACTCAGCCAGAAATATTGCACAACCTAGTCCGAAGGGGACTGAAATTATCAATGCCCCGGCCGTAACAAAGAATGAGCCAATGATAAAAGGCAGAATTCCAAAACTGGACTTGCTCGGTGCCCATCTTAAACTTAGAAGAAATTTATCAATCCCGACCTTAAAGATCAGTGGGACACCCTGTTGAAATATAAAGAAGGCAATCAAAAAGAGAACGATCGATGCCGAAAGGGCTGTGAAAAAGAGTGCTTTTTCAATAATCTTGTCTCTCACGGCTGGCGCGGGATCAGACCTTCTTCAGAAAGACTCTTCTGTCCCTCTCTGCTCAAGCAATAGCCAATAAAACTATCCGCCAGGGCACAATTGCTGCCCGGCTTTACCAAGAGGAGAAATGGACGCTTCAAACCATACACACCCTTTTTTATATTTTCAACAGTTGGTAAGACCCCTCCAATGGCCAGAGGCTGAACTCTTTCATCGAGGAGACCAAACGATATATAGCCAATCGCATATTTATCTCGAGCTACAATCTCCCGGACTGCGCCGTTTGAATCTTGAACCAGCGCCTCGCCCGAGATATCAGAATCTTCCATAACCATTTCAGTAAATGCCCCTCTGGTTCCCGAGCCTTCTTCCCGGGTCACAACAACGATTTTAGCATCTTCTCCCCCCAGTTCTTTCCATCTCTTTATCTTCCCGGAAAAGATATCCCTGATCTGCTGGAGTGTAATATTTCTTAAATTATTCTGGGGATGGACAATAACAACAATTGCATCTTGAGCAATTGTAACTGTGTCCAAACCCTTCTCCTCATTCTTAAGGTGGCGTGAAGACATTCCAATCGGGCAGGCACCATCCATAACCGCTGTAATCCCGGCGGTCGAACCACCACCTTGGACATTAATCTTAATCCGGGGATGAAGTTTCATATACTCTTCGGCTAACTTTTCAACGAAGGGTTGGACCGAGGTAGAACCGACGATCGTTATCGCATTGGCGGTATTTGGCCGACAGTCAATTGTTAAAACCAGCAGGGGAAAGAGGTAATAAGCCAGACGCACGGGTCTATTCTATTTGAAATTAAACAAAAGTCAATTATCAATTTTACTTTTGGACCGCGTCTTAATATCGACCGCTATCCCCTGCTGAATACAAGTTAATCCATTCTTTTAAGTTAACAGCGCAGCCGTAAAAAAACAAATTGGTCTTTTTCTGCAAAGCCAACACTTTTCCTTCGATACCTGCCGGGGTCTGCCCTGGTGAGCGCTCCGGCCTCCGGGGAAGATTTACCAGACTATCTACACATTTCACTTGACATTTTTAAAAAATAGAATAAAATTATATTATTATTCATTTACCTATCACATAAAGCCAAGCATAGAAACTCAAGGAGGTTTTATGAAAAAAGCTTGCGCATTGTTTGGCCTTCTGCTTTTTATCGGCATAGTCCTCGGTGAACCGGTAAAGATGGAAGCCCGGGTCTATTTTAAGAATGTCGACAACCTGATCGTCCAGCTTGGTGACCTTTTTGGCGAACTCGATATAGCTACGGTTGGTGAAACACCTCAGGGTGAGTACTATCTGGTAATAATTACCGATCAAGAACAATTGGATAAAATCCAGGCAATAAAAGGGATCAGAACCGAGGTAACCTATGCCGACATCCGCGAAAAATTCTACAAGGTGACCGGTGTTCGCGATCCCGAAATGCTCAGAGACTTTGGCTATTTCTATACCTACTGGGAAGTGCGCGATTCACTCAACCGCTGGGTGACATTGCAACCGTCTATCTGCCGGCTCTATTCAGCGGGCCGTTCCCATCAGGGGCTTGATCTCATCGCTCTCAAGATATCAGACAATCCGACAGTAGATGAAATGGAGCCCGCAGTCCTTTTCAATGGTGCGACCCATGCCCGGGAGCCGATGGGAACGCATCTGTGTATGGACTATATCAAATACCTGATCGACAACTACAATCGCGATTCAATCGTCACCTGGTTTATCAGGAACCGTGAGATCTATTTCATCCCGGTAATGAACCCCGATGGTTATCGATACAATTCTGATTCGGGTGGTGCAACTGCTAACTGGCGTAAGAATCGTAGAGTAATCCAATCGCCCTATGTCGGTGTCGACTTAAACCGAAATTATGGCTACCGCTGGGGTTATAATAATTCTGGCTCAAGTCCCAATCCATCATCAGAGACTTACCGCGGCCCTTCAAGGTTCTCTGAACCCGAGACCCAGGCGGCAAGGGACTTCTTCCTGCCCAAAAAGATTCGCACCCAGATGGACTACCATTCCTATGGCCCCTATAACCTCTGTGTCTGGGGGTATAGTAGCACTGCCGAACCGATCCCGGATTCAGCTATGCAGTGGCAGATCCTTGATTCGATTCGAGCTAAAAACGGCTACACCCGAACCGGACCGATCATCCGCGTGCTCTATGAGACAAACGGCACAAGTATTGAATGGGAGATGAAAGATACACTCCATAATGGTGTCCCCAAATTTGTTACCTACGCCTATTCGATCGAAACAAACCAGACCGACTTCTGGGACGGCTATAACAATATGAGCGTCATCAATCGAAATATCACTGAGAACCGACCGGTCAACTATTACTTAACCAAGATCGCTGGTGTCTTTTTTGATCAGATCCGACCGGTGGTTGCTGACACCGCATTGGGTAATCGAACCGGCCAGCTCGACCCACGCGAGACCTCCCATCTCTGGTTCTTCATCCGTAACCGTGCTATCCACCCCCTCGATTCTGCCTATAACATATCTGCCCACCTGGTCTCGCTCGACACCCAGATTACAGTCCAGACCGCCAACGCAACCTTCCCGACAATAAGAAGGAACTCCGTAGGTGACAACCGTAATTCCCGCTTCCAGGTCTACTGCAGTCGCAATGCAACCCCGGGCTCGAGAAAGGCACTGAGACTTGAACTAACCTTCAAAGATGATACCTGCACGATCCGCCAGGCACTGACCTGCACCCTGACAATTGGTAATGCGGTTGTGATCAGTGAGCAAGGGGAACCGATCAACATCAGGAATGAATTTTACCTGCTCACCAATCCCGCTCGTCATCAGGTTCTTTTCCAGGTCAATGGCATGCCTGAGTCTAAGGCTGAAATAAGAATCTACAATGTCTCCGGACAGTTGATAAAAAATCTCCCATTGACCATAAACTACACACCATCTACCATCCTCTGGGATCGTACGGATAACAGGATGAGAAAGGTTGAATCTGGTGTCTACTTCTATCACTACCAGACCGGCGACTTTATCGCCCAGGGAAAGATAATTCTGCTTGAATAAATAAACTTCTTTAATAGCAAAGGGGCCGATAAAGGCCCCTTTTATTTTGGGGATTAACCAATCGTGCCTATCTTACCTGCCGGAGCGATAACTTTTCCCTATTGAGCATACCATAGGTGAAATGGGTCAGGAAATCACCAACATTGAGATAATACCTCTTGCCGAATCTCTTGCAGACCGGTAGATGACTATGACCAAACACCACCGCATCGATATCCTCGGTCTGAAATTTCTTCAAGGCATACTGCTCTAATTTACGGCTTGAATCATGCAGTTCGCTTTTTTCCCGACTCGCCCGGGCAATAGAACGGGCAATTTCAATCCCGATATCCGGATGGATCAGACGGTAAAGGAATTGATCGACCTTGGACCGGAAGATGAAATTCATAAAACGCGTTGCCCATGCATCATCCGCATCATCGCCATGCCCGACCAGAACCCTCATTTTGCCCAGTTGAAATATTCTCTCCTGTTTATAGACCTTAAATCCAAGGGTCTTGAAAAATTCCCCCTCGCCAAATTCGTGATTGCCCATAAAATAATGGACCCCAACACCGCTTTCGACCAGACAACATAAACCATTCAAAATTGAATAATACCTCTTCGGGATTACCGCACGATACTCAAACCAGAATTCAAAAAGGTCACCAACAATAAAAATTTCTCTGGCCTTAATGGCTTTTCTCTTTAAAAATCTGACAAAGAGTTTAATTCTTTCATCCTCGCGATTTGTATATCTGTTACCAAAATGGGCATCACCGAAAAAGAGATACATTGTTATATTCTATTAAAAAAAACTCAATTGTCAATCATTCAACTCCAAAGATACTCTCATTATGAAAAAATCAATTTACTTTTTTCCCAATCTGTATATATTTTTCTATGCGGAAAAAATGGACGCCCGAGCGTGTGCTTGAAGAGATTATGGTTATCTATCGTAAAGGGAAACCCCTCTCTTCCGGATATGCGATTAAACATTACCCATCTTTATATCATGGTGCCCGCGGCCGTTTTGGATCCTGGCCCAAGGCAATCGAGGCCTGCGGTATCGATTATGACTCAGTCAGAAAAGTAAGGACCTGGACTAAAGACAAAATTATCAGGGAAATTAAACGCCTGCAAAAGACGGGCCTTGGACTTGCATCTTCTGATCTTGACCGATACTATCCAAAACTGAAGTCAGCCGCAAAAAAACATTTTGGCGGACTCAGCCAGGCCTATGCCGCGGCCGGTATTGCCTATAAAAAAATAAGAAAAACAAAAGAATGGAGTGAATACCTTGTTCTCAAGACCCTGCGCAAATTGATCCGTAAAAGAATGATAAAGAGGCTGAAACAATTTCGCGATGAATATCCTTCTCTTTATAAAGCCTGCCGACATTATTTCAAAACCTGGCGTCGGGCGTTTGTCGCGGCCGGGCTCGATCCGCACTGTATCGAAGAAGTCACAATCTGGTCTAAAGAACAGATTATAAAGACCCTGAAACAGAAAATAAACTCAGGAGAGATTACTCATCTCTCAGATCTGAGAAAAAAATTTCATCGTCTCTACTACGCCTGTATCGATCATTTTGGTGGCTGGCGCCAGGCCCTGAAGGCGGCCGGGCTGCCTGAAGATCGAATTAAAAAGAGTGTCCTGTCCTGGAGCAAAAAAGTTATCATCAACGAGTTAAAGACTTTATTCAGGAAAGGCAAAATCAAGTCACTTGCTGATCTGAGAATTAAATTTCCGAGGCTTCTGTGGGCATGCCGGGAATATTATGGAACCTGGCAAAAGGCGCTTCAGGCTGCTTCCATAGATTATCGTCAGATAAAACTAAGAGAAAGGAAATGAAGATGAAAAAAACCCTCCTCTTTATCAAACCCGATGCGGTCAAAAGGAGACTTATCGGCAAGATCATCGACCGGATTGAATCGGTTGGGCTCAACATAACTGGATTGAAGATGGTCAAACTCAATCGTCCGCAGGCTGAGGAATTCTACCAGATCCATAAAGATAAAGATTTCTTTCCGGTCCTGATCGATTTTGTTACCTCGGGCCCAATTGTTGCCTGTCTTATCGAAGGTGAAGATTGCGTGAAGAAAATCAGACAACTGATCGGTAGCACCGACCCTAAAAAAGCCGAGCCCGGGACAATCCGCAACTTATACGGCACCACCATTACGGAAAACTGCGTCCATGCTTCAAATCCCGATGAAGACCCCGAGCGTGAAATAAGGTTCTTCTTTGGCGAAGATGAGTAAGTCAGGATTAGGGCGCTGACAACGGGATTGACAAAAACCCAATTTTAATTATTATCCTGTATGGCAAGGATCGCTTTCGATTATGGTGATGAAAAAGTCAGTCTGGAAATTCCTGATAGACAGATCTTAGGAATTATTAAGAAAAATCCTGAAGGTCAATCACCCCGTCCGGTTGAGGAACTTGTCAAAGAAGCCCTCACCACCCCTCAAGGAACACCCAATCTAAGTCATATCTTAAGGAAGAATCGGCCTGGCTATCTGGTTATTATCGTATCTGATATCTCCCGAAATATCAGTAATTACTGTAAAATCCTCGACATTTTAGTCGGTGAAATCGTCGAATCCGGAGTGGATGAAGCAAACATTGAGTTCATCGTTGCCCTGGGAACACACCGTGAACATACATCAGAGGAGCAGAAAGAACTTTATGGCTCTTTACCAGAAAAATTTAAATTCTCTTTTCATAACTGCCATCAAAACTTAAAAGAAATTGGGAAAACCAGCACCGGGCTCAAGATTCTCATAAATGAAAAAGTGGTGGCTGCGGATTTCGTCATCACTACTGGATTAATAAACTTCCATTATCTGGCCGGGTTTTCAGGAGGCCGAAAATCGATCCTGCCGGGTGTCGCTGGTTACGAAACAATAAGGGCTAATCATGCAAAACTTCTCAGGTCGGGCATTGGCATCGGGTCGATAGAAAAAAATATTATCGATTTTGAGATGGCGGAGACCGCACAAATTGTCGGGGTCGATTTCGCCTTAAATGTAATTGAAGATCTCAATCGCAATACGGTCTGGGTAAAGGCTGGCAAACTCAAGGTGGTCTTTAAGCAGGGGGTAGATTTTATCCTGAAAAACTATTCCCGGCCGATAAAAAAGCAAGCCGACTGTATCTTTGTCTCCGGTGGATCGACTAATCGCGACTTCTTCAATGCCCATAAAATTTTAAACTTTGCCATCGACTATATAAAACCCGGCGGCGCAATAGTCCTGTTCGCTAAATGTGAAAATGGCCTGGGTAATGAAAAGTTTGTTAAATATCTCAAAGAATACAGAATCGATACACTCCTTAACTTTGACGAAAAGGAAATCGAAGTCGGTGGCCACAGGGCTTTTGTTACCGCACGGATCTTAAAAAATTACAAAGTCTACCTAGTTACTTCGATCGATCAGGAAATTTTAAGCCAACTCCAACTTCGCTCAATCAAAGTACCCAACTCAATAATCGATGAACTTAAAAGAAATTATGGTGAAAATTTCACCGCTTTTGTTAATCCGGATGGTATTAGAATCAAAGCCATTTGTGACTGAGGTAATTTAATAAGGAGTAAATATATGATGGTCCATTTCCGAAAGTTAACCCGTTTGGTCCTTTTTGTTGTTGTTCTTGCCTTTGCCGCTTTGATCTTCTTTGAATGGGGAATGAATGCAACCGCAAGTATTAAACGCCGCGATCTGGATAAAGGAATCATTGGCCGGGTCAACAATATTCCGATCTTCTATAATGAATACCGGCGTCTACTACAGATGGCATATGAACGGAGAGAACAGAATCGGGGTAAGAGTGAGGACGAAATCAAGGCCGGTGTCTGGCGAGCATTGGTCGAGGACAAACTCTGGTGGGATATCCTCAATAAGGAAAAAATTACCGTGACCGATGAAGAGGTCCTCGCAATTATCCGTAATCAACCACCGCGTGAATTACTTGATCATCCCGAGATGAAAGACGATAGTGGACGCTTTGACATACGCAAATACCAGATGTTACTCCGCAGTCCCCAGAATCTGCCCTGGCTTCAGCAATACGAAAGTGATATTCGAACTGCATTACCCCGTGAGAAACTAAAATTTGAATTTATGACTTCGGGCTGGATCAGTCCTGATGAAGAGAATTTATATCTCAATCTTTTAACTAAAACTGTCGCCGGTATCTTTCTCTATCTACCCTATGATCAGATCTTTAATCAGATTCCAGTCGATCAGGAACAATTATTAACTTTCTTCAATGAAAAAGTCAAAGATTATGTAATACCCGCGCGGCGCAATTTTAAATATGTCTATTTCCCCAAAGAGGCAACCAGTGAAGACACAATGAATGCCCAAAGCCAGATCGATGAAATCTATCTATTGCTCAAAGAAGGCCGTCACTTTCAGGAAATCGCTCAAGACTATGCGGATAATACTGATATTGAGATAAAACAGGAGATACCGGTTGAATTAATCGGTGTATTTAACAAACTGAAGAAAGACGAGGTTTCGCCACCCATCAAAACGGCACGGGGGTACTCTATCATCAAGCGAATAGACCGTGATCGACTCCAGAAGATTGATATCAATATTGAGATTTCACCCTCGACGATTGTGGCAATTAAGGAAAAGATCGATGCCTTCATTCAAACCGCCCGGGCTTCTGGCTTTGATTCATCGGCCAAGATATTTAATCTTTTAGTGCGCGAGACCCGACCGCTGACCATGGAACAGTTGATCCTGCCCGGGCTCGAAAATCCTTCTCAATTGAAGAACTATGCCAACCGCGCCAGGATCTCTGAAATCAGCCCACCAATCGCAGGCATCAGTGGTTACTTTGTTTTCAGCCTTGATACAATAATACCCCCAACCAGACCAAACTTCGAAGATGTTCGGGAGCAGGTGCGGATCGACTATTTACGCAGTAAGGAAAAGACGATCGCCCAGCAGTATGTCAGGACTTGGCTCGATAAAAATCTAACCCTTGAGGAAATTGCCCAACGCGATAAGCGTTTTGTGATGGAAAGGATTAAAAGTTCCAACTACGAAGAACTCCGGGCTAACTACCCCAGCGAATTGATCGGCGCAATATATTCACTCTCTCCCACAGAGACCAAGACAGTATTCACGGAATGGGGTGTCTATCTAATCCGCTGCGATTCAGTCCGGCAGATTCCCCTCGATTCAAGTAAAATCTCACTTATCTATCAGGAACAGGACGCACGGATCAAGAATATCTATCAACAGATTTTCCAGGAACCAGAAATCATTGATCACCGTGATGCTTTCTTTGATTGACCAGAGGTGAGCCACCGGGTCGAAAAATTAGCCAAAAAATCATTGACAGGATAACTTTCTTAAATATAATTATACCATGAGTGTCCGAACTAAAAAAAATATGGTTGATGACATCTTTGAAAAGAAGATAGCGCTCTTTAAGTACCTTTCTAAAGAAGAACTGGGTGTTGTCCTGGCAAAATTTAAAAAACGCACAGTTGAAAAAGACACCATTCTCTTTAAGGAAGGATCGCAGGGGGATGAACTCTTTCTAATTGAATCCGGAACCGTCGAGGTCTATCTGACGCGGGGTGAAATAACCATCCTGCTTGCGGAACTTAAAGAACCTTCTTTCTTTGGTGAGATGGCTCTGCTTACGGAGAAGACGCGATCAGCAACGGTCAAGACTAAAACCGACTGCCAGTTTCTGGTAATGAAGAAACAGGACCTGATAGACATTTATGAAAATAATCACAGGGTCGCCGCCAAATTACTTCTGGCCATCGGTGAAATCCTATCTGAGCGGATTATCAACAGTAACAAGAATCTGGAGAATTATTTCCTCATAAACCGGGCGATCGTCGATAACGAAGAATTTCGAAGACTCTATATCCTTTCCCACAAGGCCCCATCGTCTAGTGGTTAGGACATCACTCTTTCAAGGTGGAGGTACGGGTTCGACTCCCGTTGGGGCCATCCTCTTTTGGCTAACTTTTAGACAGGGCGACACTTGCTATCGCTTTACCAAAACCCCTTAAGTTCCTCTCAACATCACCTTCAAAAATTGCTGAAGCGACGGCGATACCGTCCGCACCATACTTAAATACCGAACGTACCCGGCTTAAATTTATGCCTCCGATGGCTATGACCGGGATATTAACTGATTTTGAGACCTTCCTTAACATATCCAGTCCGATCAAGACTGCATCCGGCTTGGTTGGCGTCGGATAGATACTACCGATTGCAATGTAATCAGCCCCTTCTTTTTCTGCTCGCCGCGCTTCGCTAAGATTATCAACTGATTGACCAATGATCAGATGATGAGCCATAGCCCTCACCTTTGTGAGGGGAAGATCGCTCTGCCCGAGGTGAACACCGTCCGCATCCGTTGCCAGAGCAATATCAAGTCGATCGTTGATGATAAATTTTATTTTTTTACTATTGACCAACCGTCGGATCCTTACCGCCAGGCGGTAATATTCCCGATCCGTGAAGGATTTTATTCTTAATTGTAGTAATCCAGCCCCTGCCGCTTCAAGAGATTTTATAAAACGCTCGATCTCTATCCGCGAGATATACTTTTCATCAAGCACAACATAAAATCGAGGGTCGAATTTTTTAGTCAAGACAAGTAAAAGATCCTTTTCTAAGTCATAAATTAAGAAACGTATCTGCTTAAACCTCCCGAAACCCTGACGATTAATCTTTACCCACTCCTCAAGGCTGCGCGCTGCTTCTTTAAGGCGAGTCATATTGGCGGTTACCAGATCATCAATATTTCGGCGAGGAGTCCGATCAAAAGAAGCCACTCGACCGAGATCAGTCTGACTTGCCCTCCATTTTAAGATTTTTTGAACAGGTAGTATTTCATATGCTTCCCGGACTAACCCCCGGATCCGGCGCACAGTAACTAACAGTCGCTTGTCTTCAAGATGGAATCGAACAAGATCCTCAATAATCTTCAACCCTTCAAAGAGCCGGTTAAAGTTCACATCAATAATGCGCCAGGGGGCTTTCACTGTCGCTCAAAATAAAAACCAATTATGTATCCGATGAGACCGAGAATAATAATCAGTATCGTCTTCCAGAAGCCGATAATTCCAAAAAGTAAACCTAAGAGTATCCCCAGAAACATAAAAAGGTATTTATTGCGAATCACCGCGCCTCCCTGCTTTCATTCTCTTTCTTTAACAGTCCCTTTTTAATCAATTCATCAACAAATGATGTCGAAAATCGACCTTCAATAAAGTCTTCGTCTTTTAAGACCAAAAGATGGAAAGGAACGGTCGTCTTAATCCCATCAATATAAATCTCTTCGAGCGCCCTTCGTAACCGTCTAATCGTATCAATTCGGGTTTTGTCATAACTTATAATTTTAGCAATAATTGAATCGTAAAAAGGTGGTATCTTATAACCTGCATAGACATGGGTATCGACCCTGATCCCTGGTCCTCCCGGCAGGTGGAGAAAATTTATCAAACCCGGCGTGGGGACAAAATCACGCTCCGGGTCTTCAGCATTAATCCGACATTCGATTGCGTGCCCATTCAAATTTATATCTTTCTGTTTGAATCCAATGCGTTCTCCGGCAGCGATCTTGATCTGTTCCTTAACAATATCAACCCCGCTCACCGCTTCCGTAACAGGATGTTCCACCTGAACCCGGGTATTCATCTCCATAAAATAGAAATTCCGATCCATATCTAACAAAAATTCGATCGTGCCGACTGATGAATATCCAATCGACCTGGCTCCGGCCACAGCCGCTTCTCCCAGCTTTTTTCTTAAATCGTCATCGACTATCGGCGACGGTGTCTCTTCGATCAACTTCTGATGGCGGCGCTGAATCGAACATTCGCGCTCGCCGAGATGAACAATATTTCCGTGCCGGTCACCTATAATCTGGACCTCAATATGCCGGGGATTCTCAATAAACTTTTCTATGTAGATTCTTTCATCATTGAATGCCGCCCGCGCCTCAGCCTGCGCCAGTCGAAATCCTGCATCCAATTCATCAATACTTCGGACAATCCTCATCCCCTTACCTCCTCCGCCGGCTGCGGCTTTAAGTATAACCGGGAGACCTATGTTATGAACAAAATCTTTTGCTTCCTTAAGCGTAGTAATCTCGCCTTCGGAACCGGGTATTACCGGAACACCGGCTTGTTCCATTGTTCTCTTCGCCAGCACTTTATCTCCCATCGCTCTGATCTGTTCCGGGGTCGGGCCGATAAACGTAATTTTACAGGAGGCACAAATTTCAGCAAACTCAGCATTCTCGGCTAAAAAACCATATCCGGGATGAATTGCATCAGCCCCGGTTACTTCGGCGGCGGATATAATCCGGGGGATATTTAAATAACTCTCACGGGCCGGAGGCGGTCCGATACAAACGCTTTCATCAGCAAATCTGGTTGGAAGAGAAACGCTATCGATCTCAGAATATACTGCGACGGTCTTAATTCCCAACTCTTTTGCTGCACGGATTATTCTCAGTGCAATCTCGCCGCGGTTGGCGATCAGTATTTTTTTAAACATTACTTGGCGGATTCAAAAGGTTGCCAACCACGTTCGGCGGTCGCTTCAATTCCAACAAGTCTTAATTTAAACTCATCAGGGTTGGAGACCGCCTGGAGGGCATCGTCATAGGTTATCAATCCATCTTTGTATAACTTAAAAATCGATTGATCAAAAGTCTGCATCCCATACTGGGCATAACCCTCTTCAATTGCCGATTGAATCATTAGGGTCTTAACCGGATCGAGGAGATACTCTTTTATCGTGGGCGTCGCAATCATCACTTCAACTGCTGGGATTCTTCCCTTACCATCTGCCCGGGGTAATAATCTCAACGAACATACCCCGACCATAGTTGCTGCCAAAAGCACCCTGATATGTTCATGTTGATGGGGCGGGTAGAAAGATATAATTCGGTTTATCGTCTCTGTAGCATTCAAGGTATGGAGGGTCGAGAGAACGAGATGACCGGTGTCAGCCGCTTTAAGTGCTGTATCCATTGTCTCCCGATCACGGATCTCACCAATCAGGATAACATCTGGATCCTGGCGCATAACATGTTTCAGTGCCACGGAAAATGAGAGCGTATCCATGCCCACTTCCCGCTGACTGATGATCGATTTATTGTTTCTAAAGAGATATTCAATCGGGTCTTCAATCGTAATTATGTGCCGGGCTTGATTTTCATTAATATGCTCAATCATCGCCGCCAGAGTCGTCGATTTCCCGCTCCCTGTTGTCCCGGTGCAAATAATAAGACCTCTCTGTTTCAGGGCTAAATCTTTTAATATCAAGGGAAGGTTCAATTCATCAATACGTTTTACCGAGAGAGGAATGGCACGCATTGCAATAGCAACACTCCCCCGCTGCAAAAAGATATTAACACGAAAGCGGCCAATACCTCTAACTCCAATAGCACAGTCAAGTTCCTTTGCCTTCTGGAAATATTCCTGCTGTTCCGGGGTCATAATCTGAAACGCCATCTGTTTTAATATTTCAGGCGTCAACGTATCAGCCTTTTCAACAATCAATCGACCATCAATCCTGAAGACCGGTGGACACCCCGACTTCAGATGCAAATCTGAAGCATTCACCTTAATCATTTTTTCTAAAAGAAGTTTAAGATCCATATCTTCTCCCGGTTATGCCTACATTGGCTCCAATAAAAAAAGTTCCTGACCATATTCTACCGGTTCTTCATTCTTTACACAGATCTTAATAATCTTGCCAGCTACCTCTGATTCAATCTCATTCATTAATTTCATTGCCTCAACAATACAAACCACCTGTCCGGGTTTAACAATATCGCCAACCTCAACATAGGGTGGAGCATCGGGCGCTGGTGCCCGATAGAAAGTCCCGACGATCGGAGAAGTAATCGCAACCACATTCTTTGGTCGCTCCTCAATCACCTTCTCTTCCTTTTTATCGACTGATTTCTCGACCGGGGATGATCCGAGATTCACTTCAATCGTGGACGGTTCCTTGCGCTCAGTTTTCACCGACATCACATTAGAATTCTTAGAGATCCGGATCTTCTGGCCAAATCGGGTAATCTCCAGTTCCGCAATCTCGCTTTTTTCCACCAGACGAATTATCCGTTCAAGTTCATCTAAGTTCATTTTAGTAGTCCAGAAAGCCATTCCTGGAATGACTGAAAATCATCTCCTTTAGGACGCTCTGATGGCTTCTCAACCGGTGGCTTCTGCGGTTCAACCTCAGACTTGGGTTGCTTTTCTTTAGGCTCTTCCTTGAGTAAACTCTCTAATGAAGAAACTGGCTCCTCGGGTTTGCTCGCCTCAGGCTTTTCTTCAGGTGTTGCTAAAAATTTATCGATCTCTGATATCTCTTCCTTATCTAATTTTACCGGCTGCTCTGCCACCGATGGTGTCGGCTCACTCTTTTCGAGCAGGGTCTCGAGAGGTGTAATCTCAACCGCCTCTTTTTCTCCTTCGGGTTTTACCTCAGATATCTCTTTTGTAATTTCCTGGATCTCTTCAACCTTCTCGATAACCGGTTCTTGAATCTTAGTTTCAACCACTGGTTTTATCTCTTCTTTTTCAGGCTCCGGTATTAAAACTTCAGCTGCTGGCTCAACCGCCTTTTCTGGTTTTGCTTCAGGTATGAACTCCTCCACCTTCTTCTCGGTCGGCAGTAATTCTTCAAGTGGTGGTAACTTATCAAGTTTATCCTCTTCGACCTCGGTCGTAACTGTCGGCTCAAAAGTTACCGTCGTCTCCAAGCCTTCAACCTTAACAACCTCTGGTTCCTTGGTTGCCACTTTCATCACCTTATCAGAAAGTTCTTTAACTTTGTTCTGAAGTTCGATATCACCCGGGTCATGATACGAGAGTTTCTTATAAATCTCTAACGCTTTTTCAAAATATCCCTGATTTTCATACTCTCGCGCAAGAGAGAGTGAAGCAAGGACATCTTCTTCAGCCTTCTTTTTGAGTAATTCTTCGAGTTTCTTTTTGGTCTCAACATCTGTTTGATCAAGAGCAGTTATTCCTTTATAGGCGAGGATTAAATCATTCTCATCGCCCAATTTCTCACAGATTTGAGCCAGCAGTCTGTAGCCTACCATAGACTGGGGATCAAGTGTGACAACTTTCTTCAGCGAATCTTTAGCCATTTCGTGGAGATGTTTATCTATATAACAGCGTGCCAGCACGAGATGGGCGGTGGCATAATTGGGATGAACATCAAGTCCAGTTTTTAAAACCTCAAGTGCCTCATCAACCATTCCGTTTCTCCGATAGGCATCGGCCAGCTGAGCAAAAATTCTCGATTTCGGATCACGCCTTAACTTCTCGTTCAGCCTTTCAATTTCGCCAAAATCAGTTTCGGCCATTTATCCTCCACACAATATAATTTTAATCATAAAGATAGATTTGTCAACCTTTAAATTTTTCTCTTACCCGATCCGGGACAGATTCAGCCGATCCCAATATTTTCGGACAATCAAATTTTTCAACGAGCGATGTTCGAAACGCTCCAGACCAGAGTCGGTTTTAACCAGCTCAAAGGCGTCATCACGTGCTTTTTTAAGCAGATCGATATCATTTATTAAATCAGCAAAGTGCAAATCGGACAGGCCGTGCTGACGCTCACCCAGTATTTCACCCGGGCCTCTAATCTCCAGGTCTTTTTCGGCCAGATGGAAACCATTGTCATTTTTCTCAAAATAATGCAAACGTTCATAGGTCTCGGCCGGAACCCAGCGATCCAGCAAGAGAAAACAGAAAGACTCCTCACCACCCCGTCCAACCCGTCCCCGGAGTTGGTGGAGCTGGGCAAGACCAAAACGTTCCGGGTGCTCAATCACCATAATGACTGCATTGGGAATGTCAACACCAACTTCAATTACCGTCGTTGAAACCAGGATATCGATTCCTCCGGACCGAAAATCTTCCATAACCTGCATCTGCTGTTGATTATTCATTCGACCATGGATTAGTCCAATTCGAAATTCCTTGAAGATACTGCTAATTTCATTATAGGCATCTGTCGCCGACCTGAGATCTACCTTTTCTGATTCCTCAATTATTGGATAAACCATAAAGACCTGGAACTTTTCATTAATCTTCTTTCTGATAAATTGGTAAACCTCAGCCCTTTCCTGATATCTGATGAGTTTTGTAACAGTTGGTTTTCGTCCGGGCGGCTTTTCGTCGAGCGTTGAAATATCCAGGTCTCCATAGATGGTCATCGATAATGTCCTGGGGATAGGAGTTGCGGTCATAACTAAGAAATCCGGGGTAATACCCTTATTGGCCAGAGTTGCGCGCTGAACAACACCGAAGCGATGCTGTTCATCAACCACGGCCAGACCCAGATTATGAAATTCGACATCCTTCTCAATCAGGGCGTGGGTCCCGAAGACCATCTTGATATCACCGGACCTTATGCCTTCAAGAATTTCATTACGCCGCTTCCCTTTTATACTGCCGGTAAGCAATTCGTTATCGACACCAATCTCCTTTAGTTTTTCTGAATAACTGATAAAATGTTGTTCAGCCAGGATCTCGGTCGGCGCCATAAGAGCCGCCTGAAATCCATTTTCGACCGCAATCAACATTGCATAAAGCGCAACTATCGTCTTGCCCGAACCGACATCACCCTGGAGCAGACGATTCATCATATGGGGTGAAGACATATCCCTTTTGATCTCTTCGATTGCCCGCTTTTGACTGCCGGTCAATTCAAATGGTAATTTTGATAGAAATCTTTGAGTCAAATTTTGTTTATCCACCATTATATAACCCCTCTGACTGGTAAGAACCTCCCTGCGCCTTAGAGCAAGTAACAGTTCAAAGATAAATAATTCCTCATACACCAATCTCTTCCGTGCTTCTATACCGATCGAGATTGTTTCCGGAAAGTGGAGATTATAGAGGGCGTCTTTTAATTTAAGCAGTTGGTTCTTTTCAATAAGATATTGAGGTATGCTGTCCGATATAGCATCGGCCAGCCTTTCATAGGCCACTTTTATTGCCCGCCGCAATTCCCAGAGATTTAATCCCTCAGTAAGGGGATAGACCGGAATCACTGAACCCGCATAGAGCGAACTATCCTGGCAATCGCTGTTCAAAATCTCATAGTTGGGATTAACAAGCTGTTTTCCATAATAATAGCTAACCTTCCCCGAAAGAACCACTGTATCATTTATCTTGAATTTCTTTTTAAGATCCGGGCGATTGAACCACCGTACCGTGATAATACCGGTTCCATCATTGACCGCAATCATAACGACATTGACTCCGCGCCTGGTCTTCTTCACCTGTGCAGCAATGACCTTCCCTGAGATTGTGACTTCTTCCTTAATCTTCACATCTTTGATCTTAACCAGTCGCGAATAATCGATATACCGGCGCGGGATAAAATAGAGCAGATCCTGAACTGTTTTGATGCCCAGCCGCTCCAATCTGATGGCCCGTCCGGGTCCAATTCCTTTTAAGTACTGAACCGGGGTTTCAAAAGTTAATGGACCGTATTTTTTGACCAAGGGCATCAGGCCTTTAAGTAACTATCAAATAAATTTACAACACCTTCTTCAATCTCTCGTATGTGCAACTGAGAGCTTCTGATATTACTTTGGTCTCGCACAGTATCGGCATAAAGTTTGTATCTCCTGACCATCGGGGCACCAGATGTATATGGATATGATCCTTAACCCCGGCACCGGCGACCTGCCCTAAATTTATACCGATATTGAATGCCTGGGGCCGCATCGTCTTCTTTATCGCGGTGATCCCCTGATTGAGCATGAGAAAAAGATCGATAATCTCCTTATCAGTAAGATCACCAATCTCACCAATATGCCGATAAGGGGCAATCATCAGATGGCCGTTACTGTAAGGGAATCGATTCATAATGATAAAAGCATCTTCGCCTCTTAAGAGGATTAAATTTTTCTTATCCTTCTTTTCTTTACAGGCATTGCAAAAGATACACCCGCTCCTCTTCCAGGCCGGTTCATTTATATAAACCATCCGCCAGGGCGCCCAGAGTTTCTTCATAGGCAATTCTATTCAAGAAGTAAGGTTTTGTCAATTGCAGGTTTATCAATAACGCGGTTGACTGAGGAGTTGTTTATTCAATTACCACCACCTTTCTTGTAATTATCCTATTCTTACATTCAAACCGCAAAAAATAGACACCAGGATTTACCGGGATAGAAGAGGGCAAAGAACCGCCGGTAAATGACTTCACCTTCTTCCCGCCGACATCATAAATCTTTATTTCTGTATCCTTGTTACTGCCGTCTGTTATCTGCAATCTGATTTCTTTTCTTGCCGGATTCTGTAAAATCTTTAATCCTGCATCCTGTATCCTGTATCTGGTATCTTCTTTTACTTTTGTCTGTCTGATTGAGAATACCGTATCGCTGAAATCCCAGGCAGCAGGGATTTTGCCGGTGACCGGATTCGGTGGTCCGTATGCCCAGATCATTATCTTACAGGAATCGGACAATGAATCCGGAACATTCCACAAATAAAGGGTATCGTTCGCTGGAATGCCGGTCGCAATGGTGCGAAAGTTACGACCATTATCAAAACAGACGAAGAGACTGAATGAATCGGCACCGGGTGGCGTGAACTTCTCCCAGGTGATGGGAAATTGGGAACCAGGCTTTAAAACCTCGCCATCATTGGGCTGATGGATCTTTACCCCTTCTATCTCCCAGACCCAGGTCTCGTAATAAAAATTAGGATTTCGACCATCACCAGATTCGATAATATCTAAATAACCGTTCTTATTCATATCCCAGATGTAAATGTGCGTTGTGCCACGGCCATTACCCTCAGGGTAGGCTGTAAATATCCGTTCAAAAGTATTATTCCCGGTTGCCTTGTATATCATCCAGTTGTTCTTCACCGCCCAGACAAGCTCCTCTCTACCATCATTATCTACATCACCACAATAACTGAAAGGAAAATAAGCATTATCACCGGGAAGATTGGTTAAAGAGTCGTGGAGTATTATTTCATAATTATTATCACCAACTGCCTCATAAATCCATAAATGCCCCGTCCAGGAACCACCAGCTCCACGATCATTACCGCCAATAATGAACTCGGGTTTACCATCACCATCTAAGTCATTTGCTATGGCTAAATCATAATTGTTTGCAGAAGTGAGACTGTCTTCAAAAACTTTCTGACATTGATTATCACCGATACACTCATAGATTTCAAGACTTGGTCCACTGGGTAAACCCAGAACACCACCGGCAAAAAATTCTTTTCTACCATCCCGGTCAAAATCGGCATCAGAAGATAAAACAGAACAGTATTTGCTTGTATCAAACCACACCCTTTCATAGCGATTGTCACTAACATTTTCAAAAATCTCTACTAACAAACCCTGATGAGTAGCACGCTCAGCTAAAATTTCTCTTTTACCGTCCTGGTCAAGGTCGGTAATCTGACCAAGTCCATAACCACCGGAGTCACTCCGCCCAGGCACGCTCCAGACTTTTGATTTAGGATAGGAATAAAAGTCCGGTGATTCAAAGACCAGCAGACTGCAGGCGGTGGTAACAAGATCAGTAAGTGAATCGTTGTCAAGATACCCGATCGCCCAGGGCAAAATTCCTATTGAACCCATAAAAGAATCAGCACAGACATATCTGTTCCATGGTGAATACTTATAAAAAACAGTTCGGAATGGCTCACCAAGACGATGTTTGCCGTAAAAAACGAGCTCATTAAAACCATCATGATTGGAATCAAAAGCTCTTACGCGTCCCATGCTGTAAGGCACACCATTGTCGAAATAAGAAACTGGCTTAAAATTTAGGCCACTGACAGTTTCAATCATAAAGGTTAATATTAGTAATTTTTTCATCATTAAACCTCTGGCAGGGGAAGGGTTTGCTTCCCCTGCCCTTAAAGTTTGCTACCTCATAAGTATTACTTTTTTGGTTATTGTCTCTTTGCCTGATTTTAATTTCAGGAAGTAGATGCCATTGGCAAGTCCTTTGGTTTTAATAGTAAAGAAGTTGTTGCCTGCTTTAGTTAAGCCTGTATAGACCTTCTCAATCATCCTGCCAGTAATATCAAAAAGACAAATGGAAATATTTAATGGCTTCGGTGTATTGTAAGCGATGTTTACAATTCCCTTTGCTGGATTGGGGGAAATATCGAGTCGGGTCAAATCAGATGCAGGAACAAGAGATTGGGTTTGAATACCACCACCAAATGAACCAGCCTTTTCTAACTGGAAAAGAATAATACCAGCCTTGGTTACTGGATTTCCTTTGAGTGACACGATAACTTTATGGTCTTTCCAGTATAATGTTCGGGGTATGGTTATACTGATCGTTTCGGGCCGATTGGGCTGAAACTCAAAGGTGCCATAATCTATGCTATCAATCAGGACCTTTTCAGTTCTGTTGCCAACCCCTTCGAAATAGGTGACCAAGAAGGCTCGATATGCAGGGAAACGAGGATCCAGGAAATCGAGGGTATAGATAAGCTCTTCTTTCCCATAGTCCACATTGTAACCATTATATCTGATGATTGTATCTCTCTTGGTGCAGAATCGCGAACGAGATGTCTCACCGGTAATTACCTTATAGTAAATGGGAAGGCGATTACCGCCCTTGCCACTTGGAAACTGTCTCTCGATAGTTGCAACTTGATAGGGAACTTGATTGCCTTCAGTAAATGCCGTGTAAAGATACCAATATTCAGTAGGAGTATCGGTCCAGAGTTGTGAATGGGGATAAAATGAGCGTGCTGGCGACTCGTTTACCCAGCCATAACCCCAGGTCTTGCTGTAATATCTGATATCATAGTCCCAGGGAGGATTTTGTTCAGCCCAGACTGTGAAGTCACCGATACAACTCACAGGACAGTACGAAGGTAGAGATGGTGACTTACTGATATTTGCCGGTCGATTTGGCCAATCGCCGAGACCAATGTCTGTAAAATTTTCGTAGATTTCAGTTTCCTCGCCAGAGGGATATTCAGTCCAGTCACAATAAACCCGGTCACCATAAGTTTCAACAAAGGGAGTGGAAGAAGGGTCAGGCAGACCCTGTTCATCAACACATTCTGGTGGTCGCCAGAATCCACCCATTCTCATCCGATACCAGATCTGACCATCATCATTATCTTCCCAGACCACATGGAGGTCATAGTTACCATCAAGGGTAATAGAGGGAAAACGCAGATCAAAATAGTTAGATTGGGCAAGGACAGTGGTTGGCCCTGGTTCTGAAGCATCATACCGAAATTCATTAAAGTAAATAGCACTGGCAAATGGATACTGGGGAAGATGCTCGGGGTTATAGACCGGATAGACAACACAGACATTATAGCCAACAGTAATTAAAGAAGGCGGGCCGGAAATTAAACCTGTGCCTGAAGGTAGAATTGAAAACCCAAACCAGGAACCGGTTGGCTCGTATAACCACCGGTATCGAATCTCGTCACCACTTTGATAGGCAACACAGGCAGCAGATTCAGGCTGAATCGGACCAAAAGGAACATAGACATAACCAACCGAAGGATAACCACCAACATCAATCTTATGGAAAGGCTGCCAGTCAGTAAAATTGCCTTCAGAACGAGTATAGCGAATCTTACCTTTTGATTCATAAACTAAATTGAAGAGATTCTTCTCCGGAACCCGATAGAGGTGCCGACCAGTGTTTTCTGCGGTTGCCAGATTGGTGCTGGTGAAGAGTGTATCATAATAAGCGGTAAAGTCGGCATTAGAATTTCCAAGTTCCTTAAACATCAAATAATAACCAAAAGCATTTGAAGTTAGCCAGGGAAAATCACAATCAACAGTAAAAATAAAATGACTCTGCCAATCCAATCCTGAGTTCGTAGAGATCTGACAATGAAGCTGTTGTTTCGGACGATAAAATGTAACTACCTTGATTTCTGTCCCGTTAATCGCCAGTGTAGGCTTAAACCAGTTTGCTGAACCAAAAAGAGAGATCGGATTTTTTAGCCAACTATTGCCACAGTCAGTTGAACGAGAATAATATATATAAGCGGTTCCACCAGCAATGCGACGATAACTCTCAAAAACTACATGAAGATTGTTGTGTATATCATCGTTCCTCAAAATAACCTGCCTGGGTCGCACAACATAAGCATTGTTTATGTCCGCTATTATATTTGTTAACCAAATATTAACATCACATCTTACGCTATGATATAACGTCCCTGGTAGATTATCATCATCATTGGGCTTGAATCCAAAGGCAACATGAGGAATATTATCAATCGCGCAGATCGAACGGCCACGCGCATCCTCAGGGGTCGCCCCGATGTTATGAATCGTCTCATAGGATGTCCAGATCGAGGACGAATTATTATAAAAGAATTGTGAATAACAGACCAGAACAGGCGCAATTTCATTAGATTTATATATAAATACCATACGGACAGTATCAGCACCATCTACCGTCAATGCAAGTAAAGGCGGATCATAAAAAGAAAGAATCCCAATTTCACCGTCAATATTTCGGGGTAGCGACCACTGCTCACCATTATTAGTAGAATAAGAAAATCTCAGAGTATATTGCCCAACAGCGCCTTGAAACCATACAGCATAAACGTATCCTCGACTATCAGCCACAATCTGATAGCCATCTTCAACAACTTCGTTTTGAATGGATATTTGAGTTGGCTGTTCCCAGTGAAAACCGAAATTGGTTGAGCGTCTATGCCATAATACCAATGCATCATCAATACAAAGAGTATGAACAATATTTGGTAGATTTTGACTGGTTGCAACCTGGGGCGTCGTTAAAACTGTCGGCTCAACATTATAGAGCACAACTGCATCTTCCCAACCGTTAGGTGTGAAGAGAACCTGCCCCATTATTGCCGCCACCGCTAAAAAGACTATAGCTATTATTTGACTTTTCATCTTATACCTCTTGCATTTTAATACATACTCCTTTATCTGTCAAGGATTTTCTGCGTTAAGCAGACCGATGAGAAAGCGATGATTTATGCTTCTTAAATCATCTTACACCTCCGGGTCGAAATGGAAGTCCGGGAGTTGAAGGGTCGAAAGAGATAAAAGATGGAGGATAGAAAATAGAAGATTGCAGTGGAAAGAGAGAAATAGAAAAAAGTTAGATAATGGCTATTAGCGCGGTATTCGCTGTCGAGAGAGAGTCTCTCAGTTCACAAAAAACATAATATTTTATTATCCGCACCCGTCAAAAATGTCAGATTATTCTCCCGACCTGATGACTAATTTTACACATTTATAAAATTCTGTCAATAGGTAAAACTACTTATTTTGATATAAGCACTTTCCCTTATATTAAAATTGAATCTTTCCTACCCCCAAATCGATTTTTTAACCACCTTGTAATCATCAATAGGCTCTGTAAATTCTTATATTTCAGGATATATAATTTCGAGACAGATGATGAAAAATTCCTCTATTTTACTTGACGGAATGATTTTTTAAGATATTCTTACGGAGTGAGATCGGCCATCAATTTCTTTGTCTTCTTCGCCGGTGCCTGTTTAGGGAGTTTCTTAAATGTTGTCATCTATCGTCTGCCGTTGAAACTCTCATTGATCAAACCTCGCTCTTTCTGTCCCAACTGTCGAAGACCGATACCCTTCTGGGAAAATATACCAATTTTTAGTTATATCTATCTAAGAGGGAGATGCTCGGGCTGTAAAATGCCTTTTTCGGTCCAATATCCAATTGTTGAACTACTAACCGGCCTCCTCACTCTCCACCTCTGGTTAAAATTTTCGGCCTCGATAAATTTTCTTCTTTACCTGTATTTTATATCTGCCCTTATCATTCTTTCATTTATTGATCTGAAATATCTGCTGATCCCGGATGTCGTTGTCCTTCCGGGGATCGGCCTGGGCATACTATTTAACTTCATCAATAATAATCTGATAAATGCTCTCTTTGGTCTTGTGCTGGGTGGTGGACTCATCTTTCTGGTTAGAACCGTTGGTGGTCTAATCTACAAGAAAGAAGTTATGGGTTTTGGTGATGTCGAACTTAGTGCAATGATCGGTGCCTATCTGGGTTTCAAGTATACTTTCATTGCGATCCTCCTTGCGGCAGTAATTGGCGCAATCGTCGGTGGATTATATCTAATCTTAACCAAAAAGGAGCGTCAGACACCGATACCATTTGGCCCATTTCTCAGTATCGGTTCAGTCCTGTCATTATTCATCGAAGGTTTAAATCCTCCAATTTTAAGACTATTCTTACCTTAAATAAAAACGGGGCCCATATTGGGCCCCGGTATTTTTTATATTCTTCTCATTCACCTGACCAGGATTAACTTGCCTACTCTATTCTCTTTACCGGCCGACACCTGATAGAAGTAAATCCCGCTGGGCAGACTATTCCCTTGATTATCAAAACCATTCCAGACAAAACTATAGTTACCCGGTTCAAATGAATTATTAACCAGGCTCTTTACCTCTCGACCATTTATATCATAGATTGTCAGGAGAAGATCCGATCTGGTCGGAAGGGAAAGATAGATTCTCGCTGCCTTAGTGAAGATGGACGAGCTAACTCTCACTTTGAATACCTTGGGAATTTCAGCACGCACTTCTTCTTCAATCGCGGTAATTGGTTGCACATCGCCAGTAATCGTCCAGGCAAAAGGTTGACGGGCAGTCATTACCTGTTGACCAATAACTCTGATCTTCCATACACCGGTTACCGGGCTATTGATCCGGGCACACTCTTCAACATTTCGATCATCCCAGGTTGTCGGATTCGGGGTCGATTGGCCGCTGGTATATTGATTGCCCCGATAATAAGTTCCATTCGGTGCCGTCACCAAAAGATGGAGATTATTAACCAGGCACGGATTGGCATTGGCGGCTGCAGCGGTATCAGACCAGGCCATTGCAATACGTAATGGGATTGAAGAGTTAACCCTGAAAGAATCTTCTTTATATTGTCCGGTCGCCACACCAATCGTATCATCCTTGAGAATCAGTTTTCTTAAATCACCGGTGAAGTACAGAACGCTCTCAGCATCAATCCGGCCCCAGCCCACATCAAAACTCGGAATCACAAAAGAGCCGATATTCGGATCAGCCGAAGCATAAGCCATCGACCTCAAGAGGGCCGCACTTATATAACTGAGACGATTCCCAACCACACTATCTCCAGTTGGATAATAACCCCTTTCAAGATAACAGCGCATCAGTCCAATTGTTCCATTCACAGCCGGTGTCGCCATACTTGTTCCCGACATCTGCGAGTAACCACTTGAGCCCGATGATTGAGCTGACCAGAGGTTTTCACCTGGAGCACAGATGTTAGGTTTTATTCTATTATCCTGGGTAGGACCACGGCTCGAAAAACTCGCAATCGCATTTGAACTTGTCCCGTTACCTAATGCACCAACCGTCACCATATTCTTGGCTGCGCTTGGATTACCAATCCTTGATGGCCCACCTTCATTACCTGCGGCAAAGATGTTGAGAAAGTCCTTATACCTCCAGACGAAGGCATCGCTTGAAGACTCCTGAAGTAGATATGCACCTGTTCCATACCAGCGCCAGGAACCAGAATGTTGTTTTATGCGATAAGGAAGACCTCGACCCATATAGATTGTATCATACATCGTTGTCAGGTCAGTTGTGACTACAAAACTGGTGCCATTTGTGAGGTCAACGAAATAGAGTCTTCCCTTGATCGACATTCCATCGTAGTAACTCGTCCCGCCGGTAACCGAATCATCTCCGGCAACTGTGCCATTGACATGGCTTCCGTGGTATTGCCCCTCAACCGTGTCGGCTGTGCTGTATTTTTTATAGGCAACGACTTTACGGTGATTAGGCCAGATCCCGGGGGGCGTAACTGAGAGTGAAGGATCACGGAACATATTGTGGGGGATATTGATGCCTGTATCACTGGTCGACAGGACAACACCCTGCCCTCTTACACCACGCCGCCAGGTCCTTCTTGATGCAGTGTCAGTTGGCGGAGGTGCAGTGGCTCTCCATCCAGTCTGCACTACCCACTGGCAGTTGTCATTGCAGATCGATGGTTCGGTCCATTCCTGGATCCAGAGTATCTCGTTAATTCCTGCAATCTCGGACAGAGAGGAGAGATCAACCTTTATCTTGATCGTCTTCATAAAATCAGACACCATTACATAATCAACTCGGGCACCAAGCGCTCTTAATCTCTCAGCTACTTTATCTGCATCTTCATCAGGAAAGACCTGGACAACCAGTTCCTTCTCGCCCTGCTCATTAAACAGTAATCCTTGAACCTTATAAGCAGGCTGAAAGATACCCACCCAGCGAACCACTGGCATCGCCTCAATCATAACCTTTGTAGCCCCATCCATCTTCGCCATCACTGCATAGTTGGGTAGATAACCCACTGGCTGCACACCTCTATTCTTCATACCCTGTAACCATTCCTGTCGAATTGGCTCATAGAACTGAACAATATAATAGATTGGCTCATTCGGCGACTTCGGCCGAATACAATACTCCTTAGGTAATACAGGCTCTCCGAACCGTGTATCAAATGTAATACCGTTCGAAAAGGAGATTATCGATGCATCTCTACCGGGTTCAGGGATAAATCTTTGAACCGGCCCCATATCATAATGTGAGGCAAAGGCTAGGATTATAATAAAGAAAATAAGAGAAAGGCTCTTCATATTCGCTCCTTGTTATGTTGTATTTTTTAGTTTATATTGCCTATTCATTTTCTTTAACCATTCCCATCATCTCCTTATCGTTCTATTCAACCACGATCAACTTCTTCTCATAGATTAAATCTTTCAGGACAACGCGTAGAAAATATACACCCGGGGCAAGACCAATTCGAGCCGGAATAATGTAAACTGGTTCAGCGCTGTGTGTGGGGATTGACGCAGCAAAAACCTTCTTGCCCGTTACATCAAAAATGTTGAGCCGGCATGGCTTAACAATCTCTTTTGACCGGTTAATCTTAACGGCTTTTTGAGAAGGAACAACCGTCGGGGTTATCGAAAAATGTCCGGTCAAACCATCCAACGTATTACCTTCAACCTTATTCCCATTTCTTAAAGTTACAAGCATACTCTCGGCTCTGGCATTGCCATAGGCATCGTAGGCCGTAACAACCACCCAGTAATTACCATCAGGATAATTCTGTGTCTGCCATTTGCCTGCGGTATCGGTCGGTTCAATCAAGGTATCACCATCGGTATTGGTAATAATAAAGAAGTAATCACGATATGAGTAATCCCCCCGTGTATTGCAGGTTCCATCATCTTTATAAATCGTATTGGTCGCTGCTGCATCCCAGAGCAATTTGCCCCGGAATTCCATAAATCGGGTGGTCGGAATATTTACCGGACCGCGCATACGATATTCTATCTTGTAAGGAATGAGCCTTGTCCAGACCGTATCCCGCCAGGGTCTACAGGTCTTGTCCAGAACTTTTATGATGATGTCAACATCACCATTCAGGTTGTTAGATGCGAGATATGTAGATGTATTATTTCGACAGAAGGCAAAGCGCTCACTGCCCCGGGCATTTTCAAAAATCGGGGGAAATGAATCGATATTGGGTCTTACCACCCATAAAGGGTTCTGGACAAAGAGCCAGTTCGACTGCCAGGGATAGCCAGCGTTTCTGATCCTCGCCCAGTGGCAGTGGTCAAAACCGGTCGTTGGCCAGACAACCAGGTAACCAATGAGATCGCCGGGCCTACAGGTATCACCAACATTTAAATGGAAACGATTCCGATCGATATGGGCATATAGCCAGCCATCACAGGAATCAGTCGGAATCCGGTGGCTATCACCAATCGCCAATCGCCAGTGGTAATCAGCCTGAATCGTGAGCCAGGCCTTGACCGTTCCCCGACCAACTGCATAGACCGGCTGGCCGGTGGTAACACCCATTACATCCACTCCATTGTGCAGATAAGGGCCGCTTCCGTACTCCTGATATTCACCCCAGTTGTTGCCTACAGGATGAACCTGATTCTGAGGACTTAAAGGCCAGCCCTGGGCCAGAACAAATACGGGAATGATGACGGATAAAAAGATAATTCTCATCTTTGCCTCCTTATTCGCCGATCCGGAAACGAAAGACATCGTCTGTTGAATAGATGTTAAGAAATCGATCTCTGGTAAAATCAATTCGATAAACCGTCTCATAATCTTTCGTAAACCTGTTTGACCATTCCCAGACTTTTTCACCGGTACGATTAAAGAGACTTACGGAAATAAAGCTGGTTGCCAACCTTGTTTCCTTCGCACAGGCAATCAGTTCCCCATCCGGGGAGATTGATACCACAATCGGATTCTCAACCGGAAGATGATAAAGCTCGCGCCCCTGAGTTAAATCATAGACGAAAAGATTATGGTGTTCGATAACAGCAAGGGACTTTCCGTCTTCGGACATCGCCATCCCCCTGATGCTCGGCGAGGGGAGCGTTGAGTTAAAGATCGTCTTTTCACCTTTGCTGACCGTAATTTCTGAACCTGATGAGCGCGCCACGGTCCTGCCGTCCCGGGAGAAAGCATACTGGCTGCACTGACCGAAATTGGCCAGTACCTTACCATCTTTTGAAAAGAGAGATAACCCTGAAGCGGAGTTAAAGAAAAATCCTTCACCATCAAGTGTGAAACTACCACCCTGAGGATAAGCGACAAAAACCTCACTCTTTTTATTACCATTATGGTCATAGAATCTTAAAAAGAGATTGTCGCCCTCTGGAACAAGCGCCACTACCGTTCCGTTATTACCTATGTAATAGTAACTCTCGCCATCGCCTGCTTTAGTCCAGACGATCTTTCCATTCTTTATGAAACTGGTGTGATCGACGAGAACTTCGACCCCGGGGCGAAAAGAAGCAGAAATCGTATAGATTCCATTCTGGGATTGAATCGGTTCCTTAGGGGTGGCAATCTTTTCGACAAAAGATACATTTAAACTGAAAATAACAGATATCATCAGCGACATAATCTGTGGCATACGATACTCCTTTATTTTTGACCGATTATATCCACTATTATTGTTTTGTCAATGGCTGATTTACAGACAACAACAATATTATAGCAGGAATTTTCAATTGACTTTCACTATGGTATGGATATAATAATGTTATGCCAGTTCCTAAGAGAAGACATTCACATTCAAGAAGCCGTAAACGCCGGGCCAACTGGAAGATTGACCCGTTTAATTATAGTGAATGCCCAAAATGCCATTCACCAAAGTTGCCCCATCGGGTCTGCCCGAGTTGTGGATATTACGGGAATGTGCTAATCTATAAGAAAAGAGAGAAAAAAGAAAAAGAATGAAGATCGGTTTTGATCTGATGGGGACCGATCAGTCCCCGAAAGTGGAAATTGAGACTCTGAAACTTTTACAGAAAGAGCCGATACCGGACACCGAAATTTTATGCGTTGGTAAAGGGGAGGTTGAAGCCGAGATCAGTTCCTTAGGTTGTGATTTTGTTATGGCCGATGAGGTGGTTGGAATGCATGAACTCCCTTCGGTCGTAGTCAAACAGAAAAAAAATTCATCCATCGGTATCCTCTGCCGGCTTCTGAAAGAAGGCAAGATTGATGCAGTAGTTAGTGCTGGTAATACCGGTGCTATCTTTGCCTTCTCTATTTTTGAATTAGGTAGGATGGTAGGAGTCGATAAACCTGCTCTTGGTGTTCCTTTCCCTACTGAGACCGGTTATACATTTATGCTCGATGTCGGTTCCAATATCCATCTGAAACCGATAAATTATATCCAGTATGCGATGCTGGGTGTAATCTACTCAGAAAAGGTTATGGGTAAGGTCCGACCCAGGGTAGCCCTGCTCAATATTGGTGAAGAGAGTATCAAAGGACACGACACAATTCAGAAGGCTTATATAAATTTGAAAAATAGCAATATCAATTTTATAGGCAATATTGAGGGTAGTGATATTATGAAAGGTTTTGCCGATGTTATCGTATGTGATGGTTTTGTAGGGAATATCGTTCTAAAATTTGCTGAAGGGATGGTCGATGTCTTCACCAAGATGTTAAAAGATGTAGTCGATTCCGCGGTTCGCCGAAGACTGGGACAGGTCCTGGTTCGGCCTGCCTTCGCCGATCTGAAAAGGAAGATGAACTATGAAGAATATGGTGGTGGTATCTTGTTGGGATTACCTGGTATCGTTGTTGTCGCCCACGGACGCTCTTCACCCCTGGCATTAAAAAATGCCATCCGACTTGCCTCACTCTGTGTGAAAAATGGAGTAATAACCGAAATAAAAAAGACCTTCTCATCAATCTCAAAAAATCAATCCGCGACCAAGGAGGAAAACTGAGGTCTTATATTGCTGGTATCGGTACCTATGTCCCGGATAAAGTAATGACCAACGCAGACTTTGAAAAAATAGTTGATACCTCTGATGAATGGATCACCACCCGCACCGGGATTAAAGAAAGGCACTTTGTTGATGAAAAGACCGCGACATCGGATATATCAATTATTGCCGCCAAACGGGCAGTAGAATCAGCCGGTATTGAAGTAAGCGATATCAATGCGATTATTGTTGCTACCGCAACACCCGATATGCTATTTCCATCAACTGCCTGTCTGGTCCAGCGCGGGATCGAGAGCAGACCAGTTATGTGCTTTGATATTTCTGCCGGCTGTACTGGGTTTATTTATGCCCTGGGTATTGCCGACGCTTTGATAAAAACCGGTCTCGATAATATCCTCGTCATCGGTGCTGAGTGTTTGACCAAAATCACTGATTTTACCGATCGGTCAACCTGTGTCCTTTTCGGTGATGGCGCTGGGGCAGCCATTATTAAGAAAACCGACAACCAGAATCGAGGTATAATGGCATCCTATTTTGCTGCTGACGGTTCATTCGGTGAATATCTCTATATGCCCGCCGGCGGCTCACGGATGCCCGCAAGTGAGGAGACGGTAAAAAAGAGACTTCACATGATTAAAATGGAAGGGAATGAAGTCTTCAAACTGGCGGTCCGGAGTATGGCCGAAGCAAGTCTCAAGGTCCTGGAAAAAGCAATGCTGAAACCTAAAGACATCGATCTGTTGATTACACATCAGGCCAATATCCGTATTATCGATGCAACTGCTAAAAGGCTCCATCTCCCCCAGTCCAAGGTCTTTGTTAATCTTGACCGTTATGGTAATACCTCAGCCGCCTCAATCCCGATTGCCTTAAAAGAGGCGCTCGATCAGGGCAAAGTTAAAACGGGCACAAAGTTACTGCTGGTTGCATTTGGTGCTGGATTTACCTGGGGCAGTGTCGTTTTATATTGGTAATCGATATGTTAAGAAATTACGCAATCTTACTCTTTGCACTCTTGGCTTTCCTTTCCTGTAATAAAAATCCTCTCGGCGAGGATGAACTTGGTAATCGTGGTGTTGGTGATCCAGAATTCTTCACGACTTCGATCGACTCTTTCGAAACTTCTTTCATAGCCCAACCTCAGGGAAAATCCTTAAATCTGGTGCTCGGCCGCAACCCGGAGTACGAATCACGTATTCTTTTAAATTTCCTTTATCCTGATACGATATCCGAAGAATTTCAGGATATCAGAATAACCCTGTATAAAAGGAAGTTCAGTAAAGATGACACCATCGAATTTAATCTCCATATCGTTACCAGCAGCTGGAGTGAAGATTATGCTACCTGGGATATGGCAGACCAGAGTATTCGATGGAATCAGGCTGGTGGTGATTACGAACCGACTCCAATTCTTACCAAAAGCAACACCGGCGACAGTGTGGTCATCAGGTTCACCAGGGATCAACTGCTTGCTTTAAAAAACGGAGCGGGTATCATCTTAATTCCGACCAGGAGCGGTTTCACGACATTTTATAGTCGTGAAGGGGGTAAGTCATTAAGATTTACCTACAAGAAGGGTGATGATCGCTATGATATACCCCTGAGTGGTGATGCCCACATCATCAAAACCCATCTTGCTCTCCCTCCTTATGGAAAGGTCTGGATCGGTGGTGGTTTCCCCTTCCGGGTCTTTTTCTATCTACCCACTGACACCGCGCTAATAAACAAAAAAATCATTTACAGCCAGTTACAGATGAATAAACTGTTTGCTTTTTCATTAAGGGACACAGTTGAGGTTGTTGCCCGTGCCCTTACCGAACCATACCGGGGCTTTGATACAAAATTTACTTCTATCCTCAATAGTGGTAAATTCACCTCAGCCGACAGTCAGTATAAGATGGATATCGTAAATATCATCCAGCGCATTGCCCATCGACCAGATTCCAACTTTGGATTTTTCCTGACCATCAATCCGGAAAATTATGATATCTCCCGTTTTGAAATCAGGCCCGAAAGTGTCCAGATTGAGATCGGCTACCTCAATCCACCCGGGATAAGAAGATGAAGCACTTGCTATCGATCTTTCTTTTAGCAACTCTTATGCAGGCAGCCTCGATATTTGCAACCCGGGATCTGGGTGAGGATTTAAGCGCCTTCAGATACAACTTCTATCCCCCTGAGCCCAGGAGTTCTATGGTCTTCAGCATCAGCCCCTATTATAATATTGCATACAAGGACCAGACCGCTCGAGGCACTTTCTGGACCAACCCCTTCTTCTTTAACCTCAATCTTGTCCTACCATTTCAATCTATGTTCCGTTTCTCTCTTATTCCTTACTTCGATCAGAATTTTGATATCTACACAAAAATATATACTATCGGTGAATATCAGTTTCAACGCCATACTTTAAGTCTTGGTAGTATCAATGAAGCATCATTAACCCTAGTCAAAATTTGGGGAAAAAAGGTTTTAACCGGGGCATCCTTTATCCCGCTTTTTGGTTCGAGTCAGGAATTCTGGGAATTCCATCTCTTAAATTCAGGCTACACAGTCACCGATACCGTAATCTATCAATATACCGGTATTAAATATGGAGGAAGTCTAGGCTACAGTGGCGATCATTTAATGATAAACAGTTATGCTGAAATCGGTCCTGATTTAAATCTCAAGTATACTACAACCCAGCGGACCGAAAGGGATAAAATCGGCCAGCCCCACCGATATGGTTTAATCACGGTATTTCCATTAAAGACCAACCGGGGCATTATGCAGGTTGAAAGAAGCATCTGGTCAGAAGAAGATCAGAACAGTCCGATCCGCTTCAAGATTGGATTTATCACCCAGAAAAACAGCATTTACTATGCCTTCAATCCCTGGTATATTAAGGGTGTAAATGAGCATAATTTAACCTTTACCCGAATCTTTCCCATTCCTAAATTCGGCGCCCTGATAACCAGTATGCTCTTCTCAGTTAAGAGTCGTAATGAACTTTATGAATTTTCTTTGAATCCAACCCTCCATTTGAAATTTGATGAGATATTTGGACTGAGAAGAAAATGATTCAGGAAAATATTCTGAGGGTGAGCGAAAGGATCGCTGATGCCTGTTACCGTACCGGAAGAAAGTCAGAAACGATAACACTTGTTGCAGTCACCAAAGGGGTCCCGGTTGATCAGATTAAAATTGCCCAGTCGTGCGGCATTAAGATAATCGGCGAAAATCGGGTCCAGGAGGCATTGGAGAAATTCCCTCAAATTTCCGGACTCGATTGGCATATGATCGGCCATCTCCAGACAAACAAAGTCAAAAAGGCGTTGGAGATATTCTCGCTAATTCAGAGTGTCGATTCAATACATCTTGCTCAGGAAATCGCAAAGAGGGCGCAAAAGCCTGTCCCCATCCTGATTGAGGTGAATACCTCGGGCGAAATGACAAAATTTGGTATTAAACCCGAGGAAAGTTTCCAACTGGTCGAAGAGATATTAAAATTAAACAGACTTAACTTACAGGGGCTGATGACCATAGGTCCCGGTCTTGCTGTTCAAGATCCCGAGGCATCTCGTAAATCTTTTAAAATGCTTTTTAATCTGCGAGAGGAACTGGTTAAGCGATTTAAATTATCATTACCGGTTCTTTCAATGGGAATGAGTTCTGATTTTGAGATCGGTATTGAAGAAGGGAGCACGATGGTCAGAATCGGGACATTGATCTTTGGCCCTCGAGCAGTTTAGATTTTTACACTCCATTGTATCTGCAATAAACTTACATAGAAATGTCTTCAAGAAAACATGGTATCCATCATAAGTTACTGATCCTTATCCTCTTCTTTGCCCTGCTCGTGCGCCTGATTAATTACCTTGAGATGAAGAAGAACAATCCGATCTTCGATCTACCTATCGTTGATGCTCGGGAATATGTCAATAATGCCAATTATTATCTTAACAAAAATTTCCTCGGCCCGCCCGGTTCCTATTTTCACCCTCCCCTCTATTCATACTTCATCGCATTCGTATTTGCGATTTTTGGCAAATCGATAAGCGCGATCAAGATTGTCCAGATCGTTCTCGATCTGATAAACATCCTTCTTATCTTCTATATTAGTAAAAAGATTTTTTGTTTAACTGTTGGCTATGTGAGTGCTCTTCTGTATGCATTATACATACCAGCCATCTATTACAGCCTCGAACTATTACCCCCGATCCTCGCAATATCTCTATTGCTCTTGAGTATCTTCTCCCTTTTAAATTTTGTGGCGCCGAGCCGTGATAATAAGCAAAGTTTTATCTGGTTAATCCTCTCCGGTCTATCCTTCGGCTTATTAACTATTAATCTTGCCAATTTCATCATATCCCTGCCCTTAATATCCATCTGGCTTTTTTATCAACTTAGAAAAATGGCTTTAAAGATAAAATTGAAATATCTATTCTTTTATGCGTTTATTTCCCTTGCGCCGGCAATCCTGGTTACATGCAGAAATTACCTTTTCGCCCGCGAATCGGTCTTCATCTCGCATAATGGCGGTATCAACTTCTATATCGGGAATAATGCCAATATCAATGAAACGGTCGGCCTCAGGCCGGGCACTGAATATGACCGACTGGTAATGATCCCCTATGAACAGACGCGCATAACCAATTTTGCTGACCAGCAGAGATTCTGGTATAAAAAAGCCTTTGAATTTATCAAGAAATATCCTCACCGCTGGTTCTGGATTATATTAAAAAAAGCAGTTCTATTCTTTAACGCCTTCGAATTTCCTCGCAACTTTGATGCTCCATTTTTTGAAAAATATTCAATCATTACCAGATTTCCCATTATCAGACTGAACATAGTCCTGCCCCTAAGCCTTACCGCAGTTATTTTTTGCTTTATGAACTGGAAGTTAATAAGAAACCGTCGATATATAATATTCCTCCTCTTATTAATCTTCAGTTACTCTTTTTCCATCATTCTCTTTCATATTGCCGGCCGCTACCGATTACCAGTCATACCCCTTCTTATAATCTTTGCCTCTTATTGCCTGGTCATCATTATCGAAAATTTAAAAAGTCTCACTACTTCACCTCGGCTATCAACTTTTCGCTATTTTGCTCTTTTAATAATCCTTATATTCTTAACCCGGCTTAAATACTTTCACGGAAGTTACCCTTATACAATTGACCGCTCCGAGACCTATGCTCAAATCGGCAATAGTCTGACCGAGGCCAGGCGATTTTCTGAGGCTTATACCTATTTCCAGAAAGGTCTGCACGAACCGGTCGATTCCACAACCTATCTGCTATTTTATTATCTGGCGAGTTATCACTATCTAACCGGAGATACTACTCAGGCAATAGAATACTTCTATGCATCGCTAAAATTAAAACCCGATAACTACCGCGTCTATAATGACCTCGGATATATCTATAAGATGCGCGGCGATATCGATTCTGCAATTTTCAACTTAAATAAATCTAAATCTCTTGCCCCGGCCTTTACCCTTGCCTATTTGAATCTTGCGGATTGCTATATAGCCCGAAAGGACTGGGACCGGCTCATTGCCAGCCTTGAATCCTATTACAGAGTCTGCCTTTCACCATCACCCATCATCAGCAATGCCCTGGGTAACTTTTATATGGACATTTTCCAGGACTGGAGAAATGCAGCAAGACATTTCGAATTAACCATAAGATATCCTCATGGACTTGAGATCTCGGCCGAGACCTACAACCGATTGGGTTCCTGCTACTATTATCTCAAAAATTTCAAAAAGGCTAAAGAGATATGGATTAAAGGGTTAAGAATCGATCCCCATTACCAGCCAATAAAAGAGAATCTTAAAATTTTAGGCTCGTAATCAGAAAATGGAGCGAAAGACTTAAAAGGCATCGATCAGATTTCTGGGGGTGAGAGCGAGGATAAGGTTGTTACAAAGAAGATCGCGTTTAACTAAAGTCTTTTTTCAGCCCCATTTTTTGAGGACTTATCATTAGGGGACTGTTCCCTAATATTAAGTCCTCTAATATTAAGACAGAAATTAAAAAACCCGGCGATGACCTACTCTCCCGTACCGTTGCCAGCACAGTACCATCGGCCCTGGTGGGCTTAACTTCTCTGTTCGGAATGGGAAGAGGTGTTGCCCCACCGGTAAAACCGCCGGGAATTCTTGACAAACTCTCAATAACTATTCTTCAATGGAGTGGCGGGAAAAGGAAATCCAAGCCGCACGGCCGATTAGTACCACTCGGCTCAATTCCTTACGGAACTTACACCTGTGGCCTATCAAACCACTAATCTCGTGGTGGCCTTGTAGTCTCGATATGTTGCCACATCGAAACTGGGAGACCTAATCTTGGGGTGGGCTTCCCACTTAGATGCTTTCAGCGGTTATCCCTTCCGAACATGACTACCGAGCGATGCCGTTGGCACGACAGCTCGTACATCAGAGGTTCGTCCATCCCGGTCCTCTCGTACTAGGGACAGCTCCCCTCAAGTCTCCTGCGCCTACGATGGATAGAGTCCGAACTGTCTCACGACGTTCTGAACCCAGCTCACGTACCGCTTTAATGGGCGAACAGACCAACCCTTGGGACCTTGTCCAGCCCCAGGATGCGATGAGCCGACATCGAGGTGCCAAACTTCGCCGTCGATGTGAACTCTCGGGCGAAATCAGCCTGTTATCCCCGGAGTACCTTTTATCCGCTGAGCTATGGCCCTTCCACACGGAACCACAGGGTCACTAGGCCCAGGTTTCCCTTCTGTTCGACCTGTCGGTCTCACAGTCAGGCTCCCTTATGCCCTTACACTCACCGTCCGGTTACCGTCCGGACTGAGGGAACCTTTGGACACCTCCGTTACCTTTTAGGAGGTGACCGCCCCAGTCAAACTGCCCACCTGCCACTGTCCTCTGCCTTGATTCAAAGGTCAGAGTTAGAACCTCAACAAAACAAGAGTGGTATTTCACTGTTGGCTCTGCCCCACCTAGCGGCAGGGCTTCATCGCCTCCCACCTATGCTACACATGCCTTGCCAAGATCCAATAACAAGCTACAGTAAAGGTTCACGGGGTCTTTTTGTCCAGTCGCAGGAAGGCGGCATCTTCACCGCCACTACAATTTCGCCGGGCTCCTCGTTGAGACAGCGCCCCAGTCGTTACACCATTCGTGCAGGACGGAACTTACCCGCCAAGGAATTTCGCTACCTTAGGACCGTTAGAGTTACGGCCGCCGTTTACCGGGGCTTCGGTCGAGAGCTTCCCCCCTGCCTTGCGGCAGAGGATGACCCCCTTCCTTAACCTTCCGGCACCGGGCAGGTGTCAGTCCCTATACTTTGCCTTACGGCTTAGCAGAGACCTGTGTTTTTGTTAAACAGTCGCCAGGGCCTTTTCACTGCGGCCTGTCTTGCGACAGGCACCCCTTCTCCCGAAGTTACGGGGTTAGATTGCCGAGTTCCTTAACGAGGGATCACCCGAGCACCTTAGGATATTCACCTCGCCCACGTGTGTCCGTTTCCAGTACGGCCATCCGGGTTCCTGGCATAGAGGATTTTCTCGGCTCAGTTTCAGAATGAGTTCTCTCGCCCTTGCGGTTGAGATCCCATCAACCCTTCAGAGTTAACGTCCAGACGGATTTACCAATCCAGACCTCATCCAGGCCTGACCGGGACATCCAACACCCGGATCATTCCTCAACCAAGCGTCACCCCTTAGCTCGTAACGGAACCAAGATGGTAGTCGAATATTAACGACTTTTCCATCACCTACGCCTTTCGGCCTCAGCTTAGGTGCCGACTAACCCTGGGAGGATTAACCTTCCCCAGGAACCCTTGGGCTTACGGTGTCCAGGTTTTTCACCTGGATTAACGCTACTCATGCCGGCATAATCTCTTCCATTTCGTCCATTATGTTTCGCAACATAACTTCAGCCTACAATGGAATGCTCCCCTACCCCTATCTGTCTTACGACAAATAAGCCACAGCTTCGGTGATTGATTTGAGCCCCGATATATCTTAGGCGCAAAATTGCTCAACTGGTGAGCTGTTACGCACTCTTTAAATGATGGCTGCTTCTAAGCCAACATCCCAGATGTCTTGGCAACTTCACTTCCTTTCCCACTTAACCAATTCTTAGGGACCTTAGCTGATGGTCTGGGTTATTCCCCTCTCGGCGATGGAGCTTAGCCCCCACCGCCTCTTTCCCGAGGTGTGGAGTAAAGGCATTCGGAGTTTGATTGGATTTGGAATCCCGAAGGACCCTCTTCCATTCAGTGCTCTACCACCTTTACTAAACCCTCGAGACTGCCCCTAGAGGCATTTCGGGGAGAACCAGCTATCACCCGGTTTGATTAGCCTTTCACCCCTACCCACAGTTCATCCGAGACTATTTCAACAGTCACCGGTTCGGACCTCCTTCCGACTTTCGTCGAAATTCATCCTGACCATGGGTAGCTCACCGGGTTTCGGGTCTATACTGACCAACTGAGCGCCCTGTGAGGACTCGGTTTCCCTACGCCTCCTCTCGTTTAGAGATTAAGCTTGCTGGTCAATATAACTCGCCGGCTCATTATGCAAAAGGCACGCGGTCATTCGATACACTTGCCCGATTGCTCAGGCAAGGATCAAACTCCCGCTGATTGTAAGCGCACGGTTTCAGGTTCTATTTCACTCCCCGCCAGGGGTTCTTTTCACCTTTCCCTCACGGTACTTGTTCACTATCGGTCATCTGTTAGTATTTAGCCTTGTCACGTGGTCGTGACTGATTCACACAGGGTTTCTCGTGCCCCGTGCTACTTGGGATTCTGATCGAAGGAGATCCTTCTCATTTCGCCTACTGGACTATCACCATCTCTGGTTCACCTTTCCAGGACGATTCGGCTATAAAAAGGATTTTCTGACTCCTCATCCTCACTGCAGTTGGAAATGACCAGATCCCGCGACACCGACAGCACAACGCCTGCAGACTTTCACCTCCTTGCGGAGGAACATGCTGTTCGGTTTAGGCTCTTCCGATTTCGCTCGCCACTACTTTCGGAATCTCATTTGATTTCTCTTCCTCGGGGTACTGAGATGTTTCACTTCCCCCGGTTGGCCTCCAGTACTTTGCAGTACCGGACATCCTGTCTTTCGACAGGATGGGTTTCCCCATTCGGGAATCGCCGGATCAAAGGTTGTTCGCACCTCACCGGCGCTTATCGCAGCCTACCACGCCCTTCATCGCCTACAGATGCCGAGGCATCCTCCGTACGCCCTTAGCATCTTGGATCTTGAGCCCTTTTCCCGCCATAAAAACTGGAAAAAGATTTAGGTTTTCAAAGAGCAATAATCTTCTTTTGTTCTTCAACTGACTGCCTTAATTATATTCAATCTTTACCAAAAGTCAACAATTATTTTTTTAATATTTTTATTTTCAAAAAAAGAATTTAGGTAAAAAAAATAAGTTCTGATTTATCAATAGTTTATTGACTCAAACCCGATTCCCTAAACCCTGATTAAAGGCTAAGAAAAAATATTCTTCTTACAAACAATTTGACAAAATTATTAAATTATAATATAATAAGAGGTATGATGCGTCAGCTTTATATTGCCCCTGACGAATTTATGGCTATATCAATAAAATCGCTCCTCGATGAAGAGGGGATACCGAATGAATTGCGGCGCTATGAGAATATCTGGCTTGATGGTCTTCCCAAATTGATGCACGGCGGGTGGGGAGAGATTTTAGTCTTTGAAGAGGACTTTGATGACGCCAAGGTCCTGGTTGACGCATTCCTCAATTCTAACATCGACCGCAAAGAATCTTAAAAATCTGTATGAACTTTCTTGGCCGTCTCCTAATTATCTCGGGCACAACCATCATCATCCTTGGATTATTACTTATCTTTCTCCCGCGTTTACATCTCTTTCGTCTGCCCGGTGATATCATTATAACAAAGAGAAATTTTACCTTATATTTTCCCATTGCTACATCCATCATCGTATCATTGATCCTGACCTTTATCCTCAATCTCCTGTTGCGAAGATGAAACTCAGTGAATTTGATTACAAATTCCCTGAGGAACAGGTTGCCCAGTTCCCATTGGAAGATCGGACATCGGCAAGACTTATGGTTATTAACCGTGCAACACAGACTATCGAGCATAAGAGATTTTATGAAATAAAGGAATATCTCGAACCCGGTGATGCTCTGGTTCTCAATGATACAAAGGTAATACGCGCGCGCATCTCAGGCAAAAAATCTACCGGCTGCCGGGTTGAACTTCTCCTGATCCGGGAATTAAATCAAAATCTCTGGGACTGTTTGCTCAAACCTGCCCGACGCATAAGACCCGGAACCGAACTTCTCATCGCCGATAATATCAACGCAAAAATCCTCGGAAACGAAGATGGATATTTTAAAGTAAGATTTAATGTTGATGATAATATTATCTTTCTTCTGGATAAGATCGGAGAAGTTCCTTTACCTGCTTATATAAAGCGTCCTCCGGAGAAGATAGATCAACAATATTATCAAACGGTCTATGCAGAAAAAGAAGGTTCAATTGCTGCACCAACCGCAGGTTTACACTTTACAAAAGAGTTGATAGAAGAGATCGAGACCCAGGGCGTATCCGTCGTTCGACTCACCCTCCATATCGGGCCAGGCACCTTCTTGCCGGTTCGTCAGGAAGATATCCGGAAACATAAAATGACCGCCGAGTATTTTGAAATTGATGATGAAGCAAAAGATAAGATCGAAAATGCCCGGCGCATAATTGCGGTAGGAACTTCTTCGGTTCGTGCCTTGGAATCGGCATCCCGGGGTAGAAAGATAATCAATCAAAAAGGCTGGACCGATCTTTTTATCTTTCCGGGATACAGGTTTAAGATCGTCGATGCGCTCATTACCAATTTCCATCTACCCAAAGGGACACCTCTTTTATTGACCGCCGCCTTTGCAGGACGAGACTTTTTATTCAGGGCATATGAAGAGGCCTTAAGGATGCGCTACCGCCTCTTCAGTTACGGCGATGCAATGCTGATAGTTTAAATAAAGGCGGGACAGACTAAGTTATCGCCAGACAGGGATCGTTTTCCCAGCAGATTCTTTGCAAAGCCGGGGGGAAAATTTATGACCGATTTTCTGAATCTTGAATATCAATCTCTATTTAACTAAGATAACCTTCCTGGTCTTCTTGAGTTTAGCAGTCTCAAATCGGATAAAGTAAATACCGCAGGGCAAGGCCTTGGCATTCCAGATAAGTTCATAAAGGCCAGCCGGTTCGACCCTCTCTTTTATTCTCTTTACTAATCGGCCTGAGACATCGTAGACCATAATCCGAACTATAAATTGCCGCACTATCTGAACCAGCGGCCTCAATCAGACAATGTTCTAAGATTAAAGAATCAGACGGGTCATATTGTGATGCAAACCTTATCCCTTTCCAAAAACCCCTATCTACTGGATCCGGCACCGGCAATAATTTTCGATGGGGAGTGAAGAGAATCTTATTTAGGGGATTACCGCGGGCGATAAGTGATGCCGAATATGAAGACGTCCAGGGCGCAATCCTGAAATTGCCTCTGGGCATTACCTTAACCCCTGGGTCAATCGTCAACCGACCATTATCTGGAAGAAAGACATCACCAACAAGCACATAGGGCTCACCCGCCTCGGTCCAGTGCTCATCTGGCTGGAGGATACCAGATTTTTTCGTCCCTTTGACACCCACTGCTGCAGAAGCAACAGGTCCACTCCAGGCATAGATCTCAAGCAGGGCAGTGCCTGGCAGAACAACAGAATCTCTTCCATCCCGGCCATCCCACCAGATAGAATAAGAACCAGGTTTGTAATATTTATTCTCAAAAAGGGTCTTGCCCGCCGCCTTCAATGTTAAATAGCCTGCAGTTTCACATACCTTGAAATGAATTTGAGTAGATTCCTCGGTGGCATCAAAAGGATTGGGCGTTGCATAAAAATCCCGAATCTCAGGAACGATCTTGAAATATTGAATGCCGGTTTTATCAGTCCACATCTCAGTGATTGCGACTTCATCCTTGTAGATGCAAATATCTCGAGTTTCACAAAACTGACCTACTCCTGTTCCATTTTCACCATAAGTATACAACAACTCGGTAAGCCCTTGCGTAAACACCCAAACTTTTGACTGCCATCTATCAGCAACATAGACACAATAGAAGGGGTTCGAAGTAACCGAGACAAAATAGGCTCCTTTGTTATAGTCAGTGTATGTCCGCTCCCATAAAATCGAGTTTGTGTTTGAATTGTAAATCAAACGGTTGTGTCCCACTTGTCGTGGAAATTCTAATGGCTATAATATACAAAAGGAGCTAAACCATGAAATATGCTGAAAAGATGACCTGTCTGCCTGACAGGCAGGTAAGTT
>CBFGIV010000004.1:58068-81614 GCA_965648915.1 Caldifarciminota bacterium | reverse complement strand
TATGGATACGGTTTTTAACCCTCGTCTTAAGTGCAACCAGGAAACAACGATGGCGCACAAGGTATTTCTTATACCGCACCGCTTTGGGGGGGCACAAAGACCTCGGGGATATAATCCGTCCTCAATAGCTGAGCCAGGGTGAGAGAATCGATGGTATCGGTCTTAAGTTTAGCATCGGCAATTGCTTTGACCTTGGGCGGGTTGGCTAAAGCGACTTTCTCAACGGACGGCAGGCTTTCTAAAAGATCATAAATAATACCCCAGTTCCGGCCAGCCTCTAACACTGCTTTAATGCGACCATTGGGATAAGCATTTATAAACTCCTCGAATGCCTTTTTAGTGTTAATAAGTTTCTCCGATCCCAAAAGATGACCGCTTTTATCCAGCATGGTCGCGGTGGAAGAATTCTTGTGCACATCAAGACCAAGATAATAATATTCAACACTTTCTGGCATAAAGCCTCCTTTACCAATTATAAAGAGAAACAAAATGATATCCAAGAGCCATTTTTCATTTTATTCTTGACAATATACTTAATCTGAGTAATATATTATGCGCGTTGCGAACCGTTGTTATAAGGAGTTCAATGTCGGAAAAAAACAGTATTGTTAAAAAAATTGTCGAATCCTTAAACGAGGATCCAGAAAAGATTGATACCCTGCTGAAAGAGAAGGTCATAAGAATCGGTAAAAGAAACAACCAGACCATATATCGTGACCTCTTAAAACTATTCACCCATCTCGACTTTGATACTAAAGAAGCAAAAGAGCACTGGAAAAATATCTTTAAACATAAACTTACCTTAACCAGAAAGATTCAGCGCCCGGTCCCGCTCAAAGTCGCAATGCTCGACTATTTTATGAAAATCACGCCAAAACTGAAAAACCCCAAGATTATCGAACTCGACGCTTTTCAGAGACTTGCTGATTCAACAATCACTGACGAACTCACTCTGCTTTACAATCGGCGCTTCTTCAATGAAACCTGCTTTCGTGAGTTAGAAAGGGTCAAAAGGTATAATCAGCCCCTTTCCCTGCTGATGCTCGATCTCGACGATTTCAAAAAATATAACGATACCTTTGGTCACCTCTGTGGTGATCGAATACTCTTCCGGGTCGGCCGTCTTATAAAAGAAAACTGCCGAAATGTCGATTACCCCTGCCGATACGGTGGAGAAGAATTTGCCATTATCTTTCCCCAGACAACTGCGGCCGGCGCCTTGAAGGTGGGGCAGAGAATCAGGACAGCATTATCAACGATCAGATTCAGAACTGCACCATCGGTTGATCCGATTTCATTAACACTGAGTGGTGGCGTTGCTGCCTTTGAGAATGACAAGACTACCGTCGAGGATCTGGTCAACAAAGCCGATACCGCCCTGTACCGAGCCAAGAATGAAGGCAAAGATCGAATCTATGTATACTTTATTGAAAAACGAAAATTCCTCAGGGTGGATACCGAAGTTCCCATTGTCTATCGTATTCTCAAAAATGGTGAAGCCCGAAAAGTAAAGATCAGAAATATTGGTGGTGGCGGTATCTTATTCACCGTCAATGAGAACATCCCCGTTGGCACTCCCCTTGAACTTAAAATCAAGCTCCCGGATCTTCTGCGCAGTATCAAGACTTCAGGAAGGGTGGTCTGGAACCAGCGGACCGGTCCTGAGAGTTTTGAACTCGGATTCTGTTTTAATCTTATAAGCCCTTCTGATCAGGAAGCGATAATAAACTACGTCGAAAAAATTAAGTCGGCTCAAAACTAAGACTCCGTTTGAGTGATTCGAATATCTTGTTTGATTCTGTTTTTACCTTTTGCTGGAATATTGACATTGACAAATTCATTAAAATGGATACTATACACATCTATGGAAAATGTCGTTGAAAAGAAAGAAATCTTTCTATCTATTTTATTGTTGATCTTTCTCTCCTGCTCAGAAGCACCTGAGATAGTAAAGCCCCCACCTCCAGGAGGTCAACTCACAAGCCGTGTTGTCCTCGCCGAACTCATCACCGAAACCGGTTGAGCATCCTGTGAGCATGCGTGTCGTGCTCTCGACAGCCTCTGGGATGAGGAATATCAAAATAGACTTGCCCGGGTAACATTCTATGCCAGTGAACTTTCACCGGGTGATACATTCTGCCCTGAAGCCAAGATGCGTAAGGAATGGTATAAGATAACCACAACTTCTCCGGCCAATGGGATGTTCGACGGTATTATCAAAGTTCAGGAGGCCAACGATCCAAAGACCAAGTTTCGTGAGGTGATCGAGAATAGACTGAAAGACTCAACCCGGATAAAATTGACAATCGAACAGACCGATACCCTTAATGGAAATGTCAATGTCCGGATCAGGACGATAGCAACCGATTCCATCCTGGAAACTGACCCGAGGCTATTTATGGTTATCCTTCAGGATAGTATGCCCTACGGTATCAACGGCCCATTATATTTTGTTGGACGTAAGATCGTCCCGCCCGATACATTTGGTCTGCCTTTTCGTCATATTACTGTAAATGACACCTTCGATACAACGCTATCCGTAACCAACAACTGGCACAGTCGCCATCTCGGCGTTATCACTTTTATTCAGGATATCTCAACCAAAAAAGTTATCCAGGCAGTAATTAAAAGAGGATTGTATTAAAGTCCTGAGGAGAAAAGATGATAAAAAAGATATTAATTCTGTTAATATTCTCTGGCACTATTTTTTTAAGCGCTGCAGAAATCAAAATTGCCCCAAAATTTTCTCTTCCCAATACGGAAAATGAAGTCATTCATCTCGATTCAATCTTAAGGAAGGGACCGGTCTATATGAGTTTCTGGGCGCTCTGGTGTAAGATGTGTATCAAGGAACTCGATGCCCTTAAACCTTATTATGATAAAATTTATAAAGCAAAAGGGCTTCAGGTCCTGGCAATGAGTGTCGACGGGCCAAAATCTGTTGCCCGGGTCAAACCATTTGCCAAAAGCCACAAATGGGATTATAATGTAATCCTCGATACCGAACAGAAAGTTAAGGAATTGTATCAGGTAAGGGCAATGCCCACTGCTTTTATCATCAACCAGAAGGGAGAGATCGTCTATATCCATACCGGTTTCAAGATGGGCGATGAGAAGATGATTGTTAAGGAACTTGATAAATTATTTGCCGAAACCGAATGCGAATCAATTCCTAAAACTAAAGAAACGAAGAAACAATGAGAAACGCAACTGCTACAATCCTATTTTTTTTCACCCTGATCTATTCCGCCGAGATAACCATCAACGGTTCCAACCGGGCTGAATACTGGCTCTTTCGCGACTCACTCGATGAACATTTTGAAGATAAATTAAATCTTGGCGTCAGTTATGGCGCAATTACCGGGAAGACAACATTCTTTGTCTGGGACCCATCCCGTCCCAAAAAACCTCTTTATTTCTTAAACTATTCACTCTCTTACGAAGACCCTCGAATTAATTTTACCTATGGCCATTTCTATCGAGTCTTTGGTCAAGGGCTGGCACTTAACAGTTTTATAAACGAAGACTTTCGCCATGAGATGGTCCTCAAAGGTCTGATGGCTCAGACCCGGCTCTTTAAGAATGAACTTACCGTCCTCACCGGCAGGCCCAGAGAGGTCTTCTTTGAAGAGAATAACTATAATGTCAAGAACGACACAACCGACCAGATCCGGGGTGCAGACCTTACCACCCAACTGATTCCCCATTTTCAACCGGGCGGACGCTATGTCCGCATAAACCGTGAGCGCGATACAGTTTTGAGCAAAAAGGCCTTTGATGAACTCTATGGCGGTGGAGCCAAAATCTTTTATGGACCATTCGATTTCTATGTAGAATATACTCGCCGATGGGGTTATAAACCGGATATCGGCGGTCGTCAGCGGGGAAAAGGAATCTATGCATCGGGAAATTTATCTACCTCAATCATTGGCATAACTGGAGAATATCTCATTTACGATACACTCAGTGTTGGTGGCTTTGGCTACTGCTATAATGAGCCCCCAACACCCAATCGAGCTGGAATCTCGGTAAATCGAGGAATGGATGAAAAGGGATACGGTGTGACTGTTGTTCTTTCACCGGTTGAGAAGATGAGTCTCGAAATTGCCCGCACCGATGTCTATGATTCACCCAATATTCACGGTGCTGAAGAATGGATCGGCAAAACAAAGATCGATCCCAGTGACCGACTCTCAACCGAGGTTGGATTTGACCAATCTATTCAGCGGCGCATCGATATCAAAGTCCCAAAAAAGATTGAGAACAAACCCCATTTCGATATAACATTTTCACCTGACCTGGTCCATTCGATCGATTTTGGTGGTGAATTTAACTGGATCTCTGCCCGACCTTATGAATACACTGAATGGGCGGCTTATGTTGGTCTCAGCCGTTCTCAGTTGATCTCCCTGACATTCCGTTATGAACAGCGGAGCAAAAAGATACCCTATCTGGGCGACGAAAAGCGCTGGATGACCCTCGAACTGGTGTGGGATATAACTGAAACCCATAACCTTCGTATCAAAGCCGGAAATGAGAAAGGTGGTCTAATCTGCTCAGGTGGTGTCTGCCGCTGGGAAAGACCTTTTGATGGTATCAAAGCGGTCCTGACCAGTCAGTTTTAATGGCTCAATTCACCTCAATTGTCCCAAAAAATGATTAAGAAGATTATAATTATTATTGCCTTTATCTTGATGATGGGATTGGGCATATATGGTATCTGGAACGGTGACTTTACTGAAGCCCGGATCCATGGCTCGGTAATGTGCCTCTCCTGTATGGGGATTGAATAGATATTGATGCGTCGGATAATTCAAATTTTAACCTCAATCGGCTACAACAGCCACTTCCTTCCCCTTTTCGGTGGTCCGGTTATCTATCAGGGTATACTTAAAGGGGTCTGTGTCCCGACATTAAACTGTTATGGTTGTCCCGCAACCTGGTTCGGTTGTCCGATCGGAAATTTTCAACACTTTGTAACCCTCAGGACGATCCCTTATTATATCATTGGATTTTTCCTCTCCATCGGTCTCGCGGTCGGCCGGATGGCTTGCGGCTGGGTATGCCCGTTTGGATTTATCCAGGATCTGCTCTACAAGATAAAAACTATCAAGGGACGCCTTCCAAACTGGATGCGGTATGGGAAATATACCGTTCTTGTGGGTGTGGCGATACTCGTCGTCTACTTCACGGCCGAACCCTGGTTCTGCAAGATCTGCCCGGATGGGACTCTAATTGCCGGAATCCCTTTAATCCTTGCCAATCCGGGTGGTGATCTCAGGGCACTGGTCGGCTGGCACTTTTATATGAAGATTGCTATCTTCGTCACTATTATCCTCTTTTCCATAGCAATCAAAAGGTTCTTCTGTCGTGTCCTCTGTCCGATTGGCGCATTATATTCACTCTTCAATCGTTTCAGCATCTTAAAAATCTCAGTTGAAGAGAAAGCCTGCATCGACTGTGACACCTGCGCAGCAGTTTGCCCGATGGGGGTGCACATAAAAAAATCCACAAACAGTATCGACTGCATCCGTTGCCTCGACTGTGTTGCTAAATGTCCGGGAAGGGCGGTAAAAGTTGGGATATAGAGCCGCTCTGATTTCACTCTTCATTGTTGGTGGTGGCCAGATTTATTCAGGCCGGATCTGGACCGGCATCTGGCTGGCAATAATATTCTATGGCACAATCGCCATTATGGCGATCATCTGGACCGGCATCAACCAGGCATTCTGGAGCTTAATTCTCGCCTGGCTGATGGTCTGGCTCTATAATATTCTGGATGCCTATAAGGGGCCAGACTACGACCGACCACCCTGTGAGAGAAACTGCCCGGCCGGGATGCCTTCCTGGATCTATCTAAATTTCCTTGCTACTAAGAGTGAACAACTCTTCCCATTCTGGCCATTTTATCGAACCCTGGGCTTTATCTGTCCTGCACCATGCGAAGACCATTGCACCCGCCGGGCAATTGATCAATCTTTAGCGATAAGGTATCTCAAGTTATTTATCAAAGTTAACAGAGAAAAACCCAAAAAATTAAATCCAAAATTTAAGATTGCGGTTGTCGGTGCTGGACCAAGCGGGCTCTCCTGTGCCTATCGACTCGCCACCCGAGGCTATCGCGTGACGATCTACGAAAGAGAAAATCGGCCTGGTGGCATCTTAGCCCATTTTCTCCCTCAATTCCGACTGCCCAATTCAATTCTTGAACAGGACATAAATGACCTCCTTCTGCCCGAGATTGAATTGAAACTCGGGGCTGAAGTGGGTAAGGATATCAAGATCGAAGATCTGTTAAAAATCTACGATCGCATCTACCTTGCGACCGGTGCCTGGGAAGAAAATAAACTGGGCATTCCGGGTGAAGAAAAATGTCTCAAGGGCCTTGCAATTTTAAGATTGGCAAAAAACGGTGAGATATTAAAATTTGGCAAAGTGGGTGTAATCGGTGGCGGTAATACCGCCTTCGATGTTGCCCGGACTTTAAGGCGCTTCGATAACGAAGTTACTATCTTCTATCGGCGGCGCATCGAGGATATGCCGGCTGAACACGAAAATATCGCTGAAGCCCGGGCCGAAGGTGTTGAAATCGAACCCTTAACACTCCCGATCAAGATCGAAGGGAAAAATGTCAGAATGACCAGGACTGAACTGATTGAAGGTAAACCCGTACCGGTTACAGGCAGTGAATTTGATGTGCAACTCGACAGAGTGGTGATTGCAATTGGGCAGTCACCGAATCCATATTTTCTCAAAGATATTATCAGGATCAATAATTCAGGCTGGATAGAGATAAAAGGATTCCGGACCTCACATCCCCGCATATATGCTGGAGGCGACCTGGTGCTGGGCGCGATGTCCCTGGCTCATGCAGTTGGACAGGGAATGCGGGCCGCCGAGGCAATCGATTTCGATCTGCGTCATATTCCACCAATCATCGGAAAAATTTTTAAACAAAATTACTTCCCCAAGGTTAAAGTGTTACCCGATTCCCGGGACTCAAGAATTGTGATCCCGACCCGGCCGATTGGAGAAAGGATAAGAGACTTTAATCAGGTTGAACTTTCTACATCAGGTGAGTTAATATGCAAAGAGGCGGGCCGGTGTCTCACCTGTCCCCTCAAATACCGGGCGTAAAGATCGACCATCAATAATAATCATTTTCACCGATTAGAATTACCTCTAATTTATATTGACCAATCCCTTCTTTTGGATATACTCATCACCCAGGGTCGTTAGCTCAGGTGGTAGAGCACCGGATTTTTAATCCGGTGGCCGCAGGTTCGAATCCTGCACGACCCATAGTTATTTCCGGAATTGAATTAAGATCATCCCCCCTGCAAAACTGATTGACAAATCTTAAAAAATGTGTAATATTGACTATTATGCCAGAATATATACCTCTGGAGATAGACTTCACGCGGGATAAGTTTGAGAAACTTCGAGAATTTATCGAGGACCGGAGCGGTGTCTATGTTGATGATTCACGCCTCGATGCCCTCAGAATCAGTCTGGTTACCGAGATGTCAATAAATCATGTTCGGAGTTTCGACGATTACCTCGACCTGTTGACCAATCGAGACCCGAATCAAGAGGCATTTCGTAATCTCCTCAACCTTATCACCCTCAATGAACCATATTTTTTTAAAACACCAGAACACTTCCGGATCCTGAGTGAAAATGTCGTTCCCGAAATAATTGAGCGTAAAGAATTTAAGGAGAAGACGATAAAGGTCTGGAATGCCGGCTGTTCCACCGGCGAAGAGACTTATTCAATTGTCATAACACTTCTTGAGGCACTGGAATCGCTTAAAGGATGGCGGATTGAAGTCTTAGCAAGCGATGTGAGCCAGAATGCCCTTAACATTGCCCAGACCGGTGAATATACAAAGAATTCGATCAAGAATCTGAAAAAGGAATATCTGGATAAATATTTTGATATCCAGAATAACCGTTATCGAGTCAAGGATTTCATAAAGGAATTTATCAAATTTAAATATATAAATTTAGTGCACGAGCCATTCCCGATTGAAGAGGTTGCTGAGCAGGATATCATCTTCTGTCGTAATGTTACAATCCATTTCAAGATTGAATCTACGCGAAGGGTCATCAGCCGTTTCTATGACTCTCTTTGCGATATCGGCTATCTCTTTATCGGTCCCCATGAGACATTGTTAGGTATCACCAATGAATTACGCCCCATTGAGATTGACCATACTTCTCTATATTGTAAAGGGCCTTCACTGCTTTTGAGTCGAATTCCATCAAAGTTGGTGATTGCAACCATCTATCTGAATCAAAAGAAGTTCGAATTTGCCAAGAATATCTTAACCGACTTGATGACCAGGGACCCCGACAATCCCGAACACCATATTCTGCTCGGGATGGTCTTTAAGCAGGAGGGAAAACTGACCGATGCCGTTGAGCAATTACAGAGAGCAATAAATCTGAACCCCCAGATTCTTTTTGCCTGTCTCCAGCTTGCCGATACTTACGAGGCAGCAGGTAATAAGTCGGCAGCAGCAACCTATTATGAAAGGACTCTGGAGATAGCCCGAAACCGCCCCGCCTTTACTCCGATCGAGGTCGTCAATCGAATCTCCAAAACCGACATCATCAATCTCGCGGAGAAGGGCCAACAGCGGGTATCGGGTCTATGAGATAGACGAGAGTTCAATTATTTCGACAGAAGAATTATTGCCAGAATACTCAGAATAATTCCGATAATCCTTGTCAACGGCAAATGTTCTTGATAGAACAGCCGGGCAAGAATTACCGTAACTAAGATATACTGAGCGGTAATTGGTATAACAACATTAGTTTGCCCGGTAGTAAAAGCACGGGCGAGGAGAAGGGTCCCGATACTTCCCAGGATACCGGTGCCAACCGCTATCCAGAAGGGAAGATTTATTGCAGGCAGATGTATGAAAGGTATGAAAAAAATGGGTAAGATGATTGCTCCCAGCGAAATTGCTAAATATGCCTGCAAACTGCCAAGTTTATCAACCGACCACTTGGTTAAAAATCCCCAGACCCCCCAGACGATTACCGCTAAAATTGCATAGAAGTGCCAGCCTTTCATAATCAATTATAGTATATAATTTCAAAATGTCAATTAGAAAAAAAATGCAAAGTGTCAAAACAAGGTATCCATCCTAAAAGAATCATCTGTTATTATATAAATGCACCATGTTCAAATTTTTAAGTTGTTCTCGATGGTTGATGTGGCGGTGAAAAAAGGCAATTACAGTATCGCCATCGAAATCGAAACGGGCGAGTTGGATTTTATCAAGAACATCCTGAAAAATCTTAAAGCCGGGTTTGACTTCGCCGTTTCCGTCGCAACGAGCTACCTTGTGGAAAATAGAATTAGAGAAAAATTGCGAGACAAAAAGATGGATAGGATTAAACGAGTGAAGATAACGACGGTCAGGGCGTCTGAGTGATTACCACAATTTATTTTTTACTCTGGTATGGTGGCTTTCCGTGCCACAGCCCTTGACTGTTAGTTCTTAACGCAATAGCAATAACTTCTTTGTTTGATTAAACTTACCAGCTCTAATTTTACAGAAATAAATTCCGCTGGCAAGCGGCTTTCCTTTCTCATTTTTGCCATTCCAGACAAGCGAATAATAACCAGCTTTTCTTTCTCCTTCAATCAGCCTCTTTATAAGTTTACCGCAGACATCATAAACCTCAAACGAGACTTGACAATTTAGAGGTAATTGATATCTGATCGTTGTCAGGTTTCGAAAAGGATTAGGCGAGTTAGAGATAACGAAATCTTTAGGAATTAGCAATGAATTTTCAACCGATTGTGTTCCGCTACCGCCACCAACGCTTACCTTGGTCTTCTCGTATTCATAAGCAATCAAGAGACTGAGAACGGAGTTACCATCAGGACATTTGGCTTTGACATAAATAACACTATCCTGATAGAGCTCAAGCGGGTTTAGTGCTTTTAACCTCTTGATCGTTTTTGGCGGAACAGTTATTCGTCCTATTCCTTTACCGTCAATTTCAACGACTAAATCGCAACTCTGTTCGTTTTCGTGGTAGAAGACTCCTTCAATTTTATAGAATTTTTTAGGATTGAATTTACCCATCCTGTAATAGAGAAAGTCGGTATCATAATCAATCGTCTTATAGGATTCTTTGCCGTAGCTAATGTAACCACTTCTTTTAAGATTGAATGGTCCCGGATTCTCTTGACCAACATCACCGGCGTAGAAAGGTTGGTCTGGCTCGGACGGTGGAATATAGGTTTTGAAAGCGATGTCATAGGGTGCTTGATCTCTTTCAGTGTAAGTGATAAAATATCTTATAATGCCTGTCATATCCTGCTGAAGATTTAGGTGAGAAAACATAGATCGCCCAGTTGATGAACTGATGTTTACAGGCGGACGCCATTGACCAGTCATCGGATCATACCGACTAAGGAATATTTCCCAATTGCTACCAGTATACTCTGACCAGCAACAGCTGAAGCCCCCGGCCGAAGTCGGGTACTTTGAAGCACCATCGCTATAGTTTACTCGCATCACTTCCGACCACCACCAATTTGCGCCATCCCAGTATCGATGGCGGCAGTAGATATCGGGCTGGTTATTTGGCCCAGTTCCTTGCCAGAAGAAATAGACCGCTGAACCCCCGGCCTCGATCGAAGGATAATGGTTGTTATCAACCTGAGAAACCCATTCAGGCATAGACCAGCTTTGGCCACCATCAGTGGAGTACCGAGTCACGATCCAGGAATCATAATCGAAAACAACATGTATCTGATTCAGCGATGAAGTATAATCTATAGAGACTAAACTCATGTTTTCTCCAATATACAGCGTCTGTGGGTCAATTAAACCTGGATTAAAAATAGAGAAAAAGCCATACAAGACTCGGTTCTCGGGTGTCTCAGAAGTATTAAATGCTATGTGTCCCATAGGCGGAATTAAGGGCAAGGTGCTAACTGTGAATCCTGGTGGACCAATCGGAGAGGTGCTTTGATAAACCAGCGTGGGCGCTGACCAGTTCATGCCGTCGTAACGGCTGAAATAGAGGCTAATTCCATCAGTGCCACGCCACGTGATACAGGGCAACCAAATCGGAGGATCTCCACAGGGGTAAAGAGCAATGGCCGGATGGCATCCTTCGCCAATTTCCATTTTCCTTGACCAACTGCCACCAGCATTGAGAGATTGAACCGCATAGATGACTTCACCTGATTCATAGGTAATCCAGATCTCGTCGGTGTTTTCAACCCGAACCATTTTGCGGGAATTGTTGTATGAAGTGGCAGTATCGGAAGAACTGACAAGGGATTTGTTGAAGGGCGGGACATAATAATAAAGTCCACTATCGGTTGCTGCATAAGTAGTATCCGGATGATTGAAATCTATTGTTAAACTATAAGTTGATGAATAGGGTAATCCTTCACTTATGTCTATCCATTGTCTTCCTGCGTCCACACTAAGATAAACCTTATAATCTAAAGTAAGAGATTTCTGAACCCCTGCATATAATATTGTTGGTTCCTCAGGATCAAGAGTCGCAGCACTTAAATTACATTCAGATAATGTCCCCATTTTTTGCCAGTATTCACCAGCATTTAGAGTTCTGTAAAAGTCTGCCGATCCATGTTCAGTCCCAGCATAGAGAGTAAGGTTATCAATATTGCTGAATTCCAAAAAAGGTATTCCACTCCAGGTGTAATCAATACCGTTGCTTTTCCAGTGCCAGCTTGAACCGCCGTCATTACTCTCATAAACCTCAGACCAGGAAAATCGATCATTCCCCGCATAAAGATGGTTTGAATTGTTTTTGTCAATAGCAAAAGATGCGATCATTCTGGGACTAGAAATATCAAACCAATTTTGTCCTGCATCTATACTCTTTAATTGACAAAAATATGGAGGATAAAAATTGCGATTTGCATATACATTTGCGCCTGGGAATGATGGATCAAACTCAATGCATGTGATATTATTCTCATTGCTGGATGACCATACTTTCGACCAGGTCGCGCCCTGGTCAGTGCTCCTGCATATCCAGGTTTCGTAATAAAAGGGGATATTCGGGAAGAGAACATTTGTTGAGCGGAGCATTATTTGATTGGTTGCTGGTGAAACTACTCCTTCATCCGAAGGAAAAGGAAAACTTGCAATCATTTTCCATGAATGACATGCATCGGGACTTTTGTAAAGAGCACAGTCTGAAAAAGTCCAAAAATTCGGTAGACGAGGTTCTGTGAATTTCGTCTCTGAGATATACATATTCTTTATCCTGTCTTCCCAAAAGTAAATAGGACCAGAGATTATCAGTTTGTAGAAATTAAGAAGTGTCCCGGCATAGAGATTCCAAGTTCCACTTGGATTGTTATTGCTCATCTTTAAGGAAAAGACAAACTTATCCCCCATTTCGTTATTGAACCCTTGCCAGCTGACGCCATAATCAGTACTTTTAAGAACTCCTTGGCCATCATAGGGATAAAAGAGCGTGCCGACTGATGCATAGATAATGGAAGGATCGTTTGGGTCAACTACGATGTCAGTCACAGAAAGTTGTTGGAGAGTTAAGGACAAATTCTGCCAATGTACGCCACCGTCAGTCGATCTTTCAATGCCGCCGAATGTTCTGCCAGATTGAACAGGCCCATAGCCAGCGTATATATAACCATTTGATCCAACAGCAACGCAGAGAATTTCTGGATATTCGAGAACATAAGGCTCACCTGGATTCCCGGGTTTACCAATGTGATCCCAGTGGCTTCCTCGATCTTCACTCCGCCATATACCACGCCAAGCTTGTGGTAGGTCACTTGACCAATCAGTTGAAAAATACACAAAGTTTGTCAATAGAGGATGGAGACAAAAATCGGTCACTGAAAATGTATTAGCAACAGGTGTTACATTTCGCCATAATGAACCACCATTAGTAGTTTTGAACAGAGATTGATTGCCTCCCTGTGTCCTGCCTGTTCCTAAGAGTAATGTCTGATAATCATCAGGAAACATTATCAGTCGCGAAGGGTCAAGTGGTGAGGGTAAATTGATATTGACTGCAGTCCAGTTCATCCCACCATCATAAGATTTCCTGATTCCAGCATCAATCGTATTACCGGGTACACCTTCGTAAACCGTAGTAGGATTTGTTGGTTCAACCGCAACACATTTAACAAGGTTAATTGCTGAATGGCCTGCCCTGCAGAATGTCCAGGATAGCCCTTCATCCGTGCTTTTGGCTAAGATTGTATCCTGATTTACAAGATAGATGTAGACTTCTTGATTTGAATTCATCCCTACGCCGATATCTGTCACCCACTTGGTTCGCCATGGGCCACCGTGGTTCTGCCAGGCAGCGAATAGAACATTTAATATAAGCAAAAAACTAATGATGGTTCTACGCATATTTCCTCCGTCATCTTGCTATTACTATTTTTCTTAGATTATGAGATTGGCCAATATTTAAACGCAAGAAATAGATGCCTGCTGGAATTAGACGTCCCTTTTTGTCTTTGGTATCCCAGTATATCTCCTTGCAATTACCCCGGCCGATTCTTTTAGACCAGATCTTAGAACCACAGATATTGAAGACTTCTATGCTTATCTTTTCTCCCCCCTGGTTTGGTATTTTTATAGATAAAAAATTATTAGCCGGATTGGGCGAGATAGAAAAAAAACATTTCTCTTTATTAGTTGCTTCTCTAACTGCCACAGGAAGCCTCCTCCCCCTTCGAAAATAGAGTTGCTTTGGAATAGTTCTATAATCCGTCCAGCTCACAAATACCCATCCTTGAGATGAAGCTGAAACACGGGTGCCATCTGAAATGGTGTCGCACAAAGTCTCTTCTGATAACCAGTTATCTCCTAAATCAGTGCTTGCGCGAAATTCAAGACAAGTGAAATATTTGGGCCATACCGCATAGGCATCGGTTTCAGTAACCGCAAGGTCAACATCATATTGCACCAAATGATGGGTTGAAATCCGTTGCTCAGGCGTCCAGGTAATGCCATTATCTGTGCTCTTACGAAACATCACTACATCGGTAAAAAAGTTTAAGGCCTTGTTATCAGACCAAACAGTAAAAAGGTAATCAAGAGAATTTTTTCTCAATTTGGGATTCTTTGGTAGAAAAGAATCTGCAATAGCTACGGGTGTGCTCCAGGTCTCGCCCAAGTTGGTAGTAAACATGTAATAAATTTTATCCCAAGTATTGGGAGGACATCCATGAAAAACAGTGTGGAAAATACCTTTATTATAAACCATTGAAAGATTATAATTAGTCCACCAGTTATTGATGAATTTATAAGGTGTCCAGGTTATACCATTATCAATGCTTCTGGTAAAGTAAAGACCAGGCGGATTAGGAGGGATGGAGTCACGAACATAAGCAATAATAAGTATGGTGTCAGAAATTACACCAATACCGTTACGCTGATAGCACGGACCAAGATAACGATATGGCTCCCAAGATTCACCCCGGTTTGTGCTCCGACAATAACCCAAACAATGATAATTAATAGAATCAATAAAATCAATCCAAACACAGTGCATATTTTCATCAGAAATAACAAATTGGTTTCTGGTGCTACGTGGCCGAGAATCCGAGATGAGACGAGGCGGTGCCCAGCTTTCTCCATGGTCAGTGCTCCTTAAATACCATATTGAGCCACAGCCGGTGCGTGGACTCCTCATATAAACAAGATGGACAATTGAGTCCTGACAGGCAAGGCAAGGACCATAGATTTCAAAAGTATCATTGGTCAACTGTTGTTCCGGCTCCCAGCGGATAAGAGTATCTTGGGCTAACATGATTTTAGATGCAATAATAATTACAAAAATAGGCTTCATATTCAATTAACTTAACTGCTCTCTTAATTTTAGAACGGTTGTGTTCTGATTCCTGTGGAAATTCACCTGTCTGTCGGGGCACTGGCAGGTAAGACCAACTCTTAACACAATTATTATAATCATTTAACCTACCTTGTCAATCTTTTTTTGATTCCAAAAATGATCTTGACGGTCTTAAAAAACTGGATATAATTAAATATCTTAATCCCCACCAGATAATTTGTGGTTCAATAAGTTTTACTTAAACTTGGAACTATTGGATTTAGCCCCAGAAAGGAAAATTTTTGCAAAAATTGTTTTGAATCAACCTGAATAAAATAAGGATCTGATATGAAGAAAGTAATTATTATGGGTGCTGCGGGCAGAGATTTTCATAATTTTAATCTCTTTTTTAAAAACAATCGCCGGTATCGGGTTGTTGCCTTTACCGCAACTCAAATCCCGAATATTGAGAATCGCATCTATCCCCCTTCTCTCTCCGGCCAACTCTACCCAAGAGGAATCCCCATCTATTCCGAGCAACTACTAACCCGGTTAATCAAACAGAAAAAAGTTGATATTGTCGTTTTTGCCTACAGTGATATCTCGCATAATTATGTTATGCACAAGGCTTCTGAGGCCCTGGCGGCCGGGGCTGACTTCTGGTTGTTAGGACCGAAATCGTCTATGCTCACATCCCGGAAAAAAGTCATTTCTATCTGTGCTATTCGCACTGGCTCGGGTAAGAGTCAAACCACGCGTCGAGTCTGTGAAATCTTAAAAAGCAAAGGGGTTCGCTATTCAATCGTCCGCCATCCAATGCCTTATGGCCATCTCTCCAAGAGTGTTGTGCAAAAATTTACAACGCTTGCTGATCTCGACCGCTACCACTGCACGATCGAAGAACGTGAAGAGTATGAACCTCACATCCGTCGGGGAAACACAGTATTTGCCGGGGTGGACTACCGGAAGATATTAAAGGCTGCAGAAAAGATCTCCGATGTCATTGTCTGGGATGGCGGCAATAATGACCTCCCTTTTTTTAAGTCGGATCTCCATATCGTTGTCTGCGACCCATTCCGGATCAACCACGAAACAACCTATCATCCGGGTGAGGCGAATTTGAGGATGGCGGATGTGGTAATCATAAACAAAACTGATACTGCGCCACCCGGTAATGTCCAGCAGTTAAAGAAGAATATTAAGGCGGTAAATAGTCGAGCAGCAATCATTGAAGCCCGGTCACCGATTTCAGTCAGTAGACCCGAATTAATCAGAAATAAAACCGCCCTGGTTGTAGAAGATGGGCCGACTTTGACTCACGGTGAGATGGCTTTCGGTGCTGGTATTGTCGCCGCCCGCAAATTTAAAGCAAAACGAATTGTCAATCCCCGGCCCTATGCGGTCGGTTCAATTAGAAAAACTTTCGAAAATTATCCCCAGATCCGCTCAGTAGTTCCCGCCCTTGGTTACGGTGCAAAACAGATAAAAGAACTGGAAAAGACCATCAATCGCATTCCAGCAGAAGTTGTTATCATTGCGACCCCGGTCAATCTCACCCGTTTCTTAAAGTTGAATAAACCGGCGGTAAAGGTTAACTATGAATTAAAAGAAGTTACTTTTCCCAATCTTCAGATTATCCTGACTAAATTCTTAAAAAAATATCAATTATAAAAAGGAGCTTCAAGATGAGCAGAAAAATCGTCTATTTTTTTGGAGGAAAAAAGGCCGATGGCAATGCCCGGATGAAAAACCTCCTTGGAGGTAAAGGTGCCAATCTGGCTGAGATGACCAATCTGGGTATTCCGGTTCCTCCGGGTTTTACAATCACCACCGAGGTTTGTAATTACTATTATAAACATAAGAAAACCTACCCCAGGGAGTTACGCCCCCAGGTTAAAAAGGCACTGGCAAGAATGGAAGAGTTAATTGGTAAGAAATTCGGCGATCCTGATAATCCTCTCCTCGTTTCAGTCCGTTCCGGTGCTCGCAGTTCAATGCCCGGGATGATGGAGACCGTATTGAATATCGGCTTGACCGAGAAGACGATCCCTGGTCTAATCAAACAGAGCGGTGACGAGCGCTTCGTTTATGATGCCTATCGCCGATTGATAATGATGTATGCCGATGTCGTTATGGAAAAGGCTGCAGGTATTGAACCCGCTGGTGAGGGGCTGGGTATACGTAAACAGTTAGAAGAGATTATGAATGATATAAAGGTTAAACGGGGTTATAAGACTGATACCGATTTGAAAGTAAATGACCTCAAGGAAATCTGTTCCCTTTTCAAGGAAAGGATCAAACAGGTCTTAGGAAAAGAATTTCCTGATGACCACAATCAACAACTCTGGGGAGGGATTGGTGCAGTATTCGCTTCCTGGAATGGTAAACGGGCGGTCAGTTACCGGAGAATTGAGGGCATCCCGGATGAATGGGGAACTGCCTGTAATGTCCAGGCAATGGTCTTTGGTAATATGGGTAGTGATTCAGCAACCGGTGTCGCCTTCACCCGGAATCCTGGTAACGGAGAGAATCAGTTCTATGGTGAATATCTGATCAATGCCCAGGGCGAAGATGTTGTGGCTGGGATAAGGACACCGGCGCCGATAAATGAATATTCGAAATCTGAATATAATAAAGACCTGATAACGCTTGAAAAGGCAATGCCCGAGATCTACCGGGAACTTTATACCTACCAGAAGAAACTGGATAAGCACTATCGCGATATGCAGGATATCGAATTTACAATCGAAAAGAAGAGACTCTATATGCTCCAGTGCCGGGTGGGAAAGAGAAACGGCCCGGCCGCAGTCCGGATGGCGGTCGATATGGTCAAAGAGAAACTGATCAGCAAAGAAGAAGCAGTAATGAGAGTAACTCCTGCCCAGCTCGATGAACTCCTCCATCCTATGATCGATCCCAAAGCCGAGATGGCGAGCAAGGTTCTGGCCCGGGGACTTCCGGCTGGCCCGGGCGGTGCTACCGGCCAGATTGTATTCACCTCAAATGATGCAGTAGAATGGACCAAACAGGGTAAAAAAGTTATCCTCGTCCGGGAAGAGACAAATCCTGAAGATGTCGAAGGGATGAGGGCAGCACAGGCAATTTTGACTGCTCGCGGTGGTATGACCTCCCATGCCGCCCTGGTTGCCCGTGGCTGGGGCAAGTGCTGTATCGTTGGCTGCAGTGCGCTCAACATCGATTATGATAAGCAACTGCTTAAAATTGACAACCTGACCTTCAAGCAGGGAGACTGGATCACGCTCAACGGCACAAAAGGGAATGTGTATGAGGGCCAGTTGCCAATGATGTCCTCGGCTGAAGAGAATGTCCTGCTCCATGAATTTCTTAAAATCTGCGATTCGATTCGAAAATTAGGTATCCGGACCAATGCCGACACTCCTGCCGATGCAAAGAAGGCAAGACAGTTCGGAGCAGAGGGGATTGGCCTTTTGAGAACCGAACATATGTTCTATGGAAAAGGTTCGGATGTCCCCCTCTTCCTTCTTCGCAAGATGATTATCTCTAAGACCGAAGAAGAGAGACGCAAGGCGCTCGACGAACTCTTCCCCTATGTCAAGAACGATATCAAGGGAACCCTTGAAGCAATGGATGGTTATCCAGTTGTGATTCGCCTTCTCGACCCCCCTCTTCACGAATTTGTTCCCCGGGAGCAGGATAAATTAGAAAAACTGGCACAGGAATTGAATATCTCCCTTGACGAACTGAAAGACCGCGCCGAGAGCCTCCATGAATCCAATCCGATGATGGGACACCGTGGAGTCAGGCTGGGTATCACCTATCCTGAAGTCTCGGAAATGCAGGTTCGCGCTATATTTGAAGCAGCGGCGGAATTGATTAAAGAAGGTAAACACCCCTATCCCGAGATTATGGTGCCGGTGGTTGGAGAAGTAAAGGAACTCGAAGATCAGAAGATGATCGTCGATCGGGTATATAAAGAAGTCCTTAAAAAATACAATCTCAAAAAGATAAAATATATGTACGGTACAATGATTGAAATCCCGCGCGCCTGCCTTGTCGCTGATCAGATTGCCCGATCGGCCGAGTTCTTCTCTTACGGGACGAATGATCTTACCCAGATGGGTTTCGGTTTCTCCCGGGACGATGCCGGCGGTTTCTTACCCGATTATATTAAAAAAGGTATTCTCCCCGGTGATCCATTTCAATCGATCGATCAACGCGGGATCGGTGAATTGATCAAGATCGGTATTGAGCGCGGACGCAAAACGAGGAAAAATCTTGAAGTCGGCATCTGCGGTGAACACGGTGGTGACCCGAGATCGATCCATTTCTGTCATGATGTCGGAATGGACTATGTCTCCTGTTCACCTTTCCGGGTGCCAATTGCCCGGCTGGCTGCGGCCCAGGCCGCACTTGCCAAAAAATTTAAAGATAAAGGCTACACCACCGCCTGAAGGTTATGGGGTCAAGCCTGAAAGCCTGAAGGTATATACTTTCTTTCCGGCTATTGTGATCTGCCTCCGGTAGAATAGCCCATCTTAACTACTTTTAAGAGTGCTAAAGATTGTCTCAATTTTTATCCTCTTATCACCTATTACAAAATAATCAAAACAGCAAATTTGAGGGGAAAATTACAATTCTGAGTTAAGTAAAAACACTTACTTAAAAATAAGTAGTTTTCTGTATTGACAGAATTTTATAAATGAGTAAAATTGAGCATCCTTCGGGAGAATGGTCAGAAATTTTTTAGTCATTGCCTGCCTGCCCGGTGCAGGCTGGGTAATTACATCTTTTGACGGGTGCGGATAATAATATTATGTATTTTTGTGATTGGTAAGTCTTAATTGGAGGAAGATTGAACAGAAATTCAGGGACAGGGTTTTTCCCTGTCCTTAAAAAGGTTAAATTTTTGCTGAGAGACCTCTCTCTCTCTCTCTCTCGAGAGCGAATACCGCACTAACCACTTTTTTCTTACTCTTTCTATCTTCTCTCTTTTTATTTCAATCTTCAATCTTCCATCTTATATCTTCTATTATCTATCTTTTTATCTTCTATCCTCTATTTTCTATCTTCTGTCTTTTTGCTTCAGACTCAATCTTCTATTTTCTATTTTTCCATTCTCCATCCTCAATCTCTTTTCGACCCTCGACCCCCGGACTCTCCGACCCTCAGACCCTTTCGACTCTTAACCCGGAGGTGTAAGATGATTTAAGAAGCAAATGGTCAAAAGTCGATTGTCCTTTAACAAAAGAGGAAGCTAAAATGAGAGTAAAGACTAAACTTTTAATCATCGGTATATTGATTCTTTCTTCATTATCTATCGCCCAGTGGATCTGGGTCAGAGATAATAACCAGACCCCCACCTCAGGTATCAAAATAAGAGGTATCTGTGCAATACCTGAAAATCGTTGTGAAGATTGGGCTGTAGGTGAAGGTGGCGCAGTCCTAAGGCGGTATGGTAATAATGAATGGATAAAACAAGAAAATATCCCCAACCAAACAGACTACGACTTCAATGCTGTCTTCTTTATCAACTCTTGTTATGGCTGGATCGTTGGTGAAACAAAGAAAAGCAGTCCTGAGCTATATAAAGGCGTTGTATTCTTCACAACAGATGGCGGCCAAACATGGGATCCAGGACGCATCAATTCTGATCTTTATTTCCATACCCCCTTTCTCAAGGTGCGATTTGCAAATATTAGTCGTGGTTATATCTCCTGTGGTAATGGAATAATTTTAGAGAGTACCAATGGTGGCAAAGACTGGTCAGTCACAAAGAGCCTTCCCCAATCTCCTATACCTGACACCTCTGTCTATTATTATGGTCTCTGGGTCAATCAGGCAAACCCAAATGAAGTCTGGGTCTCTGGTGACTGTTTCGGTCTTTTTGCCCGAACCAGTGATGGTGGTATAAACTGGGAGACATTTATACCCGACCCATTTGGTGGTTCAAATATGGGCTATGACTGGCGATCAGGCAGGCCGGTTGAACCCTGGGGTGAGAGGCTTGCCAATTATCAACTGGGTATGATAGATTATAATCAAGGCTATGTCGGTTTAGGATTCGGCAATGCAGGGTATACAAATAATGGTTCCTGGCAGAGGATTGAGATAGAGCCAACCAGATCTGTCTGGTTTACCTGTGTTACAGACCGAACCCAGTATCCATTCTGGTTAGCCGGGAGTTATGGCACAATCGACAATCTTCAATCACCCACCTCATTTGACCATGAGTATGAGCGTGGATACACTACTCTTAAATCAATAACCTATGCTGGTAATGATACGATGTATGCTGGAGGATATGGACGAGGTTATCAGATTTCGGAAAATATCTATCGTCGATGCCTGCCGGTGCGGTTAGAGAATAATCAACCACCCGCTTTATCTGTCGAAAGGTATCCACCACCGAATGGACCGAAGGCACGGGTAACAATAACCTGGAAAGCAGAGATTCAATCCAATATAAGTCACTGGCACATTCGCCGAACGAGAAGAAATCGTCTGAGTAGAATGTCCGAATCTTATACTTGCTATCGGGAACCCTACCATGAAAGTTCTGAGTATAAAGTTGAATTTGATATAGATGAATCTGAACCCGCCGGCGTTTACTACTTTCAGGTTGTTGCTGAAACCCGGGACCCTTGTGATAATCAGATATGGTGGATATATACCAATCCTCCCACCTGGAATATAAACTGGCTGCAAGGTGGCGGAATAATCCCGGACCCGCCTTCTGATGTTACAGCACAGGATTGGCCGGATGATAATGGCGAACGGATCAGATTGACCTGGCAACCCGGAAACAATGCCGCCGGTTACTCTATTGGCCGCAGACTTGCCAATCGGCCAGATGATCCTTTTATCTATATCGGTAATGCAGGCACTGAATGTTATTATGACGACTGGACCGTTGTTCCTGGTAGATTATATGAATATCGGGTTCTCTCATATTCTGCTACTATGACTGGAATTTATCTTTACCATTCTGTAGATCCAAGTCCGCCATCAGTAACATGTGCTTCAGTAAACAATTCAGCTCCATCAGGTCGAGTAATATACGATTGGTCCAAATTCGATCCTTCTACCCGTATGTTACAGATGCACTGGGCAGAACCGTCTGGTTCAGAACCGGATATAGCGGCTTACTTTATCTGCCCAACCAGTGGTCCTTCTTATATTCCTATACTCAACCATTCTGCCCCGGTCGATCGTCTGGTTGGAACCTGGAAGGTCCCAGCAAATGTAGCTAGTGTTAATTATCAAGTAGCTAGTGTGGACTGGTCAGGGATAGTTTCCCCCTGGGGTCCGGTAAGAACCTTTTGGGTCAATATTGCCGATTACAGTTCAACACCACGGGCCACAGGTCTAAATAATGCATCAAAAATCTCTTATGGTCAGGATAGGTTAAATCTTATAAGAGATTCAAACGATACAATTAGATACTCTTATACAACCGACCGCGGTAACTACTGGTCAGATATTGCTGAACTTGGCAACGGTGAGCACCCCACCATTGTCCAGGATGCCAATGGTGAACTCCATACACTATGGATCAGGCATGACCCACCGTTGGATTATCCGGATACGGTTCAATACCCTTATCCAATTCCACCACCGACCCCTCAATCGGGCACAAGATCCCTGATGTATTCCTGGACTGTTAATGGTGCCTGGCAGACATCTGTAACTCTATACACCGATCCCAATACTGGCCCGGGCTACTTTATCGCCCCTTGCCTGGTTATCGACGGCAATACTATTCATGTTGCTTTTGAACAGTGCCATCAGAATCTTATGGATTATGACTGGTCATTACTCTATAGCTCATTTACCATTGGCAATCCCGATATAACCAACTGGGAGACGGTTGACTCTTATCACGGTTTTGAGCAACCCGTTGCTGGGCCACCTTCAATGAAGACAACGACTGACGGTGTTTTACACCTCACCTGGGCGCTCAATGGTGAGATCAGGTATGGTTATCGGGATTTCTCAGGTTTCAGTCCGATTGAGGTGCTCAATCAGGACCATCTCCTCGGTCGGGATCCATCAATCACCGTCAACGGTGATGAGGTTGATGTGGTCTGGAGTGGTGGCTGGGAAACAGAAGAAGTGAATATATATCGGATATACCGCATCTGGCCCTGGTCGACCTGGGGACCGATTGAACAGGTTTCTTTTACACCTACACCCTCTTTATTCCCGGTGATGGTATACAATAATATCATCTGGACTGAGAATACTGGCTCTGATTATGAGATCTACCGCGCCTGGCCTACTGATTACGGGTGGAGTGAACCTGAGAATGTAAGCAATACACCCCACCTTGCCTCGATCTTTGGCCAGGCAGAGATTATCTTTAGTGGCTCATTTGGCATCCCTGAAAGTCTTTTTATCGTCTATACAGAAAAGGACAACACCTTTCCTTATACGATAAGATATGTAAAAAGGAGTCTGAGTCCCGATCAAAATCCGCTCTTCTCTTACAATCTTGGTACCAGAATAAAATCACCGGTTACTATTGAGCGCAGTTGTTTTTCTGAATATGGTTCAAAGCCCTATCAGACAGTCGATACTGATCCAAAACAGTTAACCTATCGCATAACCGGCCTGAATCCCGGGAAGACCTATGCCATCGGCTGGGACTATTATCATAAATCGAACATGACCTATCAACTTCGACTCAGCATAGATGACACCCTAATAACCCCTGCCATCTCTGTGCCATCTGATAAAAG
>CBFGIV010000004.1:0-58058 GCA_965648915.1 Caldifarciminota bacterium | reverse complement strand
AAAAGAGTCACCAACCGGATAATAATTCCCCAATTCTGTCTTTTTGATGGTGAATTAAAAATAAAAGTCGCAAAGGTGGGCAGTCAGGGTGAAGCAATCCTGAGCGGGTTTGCTCTATTCGATATTACAAAAAGTAAAGGTGGAGGGGGTGGTGGTCAGAGTGCTGAAACCAGACCGATGGCTGAAAAAATAAACTTATATCTTAAAGCGAGCAGCCCTTTCAGGTCAAAAACCGTTATTGAATATGGTATACCGGAGATGGGTTATATCAATCTGAGAGTTTACAATAGTTGTGGTCGAATGGTTAGAGAACTGACCCGTGGTCAGGCCAGGCCTGGCATCTATCATATCCTCTGGGATGGTAGAGACAGTCAGGGTTATGACCTGTCATCAGGTGTCTACTTCTATCGTCTGGAGTGGCGGGATAGGATACTTCATCGGAAACTCGTACTGCTCAGGTGATTATGGACTGCACGGCCGGGAGGGTCTAAAAGCCCTCCCGGCAAAAAACTATTGACTTTAACAGGAAAGGGAATAATATGTATATGTAAAATACGGAAATTCATCCTTACTAAAGGAGGTTTGAGATGCCTGCACTATTTTTTAATTATCAAAATTTACTAAATAGGAGGTGGATGGTTGAAGGTTTAGGGGTCTCAATCCTTTCCCTTTTAATCACCCCGCAAACCCTTACTGCCCACAATATCTCCGGGCCGTCTCTTCAAATCCCTTTTAATGTTGATGAAATCATTGAGAGGGTAACCCATCATCCGATTAAAGAAGGTGATAAGATTGTGATTAAGGATGCAGTCTATGAAGCATTCTTTGATGAAAGGGGTGTGGTCTTAAAACCAAAAAGGTTTAAAAAAAATGCCGAAGACCTGGTCATTCCGATAAATGGTAAACCCGGGATAAAGGATGGTAAGGTTATCTATCATACCGGGTATGGAGATATTATCTTTTATGGCACAAATCAAGGGTTAAATTTTGAAGAAAGATACAGATCTTCTTTGGCGCAATCACCCGATTACTTAATTACCCAATATACCGGTAATGTTGCTCATTTAGAGAACGAAAAGGTGAATGAATGTTCAAGGACCGGTGAATTCCTTATTGATACGAATGTCGTCTATGTACTTCCACTATATTCGGAATTTTCCCCTTCAGTTGCCTTTGATGGCACAAACTATCTGGTCGTATGGGAAGATTCTCGCAGGGGCAGATTTACCATCTATGGTGCTCGAGTGAGTAAATCAGGCGTAGTCTTAGACTCTGCAGGAATAGGAATGCCAATTCCCCCCTACACAAATACCCAGGGTGATCCTTCAGTTGCCTTTAATGGCACAAACTATCTGGTGGTGTGGAAAAACTACTCATGTTTTATTGAGATCTATGGTGCCCGGGTAAGCCCGGGAGGTGTGGTCTTAGATTCTGCAGGGATTCTCATCTCACCTGCAGCGTATCTCCCAGGGTATCCTTCAGTTGCCTCTGATGGCACAAACTATCTGGTCGTATGGGAAGATTATCTTACTCCCATTCCAGATATTTATGGTGCCCGGGTAAGCCCGGGAGGTGTGGTCTTAGATTCTTCAGGGATTCCCATCTCAACTGCAGCGTATGACCAAAGGTATCCTTCGGTTGCCTTTGATGGCACAAACTATCTGGTCGTATGGGAAGATTATCGCAGTGGCTCTCATTTTGACATCTATGGTGCCCGGGTAAGCCAGGGAGGTGCAGTCTTAGATTCTTCAGGAATTCCCATCTCAACCGCAGCCAGATCAGAACATCCTTCGGTTGCCTTTAATGGCACAAACTATCTGGTCGTATGGGAAGATTTTCGCAGTGGCTCTACTTTAGACATCTATGGTGCCCGGGTTGCAAGTAATGGAACAGTTCTCGACCCAGCAGGGATTCCCATCTCAACTGCAGAAAATTCCCAAATGACTCCTTCAGTTGCCTTTAATGGCACAAACTATCTGGTCGTATGGAAAGATTATCGCAATTGGGGTGCAGACATCTATGGTGCCCGGGTTGCAAGTAATGGAACAGTTCTCGACCCAGCAGGGATTCCCGTCTCAACCGCAGTGGACGACCAAGAGGCACCTTCAGTTGCCTCTGATGGCACAAACTATCTGGTCGTATGGGAAGGTTTTCGCAGTGGCTCTCATTTTGACATCTATGGTGCCCGGGTAAGCCAGGGAGGTGCAGTCTTAGATTCTTCAGGAATTCCCATTTCAACCGCAGCGTATGGCCAATGGTATCCTTCAGTTGCCTCTGATGGCACAAACTATCTGGTCGTATGGGAAGATTCTCGCAGTGGCACTTATTCTGACATCTATGGTGCCCGGGTTGCAACAGATGGCACTGTTCTTGACCCTGCAGGAATACCAATATCAACCGCAGGAAGTTTCCAATTGCTTCCTTCAGTTGCCTCTGATGGCACAAACTATCTTGTTGTATGGGACGATTTTCGCGGTGGCTCTCATTATGACATCTATGGTGCTCGGGTTGCAAGTAATGGAACAGTTCTCGACCCAGCAGGGATACCAATATCAACCGCAGCGTATGGCCAATGGTATCCTGCAGTTGCCTTTAATGGCACAAACTATCTGGTCGTATGGGAAGATTATGGCGATGATGAAATCTATGGTGCCCGGGTAAGCCCGGGAGGTGTGGTCTTAGATTCTGCAGGGATTCTCATCTCACCTGCAGCGTATCTCCCAGGGTTTCCTTCAGTTGCCTCTGATGGCACAAACTATCTGGTCGTATGGCATGATTATCGCAGTGGCTCTCATTTTGACCTCTATGGTGCCCGGGTAAGCCCGGGAGGTGTGGTCTTAGATTCTTCAGGAATTCCCATCTCAATCGTAGCAAATCACCAATGGTATCCTGCAGTTGCCTTTGATGGCACAAACTATCTGGTCGTATGGGAAGATTCTCGCAGTGGCACTTATTCTGAGATCTATGGTGCCCGGGTAAGCCCGGGAGGTGTGGTCTTAGATTCTTCAGGAATTCCCATCTCAATCGTAGCCGGACCAACTTATCCTGCAGTTGCCTTTGATGGCACAAACTATCTGGTCGTATGGCAAGATGATCGCGCAGCCCTTACTTTAGACATCTATGGTGCTCGGGTAAATCCTTCAGGAGTGGTGATGGATAGTTTTCCGGTGTCTACCCAACCTGGAGATCAATGTTCACCTGCATTGGCCCACGGACCGGGAAATCAGGTTTTGATAACATATTCTGGCTGGATTGACTATATCAATGGTCATCCAGCAAATACGATGCGCATCTGGGGTAAATTCTACCCATTTATCGAGATTGAAGAGGGGGTTTCGATCTCTAAAGATAAATCCCCCTTCATTAAGATAGAGCCTAATCCATTCAATTCTTCAACCCGAATCAAATATAGTCTTGCAAGACCTTGTGCGATTGAACTCAGAATCTACAATATTGCAGGTCAATGTGTAAGAACTTTGGTGAATGCAAACCAAAATGCCGGTATTTATGAACTCAACTGGAATGGCAATGATGATAATGGACGAAAACTGCCTCAGGGCATCTATATATTGTGGATTGAGACAGAAAGATTCAGTAAGACAAAGAAAATTGTAAAAATTATTGGACGATCCAAACATTAGAAAGCTATCTCGGAGTTCTGGACCAATTCTGGGGACACAATACTCAATTATTGACGGCAGTGGTATTATTGATATAATCAGTAATGGCGTGTATTGCTCGGGTTGTAGCAGCTGGTGTGCCCCATCATATTGTCAGTGGGATAATCAGCGACAATTAGTTTTCTTCAAAGATAACGACCATCAGAGCTATCTGATGCTGATGGCCGAATCAAGGCATTAGAAGATAGACCATGACAGAGATTAAGACCGAGAAGGTCAGTTTCCAGGAATAATCAAATAAATGCGGGCATATTTATGGTGGATTAACCCATATTTTGAATTAAGTATTGTCTCCCCAGAATTCCAATCAGCCGAAACCGGCAGTAGTTTAAGCACTGATGAATTTGAGATAAGGCCCAATCCTGCAAAAGGTGGTGCAATGATAACCCCCTGCTCAGGAATAGAGCCTGTGTCCGCTTAAGACTGTATAATGCATCTGGTCAACTTATTCAGGATCTGGTTAATGGCAGACAGGGTAAAGGGATTCATCAGTTCTCTTTGAAGAAAGGTTTACCAGCCGGAGTCTACTTTGTCACATTTGAGGTTAATAAACAGAAGATGACTCAGAAAGTTACAATCATAAGGTAATACAATAAGTCAGGAGGGGCATTTTGCCCCTCCTGATACTGGAGGTTGTATGAGACTAAAGATAATCTCAGTCTTATTCTTGCTCATCTATCCCCTCTGGTCGATCAATTTTCGCCAGACTGCCTTTATTCCCTATGGAGTCTGTTTCAGTCGTGTGCCCTGTCTTGATTCTGACCACGATGGAAGGGATAATATCATTCTTAAAACTGTCTCATCCGGACTTCCTCAGGTTCAATATTGGGAGTATCGCCCCTTTGATTGGCTCAATCTCGAAGATTCAATCATTCGTCAGGGCGGCGGATTAGAGACAGCCGGTTGGATAGACAATGACTCTTTGACCGATATGATTATAGGGACCTGGGACACACTCAGAGTATTTGAATCGCCGACCATCAATTCCCATCCAACGCGCGTTGTATGGCGCTGGGGAGAAGTGCGTGACTGTGCTAAAGCGGCGATTTGCGATCTGGACCGGGATGGCAAGAAGGAGATTCTGGCAACCCTGTCGTCGGAGAAGATAATTGTCTTTGAGAACGGTGGTGATAATATATATAATGAAGTATTTCGGGACACACTGCTTGGGGGTGCCTGGTGTTTCACAGTTGGTGATTTTGACCTCGATGGTAAGACTGAAATCGTGTTTGGTCAGATTGATTTTGGTCAAATTAGGCCCAATGTCCGTATATTTGAGTGTTTTGGCGACAACAACTATCGCAAGGTTTTCATGGATTCCTTGCCAACACCAAATAATCATTGTGATATCTTTTCTGGTAACGATATGGATGGCAATGGCAAGCCTGAGTTTCTCATTAACTCCGCTGGTGGTGGCGGCGGCGTCTGGATTATGGTCCTCTGGTTGTATGAGTCGACCGGTGACAATAGATATGCATATTTCTGTGTTGATTCAATTGGTCCCATTCCTGGTCGCACTGAGGACTATGCAAGTCTCTGTGCGGATATTGACTCTGACGGTAAAGAAGAAATAATCTGGGCAGTCCAGAATAACTGGTTGGTCTATAAGGCGGTGGGTGTGCATCAGTATCGAAGAATCTTCAATGCCTATCCAATACCCGGCGGGAGTGGAGTTGACTGCACAGTATTGAGTTCAGCCGATTTCAATGGTAATGGTTATCCTGAAATTGTCGAATCCTCCTACCGCAATGACATTATTCCCGAGCGCTGGACCAAAATCTGGGAGATTGAAGGCGTCCGTCTGCACCGTCCCAATGGTGGAGAAGTTTTGGTCCCCGGTTCCCAATTCCCCATCGCCTGGGAGAAATTCACCCCACCCGGGGCTGATTCGTTTACGCTCTTTATTTCTTTTGACAATGGTCGTAACTATCAAACCATCACAACCATCCAGCAATCGAACGATACTATGTATTTGTGGCGTGTGCCAGATTCATTGTCCGACAGTTGCAAGATAATGATCTGGGCTTATGGACCGCCAAGGGCAGGAGAAAATAAGCCCAGAGGTACAGCCTGGGATTTTTCGGACTCGGTATTTGCGATTCGACAAACAGGGATAACAGAAGATACCCGATACAGGATACTCGATACAGAATTAAAGATTTTACAAAATCCAGCACGAAGCAAAAATTTAAAGATTCAATATTCAGTTCCGAAAACAGGTAGAGTAAAACTTGCCGTTTACAATGCTCTGGGTCAGATGGAAGAGATAATTGTCGATGGCGAAGTTAGTGCCGGGATTTATGAAAAGAATGTAAATAAGAAATTACCGAATGGCATTTACTTTGTTCAATTTATGACTGAAAATAAAGTTATTACTCAGAAGTTAATTATAATTGAGTAGCCTCATTTTCTCATTTTGTCAATTGACAAAATGATGAATTGAGAATTGCCGCCACTCAACCGGGTAGGTTGATCGGCCAAAAAAACTTATGATATTTAAGGATTTAAAATTAGGGGACTGTCCTCTTTAAGTAGATGACCGGTCCTAAGTTAACGGCCTTACCATTTTTACTCTTCAGCACGGGATAGTAAATCCCGGCTGGAAGATTGTGGGGCTGCCAGATGAAAATCTTGTTAAACTCTCTCTGGAGGACCATCCGGCCTGAGGCATCATAGATAGAAATCGTCGACGGCTGGTTGATATCCGGAGCGCCGATAAGAATCTTTTGAGCAAAAGGATTCGGCCCAATCTTTAAATCTCTGACCGCTGTCGATATTTCATCTTCAATTCCAACCCAGAGATTGGTCAGTTGCGAAACTCGATAATGGAAACCATCCGCATAATGTATCCACATTCCACCAAAATTTATATACATCCTTTCCAATTGTGCTGTGCTATCCTTGACTGCCCAGAGCGAATCCTTGTACCATTCGATAATATTTACATTCAATGTATCCCGGACCCAGATGCCTGAAGTTGTCATACCAATATAGCCCAGAGAGTGCGTATACAGTTTAAATGCATTTCGCACCAGACCGTAAGGGACACGGACATCTTCCTGACTGATGACCTTGACCGTATCGGCCCAGATCTTAAAGGTGTCGCGCTGACCATCACCATCGATATCGACATAATATGTCCCACCAATTCCTAAGGGCCAGGTTGAGCCTATTGTAAATGGAATCTTGTAAGGGGTGAAAATCATAAAGGTATCAAAGAATTCGTCCTTGGATTTAAGATAAATTGCACTCTCTTCCCAGCAGGTATCTGCATCCACATAACTGGTATCAGACCCATGATAACGGTAGAACCTGAGATAGGCCGGATTCCCGCCCATATTAAATTCGAGAAGAATTGTTGTTGTATCTAACCCTGTTGTCACCCAGCTCGTATCATCCGGTGTTGGCCAGTAAAGGTGAACCGAGTCAGTTCCATTGATGATCGCTCGCCCACTCTTGCCAACAGCAATACCAAGATACCGACCGACCGGACCAACCGCCAGTGCAGTACCGGCCCAAATCAGTATCAAAAAGAGAAAACCCTTTAATCGCCTCATCAAACCTCCTATTGATGGTTAATATATATATAACTAAAGAAAAGTCAACAAAAAATTATAATCTTGCCAGGACTAAACAAAATAGCCATTGAATTGTCTAAAAATTATGAGATTTGACCGTTTTACCCAGAAGGCCCAGGAAGTTCTGGCATTAGCCCAGGAGGCATTGTGGGAATATAATCATACTGAACTCGATGTCGAGCACATATTACTGGCGCTCTTAAGACAGGAGAATGGACTGGCCTCGACAATCCTTGAAAAGATGGACATCAGTCCTGAGTCGGTACGAAAAGAATTAGAATCCGAACTCAATCTGATGCCCAAGACCTACGGTTCAACATCGACGATGCAGGTCTATCTTACCCCGCGGGCAAAAAAGGTCTTCGATTTAGCCAATGAGGAGGCAAGGCGACTCAAGGATGAATATGTCGGGACCGAACATCTCTTCCTCGCGGTGATTGAAGAAAGGAGTGGTCTTTCAGCAAAGATCTTAAGAACATTTGGCATCAACCGGGAGAAAGTCTATCGTGCTCTTCAGTTAATCCGCGGTACCCAGCGGATTACAGAACCAGATGCGGAGAGCAAATATATGGCACTGGAAAAATATTCAAGGGATATTACCCAACTGGCACGCGAAGGTAAACTCGACCCGGTAATCGGGCGGGACGAGGAGATTAAAAGGGTTATCCAGGTCCTTTCCCGCCGAACCAAGAATAATCCGGTTCTGATTGGTGAGGCAGGAGTTGGTAAGACCGCAATCGCTGAAGGATTGGCTCAGAAGATAGTTGCCGGTGATGTCCCTGAACCACTTAAAGGAAAACGTGTTTTGGCTCTGGACATCGGCTCCCTTGTAGCCGGTTCTAAATTCCGGGGCGAATTTGAAGAGCGCCTCAAAGCGGTAATGGATGAGATTAAGCGCGCCAAAGGTGAGATTATCCTCTTTATTGATGAACTCCATACCATTGTCGGTGCCGGTGCGGCCGAGGGTGCGATTGATGCTTCGAATATGCTCAAACCGGCCCTGGCCCGGGGCGAGCTGCAGTGTGTCGGTGCCACAACTCTCGATGAATATCGTGAACATATTGAAAAAGATGGTGCCCTGGAGCGGAGATTTCAGCCAATCTTTATCGGTGAACCAAGTATTGAACATTCAATTGAGATATTAAAAGGTCTCCGCGACCGATACGAAATCCACCACGGGGTCAAGATTACCAATGAGGCAATTGAGGCAGCAGTAAAACTCTCGAGTCGCTACATCAGCGATCGCTATCTCCCGGATAAAGCGATTGACCTTATCGATGAGGCCTGCGCCAAGGTGCGGATGGATATCTACTCAATGCCGGAGGAATTGAAAAAATTAGAAAAAGAGATTGAAGTTTTAACCAAAGAAGGACAGGAGGCAGTCCAGGCAAGAAACTACGAACGAGCGGCTCAGTTGCGGGACGAAGTCGATCACCTCCAGAAAGAATTTACCGCAAAGAAAGCCCAGTGGTCAAAGGAGACAAAGATCGATGACAAAGTCGATGAGACCGAAATAGCCCAGATTGTTGCTAAGTGGACGGGCATACCCGTGGCCAGAATGCTCGAGACCGAGAAGGAGAAACTCCTGAAGATGGAGGAACGCATTCACGAACGACTGGTTGATCAGGAAGAGGCGGTCAGCGTTATCAGCGATGCAATTCGCCGTAATCGGGCTGGATTAAAAGATCCCCGTCGTCCAATCGGATCATTTATCTTTCTCGGGCCAACCGGTGTCGGCAAGACCGAACTGGCGCGTGCCCTGGCCGAATTTCTCTTCGACACTGAAGATGCAATGGTCCGGATCGATATGTCCGAATATACTGAAAAACATACTGTCTCCCGGATGATCGGGGCGCCACCGGGATATGTTGGTTATGAAGAGGGCGGACAACTGACTGAAGCGGTTCGACGCCGGCCCTACCGGGTTATCCTCTTTGATGAAATCGAGAAGGCCCATCCCGAAGTCTTCAATGTCCTTTTGCAGTTACTCGACGATGGCCGCCTCACCGATGGCCACGGCCGGACCGTTGACTTCAAGAATACAATCATCATTATGACCTCGAATATCGGGACCGAGATTATTCGTAAATCTACGACCCTCGGGTTTGCGCCGGAAGAGAAGAGGGACAAAAAAGTCGAAGAGAAGTCTTTTGAAGAGATGAAAGAGAAGTTGCTGAACGAACTGAAACAGACTTTCCGGCCCGAATTCTTAAACCGGCTCGATGATATTATCGTCTTCAAGCCCTTGAGTCTTGAAGATATCAAGAAGATTGTTGTCCTCGAACTGAAAAAATCGAGCCGGACCATCCTCGAGCAGGGTTTTGAGATTGAGATTTCCGATGCAGTTAAAGAGGCAATTATCAAAGAGGGTTTTGACCCGATCTTCGGTGCCCGTCCCCTGAAAAGAGCAATTCAGCGTCTGATTGAGAATCCTCTATCCAAAGAGATCCTTTCGGGTAAATTCAAACCCGGGGATAAGATAATTGCTGATATTGTAGACGATGAAATCAAATTTGAAAAATCTGACGAAAAGACGGAAAAGAGAAAAAAGAAGTCCTGAGCCAACAGTCGACATTATCATCCGATACCGGCAGGGGATTATTCTCATCAAGAGGAAGAACCCACCATACGGCTGGGCAATCCCGGGCGGTTTTATCGATTACGGTGAGAGTGCCGAAGCTGCTGCCCGGCGTGAAGCCCGAGAGGAGACTAATCTTACTCTAATCAGCCTGAAGCAGTTCCATGTCTATTCTCGACCCGACCGCGATCCCCGCGGGCACAGAATATCCATCGTATTTACTGCCGTCGGAAAGGGTAAACTGAAGGCAAAGACCGATGCCCGTCAGGCAAAAGTATTTACCGCTAAATCACTTCCAAAAATTATTGCCTTCGACCACCGTCAGATTTTGAAAGACTATTTCAACAAAAAATACCAATATTAGCCTAATCAAGAAATACTATATTTTTTCCCGGGAAATTTTTGGTTCTTCGATAATATTAATAATCGTTGAGATCACCCCTATCGGTGAATTTACTTATGGATTTCGGCTGTTGCGAATTTCTTCAATCAGACACTTACTACTTGTTATGTGCAAAATATTCCCTGATCAATCTTTTCATCAATTCATTCCGTCGGGCGAACAACCTCTTTAATGGTCTTTTTCTGTGTTTAGATAAGGCATAATGCGTAATGATAGGCAAGGCAACCGTTGCATCCAGATAACAGACAACTGCATCCGGAAGACGTGTCGGATCGACCTTACCCCAAGAGACGGCCTCGTGGGGTGTTGCTCCAGAAAGGCCACCCGTATCAGGTCGGGCATCGGTAATTTGAAGGAAATAGTCGTGCCCTACCTCTTTGATGCGCAAAACCTCTTGAATCTGAGGTTCAGTCTGAAGGATAAAATTTTTAGGGCTGCCGCCACCGATTAACAAAACTCCGGACTTACCCCCAGAGCGTTTGGCATTAAGGACAAACGATGTCGTCTCATTTACATCAATCGAAGGGTTGATCCGCAGTTTGCACCCCCGGATTTCAGCCTCAGCAATATTCATACCGAGGGTCGAATCGCCCGGCGAACTTGTGTAACAGGGGACCCCGCAACGATATGCCGCAGCCAGGATCGAAACATCTTTGTTACCAGTCTTACGTTCCCATTCATTAGCATATTTACCGAGGATATAGTGGAATTCAGCCGTTCCCATCTCTTTCTGAAACTCAGGCTTTGTAAAAATTTTACGCAAAATCTGGTCGGTTGCCATCAAACAGTCGGTATAACCTAAAAGTATATCATAAATCCGAACAACATCATTCTTTCTTAAATCGGCGTCGTCAACCAGATGTGTACCGACATGCAGGTTAAAATTTAACGCGAAGTGTAAATCGTGATAGAGATTGGCACCGGTTGAGACTATCCAGTCAACAAAACCAGCCTTGATTAATGGAACGATCGCCGACTTTCCAAGACCGGCCGGTGTCAATGCTCCGGCCAGACTTAACCCAACCAGGACATCATCATCAAGCATCTTTTCGACAAAAAGCCGGCAGCCTTCGCGTAAGCGCGATGAATTGTAGGCCAGGAACGTCTTCTCGATCATATCGACGAGTGATTCCTTCCCAGTTATTGCCGGAGGGAATATTCTCGGACCAGAGAGATAGCGGGCTTTATTAGGATAACTTTTCTTCTTCAGCCAATCTGGTTTTTCATCTAAATCCTTTTTAACTCTGTGGTCTCTTTTCATCACACCTCCTTATTTAAGAAAGTCTCCTGCCCTTCATAATTATTTACGGCAAGATTACACACCGGGCCTGGGGTAAGCCATTAAAATTTGTTGCGGTTGCCCAGGAGTAGGCGCCGATATTTTCGACATAGACAATATCACCGACTTCGAGTTCCGGTAGATATTCACTAACCGATATAATATCAAAAGAATCACAGGTTGGACCAGCAAGGGTTGTAATCTGGGCAAAACCCTTTCTTAAAGTCTTATACTGGTATTTACAATGGTCATAGACAATACCCGAGAGGGTTCCGTAGACTCCATCATCAAGATAATACCAGTGTTTATTACCCCGGATCGATTTACCGATGACACGCATTACCAGAAAACATGCCGGACCGACCAGAATCCTTCCGGGCTCAGAAATAATCTTGATATTTGGCGGTATGAGTCGATCGATCTCCTTACTGATTGCACTGGACATTGCAAGAAAAGGATCTTTCTCATTGTCAAAATGTTTGATGGGAAAACCACCACCAATGTCGAGGATCTCCAGGGGGATATTTTTGAGACGAGCATCATTGAATATTATCGAAACCATCTCGAGCGCGTCGAAATAATTTTCAACATTCAGACACTGAGAGCCAACATGAAAACTAATACCGATCGGCCGCAGACCCAATTGAAGGGACTTTATCAACAGAGGTATCGCATCTGCTGGTTCGGCGCCAAATTTAAGGGAGAGTTCGACAATCGATCCAACATTGGGGACTTTAATGCGCAAGAGAACTTTAGCCTTCGGTGCGTATTTTGCGATTTTATTAAGTTCGTATTCATTATCAAAAGTCATCAACTCTATCTTTTTACGCGCAGCAAACAAAAGGGCATCCGGAGTCTTAACCGTATTGGCATAGATGATACTATCTGGTTTTACCTTGAATTTCAAAACAGCCTCTATCTCCTGCACCGATGCAACATCAAACCCGGTTCCTGCCTGAACCATTGTTTTTATAACGAAGGGATGTGAATTTGCCTTGACCGCATAAAAAGGGGTGACCCTTGGCAACAGGGTTCGAAATCTTTTCACCTGATTCAAGAGTCGCGACTTACTGATTAAAAAGAGTGGTGTGCCGTATTTTTTTACCAGACTACTCAATTGATTTCTAACATTTCGATTAACGGTTTTCATTTTTTGATATTATAATCGATATAATGCTTATAGTCAACAGCCACTTAAAATCCTCTCAATTTCACATTCCTGACAAATCTTTGCGCAACTATAACTAATTTTTCAGCATCCTCCTTAGTATAGGGTTCAAGCAACTGATACCCGGGGTCATATGCTTCCTTCGGGAGAAACTGCTGAAGGGCAAAGAGTCGGGCACCGCTGATTATCTCAGCAATCGCCTGCACTGCGTTGAGATCGATTAAATTCGGGACAACGGTAGTTCGAAACTCATAATCGATGCCACTGGCCATCAATAATTGAATGCTCTTTCTTATTTGATCCGGATCAATTTTAACACCCGCAGCGATTGAATATTTCTGATCAAGGGGCGCCTTTATGTCCATTGCCACATAGTCGATCAAACCATCTCCAATTGCCCGTTTGAGCAGATCGGGATTTGCACCATTGGTATCGAGTTTAATTTTAATATTTAAATTTTTTATTCGGGAACAGACCATTACCAATTCTTCCCATCCAGTCAATGGTTCCCCACCCGAAAGGACAATCCCGTCCAGCCATTCCCTCCGCTCCTTAATCTTATGTTCAATCGTATCCCAGGATAGATTAGAAAATTTTTCTGCTCCAAATGCAACCCGCCAGTTGTGGCAGAAAGGGCATCGAAAATTACATCCCCCAAAAAAAAGAACCATCGTAATCTTACCATCCCAATCAATCAGAGAAGTCTCAACTATCGATTTTATAGGCATAATTCCTGAAGATTGATTATAATCGCAAAAGACCTTGAGTCAAGGCTTATTGTAATCAAAATCTTCTCATCCGCTTACAGCATAAATCCTTCTTGACTTTGGCATGGATCTGGGTACTATTTTATGCGGGAAATGAAACAATCTATAATTGCAGTCGGGCTACTCTGGTTTACCATTCTATCGGCCCAGAATCTTCAAAAACCGGCTGTTGCTGGTTATTTCTATCCAGCGGATTCGGTCGAATTGAAATCGATCCTCAACCGGTTTTACGACCGTGTCTCCGAATATAAGATTAAAGGTAGAATCTATGCATTAATTTCACCTCATGCCGGGTATGTATACTCGGGTCAGGTTGCGGCACATGGTTATAAGGCAATCAGAGATCAAAAATATGATTGTGTCATATTGATTGGACCAAGTCATCACCACAATAGGGGCTGTGTTATTGTTAATCAAAAAGACGGCCATGAGACACCACTCGGTGTAATTCCATTTGATCGTAAGATATCTTCAGCATTGCTTGCCAGGAAAGGTATATTCAGTTATCAATCTGAGGCATTTGTCCGGGAACATTCGATCGAGGTGCAACTTCCTTTTTTACAGACGACATCCGGTTTAAAAGATACCAAAATTATTGAGATCCTCATGGTCGATCAAAATCTAAAAACTGCCCGGGCCCTGGCTCAGGCGATAGTCGAAAATACGAAAGGGAGAAATGTCTTAATCATTGCCAGTTCTGATCTTTCTCATTATTATCCTTATAAGGAAGCAAAAAGGCTCGATCAGAAGATAATGGACAATATTAAATCATTGAATGAAGATCAACTTTATCAGGATTTACAATCAAATCGGTGTGAAGCCTGTGGCGGTGGCCCGATTATGACGGCGATGATCGTAGCCAGAATGATGGGGGCAGATGATGTCAAAATTCTCAACTATGCAAACTCGGGAGATGTCACCGGTGACCATTCAGCGGTTGTCGGTTATCTCTCAGCCATTATCTATAAAAAGGAGGTCGGGATGGATTTAGGCCTGAATGATAGTGAGAAGAAACTGCTCCGTGGTATCGCGCGCCGGGCAGTAGAAATGGCGGTTTCCAATTCAAGCCCTAATGGTCAGGAAGTATTAAATGGATTTAAAGAGATACCGGAAAGACTCAAGGAGAAAAGAGGTGTCTTCGTTACCCTCAAGATTGGCGGGCGATTACGCGGGTGTATCGGGAGACTAATTGGAGATCGTCCCCTTTGCGAAACGACTGCCGAAATGGCAATTGCCGCTGCAACTCAGGATCCGAGATTTCGTCCCTTACAAAAAGAAGAAATAAAAGATGTTGATATTGAGATTTCGGTCTTAACGCCGCTTAAGAGAATAGAAAAAATCGATGAAATCGAAGTAGGCCGGGATGGGATACTCATACGCCAGGGAATCTTCAGCGGAGTGCTCCTTCCTCAGGTAGCGACTGAATATAACTGGGACCGGATAACCTTTCTCGAAGAGACCTGCCACAAGGCAGGATTACATAAAGATGCCTGGAAAGATAAGAATACCGAAATCTACACATTCTCCGCCCAAGTATTTTAACTTTCTGATTTAAAGTATTGTCAGAAAAAGAGTCTTTACAGCCCGAATACCCCTACTTCCCGAATCTGTGTTATCTTTAAGTGGGCTGGATCTTTCACCGCCAGTTTAAGATAGCGCCCAACCTTGGAAAAGCCATCGATATAGAAATAGCCCTCGTCTTTATCAGTGCTCTTGAGTGCTGTTCCCCAGTTCGTCGTATCGTTTGAGACAAAGATATCAAAACCATGAGGACTGACCGTTCCTGTCGCCTCGGTTTTTAAATCGTATGCGGCAAAGGCGGTGATTGTCCGTGTCGAATCGGTGAGATCGATCCAGCAATAAGTGGCTTTAGGATTAAATGTAGTAATCGACAGGATTGACCAGTTGCCATCGGTTGCCAGAGTATGGACCGTTGAACTTCCTTCTCCTCTGAGGTTTTTATTTCGGGAGAGGAGTTTGGGTGAGGTGTCCTGTATTGCAGTCTGATTTGTTTTTGACCAGTATTGATAGGAGTGGCTGGTATCTCCGGTCTGACCATAGGTTGAACTCGGACACCGGGCCTCAATCCGCCAACCCTGACAGGCATTCTGGAAGATGTAAGGCGGTAGCCGGAGGAATGTATCTTTGACCGCGTCCTGTTGCCAGAGGGCAAACCCTGAACCCGAAGCCTCAGCCGTGAAATAATATCGATCCGGCTCACTCCCATGTGTTCGTGAAAGTTTTGTCCAGACAAAGACTGCAGTATCAAGACCGACCGTTACTCCAGGATTGCCATCCCAGAGTTTAAGCCGGGGAACATCTTCTTCAATCTCTGTAGGATAAAACCCGCAGGCGGCCCGGGGATTGGGTGAGTCTTCGGTATTTCCTATGGCGATGTACCAGGTATTTTCACCGACCAGGAAGGTTTCACCCTTGACCTCAAACTTGTATTTACCATCTTCGTCAGTGAAGACTTTGGTTTCGGGTGAAAGAGTGAAAAAGTTGGTCAAGAAACTACCGAGCGAGAACACCCATAATCCAATCTCTTTACGCGCCAGCGCCGTCGAATCCGCCTTGAGGATTTCGCCTTTTAAGACGACAATATCTTCCGGTCCATACCCTGCCTTTGGACCACAACTTACAAAGAATATGATAACCAAAAGGCCGACACTTATTATTATATATTTCATTTTACCTCCTTAAGGATCTAAATTATTTAATCAGTGACGGAAATGGCGATAGCCGGTGAAGACCATCGCAATATCTTTTTCATTGCAGGCATCAATCGATTCCTGATCTCTGATCGAACCGCCCGGTTGAATTATCGCCTGAATACCGGCCTGTGCGGCGCAATCCACTGCATCCCGGAAAGGGAAGAATCCGTCTGATGCCATTACCACGCCAACCGGTTTCATCCCCATCTTTTCTACTGCGATCTTTACTGAACCAACCCGATTTGGTTGTCCTGCGCCGATACCGACCGTCCGGCCTTTGATGGCCAGAACTATTCCGTTAGACTTCACCCATTTACAGACCTTCCAGGCAAATCTCAATGCCTCATCTTCATAATTGCTCGGTGCTCTCTTCGTGACGACCTTCCACTCTCTGAAGTCATCCAGATCCTCATCCTGAACAAGAAATCCACCGAGGGCATTGCGCACCGCCTTTGTCGAAAAGATCGCAGGGTCAATCTTCACAATCCTGAGATTCTTTTTTGACTGGAATATCTTTAGTGCATTTTGCTGAAAATCCGGGGCAACAATCACCTCGAAGAAAGACTTGACGATCTCTGAAGCGGTTGCCTCATCGACTGCGCAATTGAAGGCAACAATACCGCCAAAGGCCGATATCGAATCCGCCAGATAGGCACGTTCAAAAGCCTCTTTCGGATTTTCAGCCGAGGCAACACCACAGGGATTGGCATGTTTGATGATAGCGCAGGTAATATCTTTGAATTCATTAACCAGACGATAGGCCGCATCTGTGTCCATGATATTATTATAGGAAAGTTCCTTGCCTCCTATCTGTTTGATATATTTCTGTTTTTTCTGATCAAGATAAAAGGTGGCACGTTGATGGGGATTCTCTCCGTAGCGCATCGGGATAAAATGTTCACTACCGACGGTAAAAAATTGACGAACCGAGGCCTGACGATTAAAATAATCAGCAATAACCGTATCATACCAGGCGATATAGTCAAATGCCTGACAGCAGAGATTATACCTGAAAGTCTCATCCAGTCTATTTTCGCGCAGCACCCTGATAACCTCACCGTACTGCCCCGGGTCAAAAACAACTGCGACCTTCTTATAATTCTTCGCCGCCGCCCGGATCAAAGTGACACCACCGATATCCACCAATTCAATCATCTCGTCGAGCGTCTTTCCCTCCGCGCTGAAGAAGGGATAAAGATTACAGACGACCAGACCGATCTCACCAGTCTCGAGGATCTCTTTAGCAATCTTTTGACTCAGGGTTTTGACCCGTTCGCTCTCCGTCCCTCCCGTATAGTCACTGATCTTTATTGCACTAACACCATTTTCTGCCAGAAGTTTATGAGTCCCACCCGTGGCAATTATATCAAATTTCAATTCAGTTAGATTACTGCCCAATTCAACAATCCCCTCTTTATTGGCTACAGAAATCAATGCCTTCTTACTTATCGTATTTGACATTTCAGGCTCCATATTTTTTAAGTTTCAATGCATTGGCCAGGAGTAAGGGCATAAGATCTAAACCCGAGATATGCCCGATCGACCCCTGTGCACAATACCGTTCGGTAAATCTCGGTTTTCGATCAGGAATGATATACTTAGAATAAAGCAGAAGAGGATTGGCATGCCAGGAATGGCCCTTCAGTTTTGCCGGAGTCGAATGGTCACCAGTCAGGGCCAGAACATCAAAACCCATCTTCTCGATCCGTTGAAGGACGGCATCAAATTTCTCAATCTGCTTGACCTTGGCCCGGAAATCACCATCCTCACCAGCCTTATCGGTTGCCTTGTAATGAAAATAGAAAAAATCAAAATCTTTATAGAACTTTTTTAGTGCTTCGATCTGGGTCAAAATTGTCTCGCCCGCATCGATCACTGTCATTCCCACAAGATGGGCAATGCCTCGGTACATCGGATAGGTCGCAAGCGCACAGGGTTTTATACCATAGCGTTCAGACATTGAGGGCAAAATCGGACGCCGGGCATAACCCCGCATCAGTACCATATTCGCCTTCGGTTCATCGTGCAAAACTTCTTTTGCCCGGACAATAAAATTCTTGATGGTTTCAGCTGTTCTCATTGCCTCAGTCGTAGATTTATGGGCTTTGGGGAAGACCATTGGTCGGCCTTCTTTTTCTGGATCCGCATCAGAAAGTTCATCCGAAAGATCTTTCCCCCGGAAGATTACAACAAAGCGGTGCTCTTTAACCGGATAAATAAAAACCTCAACATCATCGATTCTCTTTATTGCTGCCTGTAATTTATGACACAACCGTTGACACTCTTCAGTCGTTATCCTTCCCGCCCTTCGATCCACAATCAGATTATCCTTAATGGTTGCAAAATTGGCACGGGTAGCCAGATCCTGATCATCGATCTTTATGCCGATACCTAAGGCCTCAAGAATTCCCCGGCCAATCTTATACCTTATCGGGTCGTAGCCAAAGATGGCGAGATGGGCCGGACCACTGCCCGGGGTAATCCCGATCCCGACCGGATTGACCAACCCCAGGGAACTCTTTCTTGCCAGACGATCGAGATGCGGAGTTCTGCTTGCCTCAAGTTCGGTCTTGATCGGATATGGTATTCCACCAAGCCCGTCCAGAACGATCAGCAGAATTTTATTATCGTTCGGGGCTAAAAGTTCTGCAAGAATTTCACTCATTCGTAAAAGGTAATATCTTTTACGGAGGAAGTTATGGCAAAGATTCTTTCGTTATTACTCTCTGGATCAATTGGGGTAAAAAAGAAACCCTTCCGTTTTGGGCTGTAACCAAGAGTTGTACCAAAAAGGACCTCACCATCATTAAAAGTTACTCGGACCTTTTTGCCGATCAGTTTTTTGTCTTTGATCTCACCGAACGATCTCTTCACCACGGGTCGGGTCCGATCCTTCCCCATCAATTCCTTCACAAAAAAGACTGCCTTAAGTGCCGAGAGTCGAATCGGCACTGCTTTCTCTTCACTCTCGCCTTTAACGATTAAATGAAAAATTTCACTGTCTGGCTTGAAGTCCGAAGTGTAACCCCGGAGTATCGTCTTGTCAAGAAAATGAGCCACAACTTTGTTTATCATAACTCCATTATAGTTAAATTTTTAGAAATGTCAAGGCAATATTGGTTCATTTCAGACATTTGTCCTGTTATAATGGGCTGGTATTCCTAACATTTCACGGTACTTGGTAACCGTCCGCCGGGAAATAGCGATCCCTTCACGGTTTAATCGTTTCGCGATCGCCTGATCAGACAAGGGCCTTGACTTATCCTCTCTATTGACATATTCTTCAATTTTCTTCATAATAATTCTCTTATCCATATCGTTGAATGGTGCACTGAAAAAGAACTTTAAATCATGGATTCCCCAGGGTGATTCCACATATTTACCCTGAATTGCTCGGCTGATGGTTGAAACATTAACCCCGAGTTGCTGGGCAAGATCGGTCATTGTGATCGGCTTCAAATATTCATAGCCTTTCTCAAAAAATTCCCGCTGATGTTCAATAACCTTATTTATGATTCGATTAAGGGTCATCCGGCGCTGTTCAATTGCCAGTAGAAAAAATTGAGCCGACTTGAGATTCTTCTTAACAAATTTAATCTCTTCTTCGGCAAATAGTTCAGGATGTTTAATCATCTCAACATACCTGGTTTTGAGTCGAATTTTTGGTAAATAATCATCATTATAGACTGCCCAGAGTTTACCTTCACGCCATTCAACTGAAAAATCCGGATTTACATATCCGGGTTGAACCGTAAAATATTTCCTACCCGGTCTTGTCTCCAATTTACTGATGATCTTAATCGCCTCATTTAATCGCTCTGAGGTAATACCTAATTTATTAAGAATGTTTCTCCGTTTACTCCCGCCAAGATCCTCGAAGTGGTCACGTACCAGAATATACTCAATACTGTCCGGACCATAACCCAGTTCTTCAAGTTGAATTAAAAAAGACTCCTGAACCGTCCGTGCCCCACAGCCCACCGGATTGAAACGGCTGATTGTCCTGATCACCTCTTGGACTCTATCCTGACTGACATTTAGTGCCTGAGCGATCTCTTCATTACTTAAGAGGAGAAAACCATTCTCATTGAGATTGATGACCACAAATTCAGCAATCTTCATCTCTTCCGGCCTGAATACCACTCGGGCCTGCTTCAACAATTCTTCGCCCAGCCGCGAAACCGGTGCCGGAATATTCTCTACTAAATCAAACTCATCCTCCGCCTTCTCTTCTGGCTGATGAATTGTATCCTCACCGAATAGGTCGACAATATTATACTCATCCTGGGTCTCTTCCCGCTCCCGGCTTACTTCAATCACCTCCTCAAGACAGGGATTACTCTCCAGTTCCCGCCTGATCATCAGATCAAGTTCCACGGTCGGAATCTGTAACAGCGTCAAAAACTGCATCAATCTTGGGCTGGGCATCAACCGCAGTTCGTTCTTTAATTCGGTTTCGTGCTTCATATCTTAAATTTTTCTCCCAGATAGAGTTCCCGGGCCTTGGGGTTTTCGATCAAATCTTTTGCGGTGCCGGAGATCAGTACCTTTGAATCATAAATCAGATAGGCTCGATCAGTTATCTCGAGCGTCTCCCGGACATTATGATCGGAAATGAGAATACCAATATTTTTCCTCTTCAGAGAAAGAATAATCTCCTGCAGATCACTACGGGCAATCGGGTCGATGCCGGTGAATGGTTCATCGAGGAGAAGAAATTTAGGACTGGAAATCATCGCCCGGGCAATCTCAACCCGACGCCTTTCTCCACCAGAAAGGCTGTAGGCCTTCTGATCCCGGCGTGCTTCAAGATTGAACTGTTTCAAAAGCCGGCTGGCTTCTTCTTCAATCGACGCTTTGTCATTATACCTGAACTCAAGCAGGGCCCTTAAGTTCTCCGCTACGGAAAACTTCCGAAAAACCGATGGCTCCTGTGAGAGAAAAGAGATCCCCAGACGCGCCCTTTGCCACATCGGGAGTCTGGTCAAATCGATACCGTCGAGCAATATCCGGCCACTGTTGGGAATAACCAGACCACAGATCATATGAAAGGTTGTTGTCTTGCCCGCACCATTCGGCCCGAGTAAACCGACGACCTCACCCGGCTCGAGATAGAGATCGACCTCATTTACAACGCAGCGTTGACTATACCTCTTCGTCAATTTTTCAATCTTCAGCATACTATTTTTTTAAATAGAGCAATGCCCGGGGGCGATCGTAAACCTCTATCGCCACCGCCTTTCCATTATTAAACTTAAACCTCATTAAACCACCAGATATTTCATTCTTCACACCTTCCCGGGTGATATATACACCCTGACCCTGATTGACATCAAATTCGGATAAATTTTCGTCGGCGAGGGCGAATCGACCTGAACCACCAGTGATTGAATTATTAGCTTCAGTCAGTCTAATCTTTTCAATCAAACCAATCTTCTTATCAATTTCGTATCTAAGGCTATCTCCTGAGACCTCTATACTGTCGATAACAATTCTGACTGAATCATAAGCAACGATCCAGTTCTTTTTCGCATTATATTCAAAAACCCTTGACCAGACATATATCGGCGATTTATCTTTTCGCTCGATCCAGGCACAAGGTTGATCTTCCAATCTTCCTATTCCCATTTTCAGGTCGTAACTTCCCCGATTACCCAGGCTTGTAAATTTCTGCATTGTATCGACAAATTTAACTGAATCAAATGCCTGGACAAATTTTTTTACTCGATCATAGATAAGTGATTCAGCATAGATCGACCGTGAGCCACTGAAGAGTGTAACATTCCCTTTGAGGATCGATCTCTCCCCTTTTAAGTAGTGATAAGCAGTGTCAGCTTCAACCGAACTCGCCGTATCGATTATCTTCACTCTTCCAGTCAGAATGGCAAGGTCTCTATCTTCGTAGACCCTGGCCTCGCTACAGAAAATCCTGGCTGGAGTAGCATCGATGATGACATTACCAGCAAGTTTGACGACCCTCTCGCCGGGCAGATTAATAATTTCAACCTTATCGGCGGTAAAAGGTGATACCCAGATTAGAAAATAGAAGAAAATCACTTCTTAATCTCCACTGATGATTCACCGGTGATGTGTCCTAAAATCTCGATCTTTTTCAACTCCGGATCAGTTATCAGTCCCATACCTTCGATCCTGGTCTTATCCCTTCTCTCAATGAAGACCTTCGCATAAGTTATAATCCTTGCTGAATCATTCTGCCAGAAGAGGGAATCAGTCATCAGGGTGGTGCTGTCCTGGGTCTTAACCAGAACTCCACCCCGTGCCGTCATATTGCGATTCCCGGTGTTTAATTCTCCAGATGGAGCAATTATCTTAGAAACCAACTCCCCCCGGGCATTGAAGAAATCTACTTTTAACTCATCCACTACAATCTTTTCTCGCGTCTGATAAACCAACGCCTTGGCTGCTTTCAAGACCCACATCTTCCTTCCCTCATCAGTTTCGGTCAGATTAAAATTATCAATCACCGTTGAGGGTAATTCTTCGCCCGAAGAAGATGTCTTCTTCTCTTGAGGGCAACCGATGCATAAGAAAACACAGAGAAAGCAGTAAAGACTTCTCATAGATAATTAATTCTATCCATAAAGGTTTGCCTGTCAAGAAGACCTTCACTCTTTCCGGATCAATCTGACGATCTGCTCACAATCCGGTTTCCAGGCTGGATCGACAATGCATAAAAACTGAAGAGGGCCTTGCCCACAGTTTTCTATCCACTGCGTGGCATTTGGTGGGATATAGACCACCTCATCTTTTTTAACCCGTTTCTTTTCACGGTTTATATGCATTATACCTTGACCCCTTAGGATATAATAGACTTCGCTATGCTTCAATCGATGAGGAATGGTCTTCTGCCCCGAACGGACACTCGCCCGGGCAAGGCTGAACTTGACCTTTAACTTTTCTTTGAGAGGGTTAAGCAGTTCACGTAATTTTGAATCATCACCAGCTCTGAAGCATTTGCAGTTTTTTAATTTTTTTATTATCATCATTACTATTTTAATCAAATTTATATCGTTAGTCAATCAAAACCACATTCTATCTGATAAATCAAAGTTGATTTTTTAAAGATTGTGGATATAATTCAAGCGATATGCATAGCAATTGGAAGATAAAAGAGTACCGCTTCTGTCCGGTATGTAAGACCAAATTGATAAAAGAAAAGGAAACCAACTGGTTCCATTACACCTGTCCGAGTTGCGGCTGGATATACTATAAAAACCCCCTGCCCTCTGTTGCCGCTTTGATAGTTAATGAAAAGAATGAGATTCTCCTCATCCGTCGGGGTATTGAACCCGGGCGGGGTGAATGGGCATTACCAACCGGCTTCATCGAACAGAGCGAATTACCTGAACAGGCAGTGCTGAGAGAATTGAAGGAAGAGACCGGACTGAAGGGAAAGGTAAAAAATCTGATCGGTATCTATACCGATCGAACCAACTTCTATGGCGATATTCTGCTTATCGGATATGAGGTCGAAGCATTGGGGGGACATATTAAAGCCGGCTCCGATTGTGATGCCGTGCGCTTCTATTCCTGGGACAAACTTCCTCGAATCCCTTTTGCCAGCCACAGGTCGGTAATTCGGGACTATCTTAACAAAAAGGCAAGAGGCGGATACTTTGTTGAGGTATTAAAGTCAAAAATCACCAAGGCAGTAATTACTGATACGGTTCTGTTCTACAAAGGCAGTATGGGGATCGATCAGAATATTATGGATGCAGCAAATTTAATCCCGGGTGAAAAGGTTCAGGTCCTGAATTACGATAATGGTGAGCGCATTGAGACCTATACAATTGCTGAAAAGAGAGGATCAGGGAGGATTGTCCTTTATGGACCGGCATCTTTAAAAGGTAAGGCCGGCGACAAACTCTGTATTCTCGGTTATGCGTTTGTTGACATAAGTCAGGCAAAAGAGATTCGACCCAAAATTGTTACCCTTGACAGGAAAAATAAGATCAGGAGTATCAAGGGTTAATTATTCTGATTGTTTAGTCAGAAAAGTTCTGAAATTAGCCTACTCACTGACTCTAAAAAAAGTTTGTCTTCATCGCTGAGCGGCGCCAGAGTGTGAGAATCGATGTCAATCTCGCCCACGATCGCGCCCTTATGAAAGATCGGCACAACAATCTCCAATTTAACTTTTGGGCTGCAGGGCAGGTAATTACTCTCTTTTGACACATCCTGTTTAGTTTTCTCTAAATTTTCTTCAGCTATCCCTTCTCTTGATGGGAGGGGAAAAAGAGAGTTGACAAATTACCAGAATCTTATATAATCGATCAATGATTGATAGTGAGGATTTTAAAAAACTGACCTATCTGATTGAACTTTTTTTGACTTCAAAAACACGCGATTCCCTTCTCGATTGTATATCGGAAATCCCGATCTCTCTCTTCGGCGCATCAGCCAGTTCAATAGTTCTATTTGAAAGAGAGAAAGAAAATCTGACCATTGTCCGCACCCGTCCCCTTTCCACATTTGATTTCAGCGTTATTAAACTGGCCGGGGGTAAGTCGATTGCCGACGAAGTATGTTTATCGAAGAAACCAAAGCTCATTAACAATCTTGAAAAATTCTTTGCCGATCTCGGTGACCAGAACACAGCCCAGAGGGCAAAGCAGGACCGCCTGGGATCAATGGTCTCTTTCCCGCTTCTCGTCCAGGAGAAAAGCATGGGCTGCCTGAATATCTATTATAATTCGCCGATAGAATCATTTCCCCCTTCCTATCTTTTAAATCTTTTTATCCATCACGCCTCATTATCAATCGATCATTTCTCTACTTTTGATGAGGTTCAAAAGAAAGCCCGGATGTCTTCTCTGCTTGGTGAAATTGGTCTGATGATAACATCTTCCTTTGACATTAATGAGATTGTCAAAATATTCCTTTCCACTGCAACCAGGATCACGGCAACAGATCAAGGTGGTATTATCTTGATCGATACAAATAAAATGAAGGTTACAACTGCTTTTGAATATAACAGCCTCGAAGGTATGCCGAAAAGATATAAATCTACTGCTCGTCTCATTGATGGTATATCAGGAGAAATCATTCGGACTTTAAGACCGGTAATTATTCCCGATCTCACTAAATATCCCAATGTCAATCCCCGGGCCCTCGAAAAAGGTCGCATCGCTTTGATCGGGCTTCCATTAATCGCCAAAGGCCGAATCCTTGGTATTCTCTATGTCAATGCCAGTAAACCAAGAGAATTTACTGAAGATGATCTATATTATCTCTCAATTCTGAGCAGTTATGCTTCAGTCGCCATCGAAAATTCAAGATTATATGAATCTCTGACCAGAGAGGCTGAACAGTTCGCAATCCTCTATGACATTGGCAAAAGTTTTATCTCAACCTTAGATTTTGACCGTTTGCTTTCCAACATACTTTCTCGCCTTTCGGTCTTTTTTGGCGAATTAAACCTTGCGGTATTTCTTGTTGATGAGGAAAAGAACGAACTAAAACTTCATACCTATATCAACTACCCGGATGAGGTAAAGAATTTAAGAATAAAAATTGGCGAGACCGGCATTGCCGGTCATGTCGCCGGCACGAGGATGATGTATTATGCTCCAGATGTTACAAAAGATCCCTATTATATAAGGGGGGTAAGAGATGCAAAAAGTGAAGTCTGTTTCCCGTTAATTGTTGGCAATAAATTGATCGGTGTGCTCGATGTTGAAAGCCATGAACTCGATCGATTTGGTGAAGATGATATAAACTTGCTCTCAACCATCAGCACGGAAATCGCTATTGCCCTTGAAAATTCACGCCTCTACGAAGAGACCCGCAGACTCTCACTCACCGATCCTCTGACCGCATTACCAAACCGAAGGAGTTTTGATCTATTTATTGAAAATGAGATAAAGCGGGCTGAACGCTTCCACCGGCCCTTCAGCCTGTTGATGATCGATTTTGATAATTTCAAGGATTACAATGATCAATTCGGACACAGTGCCGGAGATGATATTTTAAGAAGATTTTCTCAGTTAATGAAAAACTGTACCCGGAATATAGATTTCCTCGGTCGGTATGGCGGCGATGAATTCATTGCCGTGCTCTCGGAGACAGACTGTGCTGTAGCCTATGAAGTAAGTGAAAGGATGAGGAAGGTTATTGAGGCACAGAAGACCTGTCCTTCGGTCACCTTGAGCATTGGTATCGCCCATTTCCCCACCGACAGTACAGACAAGACCAAACTCATCAGCCTTGCTGACCAGGCCTGCTATGAAGCCAAACAACAGGGTGGCAATTGTATTAAGATCGCCTCTGAGCTGAAGGGCTATTAAATCTTTATCAGTTTCTTCCTTATAATTCGATTACCACTCTTGAGTTCGAGAAAATAAACCCCGTTCTTTTCAATTCGACTTATCTTCCGACCGCTGATTTCGTAGAATGAAATTTTAGCGTCTTTAGGCCAGTAGTTAATATCGCTCAGGTCCCGACAGGGATTGGGAAAGGTGATTGTCATATCGACTTTCTTCTTAAGTCCGGGTGCTTCCGCTTCGATTATCTGAACTGGGGTCCGGGCCTTAGAGAAGAAGATATCAGGATTTGACTGGCCTCTGCGGGCATCACACCAGAGTGCATAGATATAATAACTATCCGCGGCACAGGCCGTATAATCACCAATAAAGGTGTTAGCATACACTGCAGTATCGGAAACACGGTAATTCCGGCTCCAGGTTGAACCAAAGTCAGTCGAATATGCATAATACTGGCCGATCCTGCCACCGGCCCTGGTGTCATGCCAGACCACATGGATTCGGTCAAAAGGATCGACTGCCAGCCAGGGATAGAACTGTTTGGTCGTATCGGTCGAAGGCGTGTCATTCAGTTTTACCGGTGTAGACCAGGTTGCTCCATCATCGGTTGAGCGTGAGAAGAAGACATCGAGCTGATTGGCTGCGAGCCGGGAATCAGCAAAAACAACATACTGTCTGGTTCGATCCCGGCTTGTCCCGAAAGATGGAATATTGTTCACCCGCCAGGGAGTTGAACCAGGACTCCAGGTGACAGATATTACCGTCCTTGGCCCCTGCCAGGTCCTTCCCATATCGGTCGATTTATTCAACTGGACATTCTGCATACCCCAGCCAACAAAGATAGTCGAATCCCGACCCCTGAATGGGAATGTCCCGTTACCACCACTTCCGACCTGAACTCCGGTCGACCAGGTTGCTCCCCGATTTGTGGAACGGGTAAATTTTAATCCATAGGATGTGCCATATTCATACCAGGTAACAAAGACATTGTTACCATCAATCGTTGCCCAGGGTTTGTCATCGAGCGAACTGGGTGAATTTGGAGTAACACAAACAAATGGGCCCCAGGTTCGGCCACCATCACGCGATTTAGTCAAAAAGACATCACCGGTATAACTCGAACGGTTAAAAGATAGCCAGAAATAATAGACATGACCTGAATCGTCAATACAGATCACCGGATCACCATCTTCAGGATAGGTCGGCTCGATCAGAACAGTATCGTCTGACCAGTTTAATCCGCCGTTGGTTGAATAGGCAAAACCTACATGATAGACGCCGGTCCGATTATCGTTCCAGCCACCGCAGACAAAACTATTGCGGAAGATACCAATTGTTGTTTCATTCTGGTTACCGGTTCCAGGGTCATTTGAGACCGGAACATTAGGGATAAATGGTAAATCAGCATTGAGCAGAGCAAAAGCAATCAGGAAGATTATCTTCTTCATCGTTCCTCCCTTTATTCTCTTAGATCCCTTTGAGTCGGACTGATCTCAGCTTGCAATCTATTCTTCACTGCCTCATATATCATAGATTCCAACTTTCCATTAGAGATCGACGGTGTCCAGGCCGGTGGGATTAGAACCAGAGCAGAAAAGACACCAAACCTTTCAAATTTTGGTTCAATCTTCAATTCTGTTTTATTCGGATTAATCCGTCTTATGACTATCTCGAGCCGAAAACGTCCTTTTTCCCAGCCCGGATTTTCACTGGGCATATCTTCTTTAATAAATCCGTTAATAGTTTTGAGATCAACATCTTTCGACTCAGTCATAATGACACCGTCTTTCTGGAAAGAGCAGACTATCCCGTTTTCGCTCAATACCTTCTGCAGGGCAGTGGTGACCCGAAGATGATCATAGTTATAGACTTCACTCCTGGTCAGGATAATGGATAAACCAAAAGCGAGAAAGAGTAAATGCCACTTCATATCTTCCTCCTTAACAATTGATAAACAGCAAATTACTATACCACTCTATTATCTTAATAAAAATCAAAAAAAAGTCAATAGATTTTTCCAAATTCGGCTTTTATGGATTGAGTGAATTGAAGGTTGACTTTTTTTATGAAATGGCTATAATATATTAAATTAAATCGATCTGTTTTAAGAACCAGAAATTTTGATTAAATCAACTAAAAATTATTATTTTGAAGACCAATTAAAATAAAGATAAGGAGGTATGATGTTTTCTTTTTTAGCTCTTTTTCTGTTAACCCAGCAACCATTGGATCTGATATTGAATAAAAAGTATGATGAGGCCATAAAAGTTTACGAAAATCTGATCAGCACCGAGAAGACACCGGATAAGTTATTCGGTTACCTGATTGATCTGGGGGATATCTATTATGATAAACTGGGTAAAATAGATACCGCCCTCGTAATCTACCAATCGATCCTCACGAAGTTTCCAAAAAGAAAAGACCTTTACCTCGTCTATTACCGTATTGGCCAGATCTTCGAATTGAAAGAAAATTACCTCGATGCCGCAAGGTCATATGAAATTATTGCCACTCAGTATCGTTTTCCACCCTACGATTCTTTAGCCTTAGAAGGGGTTGAGAGGTGTTTCAAAAAGAATTATCAGGATTCAGTTGCCACGGTCGATGGTTATCGCATAACCCGCCTCGAATTTGATGAGCGCATCGCCTCATTGCCACCGTTCGGTCGGGAAGAATATGAAAAACCCGAGGGTAAAAAGCGACTGATCGACCAGATGGTTATGGAAAGGTTACTCTGGACAAGTGCAATCAAAGAAGGTGTCCATCAGGACACGGCCGTATTGAGAAAGATAAACGATGCCAAGCGCCGTATCCTTATCGATGAAGTTACCGAACGAGAAATAAACCAGAAATCCCAGCCGACTGATCCCCAGATGCGAAGATTCTTTATAAAACATCGCGACGACTATAAACTCCCGGCCGATATCAGAGCCAAAGAGATTGTAGTTAAAAATGAAACTCTGGCCCGGGCGATACTTGATACATTAAAATTAAAACCCGAACTCTGGGATACACTGGCCAAGAGATATTCAACCTCGGTCACTAAAGATTACGGCGGAGATATGGGGTATATTCAGAAAGGGACAAGGCAGGCCGAGGTAGAGAGCGTCTTATTTAAACTGAAGTTAAATCAGATTAGCCCGGTGACTAAAATATACGAAGATTACTGTATCTACAAACTTACCGAGAAAAGGCCTGAGCGATATAAATCATATAAAGAAGCGAAGTTCGATGTCGAGTATCGACTGAAGAATGAGATTCGGGATAAAGTAGAAAAGAAATTCAATGAAAATCTTCGAAAAAATTCAGACTTAAAAATGATCATGCAGGGTGATACCCTGGCCTACCTCTTTGGTGCTTACATTACAAAAAAGGACCTTGAGAAACGCCAGGAATCAGAGCCAGTCTTTGCCCGTTCAGATCTGAGTAAAGAAGAGGAACTGAAAAAATATCTTGACCAGGTGATCCTTGAGGACTTGAAACTTAATTTTGCAGAAAAAAACAAATATTTTATCCTTGATGGTGTCTTTAAGAAACTCCAGGAACTGAAACGACGCGAATACGAAGGCGGCCTTTATAATAAAGTAGTGGTCCAAAAGGCAGTAGTTGCCGACAGTGAGATCAAAGAATACTATAATAAAAATCCCCAGGAATTTAAAATCCCGGAACAGATTAAGATCCACGAGATAATTGTCTCGAGCGAAGAAAAAGCAAGAGAAATCCTTAAGAAACTGAGATATCGACCATTCTATTTTCCTCTGGTCTACAAATATCGCCTTGAGGATTTTGAAACGCTGGCCAAACAATTTTCTACTGCGCCGTCAAAGGATGTAGGTGGTGAGACCCCCTTCTTTACTCACGGGTATAAGCCAATTCCGGTGGAATCGGTTGCTTTCAAAATGAAACCCAACACAATAAGCGATGTCATCAAAATCCAGGACTCATCCTATGCAATCATCAAACTCGATGAGCGCAAAGAAGAGAGTATCCAGAAATTTGAAGAGGCTAAATCGAAGATCGAGTGGAACTTAAAACGCCAGAAACAGATCGACCTTGCCAACAAATATCTGGAAAAGATAAAGAATGAGGCGAAGATTGAAATCTTCCTGCCACCGGAAGAAGAGAAACCTAAAGAAGACACGTTAAAACCTGAGGAAGAGAAAGAGCAGAAACCGGATCAAGAAAGTAAACCAGAAGAAAAACCTGAAACCGAAGTAATCGAAAAGAAGACTGAAGAGCCTGAAGCCCCGGGCAAGACCGAGCCACCGGAAAATCAAAAGTAGATCTTTTGGCTGCAATCTACCGGGTTTCTTAAAATTAGATGCCGGAACTTCGTAAAGATCCAGTTGTCGGTCGGTGGGTTATAATCTCAACCGAAAGAGCAAAAAGACCCAAAGATTTCTATTTTGCCCCTGAGACAAAAAAGGTCCAGCCACAAAACTGTCCTTTCTGTCAGGGTAATGAACATACAACCCCGCCCGAGGTGCTTGCCTACCGACCTGATGGTTCTAAGCCCAACACCCCGGGCTGGACCCTGCGGGTTGTGCCCAATAAATTTCCCGCTCTCCGGATCGAGGGAGAACTCAATAAACGAGGCGAAGGACTCTATGACAAGATGAATGGAATCGGTGCCCACGAGGTCATTATCGAAACACCCAACCATAATTGTGACCTCCCCGATTTGGATGAAAAATCATTTAAGGATGTCTTCTGGGCATTTCGTGAGCGAATTCTCAATTTGAAAAATGATCCGAGGTTTCGTTATATTATGATTTTTAAAAACTTCGGGGCGGCAGCCGGAGCATCACTCGAACATACCCACTCCCAGCTTGTTGCCACGCCGGTAATTCCAAAACGGGTCAATGAGGAGATCGATGGATCAAAACGTTATTACAATTACCATGAAAGGTGTATCTTCTGTGATATGATAAAACAGGAGATTAAAGATACGCGAAGACTGGTTATTGAAAACAATCACGCTATTGCCTTTACCCCTTTTGCCCCGAGGTTTCCTTTTGAAACCTGGATCCTTTCCCAGCGCCACATTTCCGGACTGGAAACTGCTCAAGATATTGAAATCGACAACATAGCCCTGACGCTGAGACAGGTGCTTATAAAGTTACGTTCGGCCCTGAATAATCCACCCTATAATTTTGTCCTCCATACGGCACCGGTCACTGAGCCCCAGATCGAATATTACCACTTTCACATCGAGATCATCCCGATCCTTACGCACATCGCCGGCTTTGAGTGGGGTAGCGGGTTCTATATTAATCCAACACCGCCTGAAGATGCTGCCGATTTTTTACGCAAATGTAACCTATAATGCACATCGCCTTTGTTACCTCTGAAGCCTTTCCCTATGCCAAGACCGGTGGACTGGCCGATGTTGCTGGTTCACTACCCAGGGCATTTAATAGAATCGGCCTTAAATGTTCCATCTTCTTACCCTGTTATCCGGGGATAAAAGCCGAACCGCTGAATTTAAGAATCGAAATGAAGCTCGGTCCAAAGATCGAACCAGCCGATATCTATCATATCCCGGGTGAGGTTGAAGTCTTCCTGGTCAAAAATGACCACTTCTATAATCGTCCCGGGTTATACGGTTCAGAAAAGGGTGACTATCCGGATAATCTCGAAAGATTCTCATTCTTTAGCCGCACCACCCTGGAAACGATCAAAAGATTAAAATTAAAATATAATATCCTCCATCTCCACGACTGGCAAACTGCTCTTATCCCGATATATCTTAAATGTAATACTGACCAGATTCGAAACAATATCAAAACTGTTTTCACCATCCACAATCTTGGTTACCAAGGTATCTTCACCAAAGATAAATTTCCTCTGCTTGAAATCCCTCAGGAATATTTCACCATCGAGGGTATCGAATATTATGACCAGATAAATTTTCTTAAAGGCGGACTGATCTTTTCCGATTTCTTAACAACTGTCTCCCCCACTTATGCCCGGGAGATTCAGAATGATGAATTCGGTTTTGGACTGAATGGCATTTTAAGCAAACGTAAGGAATTCTTAAAAGGTATTCTTAATGGTATCGATACAAAAATATGGAACCCAAAAAATGATCAATTCATCTATTACAATTATTTAAATCCAATCGATAAAAAGATAAACAAACTTCATCTTCAGAGAGAGTTAAAACTCGATGTTAGTGACGAACCCCTCATCGGTATCGTCTCAAGACTGGCTGAACAAAAAGGTATCGACTTGATCTGCAACGGTCTGGATCAGATAATAAATTCAGGTTTTAAAGTCATCCTGCTCGGTACCGGAGATGAACGCTACCACAGGATATTAGAAGAAAAATTGGCTCAATACCCGGATCGGTTGAGTATCAATCTTAAATTTGACGAAATCCTTGCCCATCGGATCTACGCCGGCGCTGACTTCTTTTTAATGCCTTCCCGATATGAACCCTGTGGACTGGGGCAGATGATTGCCCTAACTTATGGGACAATACCGGTTGTGCGAAAAACCGGTGGACTTGCTGACTCGGTATTTGAGTTTGAACCCGCGAAAGGTAAAGGCAATGGCTTTCTCTTCGAAATATATAATGTCGATGCAATGATACAGACTCTTCTTAAAGCCCGGGAAGTCTATAACAATAAAAATCACTGGAACCAACTGGTCCTCAATGCAATGTCCTGTGACTTTTCCTGGGATCGGACCGCTCGAGAGTATCTCTCTCTTTACGAAAAAATTCTGACTGATTCTCTAGCAGCCTCATAAAATAACCGATAAACTACGATCGATATTATTCCAATTATTTAAATCGATCTTTCAATTTTTTCAAAACACCCGGTAAAGTCGTATATTCCATCTCTGAGAGTGGCAATCGATGGGGTTCGAACGGCCCGTGTGAACGGATATAATTGGCGATATCGTTCGCTCTTCTGCGCGCCTCATCATAACTCGGGTCATCAAACATATCACGCGGTCCGACGAGCATTCCGTTGGCAATCTGGAAGCCGAGGGCAATAACTCTCGGTGGCCCATCAAACCTGGTTGGATTTGCCTGGGCAACTGAGGTTGGCATCAATGGACCAAAATGTGAACCTCTCATCCAGCCGGTAACAAAATAGGGATTGGCAAAAGGTTCCATCACTTCACCAACTGCGGGCAGACCGCTCTGACAACGAACCATCATTACCGGATCATCCTTGCCTACATACTTACCCGCAATCAAACTCAACTTCTGGGTCGAGGAGACCGCGCAGATATCTTTTGTATCTTTATGATATACCGCCTTGATCAGATAATGTTCTGAAGAACCGATCAGGACCAGCAGATCGTACATCTCTTCAGGTGTGGCCAGGGTTACCGATTTATGTTCATATATATCATATACCTCAAAGAGAAAACCGTTATGCATATTAGGATCGATAACCAGACCAATTGTATTAAACGGGTCAGCAAATATCTTAAAGAGCGGATAATTCCAGGCTCCGGGTGATGTCTTATCCGCCATAAAAACAACCACCGGCTCGCTCTTCCGTTCAACAAAACTCATCTCCGCAACCCCCGGGCCCATCCCCCGGACATTACCCGAGAAGGCGTCCGAAAGGATATCCTGCCCGGCGCCATAGAGTTTTAATTCCTTCGCCAGATTGGTCAGCTCAACAAATGTATCCCATGCTAACTTATGAATCTTCTCATTATCGATACCAAAACGATGGGTCATTATCAATTCACAATCGTCTCCAACATTGGTCACATGGAAATCGATCAGGGTCCCTGCTTTCTTATGCCCTTCAAGAATCTGATTGGCCCGAGCGAGAATGTTGGGGTGAGAACTCGAGTGGCCAACATAACCACCGATGTCGGCCTTTATGACCGATAGCGTAACCTTATCCATTAAAACCTCCTTAAGACTTATTATATCGATCAATCAATTTTAGTCAACCACCAAGATAGAAGATTAACTGTCGGTTATGGTCTTTTAATTATGACCGAGTAAAAAGATTGACTTCTTTTACTTTTTTTGTATAATAGAAACCAAAGGAGCCGTATGAAAAAAACCAAGATGAGAATTGAAACCAAAGTTATTCATGCGGGCATAGAGAAAAATGAATTCGGCGCCGTTGTCCCACCGATCTATCAGACCTCGACCTTTGAGTTTAAAAATGTTGATGAAGGAGCAGCAATATTTGCTGGAGAAAAACCAGGTTATATTTATACCCGGATCGGCAATCCCACGACACTCGCACTTGAAAAATGCGTGGCTGCACTGGAGGGTGGATATGCAAGTCTCGCCTGCGCCAGCGGGATGGCGGCAATCAATACCGTATTTGCCTGTTTACTCAAAAAAGGCGACCATGTGATTTGCACAACCCCGGTCTATGGTGCAACCCTGACATTACTCAGGGACTACTTCAACAAATTCGGTGTCGAGATCAGTTATATCGACACCTCAGATCTATTAAATGTTAGAAAGTCAATTAGACCTAATACTAAAATTATCATTCTCGAAACACCAGCCAATCCGACATTAACAATATCGGATATTGCAGCAATCTCAAATCTTGCCCACAAGAAAGGAATTCTGGTAATTGTTGACAACACCTTTGCCACACCGGTTCTTCAAAGACCGCTTGAGTTAGGTGCGGATATTGTGGTTCACAGTATGACCAAATATCTTAATGGGCACGCTGATGTCGTTGCCGGCATCATTGTTGCACGGAACAAAGAACTCTTTGACCAATTAAAGAGCGCTCTTCACAATTGTGGAGGAGTCATCGACCCCTTCTCTGCATTTCTGGTCCATCGGGGCATAAAGACTTTAGTCCTGAGAATGGAAAGGCATTGCGCCAATGGCTTAAAGGTTGCAAGATTTCTCGAAAACCACCCCAAGGTCAAATGGGTTTGCTATCCCGGGCTGAAAAGTCATCCTCAATATGAACTGGCGAAAAGACAGATGAGCGGACCCGGTGGTATGATCAGTTTTGAATTGAAAGGTGGGTTCAGGGCCGGTAAGGTTTTGATGAACAGTGTCCGGCTCTGTATCCTTGCGGTCAGTCTGGGCGGGGTGGAAACACTCATTGAACACCCAGCATCGATGACCCACTGTAAACTTAACAAAGAACAACTCAAACAAGCCTGTATCACCGAAGGCCTGGTGCGGATATCAGTTGGTATTGAAGATGCTGATGATATCATCGCCGATCTCGCACAGGCACTTAATAAAATCTAACGAAAGTGGACAGATGAAGGTAAAGCAATTCCGATCTCATTTTATTATCCGTCTGGAAAAGGACGAAGAACTTATCCAGGCCTTAGAGCAATTTGTCCGTAAATATAAAATCCAGGGTGGTTTCTTCTTTGGACTGGGTGTGGCTAAAAATCTAAGCCTCGGCTATTTTGATGCTCATAAGAAATCATACATCAAGAGAAGATTTAAAGGTGAGTATGAATTTACCAGTCTGGTAGGTAATATCTCCCATCTTGGCAAACAAGTAATAATCCACGCCCATGCCACGATTACTGATAGTCGATTTAAAGCTTATGGCGGTCATATCTTCAAGGCTTATATCCCGGCGACCTGTGAACTTTTTGTCTGGCCGGTCGATAAAATAGTGCAACGTCAAAAAGATCCTACCACCGGTCTCAATCTGTTAAAACTATAGACTTAAAAATATCAAACCAGGCCAAGATTAAAAGATTACCAATCGACACGCATTACACCTTTTATCCTTCTTTGGTATTAATATTATAGGCAATTACCCAGAAGGCACATTCGCCATTAAAAGCAAGCGGACAGAGCCAGTCAGCCTCCTTCTCTTTTGCCGGACAGATCCGACCTCCTCTTTTTATGTCTTTATCACCTGATACTTCTGATGTTGTAAATGGACAGAGATATCTCTTGTTCACAATAGACCTCCATTATGATTGTTTCACAAAATCTCACCTATTATTATTTACCGAATCCCAAAATCGACCTGGCCTCAGGTTCGATGGGATACCGTGGATCAATCTTATGTGCCTTCTGCCAGTCTTCAATCGCTCCGGCGATATCTCCTGATCGATAATGAGTATTACCCCTGAGATTATAGAGACCAGCATCTTTCGGTCGTAAAATAATTGCTTTCGTTAAATCACTCATTGCCTCTTCATAGTGTGCAATTTCAAAATAGAGTCTACCCCGTTCGATGTAGGTCTCAACAAGATCCGGTTTTAGTTTAGTCGCTTTATTAAAATATTCAACGGCCAGAGCATAATGCTTTCGATAAAAATAGACCAACCCGCAGAGATGATAAGGATATGCCAGGTCGGGTTTCAATTCGATTGCCTTCTGGCAATCGTTTAAAGTTGAATCTAATAAGCCCAGATAAAAATATGCCAGGGCTCGATTATTGTAGGCCTCGGCGGCATCAGAATTCTGTTGGAGATAAAGCGTAAAATAATGAATCGCATCTCGAAAACGATACTCTCGATTTGCATAGCAACCTAACTGAAAATAACCAGAGGGCACACAGGTCAGCAAGAGAAATAAAGCGCCAACCAAAAGATCAATTAGACTTAAAACCCTCTTTAGCATTCAACAGGTATAAATTTCTATTTAGACATAAATTAAAGCGGGATGAACCGGGAAGTCGATCAACCATCAAATCTTCACCTCCGCCTTCGCAGCCGACATCTCAATCATACACTGAAGAATCTCGAGTTCCATCGGGTCAAACCAGATCAGATGGCAGCGCGGACATTCGTCGATCTTGATATGATAGGCATAACTGTATAAGCGGTGAACCATAGGATGGCCACATTTGCCACAACGGCGGGGATGTGACATATCGAGCAGAAGTCTTAAACGGGGGTGTTTCTTGTGTGCCTCGGCAAGCCCGACACGAGCAAGACGAATTACTTCCTCATTAAAACCCTTTTCCCGACGAACAATAATTCTCGGTAACATCTCTTTATCAATAAGAAATCCATTACAGAACGGGCAGAAGTGAAGATTGACCCCTTCATAGTTTTCAACGATCAACCATCGGGAACAGATTGGGCAGATCCTGCGAATATGCCATATCGGATCTTCCCGGGCCTTAAAAAAGATACGTAGGTCTTCAATCTCGTTAGCCCGCATAATATTATCTTCATCCTCAATACGCAGACGAACCTCAGGCCCAAGCCATTCTATGGTCATCAATTGCTTTATTGTATATGGCCCTACCCATTCTCCTTTGTGTTCAATTAAGAATTTCATTTCTGGCGGTCTATCCGCCTCGACTTTCATCGATCTACTTTTAATAATCTCCTGGTTAAGTTCATCAAAATCCGTATGCCCCATATTGAGTAGGATGCGAAGTCGATTCAAGAGCGGGGGATGGGTGGAAAAGAGATTAGCCCAGAAATTATCCTGCTCTTCCAGTACATTAAATCTGGGGCTAAGGATGAAGATTGCAGACAAATATTCACCACCCAACCCTGCCCCGCGCCACTGGTTACCGATCTTATGAAGTGCATGGGCTAAACTCAATGGGTCACGCGAATATCTGACTGCCGCCGCATCGGCCCGATACTCCTTGGCCCGGGAAATGAAAACATTCAGGATCTGACTGATTAAATTAATCACAAAGATCAGAAAGACTAACGGCAGGGCCAACAGGGCGCCCCCACGCTTCTGGCTATATGCATCAGTATATTCGAAAAGGACCGTACTGGCAGAAAGTTCCCGTTCACTCAATTTCTGGAAAGTATCAAGGATTTCACTATAAACTGCAAAGAGAGAGCAGGTAATGGTGGTCAAAAGACAGTCACCAGAAACAATATGCGCCATTTCATGCGCAACCACCGAAGCAAGTTCAGAACGGGAGAGCCGGCTAATCAATCCCTCAGTAACTCCGATTACTTGACGACCCCTAAAATCTGCCAGGGCAAATGCATTCATTGCGATCGTCGGTATAATATATCTTTCAACCTTAATCCCGCCAGCGGCGACTTCAATCTCATCAACTATATTCTGAAAAATCTGATGATAACGGTCACGCCGGTCGGGCAGTTTTGCATTAAGCAGTCTTAAAATCCGCTCGGTTGCCCGGGCACTCGACCATTGCCAGTGAAGAAATGATACGACCCCTGCTCCAATGACAACAAGAACTGCATCCCAGCCCAGAGAAAAACTTAATGTGCCCCGAGCATATAATATCAGTCTGATAAATAGAAATACGATAAAAAAAGGCACAAGATAAAACAGAAATAGCGGAATGAGAAGAAGATAGATTTTCCCCGTCTTCTCCTTTTCAATATCCCAGAAGGTTTTCACCATGTCCAGTTTTCAGTTATGCTTCGGACTGAAAATATCCCTGAACTTCTCCGGCATCTCGACCACCTTCCTCTTCTGATAGTCAAAGAATACAATCCCGGTCTTGGCCCGGGCAACTTCCTTACCGGAACTTTTACTGGTAATAAGGTAAAAAAAATCTCCGCCTGTCCGACTCAGGTCAGTTACTGTAACTTCAACTTTAAGTCGATCACCATAGAAGACTTCAGATTTATAGACAACCACCGCGTCGGTCATAATCAGACCAACCCCTTCGATATTTGCCTCGGTCCAGCCGTAGTTGCGAAGAAATCGGACTCGTGCCTCATGAATTATTGAGAGTAATGCATCATTACCAAGATGCCCACCGTAATTAATATCACCAATCCGCACTTCAATTTCAGTAGAAAATTCAAAATGTTCTGGTAATTCAAGTTTAACTCGTGCCATACGAAATTTTATTCATTATCAATTGAAAGTCAACAGGAACTAGTTGAGGTCATAACCTGGGATCCGGGAACATTTTCACTCGAAAGGGTCCTGGCTGATGCCTTTATTCCGAAAGCAAAGCACTACACATTCTGGGGGCCGGGTGTGAGTCAGGGACACTCAGATGCAGTCCGTAAAATTAAAGGTGTTATCGATGCCCGACAGTATACTCTACCAATAGAAAAAGCAATGAATCGGGTTCGAAGCAGCAGCAATCCAGAATTGAAAAAAAGTGATATGCATATTCGGTTAGTCTATGTCATTGTTGAAAAAGGGGCAGATCGAAAGAGAATCGAACACGAAATCAAAACAATACCCGATTATTTTGCTGATTATAAAACGAAGGTGGTATTTGTATCAAGAGAAAAACTGGATCGTGAACACTAAAACTATCCCCATGGAGGTTTTGTATTTACATCCTCGCCCGGCAATGCACGGTACAAGGCCTTAATCGAATACCACTGTAAATGGGAGAGTAATCCTGTTGCGACAACCAGTATTCTTATATTCTTATTGCCTGTGCTCGTGCCTGTTATCGATTTAATCGAATGAAGATATTTGGTGCCTATACAATGCTCGACATCCCTCCAGCATTTTACAGTTTACATCCCCGCAAAGAACTTTTGAAAAAATATATATAGCATTAAATCCATTCATCTCATATAACTGCCTGCATTTATATCAATCGATGTCCCGGTCGCGTGATCCATTAATCCACTTGCTAAAAACGCAATCGTCGGAGCAATATCTTCAGGCCCGGTGATTTTATTCAAAGCAGTCTCAGACCTTACACCATTCTCACCATAATCAGCAAAATATCTTTGTGTCATTTTCGTTCTTACAAAACCGGGAGCAATAACAAAAGATACAATTTTAAACCGCCCGTAATTACGGGCGATGGTACGACTTAATGAAACCAGGCCGCCTTTGGCTGCGGCATAGGCAAAATATTCGGCGGCATCGCCTCTAAAAGCAGCCCTCGATGATACATTTATTATTCTACCGCCTTTATTTTTCATAAAATGTTTAATTGCCTCCCGACATAAAATCGCGGCTGAAGTCAAATTGACATCAATTGCCTCCTGCCAGTCATTAATCCATTCATTATCTGACTTACTGATCGGTGATGGTCTATAAAGCCCCGCATTATTCACCAGGACATCAACCCGATGATATGCCGCGATAACCTTCTTAAACAAAACAACACAATTCTTTGAAATCCTGAAGTCGGCCTGAAATATCTTCGAATTATTTCCCAACTCTTTTACCAGTCTTTCCGCCCGGGCCCGATTTTTAAAGTAGTGGAGGGCTACTGTTGCGCCACACCTTGCCATTAATCTCGCAGTTGCCCTGCCGATTCCGCCTGTTGCCCCGGTGATTAAGATCACCTTATTGCTCAGATCAATCTCCATTACTTTTCCTTAGGAGTCAGGAACAATCTAATCTTAAATTGTCAATTATAATTCTATCAAATCTTATCACCATTGTATTTATTAACTATCTCTTACCACCCTGGAGCCGCGCCTCAATCTTTGCCCAGGTATCTTTTATTGTCACCGAACGATTGAATATGAGATTCCCAGACTGCACTTCCTTATCCACACAGAAATAACCGAGTCGTTCAAACTGGAAGATTTCGCCAGGCTTTGCATCCCTTAAGGATGGCTCCAACTTGCAGTTTTTCAAGATTTTTAATGAATCAGGATTTAAGTTGGCGATATGGTCACCTCCCTCCTCCGGGTCCGGGGTCTTGAATAACCGGTCATAGAGCCTCACCTCAGCCTCAATAGAATGAAGCGCTGAAACCCAGTGCAGGGTCGCCTTCGCCTTCCTCCCGTCCGGTGCATCACCACCGCGGGTATGGGGATCATATTGACAGTGAAGTTCAACAATATTTCCATTCTGGTCCTTTATTATATCAACACATTTAATAAAATAGGCATAACGCAGACGAACCTCACGACCCGGTGCAAGTCTATAAAATTCCCGGGGAGGATTCTCACGAAAATCGTCCTGCTCGATATACAATACTTTGCTGAAAGGTACTTTCCGCGTCCCCATACTCATATCCTCAGGATTATTAATGGCATCCAGTTCTTCAACCTGCCCCTCGGGATAATTATCGATAATGACCTTCAGGGGACGCAATACCGCCATCGCCCTCGGCGCCCGCCTGTTTAAATCATCACGCAGACAGTGTTCCAAAAGTGCAATATCGACAACCGTATTATTTTTAGACACACCAATAACATCACAGAATTTCTTTATTGATTCTGGTGTATAGCCGCGTCTGCGCAGGCCTGAGATCGTTGGCATCCGCGGGTCATCCCAGCCCTGAACATAGCCCTTTTCCACGAGTTGCAGCAATTTTCTTTTACTCAAAATAGTATAAGTTAAATTGAGTCGGGCAAACTCGATTTGCTGGGGGTGATGAATACCGAGTTCTTCTAAGAACCAGTCATATAAAGGCCTGTGATCTTCAAACTCCAGGGTGCAGATAGAATGGGTGATCCCCTCGATGGAATCAGACTGGCCGTGTGCCCAGTCATAGGTTGGATAGATACACCATTTATCACCAGTCCGGTGATGGGGTGTATGTAATATCCTGTACATTATTGGATCCCGCATATTCAGATTGCCGTGTGCCATATCAATCTTTGCCCTCAAGGTCCTGGAACCATCAGGGAATTTCCCAGCCCGCATGCTTTCAAATAATTCAAGATTTTCCTCAATCGAGCGACTACGATGGGGACATTCTTTTCCGGGTTGGGTTAGTGTCCCCCGCATATTGCGCACCTCATCCGGTGAACAGTCACAGACATATGCCTTACCTTTTTTAACCAAAATTACGGCAAACTCATATAGTTTCTCAAAATAGTCTGATGCATAATATTCCCGGTCTCCCCAGTCGAATCCCAGCCAGCGTATATCCTCTTTTATCGACTCAACATACTCAATCTCTTCTTTTGTCGGGTTTGTATCATCGAATCTTAAATTACATAGGCCACCAAACTCCTGCGCAATGCCAAAATCGATACAGATTGCTTTGGCATGGCCAATATGGAGATAACCGTTGGGTTCGGGTGGAAAACGGGTCTGTACCCGACCTCCGTACTTATTCGTTTTCAAATCGGACCGCACGATTTCACGGATAAAATCGACCTTTTCTATTTCGGGCATTTTCTTCATTTACTTATTTTATTTTAAAAAATACATCTGTCAAGAGAATGTAAAAAAATTCAGCGTCAACGCCACCCTCTCCCAACGATCCACTGGCGACCACAAATCACTTTGAAGTCACAGGAAGGACAATTATCATCCGGCTCACTGGTCGGAAGGAAAGGAAGTTCAGGATCAAATATCTCTTCGATGAGTCTGATCAGGGCTTCCTTCAGATTATTAAAATATAACTCCTTCTCCCGTGATTTTAATTTATCACCGAATAAGGGAACTTCTCTGATATCCTTATCGCCCAGGATTAAAAGGCAGGCATTGATATCCTTGAGCAGCGCTTCGTGATGCCTCGATTGATAAAGAATTATATAGGCAGGCAATTGAATTGAACCGAGCGTCTTTGTCCATTGATCACGACTTTCAATATCGAAATCTTCCTTGGGCATCTCCGATCGATAGCTGGTTTTGTAATCAACAATATAAATGGTGTCGCCCCGTTGATCGACCCGATCGATCTTGCCCGAGAGTTTTACGATCTTACCGGTTGAGAGTTGTAACGGTTCGATATAGAATTTATTTCCAGATTCGTTCTTCACCGGCGGTCGGCATTGATTTTCGCACTCCCGTATTATTGTTGTGCGATGCTGTTCTCCTTCATAATACCACAGAAGATCGAACATCCTTCTCTTTATTTGACACCGGTAGAGAAAGAGTGGACCCCGCTCCGAATCAGGATACTGTTCGCTAAAAATCTTATCAATAATCTGGCCCATGCGCTGGTAGTCAGCAGGTTTAATCACCAATGGCCTACCGATCTTCTCAATAAAAAAAGATTCAAGTATCTTGTGCACAAGACCTCCCCGGCTTTGCGGATCGATCTCCTCTTCAATCTCGATTCGGGGTTCAAGGCCGAGGAGATTCTTATAATAGAAAATAAGTTGACACCGCAGATAGTCGTCAATGCTTGAGACACTGAACCGGGGTCGAGAATTTATAAAACTGATTATGGAAGAGTTCTTGGCGATTGGTTCAGGGTCCTTCTGCTTGAATCCCACATTGAAAAAAATGTCAGAAGTCTTGGGTTCAACCCCATCAGCTCTCTTCTGATTTTCCCAGAGGATCTTCTCAACAAATCGACTTTTCTCCTTTTCGGCATTTTCGATGTAAAAAATATAAACCTCCTTCGCGCCATTCAGGAGGTTTTCAAAATAGTAACGGGCAATCTTTTCCCGATCCTGGTAGGTCGGCAATCTCAGATATCTTCTTACCTGATGCGGCAGAAGAGTTTCACTCTTACCGGTCTGGGGGATGACACCTTCATTTACATCAAGTATATATACTGAATCAAACTTGATATTTCTTGTCTCAAGAAATCCAAGGACCTGCAGTCCCTGCACCGGGCTTCCTTCAAATGGATGATGAAGCGTCCGGATGTAGCTCCTTAAAAGACGAAAGTAACTTTCCATTTTAGAAAATCTTACTTTCTTTAAGAAGGATTGACGCAATTCATAAATGGCTCCGATCATTGTCTCTACAAAGGGAGCGGTATAGATATGGCGATTGGCGGTGCTGTGCAGCGAAATAAACGAAAGGAAGTTAAGCAGTTTATTACCAAAATCTTCAAGGGAGTCAATATTTTCGAAATTCTTTATCAGATGGTAATGAATTTCCTTAAGGTGATTGATAATTATATCTTTTTGCGGCCCGCCGGGGAATAGGTCTCTAAGTTTATTCCAACATAAATCTGTTAATTTCTCATTATTTTCAATCTCGGTAAGCGTAATAAATCTTCTGGGCACATTTTGGTAAAATTCTTCGATCGTGTGAAAGATTATCCGTGTCGGTTCACTCATCTTACCAAGCCGGATATTTTTAATATAAGGGTGGAGGACAAATTTCAAATAATGAGCGAGACTGTACTTCTCCCCTTCTTTTGTGTTCAGAAGTTGACGCAGGGTTTCTATGAGTGAATATATCGAGGTTCGATAAAGAGGGTAACCGAGGGAAATATTGTAGTCGCCCTTGATTCTACCCAAGGCATGCTGAATAACTGGGAAGAGAGTATCAGGAACAGGTAAAACCACCACATCCCTTTGATTGAAGTTCTTCCTCTCACTAATTACCTCTGCCAATTTAAATACCTGACCGTGGGCATCCATCGCTTTATAAAGACTGACCACGGGTTGCGGATTCCCACTTACTATCTTCTCAACCGCAAGATTTAAACTTCTTATCGTTGCATCAACTCCCGGACCATCCTGAAAAATAAGTTGACTATTCTTAAGTTGACTGATGTTTTTAAAAATCTTTTCTTCGGAACGGGTGAGCATAAAAAACCCGGCCAGGAAGATCTGCTCGAATTTTTCTAAATCCACTTTTTCCATCGACTCTGCCACCCGCCGATAACGGAGGGATCGGGTTGAATAATGATGTTCGATAAGGTAGTCATAGAATGACTTGTAGAGTTGAGAAAAGGTTAATAGTCTCTCTCTGATCCTAGCGGGTAATTGTTCGGATTCGATCTGATCGATCGATCGGATCACCTCGGGCCCAATTGCTTCGATGTAGATCTCTTCAAAATCAGAAAGAATTTTTGCCCCCCAGGGAAGGAATTCATCAATCGTTAATTCACCCCCCGGGTAATTGATCAAGCCCCCTTCTCTATTGAGTTCAAAGAGTAGGGCAATTGCATCCAAGGAATTGATTCGGACATCGGAATAGCCCAACAAATCATACAGATAATCAACGAATTCATCGATCGCCAGGATAACCGGAGATCGAAAGGAAGACCTCAATTTCCCGGCAAGATATTTTCTTAAAAAGTGGATCGGTCGTTTGGCAGGAAAGACAATCAGGTTGTTAAACAGCTCCCGGCTTTTTTCAAGGAGGCAATTCCCGATCAATTCAATCAGGTCAATCTTCGGTGAAACAAGCAGATGTTTTTTCATATTACCCTTATCACCTGAAGTTTATCAATATAAGCCAGATATCCTCTAATTATGCGATCAGGATAAATATCTTTTAATACCTTAACATAATTTTCAACCTGGGAGAAGTAACCCGGCGATTCGGTACCGGTCTTGAAATCGATAACCCATACAAGATCCGGATCAATTACTAATCGATCGATCCGGTTGAGGGCACCGTCTTCGCTGACATATTCAACCTCTCTCTCAACTCTCCGGCCCGGCCGCTCCTCAAACCACTGTCTGACATCAGGTAGACTGAGAAACCGGGTAATATCTTCGAGAGCGGCCTCGTGATCAAAGTCCTCTCTGGTTCGGGATCGGATTTGATCGATCAACTCTTGCACCAGGGCAGAAGGGTCGCCTTTTAAGTATTCGATCATTGAAATGATTTTATGGTAAATCTCTCCTTTGTGTGCCTCGATTTGGCGGGACAGCGACCAGACCCCACCTTCCTCGGGCAAGACCATCTCGACATCCCCGGCCGATGATGCAATAACGGGTTCGGGGAGAGTCCATTTTTCATCCCCAGCCGGTTTTACCTTTGCCCCCACTTCAAAATTATCAAAGAGATCAGTATAATTAAAAGCAGACCTTACCCCTTTTTTCTTATTCTTCACAACAATATTATAAAGTTCCTGTTTGGCGCGGGTATTGGCTACATAGAGCAGATTCAACATCTGAATACGATCATCTTGATTCTTCTCCCGGTAGATTCTTTCCAGTTTTGGAGAAACTCTGGTGAAGTCCTTTAATATATAGTATGCCGACAACCCATCCTCTTTATGAAAATAGATCGAGTCTCGATCATCAGTTATTTCGTAGATCATATTTATAACAACCGGGAAACCAAGCCCTTTGGCTTTGTGAAAGGTCATTACCTTCACCGCATCAATATAATCAGGCAGAAGCACACTCATAATTGATGATTCTCGATTATCATCACCGACCATTTTTATAAAACCCTTGATATCGTTTATCCCATTAGACTCAAAATTAACTATCGCATCAAGAAATTTTATCAGGAAACCGGCTTCAGCCTGAAAATTCTCAAAGACCCTGAATTTCTTGAAAATTAACGATGCAAGATCATAAAGTGGTAGATAACCGACCCGGTTGAATATCTCCTCAAAAAGCAACATCCACAGATCTTTAATATTGCTCTTCTCTTTAAGCCATTTGTAGAGATAATCTCGACCATCCCTGTTCCACTGAAAAATTAAATCCAGTATCTGGGTTCGATCCACCGGCTGGCGATAACTGCAAGCTGCACTGATAAAAATGTCACCGGCAAGAAAAGTAGCAAAAGAGAGGTTGTCAATCGGTGAATCGAGGAACTGCAGCAAATTAACAATCTCCATAATTATCTTCCGCTTTCGGATATCGAGCGAACTGAACGATGCGGTCGGTATCGACTTCTCGGACAGCCATTCGACTATTCTTTCTACTTCTCTATTCCTCTTTGTTAGTATTGCAACCCTACCCGGACGGAAGCGTTTTAAGATATCATTCAGGATACCGTATAACACATCGCGCTCCGGCTCCTGATCTTTTCCCTTTTCAACAACCATCGCCTTTACATAACCCTGACCCCTGTCTCGAGGTCGATAGCGATCGGCCGATTCCTGCACATAAGTTGTAAGACAGGTCAAATCAGCTTCGAGAAAATCAGTCCCGATCTGTTTTGCCAGTTTATTTTTAAAAATTCCATCGACATAATTTAAGATTACCGAACCAAATCGATAGTTATTCCTCAATCTTCTAACTCGTGAATTCTCCCGAACACTTCCCGGAAGTTGATAAACCTCGTATTCCGACTGACCTTCAATCGCCCTGATTAACCGACGCATTATCCGGTAATCGGCTTTACGAAACATAAATATCGCCTGCTTCAAATCGCCGACCGCAAAGAGGCTACCACCTTTAGCAAATGCCTCATCGAGTAAGAATTTCATATTTGCCCACTGGACCCGATCGGTATCCTGAAATTCATCAATCAGAAAATGATATAACATCGTCCCCAGTCGGTAAAAAACCTCAGGTACGATCTCCCTTCTTAGATACCGGGCAAGTTTCTTATTAATGTCATCAAAATGGATCGTCTCGGTCTGACGTTTTGCCTGTTCGAGAAAATCCTTAAACTTTTTATATATCCGACCAAAGTGATGGAATCTCGAAATCGCATAAAGTTCAGTAATCTCCTCGACGATTTTGTTCAACCCCTTACAGAGTTCAAGCGCTTCCGGGCATACTTTGCGTTTATCAAACCAGAGCGATTCAGTTGTAAATCCATTTAAGAATTTCTTAATATCAAAATAGTTACCTCTCAGTTCTCGTACTGCATCAACCCTGATTGCCTGGGCAAATTTGCTATTAAGTACTTTCTCCCCGAGACGCTTCAACTCCTCGATCTTCTCTTGATAAACCGACCACTGCTCAGTAAATATTATCTCCTCAAGCACCTTGCCTTCTTCTTCGAGAAACTGAAGAAACTGCTTTTTCATGCTTTGCGTCGGATCCCAGGGAAAAGTTTTTGCCTCACGATTCAGGAAATTGAGAAAGTGATCAATCTCTTCAGTATCAACCACCCCCGGGATCTCGTTCAATAGTGCATTAAGCGCAAGATCGGCGAGATTTTCATAAGAAGCGGTAACCTCGTTCTCGGGCGGCATTCCCAGTTCCGGGGCAGTGGAGCATAAAATTTGATTCATAAAACTATCTATTGTCTGGATTTGAAAATCAGAGTAGTTATCAATAATCATATCGACTGCCGCCCGGGCCCGGTCTTGGATCGCAAAGTGTTTCAAATCGACCAAGTCCGCTATCTCTTCCTGCTCTGCAAAAGATATACCCAAGGCAAGCGACTTGAGCCACTTGAGGATACGCTCTTTCATCTCCCGTGCCGCATTATTGGTGAAAGTAATTGCCAGAATATTGGGGAGATTATGCGGAACCCTTATTTTTTCTGAAATGAGTAACTGGATATAGCGCTTGGCCAGGGCTTCAGTTTTCCCCGCACCGGCTGAAGCTTCAATAATCAGAATGTGGGGAAAGACCAATTCAGTATCTTTACCCAGCACCGAAGCAAACTCACTCTTTAATCCTGACCGACTTACCATACAGGATGATATATAAGAAATTATCATCTGTCAACTGGCTAATCAGGAATTTTGCAACCATCATTCTTGACAGTTATATAATTTCTGTATAGAATTATATGTTCAGACCCGGTAAACTTCTGGAGGTTAATTAATGTTTTATTTAGGATTTTTTATCTTGGGTTTAATCATTGGTGGGTTAATTGTCTATTTTATATTCTATTTCAAAAAACAGGATGCCCATAAGATTGCTCAACAGATTATTGCTCAGGCGGAAGAGAAGAAAAACCAGGAGCTGGAGCTGATTATCAATCGGATCAAAGAATCTTTTGGTTCCCTATCTCTGGAGGCGCTATCTCGTAATACCGATCAGTTTCTGAAACTTGCCAATGAGACCCTTTCCCGCCAGACCCAGTCGAGCGTGAAAGAACTGGAAGAAAAACGCCAGCTCATCGACAAAACGCTTGAAACAATGAAAAGCGATCTGCAGCGACTCCAGAATGTTGTTACCGAATTTGATAAGGACCGGAAACTTCAGTTCGGTCAATTGGTCAATCAATTGAGGTTCGCAGTCGAACAGACCGAGAAATTACAGATCACAACGAGCCAATTGAAGACAGCACTGGCCCGTCGGGAAGCCCGGGGTCAGTGGGGCGAAAGAATGGCCGAGGATGTTTTAAGATTTGCTGGTTTCATTGAGGGGATTAACTACCTGAAGCAGAAGAGACTTGAAAATATCGGAACCAAACCTGACTATACTTTTCTATTACCCAAGAACCTCAGGGTTAATATGGATGTAAAATTCCCGCTCGACAATTATATGAACTACCTTGAAGCCCAGACAGAATCGGACCGTGAGAATTTCAAAAAAAGATTTTTAAAAGATGTCAAAGATCGAATTAAAGAGGTAACCGGCCGGGATTACATCAATCCCGAACAGAATACAGTCGATTATGTCCTGGTCTTTATTCCCAATGAACAGGTCTACACCTTTATTAACGAATGTGACAGTTCGATACTGGATGAGGCCCTGCGGAACAAAGTCATTCTCTGCTCACCCATCACCCTCTATGCAATTCTCGCAATAATCAGACAGGCGATTGATAATTTCCACTTAGAAAAGCGTGCCGCCGAGATGCTTGTCCTTTTTGGTAACTTTTATAAACAGTGGAACCGATTTAAGGAGTCACTGGAGAAGATGGGGAAAAAGATTGAAGAAGCACAAAAGGAATATATCAGCCTGACAACAACCATCACCCATCAACTGGAAAAGCCTCTCAAGAAAATCGACCAATTGCGTGAAGGGCAGAACATTATCGAAACTCCCCTGTCTGAAGAGATTGAATACAACGAAAGATCTAATAACTCTGAATAGATACTGGAGATAAATTGCGACTCATCATTCCCGAAATCAAAGAATGCTTCGCGGCAAAAGAGTATGATCAGATTAAAGAAGTCCTGACCTATTTCGAACCGGCCGATATTGCTGAAGCCTGGCGCTTCTTGTCTGATGAAGAGGCAAAGGGGATCTTCAATCTCCTCGAACCAAAATTTGCTGCCGATGTCTTCGAACACTTAAAAACCAGAGAAATGATTAAACTTTTAAGACTGATGGACCCGGTGCGTAAAATTGCAGTATTGAATGAGATGTCGCCGGATGACCGTGCCGATCTCTTCGAAAGACTGCCCGCGATCGAAGTTAAAAAAATTATCACGCTCCTGCGCAGTGATGAGTCCCAGCAGGCAAAAGAACTGATGGCATACAAAGGAAACACGGCGGGCGGGCTGATGACGGTTGACTTTATCAAGGTCTATTCAGGACATCGTGTAAACAAAGTCTTAAATGAGATAAGAAAGGCCGCCCGGGATCTGGAGTTTGTCCATTATGTCTATGTGGTCGACCGTTTCGGCCGACTCAAAGGGTCGATCTCGCTTAAGGATTTGATTGCTACCGACCCCCGTAAAAGAATTAAAGATGTTATGAATACCTCTCTGGTCACGGTCCCGCTGGAGATGGATCAGGAAGAGGTTGCCAAATTATTTTCTAAATACGACCGACCGTCACTACCGGTAGTCGATCGTCTGGGCAGGATAAAAGGAATCATTACCGCCGACGATGTCCTCGATGTTGTTCAGGAAGAACATACTGAGGATATGCAGCGGTTTGGTGCATCAGGCCGGATCGAAGAGTATCTGCACACCCATCCCTTTACTGTTGCCCGGAAAAGATTTTTCTGGCTTATGATTCTTGCACTTTCCGGTTTCATTTCCGGCTTTGTTATGGAGAGATTTACCTTTCTCATTCAAAGTATGTCCACCCTGCTCTTCTTTATTCCAACTCTGATGGACTCGGGTGGTAATGCAGGGACCCAAGCCGCAACTGTGGTAATCCGTGGTCTGGCGATCGGTGAGATCAAAATCAGCGACATCTGGTATGTAGTCTGGAAAGAACTGTTGACCGGGTTATTGCTGGGCATCGCCCTCGGTGTCATAATCTCGATCCGTGCCCATCTTATTCAAAGGGATCCGGTCCTCGGACTGATTGTCGGTCTGGCAATGGCGTCGGTCATAATTATTGCTACTGTGCTGGGTGGCTTGCTTCCTTTTATCTTTCAGAAGTTAGGGCTTGACCCGGCGCTGATGTCCGGCCCCTTGATCACCACCATCCTCGATTCCACCACCCTTTTAATCTACTTTGGTATCGCCCTGGTGTTGAGGAATATAATATTCACACCGCCATAGTCGAAAAATTTAAACTCTATCCCTCAGTTATTCAATAAAGAGTAATATTTATAAATTCTGCTTCAAAAGGATAAGTTTTTTCCTTGTCTCGCGATTCCCTTCTTTGAATCGGCAGTAATAAACCCCGGCCGGCAATTGACGCCCAAGGTCATCTTCGCCCCTCCAGACAAGGCGGTATTGACCGGCACGCTGTTTACCATCGACAAGAGTTTTTATCTTGCGACCAGAAACATCAAAGATTCCAATTTGTATATTCAGATCCCTATCTAAAGAATAGTGTATGGCAAATTCCCTCCGGCTCGGGTTAGCAGAACTTATCATAAAAGAGAAAGGTGCAGAATCAGTTCTCTCTTCAATACCGGCGGGATTCAGGTAGACTGCCCGATAGACATCGAGCGTATCACCATTCGTATTGCGGACAATGAGTCTCAATGTGTACCAGCCAACCGTCAGACCAAAGGTATTCCATCGCTCAAGGGTATCATTTTCAATTGGTGTGTAATGGATTGTTCCGATCTGAAACCATTGACTGGGATTCTGCCCTGGACCGTAAAGGAGTCGATAATAGTGAAAGCGGACTGGATTGTAAGGACCATAAAGGCAACTGGCGGTTCCCGTCACCGGGATAATCCTGTTAACAGTGGGATTGGGTGGCGGATTGACAAGCCCCAGATAGATAAATGAGGTATCGTTGGCAATTGGCCTTATATCGTAGAATGAATTAATAAGAGCAATGAGCGATCTACCGGTAGCATTAATCTCACCAACTCGGAAATTCGACTCTACTCCAATCAAAAGGGAATGGACACCGGAGATGGTCTGGGTATTGATCGTTGATCGATAGATGATTACCTGACTCGAATCGAAAGTGCCAATATAACCACCGGTTCCATCACAGATCGAGTTCTCGATAAAAACTTCAGGCTCACCCCAGGCAATTGCTTCGCCAAAGACCGAGTTTTTTATATTCAAGTTGATCGAATCATAAGCATAGATGTTCCAGGTAAATATCTTCACGCTATCCAGCCAGAACCTGCGATCACTGAGTGGTAGTGTCCAGTTATAATAAATTGAGTTATTCACCAGTCCATTAATTTCATAGTTTCCTCTATTCTGGATAATCAGACCGGTCGCTCTCAATCGTGAATCACGGATCTTTACATCCGAACCTTTAAGGGGGAAACTCCCCCAGTTAACATTACTGGAACTGTCAACAATCATCGTCCATTTTATACCCTGCACACCAGGTGAACCCGGCCTGATTTCATAATGTTGTAAATAACTGGAGTCGGATTTAGGCAGGTGCAGATCAACCCGGCTTGAGTCCGGAAAGTTTAACCAGAGCAAAACAAAACCGACCTTATTGAATCGGGCAAAACAATTATCCGAAACAATATATTCACCCGCAATATTTATGTTGTATACATTCACCCTTGAACGACTCAACAGGGCAGTCGTTATAAAACCATTATTCAATACGACATCCCGGATATTAAAACGGGAACTGTCGATGAGACCGATTGACCAGGACTGTCCATTGAAGGAGATCGTACAGTTCTGAAGATTTAACTCACCATTATGCAAAAGCATACCACCATATTGATAGGCATAATCCTGAGGGACATTATAATTGCCACCCCGCACAATCATCTTGCCATTATTAAAGATATAAAGATTACCCCGATGTGTAAAATTACTCGTGTCAAGGATAAGAGTTCCATTATTAACAATGATGATTCGGCCATCAAGATAGTAACTCCCCTTGATCACTCTAATCTCATTCGAATCAGGATAACCAACAATCAGGTCGGCTCCGAAAGATACATTTAAATCTTCCAGGCTGAACCCGCTATGTTGATTAAACTTTTTATTCATATAGAGAGATGGCTCATAATTCGATTGAGAATTAAAATTGAAAAGAATCAAGAAAAATATAAACATATATCCCATCCTTTCTATAACACTTTACATTTTTTACCGGGTAAGAAATGTAAAGTATTTAAATCCTCTTTACTATGGTCAGCGATGCTTTATCGACACCAATCCCTATGCCCAGATCCCACTTATTCAGATCGGATCTGCCCTCGAGCATCTCGATATTATGACGTTTGGCGGTCTTATGGGCATCAATTATGTTAAAGATATGAAGTCCGAGTCCGGTGATAAGAAACACACCGGATAACCTTTCGTACTTCTGCATTGTCTCATCAGTTGCTAATGGGTCAGTGGCCCTTTCACTGTATGAATTGGCTATTATATAACAACCAACCGTCCCGACCAGAAACAGACATCCTTTTAACCATTTCCCCGAATACATCTGTCCAACACCGGGCATCTGGGCTGAAAGCAGACTGGCAAGAAAAGGGTCCTTGGGTATCACAATCTCTCTTTTAACCCTGATCTTTTCTCTTACCACAGGTGTATTCAGGACTTCGGTCCGGGTCGAGTCACTTTCTGCCCAGAGAATCGAACTGAACATTATACATAAAAACATTAATAGAATCTTTTTCATATTAACTCCTTTTCTTTTTCTTTAAGGGGCGGCCAGAAGGCCACCCCCTTAAATTGAATCTACCACTTGAATGGATAGATATCGCCACCAACAACAAGGGTACCCCTTCCAAACATATCCCATTCAAAAGTGGCAACCAGTTCGCCATTACTATCCGTATCATGGATTTCGCCCGAGCCCGAATGATCAGGTTTAAAATCAGCATAAACCCAGTAAGGATGAGGTGGGTCAGTGGACTCGTCATAGAGGAAAAATTCGAGTGATGTAAAATTATCGTCCCAGTTATTGGCGGTATTGGCGTGATGAATTCCCATCGTTACGGGAATCGTATCGGTACTATTCGCATAAATCCCCGGTCCGGTCTGCCTGCCACCCGGTCTTGTTACTTTTCCAAAATTGACATAGAGTGTCTCGGCCGTATTCAGATTCTTTATCGACATCTCAAGACGCCGGTCAAAGGTATCCACATATACCTTCATAAAACAATTCTCGGTAATGTTCCAATCGAGGTAGATGTGCTGTCCGCGGAAAGAGAAGATATCGTCCGAAGAATCGGCCGGAGTATTGTTATCATCCCAGTATATCCAGCCAATTGTCTTAACACCATTCTTGGTCTCATCGATATAGAAAGAGTCGACCTTAAACGAAGCAAAATAGGATCGTTCGCCTTTTGTGGTTGAGGCCTGACCTGCAGCACCGCGCAGAGATTTAAGGATCGCAAGCGCCTCATCCGCGATATCCTTGGTTGTGGTAACTTTCGGACACCCGAACAGGGTCAATGTGATGAGTATGGTAAATGTAAAGATAATGAAGCGGTTTAGCATTTTCATCTCTTCTCCTTTCACTATCAAAATATGCAAATCCCGTGCCCGGTCAAAAGACTTAAAATTCCATAGTTTTTAATAATAAGAACACTCTCTTCGTATATTTTTTGATACGGTTTAGGCATCAAGTTTAATAACCTAATCCTTTCCCTTAATACCGAGTTGTTTTATTCGGCGCGAAAGGTTTGATCTTTTAACTCCGAGCTTCTCAGCCGTCCTGGTGATATTCCAACCGTTAAGGGCAAGTTGAGCCTCGATAAATCTCTTCTCAAGTTCGCGTTTTGCCTCGGTTAGCGGCATGGTCCGGGCGAATATCTCCTGATCAGGTTCTGAAGACATAATTGAAGCGATCTTCAGGTCCTCTTCTTTAATTACATCACTCCGGGAAGAGATCACTGCCCTTTCCACTAAATTCTTTAATTCCCGAACATTTCCCGGATAGTTCAGTGTTGTTAGATACGCTTCAGCTTCCTTGGTTAATACCTTAGGCTTCATTCCATTCTCAAGGCAATAGTTTTTAAGAAAATTCTGGGCGAGCAATGGTATATCGCTCCGCCGCTCGCGCAAAGGTGGAATATAGATCTGGAATACATTTATCCGGTGATAGAGGTCGGCTCGGAAAGAACCCTTCTTTATCTCTTCAGTAAGAACCTTATTGGTTGCGGTAATTATCCGGACATCGACTTTGATCGTACTCAATCCACCAATCCGCTGAAACTCACCATCTTCGAGGACTCTCAAAACCTTTGCCTGGGTATGCTGATCCATATCACCAATTTCATCTAAAAAAATTGTTGACTTATCAGCGAGTTCGAACTTCCCGATTTTGCGACCAACCGCACCGGTAAAAGCACCTTTTTCATAACCAAAAAGTTCACTTTCGATAAGTTCCCTGGGGATTGCAGCACAGTTGACCTTCACCATTGGTTTATCCCGCCGATTACTCAAACGGTGAACCCAGTAAGCAACGAGTTCCTTCCCAGTCCCGCTCTCCCCAACAATCAGGACCCGGGCATTGGTTGGTGCAACATGCTTGATATCTTCCCAGATCTTTTTAATCGGTGGTGAAACTCCGATCATCTGATAACGACGATCTTCCTGTTCCAGCCACCTTTCCCGTTCCCGGCCCAAACGGCTCTTCTCTAAGGCATGTTCAACTGTGATCAGTACCCGTTTCATACTCAAAGGCTTCTCAAGAAAATCATAGGCCCCCATCTTCATCGCCTCAACTGCTGACTCAATTGTCCCATGGCCGGAGATCATCACAACCTCAACCGCGGGGCTCTTTTCCTTTATTCTCTTCAATACTTCAAGCCCATCGATGCCCGGTAGTTTGATATCGAGCAGAACGAGATCAAATATCTCATGCTCATCTTTAATAATTTCAATCCCCTCTTCCCCGCTCGCTACGGTTATGACCTCATAACCTTCATCCTGCAAAATCTCCTCAAGACTCTTCCGGATATTTACCTCATCGTCGATAACAAGAATCCTTGACATATTCACCTCTTTTAAGCCTTTAAGGTTTTGTAGGGTAAGTTCACAATTACCCTGGTTCCCCTGCCGACCTGACTCTCAAGTGCAACATCTCCACCATGCTCATTGACTATATGCTTTACCACCGCCAGCCCCAGGCCCGTGCCTCTGGCCTTGGTTGTGAAGTATGGCTCAAAGACTTTATCGATCAGATCGGGCTGAATCCCATCGCCATTATCAATAAATTCGAGTCGAACCATATCTTCACTTTTGAGGGTCTTGAGCCTGATCTCACCATCTTCCCGCTTCAGGGCATCAAAAGAGTTTTTTATCAAATTTGATATTACCTGCTTGAAGAGTTCTCCATCAAGGAGGAGATCACCGATTGAATCATCAAAATCTCGGTAAATCCTGATCCGCTTATCGTAGCCCTCGTAGCCGGTAACAACTTCCTCAATCAGGTGATTAATATTCACCGGTTTTAACACCGGTGCTGGCAGGCGAGCAAAATTAGAAAACTCTCTCACAATGCGCTCAAGGGCTGTAATCTCACTCAGTATAATATTCGCACTCTTTTCTAATACCTGAGGAAAATCACCTGCCCTATTTCTGTGCTTCTCAACCAGTCGTTCAATTGCCAGACGGATTGGAGTCAGGGGATTACGTACCTCATGGGCAAGGACCCGGGCAACATCGCGCCAGGCCGCAATCCTTACTGCCCGCTTCAACTCCTCCTGACTCTTCTTCAATTGAACCGTCATCTTATTATAGGCATTTATCACCTGACCAATCTCGCTTTTGGGCGCAGCGATTCTTATATCCAGGTCCCCTTCCCCTGCCCGGGCCAGGGCAGTGGTCAATTCATTGAGAGGTCGGGTTATACGAAAGAGTGCGATCGAGCTTATAATCACTGATATTATGAAAAGAAAGACACCGAGTAACAGCGCAAAACCGATAATCTGCCATTCGAAAAGTCCCTTGAGCCCTTTCAATTGGCGGTAGGTTCTCAAAGCCTTCTCGGCCTGAGCCTGTTCCACCGGACTCTTTGCATTATTCACACCAATCACCAGACCCTTCTCGATATCTCTATTCTCCCAGTAACTCAAAGAGGTCTTGGTCAGGTAAAACATAAAACCAACCAGAATTCCAGTAAAGATCAGGGAGATCAGGGCGAAGGTCAGTATTGCCTTTATCCTTAAGGTCATTTGCCAATCAGTTGATTAATTGTTAACCACTCTAAAGACTTCTTAGGATATCTGAAATTCCAGAAAGCATTCAGGTCAAAGGACTCTCGATTCAACGCCTCGATCTCGATTGTATTAAGGGTGGCACTCAATCTGATTGAATATCGGCTTTGTTCAGATATTTGATTGATCGGAATCAGCCCGATTACAAACCTGCTCACCTCATCCCTTGCCTTTGAAAAATCGACAATTTTTAGGGTGTCGTAATTCCTAACGATAAAAAATTCATTACTCACCAGATGATATTTGATTGATTGGTTAACATCTTTGCAAACCAGGATCTCCTCTGAACTATTCTGATTTCTTTCCACAAAATTTATCCTGTAACTGATAACAACCTCTGAACCGCTCATAATAATCTCGTTAAGCCCTTCATTAAATCCGTTCTTTAATGTGCTCTCCACGAATATGGTATCTTTGACCGTTTTAACAACTATCCGATCAAAGTTCGGCCCTCCCCGGGAGAAGAGAAAAAAACCACCAATCACTGTTCCGATTGCCTTAATTGCAAAGAGTTTCAGAAGTAGCGGCATAAGGGATTATATACCAGAAAACAAGAGAAGTCAAGTAAGTTCAGGAACGAATAGTTTATCTCTCTTAAAATTAAAATGGGGGCACTTAAGAAGTGCCCCCATAACTGTTGATCTCCCATCTTTTATCTGACGAGCACTATCTTCTTTATCGTCTTTACATCGCCCAGTTCGATGTGGGTAAAGTAGACACCAGCCGGTAACCTTCGACCCTGAGCATCAAGCCCATCCCAGATCACCGTATACTTACCCGCCTTGACTTTCTGATCAACC
>CBFGIV010000003.1:0-120904 GCA_965648915.1 Caldifarciminota bacterium | reverse complement strand
TCTGTTTAATTTCGGCAGGTTGCCATCTCTGCATTTATATTACTTTTGTTGAGAATCAGTCTTTTTCTGTTTAAGAGAAATAAATCTTATCTAAGGTTTAATTGCCTTCTGCTGATTATATTGATACCGCTTCGATTGTCAATAATTGAGTATTGAGTCCCTAGGATTTAATGGTGGATAGGTACTAAATGGGGTCAAATCTAAATATTATAACAATATAAGGAAGAAACCGGGGTCAGACCACGAAAGCCGAAACTAATTCTGGTGCATAAAATTATGTTCTAAAGATGCTTCTAAAAACAATCATTATCTTTCTGAAGAGTAGCAGAAGTAGTCAGTGGTTTTTAAATTTCAGACTTCAGGCAGGCGTATAACTTTTTAAATCTCTTTCAAAACCACCTCCAGCAAAATTTGACCCGGCTAAAGTGTTTGCTTTTTGATAACAGGGAAAACTCACAAAACAAAAGATTGGTTTCTCACTTTTAACTTGCATTCGTAATTTTCGTGATCAGGCATCCCTAAATTTTTCCCCATTTATTGTGCGCCATCTTAAATAATCCAGTCCCTCAACCCAGTATTTTATGAAGAAACGAACGCCTGCGTCGCTCATTCTTAAAGCGGTATTCAATAATTTCTTCTTCCAATCCTGGGTAAGATTGAAATCGGGATATGCCTTCTGATATATCAAACAGAGGTGCTCAAATAACTCGATCAGGCTCGTTTCACTTAAGGGATGGAGCGTGATTCTCTTTTTGACGAGATTGGTGAGTTTGGCATAGGAATATTCGCCAACCTGCGGGGTTGTTGCAATGAGAAGGAAGATATATGCATCTTTATAGATATAGGGAGTTGTTCGCACTCGATTGTGAAGCATACGTCCGTTAACCTCTTTTAAGGCCTCTTCATTCAAGGCGGTGCGAATCAGCCCTTCAAGAAAGTTTAGGCCCCGGTCATAAGAAACCAGATTCCAGAGATGGGTAACTGATTCAGCCTCATCGATCAAAAGAACCAAACCTTTCATTCCCAGATTCTTTAGGATGTAACTCAAGCCACTTATGATATAGCAGTAAAAATCGCTTGCCGTTGAAAAGTCATAAAGGGCCGGAATTCCCTGAGCACCGGGCACCCGATACGGCCCCTTATAATGTGCAGCATACTCTTTGGTACTCTCACCTTCAATCCATTGCCAGAAGACCTCGCTGCGGGTGTCGCTCTGGTCGAGGCGACTTAACTTTCGGAGCAGGGGGGTAAAGAATTTATGATCGGATAGGTTCAAGGAGACCGCCCGGCGCATAATGTCGCGGAATGAATATTCGGTCCCATTCTGGATATATCTTAAATTATGGACCAGTTCTCGATATACTTTTTTAGGCCGATGGAGGCTCACCTCCACAGGGTCAAGTTCGCAATAAGTCGTGGCAAGACCATTCTTAATCGCAAGATGACGGGTGTATTCGAGGATATGGGATTTACCAGCGCCGTATTCGCCTTCGACTAGATAACTGCCGCCAATTCCTCTCCCGAGATCGTCGATGCTCTTCTCGATCATTCTGATTTCATTCTCCCGGCCGAAGGTAAAATTTTCTACATCCTGATGGGGGACCACGCCCAACCGGAAAGCCTCAATCATTCGATGGGCTCCAATTCTGTCGATGGCCATTTCGGCCTTTTCAATTATCTTAAGTCCTTCTGCCGGAAGCCAGAGGAAAAAACCATTACGAAATTGCACTTTGAGTTGCTGACCGTGGAGGCGAGTGTCGATTATTTTCCCCTCACCAAAGACCGGATGGCTGACATACTGCTCAAAACTCTTCATGCTCAATCGTTTCGGCTTCGTGTTCTTCGAGCCGGCGTGAGGTTAACTTTAATAGTTGTTCTGCTTCGCGTTTGGTTAGCGATCGGTCTGGTTCGTTTTTGAGCCTCTGCAGGAGTTCAACCATACTGACAACAAAGATCCTCCGATAGCCGATGTCGAGTTCGTGATAATGGAGTGTTGCCTCGGATAGCGCAGTTACCGATTTTTTTAAGGTCGATTCTTCAAAGGAAATGTTATAGGCCGCCTCAAAGATCAGGGCGAGTTTGAGTCCAAGGTTCAGAAGAAACTCCTGGGGTGTAATACTCAATGCTTCAAGATTTACTTTAACACCTACCGGATTGGTCTCGGAAAATGCAGATCTCAGCCTCTGTTTGAGTGCCTCATAGACCCCGCCTCCACCTTCCAGCAAAAGATTTTCATCAGGCACTGCATAGAAGAACATCGCCCCGGGTAAGCGACTGTTACCGCATTCATCAACGATCTGCCGGAGATTATCCAGTGCCCGCCGTTTATCCCGAGAACTGGCAATACTCATCCCCCTCTCTGCCTCATCAAAAAGAAAAATCACGCCGGAGAAACCGATTAAATTGATCCACTGGATCAGGGAACGAATCATTCTGAAGGCGGTGGTCTTATCAATCCGCTCGGAGATGCGATGGAGGGCCCTGACCTCCTTGGTAATCTCTTCACCCTTGAGCCACTGGAGGACTGATTCATAACCATCTTCATTATCCTGCATAAGATTCAGGAAGGCACTCCGCACCGCATTGGTAAAACTGGAAGATTCCATCCCTTTGATTGTAAGTAGATAGGCACTCAATTTCTTTTCATCACCATTGGTCTTTTGCCTGATATCTTTAAACCAGAGACGCATAAAGGCATCGATCCCTTTTTCCCAGGGTTTGAGCAGTTCAGCTTCGGCCATCGGTGGGGTAAGATTGGTGACGATCTGCTTATAGACCAGTTCCAGTTTATCAAATGGGCACTCTGTTGGGTTGAGGCTGACATAGGCAACGACAAAATTGTTGCGCCAGGCAAGATTTCTTACCGAATAGAGAAAGTGGGTCTTACCGCCACCATAACTGCCGGTTACCAGTTTAAAAGAAGAGAGATTGTATTTGAGGATACCCCTGAGGTATTCGTCTTCAACCACTCTTAAATACCGCTCCAGCCCGATCGTGAAATGTTCAATACCAAATTCTGGCGGTGTCCCACTCTCACCCAGTTTGTTAATGATGGCTTTAGCTAAAGCGGCGTCAAGCATATGAATATCTATACAAAACCTCAAACATGGTTAAAGGATTGAGAGTTCTGGAGTCTATTTCAGATCGGTCACTGGACCACTCATTGTTAACTGAACGAGATGTACGAATAATATGTCCCTTCGCCACTTTCATTGTCCGGTATCCACAGTGCCCTTCTCTTATCGAGGGTTGCATCAAATGTAGCAACGGTAAGGCGCAGTTTTAGGCCGTGGAGGCTAAGATCTAAGTTGGTCTTTCTTAAAAGAAAGAGATCATAACTAAAATTGACTCGTGAATATTCTTTAAATTTTTCCCGGCGCGGGTCATTCTTGAACTCCTGAGGCTGGATAAGGAAGACCAGATCATTAAGTAGTTCAATCAACAAAATCTTCTCACCCCGGGCCAATCGCTGGACGGCCAGATGATGCTCATAAGCCCGGAAAACCAGTTCGAGAAGATCCTTCCCCGCAATCGATTTCTTCTTCAAATCCTTATCTAAATCTTCGATCGATTGCGCAATCTCCCCGGGATTGAGAATGATTCGGGTCTTTAATTTCTCAATCTCAGGCCCCCAGAAAATGGTTGCTTGGCCTATTTCAAAATCGGTCTTGATCGTCCAGAAGCCGCATCTTAAAATCGGGAGCTGGCCTTTTAACTCCCTTCCCTGCCTGACTAAAAGTTCTTTGAGGTCCCTGCTAAAATTTAAACGAAAATCATCTTTATATCTGGCGATCTGGTGCAGTTCTTCTTCAAGCCATTTATTTAAAAGTGTTTGCGTTTTCGACTCGGGTAGTTCTTCGCCCAGTTTTTTTATCGCGCCGGATAAATTTTCGAGTTTAAAGGCATTGGCAATAGGTTCGGCTTTAAACTTCTGGTAATCCTCAATCTTTTTAAGCAGGTCTGAACTAATTTTGGCCTGGCTTTTAAGTAACCCGATCAATTCTTCCATATAGATATTATCTTCGAAAAAAAAACCCTGTCAACCTTTTTAAATTCAACATAAGCCTTGCTGTTAAAAATTTCAGGCTTATACCCGGGATACACCTTATTATTTATTCTTTCCGATAAAAATTTAGAAGTTATACGCAACATTTATCTCGTTGACTTTTCGACTTTTCTCGCTATAATATAACGAAGGAGACTACAGATGAAGAGAACTTATCAACCATCTCGAATTAAGAGAATTCGGACACACGGTTTTCGAGCCCGGATGAAGACCAAAGGCGGGAGAAGGGTTCTCAGCAGGAGGCGGTTAAAGGGAAGGAAACGACTGACGGTCCGGGTAGGGAAATAGTTCTGATTTTTATATGGAATTCACTCTTGCCAAAAGTGAGAGGTTGAAATTGAAAAATGAGATCCAGCAGGTCTTTGACCGCGGGATGAAGGTTCGTTACAACCGTATCACTCTCTTCTATTTGGTAGCCGAGAAACGTAAGGCGGCATTTTTTGTTAGTAGCAAGATCAAAAATGCGGTGGATCGTAATAGAATTAAGCGCATCTTACGTGAGGCTTATCGATTAAATAAGAGTCTCTTTGGTAACTATCATCTGGTATTTTATGCGGATAGCAATCTCGATTTTAAGGAATCATGTGAAAGTATCGTAACCCTGAGCCGAGATCTAAGCAGATGGAAAAACTTCTAACTTTTTTGATTAAAGGTTATCAGAATTTTATCGGGCCATTTCTGCCCCGGGTATGTCGTTATCATCCTTCCTGCTCTCAGTATGCCCTTGAAGCAATCGCCGCATATGGTATTTTCAAAGGCGGGATAATGGCGGGACTGAGAATCTTACGGTGTAACCCATTCTTTGCCGGTGGCTATGATCCGGTCAAAAGAGAAATGGGCGACCATCGCTTAAAAACAGGACTTGAGAAATGAATGAGACCCGACGCCTTATCATTTTCTTTATCATAACCTTTGCCATCCTCTTTTTGACCAATCAGTTATACCGGCCGAAATCGAAAGAGGCTGAAAAACCGGTCGACACCACTGTTAAGAAGGCTGTTGTCCAGCAGGAAACAATCAAACCGATGGTCGATTCGATAAAAGAAGAGACCGTTGTGATTGATCGGGAAAATTTCCGGGCGGTCTTCTCCAATATTGGCGCCGGTCTTAAATCGCTCTATCTTAAAGAGTTCGATGCAGAGTTGGTCCCGCCGGACGGTTATCTATTTACCAATCTATTCGGCGATCGAAATCTATCCCGGGCTGGATTTGCCTTCAAGGCTGATGGCGAAACCCTGACCTTCATTAAAGAACTTGAGAATATGAGATTAGAAAAAAAATTTATTTTCAATGACCCCTATGGTTTTGAACTGGTTATCAGAGGCGAACCGGAAAATTTCTTGTTGATCAATTCCCTTGAGTCCGGTATGGCAATAACTGAGACTAAGAATAAGAATGAAGATCTCAAGCATTTTGCTATCTACTTAAAAGGCAAAGAGAAGATTTTCAAGGACAGAAAGAATTTTTATACCCATCGCTGGAACCCCGAGTGGCTTGGTTTACGAAATAAATATTTCTTTCTGGCCCTGGTTAACAATGGCCAACTGGATAGTGCCACAACCATGGCGCTTGAAGATAAGCGATTCGGTCTAAGGATTTATAGTTTTGGAAGTGAAAGATTTCAGGTCTATTGTTTGCCGCTTCAGTATAATCTGCTTAAAAAATTTAATCGCAATTTTGAAGAAATTATCAAAGGGGGAATTTTCGGACCGATTTCACGATTTTTTCTCTCAGTGTTAAAGTTATTCTATGTTTTTTTAAAAAATTATGGCTGGGCGATAGTTCTCTTTGCCCTTATCGTCAAAACAATATTCTTTCCCCTCTCAATGAATATGCTTAAGGCTCAGAAACGGATGCAGTTGATTCAACCCGAGATTCAGAAGATCCAGGCAAAATACAGGGACAATCCGGGTGAGATGAATCGGGAGATTATGGCAATGTATAAAGCCTATAAGGTCAATCCTCTCAGCGGTTGTTTGCCCCTGTTAATTCAGATGCCGATATTCTTTGCCCTGTATTCTATGCTCACGACCTCAATTGAATTGCGGCGGGCACCTTTTCTCCTCTGGATCGATGACTTATCGCTTAAAGACCCATATTATATCCTGCCTATTGCAATGGGGGTAATTTCAATCGTCCAGAGTCTCTTTACCCTTACCGACCCGCGGCAGAAGATGATGGTCATATTGATGCCGGTATTTATGACCTATATCTTCCTCTTTATGCCATCGGGTCTGCAACTCTATTGGTTTGTCTATACGGTTTTTTCTTTAATTGAACAGTTTGTGATCAAACGATATGGAGGTATTAAATGAATGAAATCGAGATCGTCGGCAAGACAGTAGATGAAGCCTTAGATAATGCGGCCAGGGAATTACGGGTAAAGAAGGAGGCACTGAAATATGAAATTGTTTCCTCAAATGAGCAGGAAACAAAGATAAAGGCTTCGATTCGCAATCTCGAACAGGAAATCAGTGATTTAACAAAATACCTCGTTACGAGTTTAGGTTTTAAGGTAAACATTGAAACCAAAAAAGACGACAACGGCTACTACGTCAATATCCGCACGCGCCATTCAGATGGTTTGCTCATCGGGCGTAAAGGCGATACCCTTGCTGCCCTGCAGCATCTGGTCCTGCGTATTATGCGCCGCACCTATCCGGATATCAAAATCCTTATTGATGTTGGTGGTTATCGAATGCGGCGTGAAAACTTTCTCCGTCGTAAGACCGAAGCCATTGCCCGGATTGTTCAGGCGACCGGACGAGAAATGGCATTAGACCCTTTGACTGAGAAAGAGCGGCAGGTGGTGGAAAAGACTTTGAGTCGAATATCGGGTGTAAGGTCTTATACAATCGGCAGCGGGGTTAAACAGAATGTAATCATTGCACCGGCTGAAGGTAAGAAAAAGCAACCGGAAAAATGACTTATCTTGGGACTGACTTCTTGAATTGATATCTTAGATCAACTTTTTCTTTCGAGGTGAATGACCTATCGAGCCAAAAGGTGATACAATTGTCGCGCCCGCAACACCAGCCGGGATATCGGCGATCGGAGTAATTCGGGTCAGTGGACCTGATGCAATCGAACTGATTACGCGGTTATTCACCGGGAAATCCAGTCTCCAGACGGTAGCCTCGCATTCGGTCCATTATGGCACGATCTTCGATCCGAAGACCCGGGAACCCATCGACGATGTTATGGTTACGGTATTTAAGGAGCCAAAGAGTTATACTGGTGAAGATCTGGTTGAGATATCCTGCCACGGTAACCCCCTGCTTATTGACGAGATAATCGGTCTCATAATTGAACAGGGAGGGCGATTGGCCCAGGCCGGAGAATTTACCCGAAGGGCACTCCTCAATGGAAAGTTCGATCTCATCCAGGCCGAGGCAATTCTTGATCTAACTACGGCCCAGAGCCAGTGGGCGCGGCGGAATGCCTATTATCAACTGGCCGGTGGACTTTCTGAAAAGATAAAAAAGATTGCAGATCAACTTGAGCAGGTCCTTATCCAGGTTGAAGCCAATCTTGACTTCCCGGAAGATGAAGAATGGCAGGGTCTCGAGGGGATTAAAGATCAAATATCGAGGATAAAAAATACCGTCGAGTCCGAACTTAACCGGGCGCGAGGTGGAATTATAATGCGCGCAGGACCAAAGGTTGTGATTATTGGCAAACCGAATGTCGGCAAGTCGAGTCTCTTCAATCGTCTCTTAGGTGTGGAAAGAGTTATGGTTACCGAAATCCCCGGGACAACCCGTGACTTTATCGAAGAGAACTTGATCATCGATGATCTGCAGTTTCGCCTGGTCGATACGGCTGGGGTAGGCTGGATAAAGGATCGGATTGAAGCAATGGCTCAGGAGCAGACAAAGAAAGTAATCAAAGAAGCCGACCTGTTACTCCTTCTCTTTGATCGATCCCTCCCTGCCGAAGATTTTGATTTTGAAATTATTAAATGGACCGAGGACCAGGACCGGATCATAATTTTTAACAAATCAGACCTGCCGTCACGCCTGGACCATAATGAGATACTGAGTAGAGCCAGGAAAAGGCTTATGGCTCTTGATGTATCGGCACGGACCGGTGATGGGATCGAAGGTTTAACCAGAAATATTTATAATTTCTTCAGAAATCAAGCACCAGAAGGAACAATAATTACCCGGCGCCGCCACCTTGAAGCGCTCAAAAATGTCCACTCCGCTTTAAGTCATGCATTGAAAGAGGACTTTTTTGAAACCATTGCAGTTGAACTCCGTTCGGCCCTCGATGCGCTCGGTGAGATGGTCGGGAAGATAACGAGTGAGGATATCCTCAACCGGATCTTCAGTGAGTTCTGTATTGGTAAATAGTTGGATGAATGATATATTAGTTAAAGACCGGAATTTAGTGAAAAATCATTAAGGAGGTTTTATGGTCCAGAAGATAATAATCAGTAACCTAATCTTTGCGGCTATCATCTTTCTTATCTTATACCCTGGCTGTAAATTTACCAAACAGGGTGTATCTACCATCTCGCTTAACACCCTCATTAATGCACCAGAAAAGATCGAAATCGACGGAAGGGGTTATTCATTAGAGGCGGCTCTCTGGCGGGACTTTATGCCTGTGACTCCACCCGAAGGTTCACCCCTGATGGCCGCGGTCAAGATTATTGCTTCCGACACCTTAGAATTCCCTGCAGAATTGAATGCCAATCATCTCTGGGTAATTAAAGGGACGCAGGAGATCTGGGAGACCGAATTCACCGGTGAAAATAAAGGGGGCGAAAAGAATGTTCTGGAGAAGTCAGCAAGTAATGGGCCAAAATGGGAGATTGGTATTGAAGTAGATGTGGTTACCCGATTGGTTAATGTCCGAACCGGCAAGAACTATCTGCTCCGGGCATCAAAACAGAAAATTACCAGGACCGATTAAAAAAGCCCTTAATTGTCCGTTGACCGAGACATCATTTCTAAGGATACGTTTGAGGAAGTATTAAAATCTAAATTTGGTAAATTTCTCTTGCAGAAATATTTCTTGAGGATTATGTTATTGGTCAGGGATTAAAAAAATATTTTATACATACCTTGACAAAATTCGGCTTGAAAAAGATTCAGGCGAGGGTATAATTAAACCAGATTTTATGGGCCAGATCATGATGCTGAATAAGACGATTGACTTAGGTAAGAAACTTATAACATTTAGGTCTTTAACCGACCTCCTTGATTATATTCTTACCCAGATAATCTCTCTCGCTGATATGGAACAAGGAATGATCGTCACTTTTGAAATGCCCGGTCGACCACTTACTTTTATTGGCAAAGGGATTTCAAAGGAAATTTTCGACCAACCTCACTATAATCGAGTTCGGGAGATTGCCGAGCAGGCCACTGCTTCAAAAAAGATGGTCTATCAAGCCAATGATCGATCAGAGATTATCAAAGATAGAAAGATTGCGTCATTTCTCTGTTTACCAATTCTGACCGGACAGACAGCCCTTGGCTTTATCTACGCACACCGTGAATCAAAATCCAGACCGCTTACCCGAGAGACACTTTTATTGATCGATAATTTTCTCCTCCAGGCGGCGGTCGTAATCGAAAATCTCCTTCTCTATGATTCTAATATCAGGGATCAACTGCTCGGTATCTATAACATAGAATATTTCAGGAGGAGGTTGACTGAAGAACTTCAGCGTTGTCTCCGTTACAAAAAACCGATCTCACTCATCATTATTGATATTGATGATTTTAAAAGAATCAATGCTATCTTCGACCATTCTGGTGGGAATGCAGTCCTCAAGATGATTGTTGAAATTATTAAGGAAAGCATCAGAAGTACCGATATCCTTGCCCGAATTGGCGGTGATAAACTTGCTATCATTTTACCCGAAACCGATCATAGTGCTGCAGCCCGTGTTGCTTTCCGACTCAAAGAGAAGATTGAAAAGAATCAATTTGGTTTTGGAGAAAAAAGATTGAATCTGACCGTATGTATCGGTTTTGTTGCCTGTAAGGCGGAAGAGGTAAAACTGGCTGAAGATATCATCGATAGTGCGGAACAGGCATTACAGATTGCCAAGGAAAAAGGAGATGGACAGATTGCCTCGCTTCATAAATGTGAAGTTAAATCGGATGAACATTTGGTTTTGATTGGTGAATGCCCGGCTTTGAAAAATGTCCGGGCAATGATTGATCGTCTGACAATGGTCGATGCAACAATCTTGATCACCGGTGAAACGGGCACGGGTAAAGAGGTAGTTGCCCGATTGATCCACGAAAAGAGCCGGAGGCGAGATAAACCATTTATTATCGTCAACTGCGGAGCCATACCGGAAAACCTGATTGAGAGTGAACTGTTCGGACACGAACGCGGTTCTTTTACCGGTGCCTATACGACCCAGAAGGGAAAATTTGAACTTGCCCACACCGGTTCGATATTCCTGGATGAAATCGGCGAGTTACCACTCCATCTTCAGCCCAAGATCCTGCGTGCAGTTGAAGAAGGCAAGATTCAGCGCATCGGGGGAAAGACCCCGATCTCGGTCGATGTGCGGATTATTGCAGCAACAAATCGAAATCTCGAGGCGAGTGTCCACGAAGGTAAATTTCGTCGGGATCTCTTTTATCGTTTGAATGTGATCTCGATTCACCTCCCAGCACTATGTGAACGGGGAGATGATGTTTTTCTCCTGGCAAAGCATTTCATGGAACGGTACTCAAAAGCCTATGATAAACCGGTTAAGGAATTTACACCCGAGGCCCACCACCTCTTAAAAGAATACCGCTGGCCGGGAAATGTGCGGGAACTGGCCCATGTGATTGAGCGGGCGGTAATTATGGACCACGATGGCGTAATCTGTCCAAGAGACCTCAACCTAAGAACTGACTTTAGAAGAATTCCAAAACTTAATGAGATTAAACAGGAGATTGAGAAAGGTGCAATAACAGAAGCATTGAGGAAAAATTATGGAAATATAAGCCGGACCAGCAGGGATCTGGGTATTACCCGTGTTACACTGAGAAAAAGGCTGAGGAGCCTAAGAATCGATCCTGCCGATTTCAAAACTGGTCAGTGAGTATCCACTTTTTTTCTAATTTTTCAAAACTTTTGAAAAATAGATAGTAAGTATCCATTTTTCGAGACTGGGTTAAAAGTCAACAATCTATATCTCCCATTTTATCCGTGATTAGCCAATTGATATTCAGGCACGATTTTTGCAGTATATAAATAAATAGTGAGTGCCGCGTTGCCGGTAGGGGTAATCGGAGGGGTTTAATCTTGAAGGAGCGACGGTGCGCATGCAACTCCTCGATCTTTCATTTCTGAAAGATTGAGGAGTTTTTATTTTTGAATCACTATAAACTACATTATTAAACCATCCTTTTGAATTAAATGGCGTATCCTCTGCATTAAACCGATATTAAAGGTATCAAGAACCAAAAAACAATTGATAAATTTAAGTTATTGGCTATATTCTTAACAAAGGAGAGTTTATGTTAAAGTTGGTGTTTTTATTAACTTTACCGGCGATAGTTTTCAACCAGATCCTTCCTGCCCGGGTCGATATATTTTATGATTCTATTACCGGGGTGGTAAACCAGTATGTTATGGGCAGTGGTGATGAGATGGTAGAGAATTTTACTATGCCAGGTCTTGATTCATTGATGCGGAAGACCAACTGTCCTTTCCTCCGTTTTGGCGGATTTTCTGCTGAGTATTATGACTGGGAGGGTAACAATTATAACGGGATATTTTACCTCGATTTTTTTGATACACTTATCATCCCCCTGCCGCTCAGTTTTGGAGTCGATAGCCTTTTACGACTCTGTGAGCGATTAAATATTCCAGCACTGCTCACGGTTAACTTTCAGATCAGCGACCCGCGCAAAGCCGCCCGGTATGTTGAATATTGCAATGGCGATACCAATACACCAATGGGACGTTTGCGGGCAAACCGTGGTCATCCCGCTCCTTATAATGTAACCTATTGGGCAATAGGCAATGAGCCTGATATCTCGGGGTTATTTTTCCCGGGCTGGAATATAACTTTCTATCGCCATTTTGGCATTCCTTTTAACCGCTGGAACTGGAGGGACAGCAGTTTTGTCAACCCGGTTTTGTTCAGCAACCTGGTTCGCACCTATTGTGATAGTATGCGGGCTCATTCGCCGATACCTTTAAAGATCGTCGGTCTTTCCCTGGCCAATAATACTGCCTGGATCGGTCCGGTCATTGGCCCTAATAATACCAGGATTAATCTCGTCGATATTCACTACTATCCAAACTATGATACCCTTTCAGACTCAACAAGGTATCGTCAGTGGCTGGCATCTCCCGATACCACAACTCCCTGGCGTTTGGCACTTGATGTCTGGATTGATATGGTGCGAGATTCAATTCGCCGTTACAGTGGTGGGAATCAGATCGATCTGGCAATCTGTGAATATAATAGCGGTCTTATCTTTGCTAAGGATCCAGTCTGGTGGAATTATGTCAATGGACTATTTATTGCCGATGTTATTGGCCATTTGATCCGGAAGAGTGTTGTGCTGGGTGGGGTTTACTCTATTTATGATAAGACCGATACAACCGACTTTCCGACCTTTGGTATAATCCGGGGCGATTCTCTATCTCAACGTATGGCCTGTCATGTCATCACCCTATATCGACAGACAGTTGGTAACAATGTATTGAAGACCCTTTCCAATGCTGTAGCCAGTGGAACCGGCCTGGAGGCATTCGGGACCAAAAGAGTCGATGGCAATATTGGAGTTATCTTTGTAAACAAGGATCCCCATAATGCATTTGCTGCTTCGATTTATCACCGGGGGTTCATATCCAATCGTCGGGCCCATAAATGGACAATCACGAATAATGCTCCGGTCGGTGCGCCATATAATGGAACTACCGGGATAGTTGATCGGGGATACATACTTAGCAATGATTCTACCTTTATCATCGACACCATACCGAGATATTCAGTTAGTGCATTGATGATCGAAAAGAGAACCGAAGTTGTTGAAAACGATAAGCAACCACGGATTACTGATACAGAGTTAATGGTTTATCCAAATCCGACCGGCCGAAGAATAAATATCCGATTTCATATAAGTGACGACCGGAATATCAGATTAAAGGTTTTTGATGCGAGCGGAAGAGTTGTAAAAAATCTCTCACCTCTGCTGTCTGGTATCCAGCATCGAATGATAATAATCACCTGGGATGGCACCTCAGATGAAAATGAATTTGTGCCCGCGGGTGTATACTTTGTCCAGCTCGAGACCAGTAAGCAACGGTTAGTCAGGTCCCTGGTAAAAATTCGGTTGGATTAAAAATCATTTGATAATGTTTTTTTGATAAACTGACTTTATCAACTGATTTCAGTAACCTTGATTAGTCCCCGATTCAACTTGACAGATTCCTTTTTATGGATAATATAATTTCTCCTGATCTCTTTAGAGATTGGGAAGCGGATTATTTAATACTTTAATCCTGCTTAGATGGTCTTTTAGTGTTTAAGATCTTTATTTTAAGATAAATTTGTAATTTTCCTGACCTATCTTCTGAATTGATGACTGAAAAGTTTTTCTTGGTTTATCAAACTTTAAGTCGCTAAATATATCCTCAGGAGGAAAAATGGCTATCTTAGAGATACGATGGCATGGCCGGGGTGGACAGGGTGCGAAGACCGCTGCCCTTCTCTTTACCGATGCGGCAATGGAGACTGGTAAACATATTCAAGGTTTTCCAGAATATGGACCAGAGAGGATGGGGGCTCCGGTTCAGGCCTTTAATCGTCTTTCTGATGAACCGATTATGCAGCACTGCGGTGTAAAGAACCCCGATGTTGTTCTGGTTCTTGATGCCAGTCTTATTGATACGGTGCCAGTAACCCAGGGGTTGAAGGATGATGGGATAATCCTGATTAATTCTCAAGAGTCACCAGAGACCCTGCGGAAAAGATTAAACTTGAAGAAGAGTCAAAAAGTTTATGTTGTTGATGCCAGCAAGATCTCGAAAGAGATCTTAGGTCGTGATATTCCCAATACACCGATGCTTGGTGCATTGCTCAAGGTGAGTAAACTCTTAGATTTTGATGAGACACTGAAGTCAGTCCAGAAAAAGTTAGAGAAGAAATTCCCCAATCGGCCAAATATTGTTGAAGGTAATATCAGGTCAATTAAGAAGGCTTATGAGGAGGTCAAGGTAGGATGAAACTTAAGAAATGGCAAGAACTCGAAATAGGGTGTGTTATTCCAGAAGGTGGCACATCAAGAGAGTTTAAGACCGGTGACTGGCGCAGTGAACGGCCGGTGTGGCATAAGGAAAAATGTGTTCAGTGTTATATCTGCTGGATCTATTGCCCGGACTCAGCAATTATTATTAAAGACGGTAAAGTTGCCGGGATTGACTATGATTTCTGCAAAGGTTGTGGTATCTGCGCCTATGAGTGCCCACCCAAGGCAAGTGCGATTAAAATGGAAAGGGAGGTAAAATGATAGTCGCCCGAACCGGCAATGAAGCGATGGCTGAAGCAATGCGTCAGATCAATCCTGATGTTGTTGCGGCCTACCCGATCACACCGGCAACTGAGATTGTTCAGATATTCTCGGGCTTTGTCGCCGATGGACTGGTCGATACTGAATATGTAGCGGTCGAGAGTGAACATTCAGCGATGAGCGCCTGTATCGGCGCATCTGCGACCGGTGCCCGGGTAATGACCGGGACATCATCCCAGGGGCTGGCGTTGATGTATGAAGTTCTCTATATCGCAGCGGGTTTGCGTCTGCCCATTGTTCTCTGTCTGGTGAACCGCTCGCTTTCAAGTCCGATCAATATCCACTGCGACCATTCAGATTCGATGGGGGCTCGCGACTCGGGCTGGATCCAGATTTTGACCGAAAGGACTCAGGAAGCATATGATTCAGTAATTCAAGCGGTTCTGATTGCCGAAAAGGCATTACTGCCAGTTATGGTCACAATTGATGGCTTTATCATCAGCCATGCAATGGAAAATATCGATATGATTGATGATAAAGTAGTCCAGGATTTTATTGGCAAAAGAAAATTTAAATACTCGGTGCTTGATGTTAATCACCCGATAACTATTGGTGGACTTGACCTCCAGGATTACTATTTTGAGCATAAGATGTCTGAGATCGATGCGATGCATCACGTTTTACCAATCATTGAGGAGGTCGATAAAGATTTTGGCCGACGCTTTAGACGCAACTACGGGATTGTTGAAGAATACAGATGTGATGATGCCGAAGTCGCTATTATGGCAATGGGTTCGACGGTAGGAACCGCAAGGGTTGCGGTTGACCAGTTACGCAAAGATGGTAAAAAGGTCGGTCTGATAAAAGTGCGGGTCTTCAGGCCTTTCCCGATCGAATTGATTAAAAAGGCAGTGACTAAGGTCAAGGCCCTGGGGATTATGGACCGGTCGGATTCAGTATCGACCAATGGCGGTCAATTGTATATCGAGACCCGTTCGATTCTCTACGATGAGACGAAAAAGCCGCTCCTGGCAAACTATGTCTATGGACTTGGTGGCCGGGATATAGATATCGAAGAGATTAAAGAGATTTTTAATCAACTCTTAAAGATAAAGGCTCAAGGTAAAGTTGAAAAACCGATCCAGTATTATGGAGTAAGGAGTTAATATGGCAAGTTTGAGAGAACTGGTAAAGAAAGAAGATTTGCTTGCAGGTGGGCACCGTGCCTGTGCAGGTTGCGGGGCAACAGTTGCTCTCCGACAGGTCCTGCTGGCGGCTGAGCGGCCGGTTGTTGTTGGCTTGGCAACCGGGTGTGCTGAAGTTGTTACTACTATCTTTCCTTATACTGCCTGGAAAGTCCCTTATATTCATGTTGCCTTTGAAAATGTTGCCGCAGTGATCAGCGGGGTTGAGGCTGCCTATCGTGCTTTTAAGAAACGGGGGGAGATTACACAGGATATCGATTTCATTGCGATCGGTGGGGATGGTGGGACATATGATATCGGGCTTCAGGCCTTATCCGGTGCCATTGAACGGCGCCATCGGATGCTCTACATCTGTTACGACAATCAGGCCTATATGAATACCGGTATCCAGCGTTCATCTGCAACCCCGACCGGCGCCCATACGACGACTTCAGTTGCAGGTAAAAAGATACCCGGTAAACTACAACCCCGTAAGGACCTGACTGAAATAGTTATTGCCCATGATATTCCCTATGCAGCCCAGGCAACAATTGGCTACTGGAATGACTTGGTAACCAAGGTAAGAAAGGCGCTGGCCACCAATGGCCCGAGTTTTATAAATATCCTTTCGCCCTGCCGGCTGGGCTGGGGTTTTTCGCCCGAAAAGACGATTGAGATTACGCGCCTGGCAGTTGAGACTTGTTTCTGGCCACTCTATGAATATGAAAATTATAAATACCGGATAACGGTTAAGCCGAAAGAGAAGAAGTCTGTGGTTGAATTTTTGAAAATCCAGGATAGATTTGCCCATATCATTAAAGCCAATGATCAGGAGATGATTAATCGTATTCAGCAAGAATTTGACCGTAAGTGGGAACGGTTATTGAGACTGAGTCAGGAATAATTTTTCTCTTTACAATTCTCCTTTATCGAATAAAATAGAAAGTTAAGAGCGAGATAAGGAATGCCACAAGAAGGAATGAATATCTTTGAAGAGGAGTTCTGGGCAATTACCGATGTTTTGAATAAATTAATTGCCTCGACGAATTCCAAGACCGCTCTTTTAATTGATAAAGCGGGGCAACTGATCACTTCGACCGGAGATACATCCCGCATCGATCTTGCCTCCTTTGCTACATTATCAGCCGCCGATTTTGCGGCCACTGCCCAGCTGGCAAGCCTGATCGGGGAGCGCGAGTTTGCGACGCTCTTCCACCAGGGAGAAAAGGAAAATATATATATATCACTGATTGCCGACCGGGTTATTTTGGCGGTGATTTTTGATCATCGAACAACCCTCGGTCTGGTCCGGATCAAGACCAAAGCAACAGCCGAAGCGCTGGAAAGGCTGTTTGCTGAAATCTTTAAGAAGATTGATAAAGGAGGAGTTAAGAAGCCTTCAAAGATAGATTCTGACTTCACCAAGGCGGCTGAGGAAGAACTGGATAAACTTTTTGGCTTTTAGGTGATTAATGGCGCTGATCAACTACGCATCACGCGAAATAAATTGCAAGATTGTCTATTATGGACCGGGGTTAGGGGGTAAGACAACCAATATCAAGTATATCTTTACAAAACTCAATCCTGAGATTAAAGGTAAATTGATCAGCCTGGCGACCGAACTTGACCGAACACTCTTTTTCGACTTTCTGCCGGTAGACCTCGGGACAATAAAGGGATTCAAGACCCGTTTCCATCTCTATACTGTTCCGGGGCAGGTCTTCTACAATGCCTCAAGAAAATTGATTCTCAAGGGTGTTGATGGTATTGTCTTTGTTGGTGATTCGCAGATCGAGCGCTACGATGAGAATATCGAGAGTTTTCAGAATATGCTTGATAATCTCCAGAGTTATAACCTTTCTCTGGATCGAATCCCACTTGTCCTTCAATACAATAAACGGGATCTACCCAATATCAACTCGATTGCCGAGTTGCAGAAGGTATTAAATCCCCAGGGTATCTATCCTTATTTTGAAGCGGTCGCAACCCAGGGAATTGGTGTCTTTGAAACCTTGAAAGAAATCTGTAAGAGGGTTCTCAAGACCCTCTCCTGAGCATTCACATCTCCAGAATACTCTGCTTGACACCAAGGGAAAAATGGGTAATATAAAATTCCGGTTATGAGGATAAAATGGCTTCTGCTTCTTCCCCTATCTTTTTTTGCCTGTCTCTTATTTAAACCATCGGTAAAGGGGTCTACCTATAATGAAGAGCGGGTGATCGAACTGATGGCCCGGGCCAAAGAATTTTTTGATGCCGGTGAGTATAAAGAGGCGATTCGCCATCTGGAAACGCTGATCGAGAAGTATCAAGAGTCAACCTATTATGATGATGCGTTATACTTACTCGGGGTCAGTAATTATCGGCTTGAGAATTATGTCGAGGCGATCCGTTATAGTGACCGATTAAATAGTGAGTTGCCTAACTCGCCATTTTATGTTAAATCACTTGCTGTTCTCGGTGAGGCAAATTATGCATTAAAAAACTATTATGAAGCGGCGGTGGTATTTGTGAAATTATACGATTTATCCAAAGACAAGATTGAACGGGAAAAAGCAAATGAAAAGGTATTGATGATTTTACCCGAACTCAAGATAAATGAACTGGAGAAACTACACCGTGTTTCTATGACCAGCCCGCTTGATGAACATATTCTCTTTTATCTTGGTGAAAGGGAGATCAAGGCCGGCAAGATTGATCAGGGGAGAAGGGATCTTGAACTTTTGAATATGAGATTCCCTACCAGTCAGTATGAAAGGCAGGTTGAAGAACTCCTTGCCTCATCAATGGTCGGCAAGATAACAAGGACGATGGGAATCCTTTTGCCTCTGAGCGGTCGATTCGCCCAATATGGTAATGCGATCAAGGGGCTCCTGGACTATTACATAGTTCAAGATAAATATCCTTTTCCGATTAAGTACCTCGACACAAAGTCAGAGCCGATCGAAGCCCTTCGTGCTGGATTAAAACTCAGTCAGGATTATCGGGTCGATGTGATTGTTGGCCCGGTATTTACACTTGAGGCTTTTGGTATCTGCGGGATGGCCAGCGGTTATAAGACACCGATATTATTACCGACTATTTCCGATCCACGATTTGAAAACACTGCTCCTTCAATTATTCAAATCAACACCAGCGGGGCGAGTGAGGCGAAGGCGATTGCCCGATATGCGGTTGAAGAGATGGGGCTCAAACAATTTGGTATTTTTTTCCCGAACGACGGCAATGGCGAGATTCTGGCCCAGACATTTGAAGAGGAGGTTAGGAATCGAAAGGGCGAAATCGTGGGCCGGGTTGGTTTCAGGACCGATACCACAACCTTTGGCAAAGAGATTGAAACACTTAAGAAAACGAATCCCGAAGCAGTATTTTTCCCCGGGGACGGTGATCAGATTATCTTGATTGCACCCCAGTTTGCCTACTATGGGTTGGAGAAAGTAAGGCTTCTCGGGATCAGAGCCTTTAACGAAGAGAAGATTGTTCGGCTCGGTGAGAAGTATGTTGAGGGAGCAATTTTTGCGGTTCAGGAATCGCCCCAAAATGATGAAGTCGATCACATAATCGCGGGATATGAGAAACAACATAACAAAAAAGTTGGTTTTGCTGAAAAAAAATTTCTTGAGGCAGTGTACGGCTTGAAAAAAGCATTAGCCACTGAGTACAGCCGTAATACCATTGTCAACACAATCCAGAAGGTTTTCAAAAAAGACGAGGAGATTATAAAAATTTTTACCATTAAAGAGAATAAGATTGTTGAAGTCCCAAGAGATTCAACCCGTTAAGGAGGTAGTATGGCAAAGAAAGAGAAGAAAAAAGATTTATCAAAAAAGCAGGAAACCCTGATGCAGATTCAATTCAGACCTAAAAATTATATCCTTTTGACTGCGGCAATCGTCACAATCATTATCGGCTTTATTAGTTTGAGTCGCGGCTCAATAACTTTGGCGCCGATCCTTTTGATTATTGGATATCTGGTTTTAATACCCCTTGCCCTACTTTTGAAGTAATTTTAACAGATATGAACGAAACGAATAATAGTTTATAGATGGATTTTATTATCTTCGATTCTTTCAATTTAAAGTTATAAAAAGGAGATAGATATGAAAATTCATGAGTATCAAGCAAAAGAGATTTTTGCAAAATATGGCATTCCGATACCAGAAGGGAGACTGGCTACATCACCGACCGAAGCTCTTGAGATTGGAAGAGACATCGGCTATCCGATTGTCGTGAAGGCTCAGGTTCAGGTTGGTGGACGTGGTAAGGCGGGTGGAATTAAGATTGCAAAAAATGATGAAGAGTTAAAACAGCATGTTCAGAATATCCTGAATATGGAGATAAAAGGGCTTAAGGTGAAGAAGGTTTTAGTTGCGCAGGCGCTTGATATCGAATCTGAGGCCTATTTAGGGATGATTGTCGATCGAACCTCAAAACGGGTTGTGGTGATGGTATCAAAAGAAGGCGGGGTTGAGATCGAAGAGACTGCCCGTCAGAATCCCTCAGCGATTATGAAAATTCTTGCCGATCCCCTGGTCGGCCTCCTGCCCCATCAGGCACGCCGAATCGGTTTCTTCCTCTATCAGGATCCAAAACATATCAATACCTGTGCCGACATCGCCCTGAAACTCTTCAAACTATTTGTTGAGCTCGATTGCTCGCTGGCGGAAATAAATCCTCTGATTATAACAAAAGATAAAAAAGTCGTTGCCCTTGATGCCAAGATTAATTTTGATGACAATGGCCTGATGCGACACCCTGAGCTTGAAGTCCTGCGTGATCCTGAGAGTGAAAATGAGAACGAAATGAAGGCAAGGAATTCAGGTCTATCATATGTTCAGTTGAGTGGTAATATCGGCTGTGTTGTCAATGGGGCGGGTTTGGCAATGGCGACGATGGATCTGGTAAAGCACTGTGGTGGTGAGCCGGCAAATTTTCTCGATATCGGTGGTTCTTCTTCACCTCAGAAAGTCAAGGATGCCCTTTCGATTCTTTTGAGCGATAAGAATGTGCGGGTGATATTCTTTAACATCTTTGGTGGAATTACCCGATGTGATGATGTTGCTCAAGGTATCCTCGAAGCCAAAAAGGAGTTAAAGATTGAGCAACCGATCGTTGCCCGTCTTACCGGGACAAACGAAGATCGGGCAAGGCAGATCCTTAAAGATGCAGGGTTGATTTTTGCCGGTTCAATGTTAGAGGGAGCCCGGCGGGCGATTGAATTGTTAAAACGGTAGGAGGTAAGATGTCGATTCTGGTAAACAGGAATACAAGGGTTTTGGTTCAGGGTATAACCGGACGGGATGGTTCGTTTCATACAAGACAGATGATCGATTACGGAACAAAAGTGGTGGCCGGTGTAACACCGGGGAAGGGCGGACAGATAGTTGAAGGTGTACCGGTCTTCAACAGTGTTGCCGAGGCAAGAGAGAAGACCGCGGCTAATACTTCGATTATATTTGTACCGGCTCAGTTTGCGGTCGATGCAGTATATGAGGCAATCGATGCAGGGATAGAATTGATTGTCTGTATTGCCGAAGGTCTGCCGACCCTTGAGATGGTAAAATTGATAGGCTATATTAAGGATAAGAAGACCCGTCTGATCGGTCCTAATTCACCCGGACTCATTTCGCCCGGTGAAAGTAAGGTAGGTATTCTCCCCGGGCATATCTTTAAAAAGGGTAACATCGGTGTAGTCTCTCGGAGTGGAACCCTGACCTATGAGATAGTCTACCATATTACTAATGTTGGACTCGGTCAATCGACCTGTGTGGGCATCGGCGGTGATCCGGTGATCGGGACGAATTTCCTTGACTGCCTCAGGATGTTTGCTGATGACCCCCAGACCGAGGCAGTGGTGATTGTCGGAGAAATAGGTGGCAGGGATGAAGAGGATGCGGCACTATACATCAAGCAGTACTATAAAAAACCGGTCTTTGGTTTTATTGCTGGTAAGACCGCACCCGCAGATAAAAGAATGGGCCACGCCGGTGCGATTATTACTGGGGGCTCGGGGACAGCGCCAGAAAAGATCAGGGCGTTTCAGGAAGCGGGAATAATTGTTGGTGATACACCAGAGGAATTGGCGACAAGAGTTAAAGAAAAAATAAAATAATAGTTTTCGTCTTATAAGATTCCAGATCTTCTGATAAGTTTAGCTCATATTATCGCAAATTTTTATTTAAGTAGTTGAATTTGAAAAGAAGGCCGCCCCAAAAAATTCTTTTGCCTGCAGAATAAACCCCTTGTTCTTTATCCCGGAGAAACTTTTTGAAGATATTTATTAAGGTAATGGGGCGGCTGAATAAAAATATAAGTATTTTTAACAATATGATAAGGACAACCTGTCGATCAAATTTAGCAACCCATTTCTCGAGTAACTTAGGCGAGAACGATTCGGTATGTATCATAACGCGCGGGAAAATTTCACCCCGATATTTCTTGTCAATTTCTGGAAGGAGGGGTTCGGTTAGATACCCTTTGTTTTTACATATGTCGTATAATTTTGTGCCGGGTAAAGGCCTTGCCAGACTGATATGGGGTACAACATCATAATGCCACAATAAAGTCTTGGCAAATTGAAAGGTATCTTCAATCTCTATCCGACTCTCACCCGGAAAACCAATTACATAAAAGCCATGAAGATCGAGACGCAATTTTTTGCAAGTCTTTGCAGTTTTGTTCACATCTTCAAGTAGTAGATTTTTCTTGATAACATTGTTCAGGACAAATTGATTTCCCGACTCAATGCCGATGATGAGATACAGGCAGCCTGAATTTTTAATCTTATGCAATAAGTCTGGTGTTAATCCATCAGCCCGAATACCATTAGGTGTATCCCAGGTGATATGCCAGTCTTTTGCTTTAATACCATCAAGGATCTGTTCAAAACGTGAAATGTTTAAAGCGATGTTATCATCTTCGATATGAAAATGGCGAACTCCGTAATGTGAGATTAGTAACTCCATATGCTTTAGCACATAGGATGCACTGTGAAAACGCCATCGCCTTCCCATATGCAAATGGTTGCCACAAAATATACAATTATGAGGGCATCCTCTCGAAGTTATAATCGAAACCTCCCGTTCACTACCCGGATATTCAAACACATAGCGAGATGGAAAACCAGCTTTAACAAGTGCAAAATACTTTTGATACGCTGGTAACGGCAAATCATCTAAATTATCGATAAATGTTGCCGGCGGATTGGAATGGACTTGATTATCTTTCCGATACGATATACCCGATATACTTTCTACAGATGCTCCCGTTTCGAGCGCTCGGATTAGTTTGATGAAAGTTATCTCACCCTCGGCTCTTACAACATAGTCAACCGAATTACCTTGCAATAAAAAGTATTCAGGACTGCTGGTTGCGTGCGGACCGCCAATCACTACAACTATTTTAGGATTTGCTATTTTTATTTCCGCGGCGGCCCTAATTGCATAATTGGCGAAATCTGAGAATGGATTTGTAATTCCGACTATATCAGGATTAAAATTTAATACTTTTTGAGTGAAAGAGTCCCAGTCAGGCCCAATAATATAGTTGCCATTTTCGTCTCTTTTAATTTCTTCCCAGGTAAAATCGATCAAAGCATCATAAATAGCGACCTTTATTTTTTCTCTTTCCAGAACTGCCGCCAGATAGAGCAGACTTGTTGGTAGACCAAAACGCGGACCTCCAGGATACCTCAAACTCTTAGAATAGATTGGCGGACGAATCAATAACACTTTCATTTTTTAATGGGGGAAATAATTGTTTTGCTTAACCTGTAGCATATAATTCTTAAAACAGCACTGATAAATATTAAAGTTCCAATTAGATAAAGCAAAAAATTCTTATTGTAAGATCTGCGCAGATAGCAATAGAGTGAATGATGTGCTTCGATTATTGTCTTGACCATAACCTTTTTAACCGAAGCACCGTGGTGATGTAAACCCGCTGCCTCAGCCAAGAAATATATTTTGTAACCGGCTTTTTTAATATTATAACAGAGAGAGACATCATTACAAAACAGGGGTAAAGATTCATCCATCATCCCTGCCTTGATAAAGGCATCGCGTCGCACCATAAGACAGGAGCCGATGGGCTGGTCAACTTCACGGGTATGGTTATGATCAAAATATCCCATCTTCCATCGGGAGAGGGATTTGAAGATCCTCGGGATTATAGAAAATTCCCAGAGGATGTTTCCCAGGGTCGGGAATTCTCGACAGGATGGTTGCAGGGTGCCATCAGGATTAAATAACTTTGGTCCCAGGGCGCCGACTTCCGAATGTTTATCAATAAAATCGAGCATTGTTTCTATTGCTTCTCGTTTGATGATAACATCCGGGTTGAGGAGCAACAGGTATTCACCCTTAGAGATATTAAATGCCTGATTGGTTGCCCGGGAGAGAAATTGATTCTGAGTATTCTTGATCAGTTTTACCGCAGGAAAATTCTTTTCGATGATTTTCACCGTTTGGTCCTGAGATCCATTATCGACGACGATTGTTTCGTAATCTTCACCCTGAGGTAGTCCAGTTAGCAATTGACTTATAAACTCTTCGCTATTCCAGGTGACAATGATGAAGGAAAGTTTAACCCCCACTCTGGTCGGTCTCCTTTAGCATCTCGTTAATCATCCGGATTGTTTCCCGGGCGTCTTCTTCTTCAAGAATCTGAATGGCAAAACCGGCATGGATCATAACATAATCACCGACCTTTACCCCGGGGACGAGACTGAGCATTACCTCACGCCGGACACCGCTGATTTCAACAATTCCTTCATCTTCTCTGATCGAAATTATTTTACCAATTACTGCTAAACACATTTTAATTGCTGTTAGCCAGAACTACTTGGCCCAAAGATATTCCACCGTCATTGTAAGGCACTTTACGGTGAAAGATTGGTTCAAAATCATTAATAATGAGATGTTTATAGAGGCCCTCGAGCAGAAGGCGGTTCTGAAATGCACCACCCGAAATAGCGACCCTATTAAGATTGTATCGAGACCGTAATCGAAGGCAGGTATCGATCGAAAATTTTATAATCGAATTATGAAATTTGGTTGCAATCTTATGGTGCGAGACACCTCGTTTGAGGTCGAGGATTATCCCTTTGATGATTTCACCGGGATTTATGATCAAAATTCCGTCTTCTTCCTCGATGGTTGAGAGATAGAGATCTTCGGTCGGGTTTGTTGATAGGTATTCGAGTTGCATAGCCGCCTGGGCTTCAAAGGTTATTTCTGTGGTAAAACCGAGAATTGCTGATACGGCATCGAAGAGTCTTCCCAGACTTGAAGTAAAAGTTAGATTAAAATTAGATTCGACCATCCGTTCGATGGTGATCTTCTCTTGGCGCGGAATTTTATTTATAAAAGGCAGTTGGGGGATTGAACCAAAGAGATAGATCAAATAAGCGAGAGCGATTCGATAAGGGTGGCGGATGCTTGCCTCACCGCCCGGTAAGGGCAGATATTTGAGATGGCCAGCCCTTTTTAACCCTTTAATATTACCAATTAGAAATTCGCACCCCCAGATCTTGCCATCGAGTCCGTAGCCGGTGCCATCAAAGGCCAGGCCGATCACCGGCTCCTCGATTAAATTCTCGGCAAGGCAGGCGGCGATGTGAGCAAAATGGTGTTGAACCGGCTTTTTCTGACCGGATTTAATCGATTGTCCAAATCTCGTGGTCATATAGTCGGGATGGAGGTCATAGGCGATCAGTTCCGGTTCAATCTTAAACCATCTTTTGTAATTTTGTAAAATTTTTTCAAAAGCCCCCATCGTCTCATTGTTTTCTAAGTCTCCAATATGAGGACTGAGATAGGCGATTCTACTATGAGCCAGACAGAAGGTGCTCTTTAATTCACCACCACAACCCAGGGTGGGCTTGATACTGATGGGTAGATCCAGGGGGTCGGGGGCATAACCACGCGAACGGCGTAGTATCGAAAAGTTTGTATAACGGGAATATGTTACAATTGAATCGTCGTTTCGATTTTGTATCAAACGGTTATTGGTCAGGACATAGTCGACGATATGGGACAGTTTTTGAAAACATTCTTCATCATCGATTATGATTGGCTCATCCTGGAGATTCCCGCTGGTCATAACTAGATAGTCTAATTCGCGAAAGAGGAGGTGATGGAGGGGTGTATAAGGGATCATAATGCCCAAATAAGGGTTATCCGGAGCAATTGCATCTGCCAGCAGGTTATTTTTCTTTTTTCTCAAAAGGATGATAGGCGATTGTGGGGATGAGAGTAATTCGGCTTCGGATCTGGTAAGAAAAGCAACCTTTTTAATATCTTTGAGTTTGCACATAATGGCAAAAGGTTTATGGGGGCGGTTCTTTCTTCTTCTCAGTCTCTTAACCACGATTTCATTCTTGGCATCACAGGCAATATGAAAACCGCCCAGACCTTTGATCGCGATGATCTTTCCATTCTTTAATAAATTGATTGTTGTCTCGATTGGAGAAAGGGTATTTATCAATCGACGGTTGATCGTATAGAGAAAGAGGATTGGGCCACATTCCGGGCAGGCATTGGGCTGGGCGTGAAAGCGACGATCGCTGGTATTATGATATTCCGCTGCACAGGTAGGGCACATCCGGAAATTCTTCATTGTTGTCCGGATCCGATCATAAGGCATATCCATAATTATTGAATATCTGGGACCACAGTTGGTGCAATTCGTAAAGGGATAAAAGTAGCGGCGATTGCCCTGATTCATAATCTCCTGCTGGCAGTCAGGACAGGTTGCAAGGTCAGGTGAGATCAGGGCATGGCCGTTAGATGAGATTGTGCTTTCGCGGATGGTAAAATGTTGGTAGCCGATAGCCTTTCGGGTAAGAATCTTTATTTCATCGATACGGGCATTGACCGGTTTTTCTCGCTCTATCTGTTCGATGAACTTCTCGACCTTACTCTTTTCACCTTCGGCATCAATGGTCACACCGGAGGAGGAGTTGAGGACCCAGCCTTTAATATCGAATTGACCAGCCAGACGATAGATAAATGGCCGGAAACCAACCCCCTGAACAATACCTCTAACGAAAATTTTTCTTCTTATCAATGATTGCATCTTCAAGATATTTAATCCACTGGTCGATGCCCATGTCGCTTTTACAAGAAATTTTAAAGACTTTCAATTTAGGATTAACTGCCTGTAAATCTTTATTCAGGGTATCGAAATTGAAATCGGTCCGGTCGACAAGGTCCATTTTGTTGACGAGCAAGACCTTTGACTGATGGAACATCAGAGGGTATTTTTTAACCTTGTCATCTCCTTCGGGAAGAGAGAGGATCATTGCCTTAAAATCTTCGCCGACATTAAACTCAGCCGGACAGACAAGATTACCGACATTTTCGATGATTATAAGATCGAACTCTCCCGAGGGCAGATGGGGAAGACTTGATCTGACCATATGGGCATCGAGGTGGCATTCGCCACCGGTATTGATCTGGATTACCGGTACGCCAAGGTTATTTATCCGCTGAGCATCGATATTTCCTGCGATGTCGCCTTCAATGACCGCGATTTTATATTTAGTCCCGAGGGCCTTAATCGTCCTTTCAATAAGGCTTGTCTTACCGGCACCGGGTGAAGACATTAAGTTAATAACCAGTGCTCGGTGTTTATCGAATATCCTTCTATTTTCGGCTGCGATTGCTTCATTAGTGACCAGGACACTTTTTAAGATATCGATCTTCATTGAACCTCCTCATCGCCGACAATACTTTCGATGGAAAATTCTCGACCTTCAAGGATCTCAAAGTTCGAGTGGCCACAACTGGTGCAGACAAAGATAGGCTCGTCTGACTCCATAATATTATCGCAATTAAGGCAAAGGACCTTGATTTTAATAATCTCAAACTTAAGTTTTGCATTTTCAGCAATTGAACCTTTACTCATAATATTGAAATAGAAGATTATCGATTCCGGTTCAAATGTTGAGAATCGACCTAATCTGATGTTTATCTCAGTTATCTTTCGTAATGAGTGCTTACGAGCCTCTTGGAGACAGATGTCAAAAATCGACTGAGTGACGGAAAGTTCGTGCATAAGTTAATGGACTTAATGCTTTATTTTATCTATTTTAATGCCTTCGTCAAGTCTGGATAATAATAAGCAGGGTTGACATCGAGATAAGGAGAGATATAATTTGGTGTGTCAACAACAACCAGATTTCTGATCTTCAATATAATTCTTACCCTGACCTTCAGGTCAATCTGGACGATCCCGGCTCTATCTGATATCAACCGCCCTTTAACACCGACCCGCGATGCTCGGGAGTATGAGACGCTTGCCAGGAATCTAATCTCAGTTGGTAAATTTTCCCTCGACGGTGCGCCTCCTTATCGGCCCGATGCTTTAAGAACCCCTCTTTACCCCCTTTTTGCTGCGGGGGTATATAAAGTATTCCAGTATAACCGATTGGTCCTGATCCTACTGCAGATAATAATTTCAACTATTCCGATTGTTTTGATTTTTAGGCTCAAGTTTCTTGAATTACGGGAAAAAATGATTGCGGGGCTGCTCTTTATCTTAAATTTCAACATTGCCTTCTATTCGGTTCAGGTCCTCTCGGATGTTATCTTTATGGTTTTAATATTTGTCAGTCTTGTGCTGGTAAATTTATTTATCGAAAAACTCGAAGGCTGGTCGATTGTTATCGCCGGCATATTTTTAGGCCTGGCAACTCTAACCAGACCAATTGCGATCCTCCTCCCTTTGTTTATTCTCTTCTATGTGATTATAAAAAAGGGTTTAAAGAAGACCGGGTTAAAAATCATCCTCTTCTTAATGGGCTACCTCTTATTCATCCTTCCCTGGCTGGTGAGAAATTTCTTTGTTTATAGAACTATTTTTTTCTCATCCGTATTCAGTTATAATATTGCCTCCTTTGATGCACCCCTCGTTTTAGCGATTCAAAGAAAGATCGATGTAAACGATGCTGCGCAGGAGTTCTGGAAAGAGTATGATAAAATGGCGGCAATTTTAAGGCCGGAGAATATAAATGATAGTATGGCATTAAAGACCAGACAGGCATTGTCAGTAATAGGCCGTTATCCATTTACTTACCTGAAGATTAGATTGATTGGTTTCGGATCAACCCTTTTCTTACCTTTGCCGTTCCGGGAGGTTATTACCTATGTCAGTGGAAAAACACCCGAAGAACTTGATCTCTCGAGGCGGACCGCCCAGAATGCTATGAAATATCTTGCCCAGGGGAAGATAGGGAATATGGCTAAGATTATATTTGAAGAGAGAGTTGCCCGTCTACCGGTTATGGCCATTTTGATCCTGTTGGGCGCTTTATTATACCATTCGATTTTAATCATAGGCTGTTTAATTTATCTATTGTGCAAAAAGAGAGTGAATTCGGCCCTTGTCCTTTATGGTATAGTTATTATCTATATGCTTATCATCCCCGGATCACTTGGCTATTCGAGGTTCCGTATACCGATCGAACCAATGCTCATTATCTTCAGTAGCATTGGCCTGACGCGGAGTGAATCTTCGGTAAAATGATTTCTATTTGACCACGGCAAATTTTAAAATCCTTTTTTCCTGAGGGCTCTTAATCAGAGCAAAATAGAGACCGCTGGTGAGGTTTATTTCAGCATCAAACCAGATATATCCGCTAACAGTTGGGTCGAAGTCCTCTAATTTCTTTATCAACCGGCCATCGATCGAAAAGATATAAATCTTTGCATCAGGAGGAATTTTCTTGAAGACAAGAGCATGGTCATTTCGAGTTAGGGGATTAGGGTAAACAAAGGCGCTGTCGGTACCGGAAACCCGGGGTTCGGTAAGGTCAATCCGGAGCAGTCCGCTGCGGCTACCAAGCCAGACACAGTTGTGATAAGGGTCAAATAAAAAGGCTTTGTTATCCAGTTTTTCCGGGGCAAACTTTACGGTGAGGTTGTTTTCGCTGAAGCCGATTCTTTGCCAGGTGTTAAAATAGGGATTATAGATGGAAATGCCGGCAGAAGTCAATATCCAGATCCTTTTCTGCCCATCAATAGTCATGGCCAGGCAGTCGTCATAAATCATACCACTATTTTTAGTGCTAAAGGTCTTGATTGAGTCCTTATAGAATAAAGCGACGCCCGCTTCGGTTGCAATAAAGGTCCGGCCTTTGGGATCGACCCGTACGGACTGGCAGTTTATCGAAGGTAGACCATTTTCTTCAGTATAGAAACAGAAGGTATCGTCATTGACATCGGCAATTGTGTTCTTGGTGTCAATAAAGAGCGTCCCTTCGGTCTTAAAGGTGACATAGATTCTGCCCTGATCAGCAACTTCCAATTCGGCGGCGTGTCCGAGCCCACCGGGGTTAAGTTGGGTCCAGACGGTCAGAGAAGAGTCCAGGACCATTATCCGGTCGGCTGGTCCAGCTAAAGAGAAGTAGATATTATTATGGACATCAGCCTTTATATCCCAGCCGATATTACTACCAATCTGTGAGTTTCCTGAATTGAAGAATACCCAGGAATCGCCTTTAGTGTCGTAAAAGAAGGCACCGCCTTCCCAGTTACCGATAAACCAGACCCGGCCGGCAGGATCGGCATCACAGCGATGCACCATATCGGTCGGGATTGTCGGTTTGGTAATATTCAACCACGAAGAATCTTCTTTGAGCAGTGCGATGCCCGACAGAACCGCACCGATACCACCGCGGGGGCCCAAGGCTAAGAATAGTTGGCCATTACTGGCAACGGTCAAATCGGCAATACAGTTTGAAGGGATACATTCTCTCTTATAGGTTGAGAATCGACCATTTTCCCAGAGGCCAATGCCTTCGCCTTTGTTATCAAAGGTAGAATGTTCATTACCGAGCCCCACGGCCCAGGCATCAGAAGTAGTGGCCACCGATTTTAATCTGATACCGGCGGGCAGGCCCGTATTGCGGGTCATAAATGAATCTTTATAGATTATGAAGGCATTCGGAATGACAATAAATAGAGAATCGTTCTTCAGGGCGAGGTCATTTATGTCCCAACCGCTCATCAGGATCCGGAAGGTGTCATCCCGAAACAGATAAAGGGCATTATCGGTTCCGACATAGATATTTACTGAATCTTTCGATACCATTGTTTTGATCTTCTGTTTGTCCAGGAAATAAGTGACCGAATCGAAGTTTTTGCTGAAGCGGGTTATCCCGTTCATCGTACCCACCCAGATATATCGATTGGCGACAATGGAAAGGACAGTGTCAGAGATTAAACCATTAACAGTTCTGATGATCTTATACTCATCATCGCTCGTATCGATCAAGGTATTTCTTGTATTGATAAAAAGTAAACCACCTTCGGTTCCGATATAGACCGTGTCTTCTCTAATATGGATGGCATTGATCCTTGGGGAGGGGAAGAATTTTTGTGATAGTCTTAAGATGGATGAATGGTCTGCCTTCAGGATACCGATGCCGTTGTCAGTTCCAACCCAGATATTCTTATCCCGGTCAATGGCAAGACAGGTTGACCAGTTTGACGGCAGGCCATCAGTATTTGTATAGACCTTAAAAGATCTGTCATCTATTGAGAATATACTCAGGCCGCCGCTGGTTGCACAATAAAGGTATTGACCATCATTACATAACTTGTAGATATAGTTAGTGTTGGTATAAAATTTCATATTGTAAAGACTTATGATGAAAAGGATAATCATTTTTACCTCTTCTGTTTAAACCATATTACACTGAAAATTAAAAAAAGTATTGTAAATGTATAAATGTAGAGACGGCTCTTGGTTAAAAGAAAGAGTCCGACTCCACCGAGGAGGGCAGTTAATAGATAAAATTCTATTACCACCCATTTGTGATGAAAGCCCATTTGGAGAAAACGGTGGTGGATATGGTCTTTGTCCGAAACAAAAAGCCCCTTCCGATCACCGGCGCGATAAACGATATGATGTAAGACATCGACGATCGGAAGACTCAATGCCGTAATCGGGATCAGGAGTGATGTTAAGACCACAGCTCTACCCTGGCTTAAGAGTGATATTGCGGCAAAGGTAAAACCGAGAAAATTCGCACCTGTATCACCCATAAAGATTTTCGCTGGAAAGAAGTTAAATCTTAAAAAACCGAGACTGCTACCTAAAAGGCCCAGACAGAAAAGCGCTGAATACTGATCACCAACCACAGATTTAGTTATAAAGATGACGATCGATCCAATGCAGGCAATGCCTGCAGCCAGGCCATCGAGCCCATCGATAAAATTAAAACCATTGATCAATAAAAGATACCAGAAGATTGTAATCGGATAGGAAAAGAAACGCAATGATAATTTACCCACAGGTAAAGGTAAGTACTCGATTTTGGGCCCGGCGACGACGATAATTGTGACACTGATTATCTGAATCAAAAGCCTTAGGTAGACACTGGTCTCCTTCAAATCATCATAGATTGAGATTACCATTATTGGTAGATAAGATAAAAAGATGAGTAAGAGAAAGTTTGTGTTTACCCCAAAAACTTTGAAGGCCAGGCCTTCACCGATAAAAAAGGCGATGATAATCCCGACGCCACCCAGGATCGGGACATTTTCATAGTGGACCTTTCGTTCCGAGGGAATGTCGTAGAGGTTGAAGCGATGGGCGATTTTTATCATCAGCCAGGTCAAAAGATAGGCAAGCACAAGGGTTATGATTACAGTAAAGAGATAGATCATCGTGCAAACGACAATTTAAGAAATCCCCAGGCGATTATCTGGCAGATCTTTAAATAGAGGCAGGTGGTCAAAAAAGACTTGTATAAAAAATTGGGTTGATAATACTTATTGAAAAAATGATACATTCCCCGGGCGTGATAAATCTCGGGATGGATATTATCCTTCCTTATATTTTCGCCGTAAAGATGAACGCACCTTGCTTCAGGATAGAAATAGACCTTCCAGTTTTTTTCTTTCATCCGCCAGCAGATATCAACATCCTCAACATAGCAGAAATAGTCTTCGTCAAAAAGCCCGATCTCTTCAAGCGCTTTTCTTCTCAACATCATAAATGTCCCGGCAACAAAGTCGACCTCCTGCGTCTTTGTGAAGTCATGGGTCGTGAGAAGATATCTCTTGGAAAATGGATTATGGGGGAAAATTTTATAAGTTAGGGAAGATCTGCGTCCTAAAAGAACTGTCCAGAAAGTAGGGAAGGAACGGACGGTCTCCTGGCGTCGACCGTCTGGATAAAGAACCAGGCCTCCAAGCACACCGCAATCGGGCTTCGTCTCCATAAATTGTAGCATTTTGTCAATACTCGCTGATTGTAATTCGGCATCCGGGTTAATGAGGAGGAGATAAGGCGAAGTGGTGATTCTTATCCCCTGATTTACCGCCCGGGCAAAACCGAGATTTTGCTGGTTCCGGATAATCTGGATATGAGGATAGACACTTTGGAGATTAATAATACTCCCATCAGAAGAAGCATTATCAATGATAAGTACCCTCCCAAGATCGCCGTTGAAGGCCGGGCTTATCGAGTCGAGGCATTTTTTTAAGTATGGGCCTGAATTATAATTGACGATGATGATGTCTAAATTCATTTTTGAAAAGAGCAAGCAATCTCAGTTTCCAGACAAGCCAGAACGCCTGCCAGATTATCCCTTTTGACATCTTCGATACCCCTGCCCTGCGTTCGACAAAGATGATCGGGATTTCCTTTATTTTGAAACCAGCCTTATAAATTCTAAAATTAGCCTCGATCTGAAAGCCATATCCATTGGTCTTAACATCATCCCAGTTGACAGCTTCCAGAGCCCGTCTTGAATAGCATTTAAAACCGCTGGTCAAGTCTTTGATTGGAACATCGGTCACAATTCGGGCATAAAGATTTGCAAAATAAGATAATAAGAGTCTCTTCATCGGCCAGTTGACCACACTGACACCTTTAATATACCGGGAACCGATGATGAGGTCGTAAAAATTTAACTCTTTGACAAAGCGCGGTAGGTCATTGGGATCGTGGGAGAGGTCAGCATCCATTTCGAAGACGAAATCATAATTATGGGACAGGGCATATTTAAAACCCATAACATAGGCAGTACCGAGTCCCAATTTTTTTTGCCGTTCAATCATTGTGACCCTTTTTTCCCTCCTTCTGATATTCCTGACAATCTTTCTGGTCTCATCCTGAGAATTGTCGTCAATGATCAGGATGTCTACATTTTTCATTATTTTAAGGACCGACTTGATAACAGTGGCGATATTTTCTGCTTCATTATAAGTAGGGATGATTACGAGTCCTTTAACCATATTAAGTTTTATATAATATACATCTTTTAAGTCAAAGTCAAGAATGAAGTGAAAGTGATCCGAGAAGAAGATGAGACTGCTAAGAACCGTTTTTCAGCTGATTGCTTTATCGGTATTCTTTAACCGGCTCTTCACCAGTAAATACTCTGAGCACGCCGAGAGCAAGGCCTTCCATTTCGCCTTCACCCGGATAGACCAATATCCTCGGACATAAGAATTCGATCCAGGACTTCAGGAGATCGACGAAGATTTTTGAATATGCTATTCCACCCGTAATAATTATTGCGTCGATCCTGCCTTTTAAGACTACTGCATAGGCACCGGCCTCTTTGGCAATCTGATAAGCCATCGCTTCATAAACCTCTTTCGCCTCCTGGTCGCCCTGATCGATCCTCTTTTCCACCTCTTTTATATCATCGGTGCCGAGATAGGAGAGGAGCCCGCCCTGTCGCCAGATCTTTTTCTTAACATCTTCCTCTTTATATTTTCCGCTGAAGCACATCTCAACCAGTGGTATGGTGGGCAGGGCACCGGTCCGCTGAGGCGAGAATGGGCCGTCTTCATTGGCATTGGTCGAATCGACCTGCTGACCCTTTAAGTGAGTGGCGACGGTGATACCGGTGCCGAGATGAATGATGACAAAATTGCAATCATCATACGGTTTCTTCAATTCCTTGGCAGCCTTTTTGGCTACCATCCGGACATTAAGGGCATGGCTCAGGGCTTTACGTTTTATCTCTTTCAGTCCGGAATATCTTGCCAGGGGCCAGAACTCATCGACTGAAACTGGATCGACAAAATAGGCGGAACAACCGATCGAATTCGCAATCTCTCGGGCAATTAATACCCCCAAGAGTGAAGGATGCTCACTCTGATAATTCCCATTTTTTATATCTTCGATTAGTTTATCGTTGACTAAATAGGCTCCGCTCTTCAACGGCTTGAAGGGTCCGCCACGGCCAACCACTGCGCTAACGGTCTTCAGGTCAATACCTTTTTCCTTTAATACCTTGATTACAATCTCTTTTCGAAATTTATACTGATCGATCACCGATTTAAATTTTGCCAGCTCTTCTGGTGTGTGCCGGATATTCTCTTCAAAAAGCGATCGCTCATCCTCAAATAATGCGACCCTCGTCGAACCCGCACCCGGGTTGATAACCAAGATATTATATGACATTTTTTACTCCAATCTTAAATCACTGCGCCGAATCTTATTTATAGACTTATATTTACCGGATAATTTATACTTCCCCCTGGTGTATCGATGTAGGCGCGACCGTTAATTGAATAGGTCGGATTGCCCTCTTTTATTGCTTTAATAATGGCCATAGAGACCGACTGATAATTCAAGACCACGGTTGTCAGAATATCCTTTGATTTACCCGCCGGGATCCGCTGTCTTTGCCCCATAACGCCGGTAAATACATTTTCCCCCGCAATTGATAACGAATAGTCGAGACGGTCAAGGACGGCATCGATTTTGTTTGGATTCTGGATATTTACGGTCAGGTCGAGTTTCAAATCGGTTAGAGTAAAGTCATATGGTCGGACCTGTTTTAGTTTGAAGGTACACTCTTTTATAGCAATTCGCTCTTTCAGGAATGAACAACCAGTAATTAAGAGAAGAAATAATAATAAACTCTTTCTGATACACATCTCTATTCCTCCTTGTAGGCAATTGCTTCAATCTCAATCAAGGCACCCTTTGGAAGATTGGCAACCTCGACGGTGCTCCGGGCCGGAGGTTCTTTCGAGAAATAGCGCGCATATATTTCATTTACCTTTGCAAAATCATCGAGGTTTTTTAAGTAGATTGTCGTCTTGAGGACTTTTTCGAGGGAACTGCCCGCTCCTTCAATAACAGCCTTAATATTTTCAAGAACCTGTCGAGTCTGATTTTCGATGCCACCCTGGACCAGTGTGCCAGTTTTCGGATCAAGGCCGATCTGCCCGGCAGTAAAGATGAATTGGCCAAAACCAACCGCCTGAGAATAAGGCCCAATCGCCGCCGGTGCCTTATCAGTCTTGAATATCTCTGATCTCTTCATAAATTCCTCCTGTTTTGAAATAGAAGATACTTTTCCGGCCATCATTCCTTCTGATCTCAATGGTCGAATCTTTGATGACCGGGTTCCCTTGATAGTCTTTTATGAAATTTTCAATTTTATGGATTAATCTTAAAGTGCCTGAATCATACCTGAATACGAAAAGGGTATTTTGGCCATTAAAGGCACAGAGACTGCTGGCCGGTAGAACTCGGGATTGGTCTTTTGCCGTAAAGACAAGCCAGTTTTTGGCACCGAACACGGTGTTAAATAGCTCGGCCTCTTCCCGGTTGATAAATCCCCCAACTCGAATGCGAAAGAATCTTGAACTCGAATCACAGAATGCCGGTATTCTGTATTTAAGCAATGATTCAATAACGGCCCGGGCTTTGCTGATTTGAGAGAAGGCCCCCACCTGGATATAATAACAGGAATCCTGGGCGATCCGGGTGGTTTCAAACCCAGGACTCAAGATGATTGGATTACATTTCAGTTTTTGTATTTCTCCATTAATAAGATTGATGAGGGAGTAACTTTCCGCTGTCTTTATGAGAAGTGTGTTGGAATCGAGGGGAAGAGATTTTTCAATTGATTCAGTTAATGAGATATATTTAATCGGTGTCATTGTAACAAGATTCAATAGCGATAGCGAAGAGGAGAGATTACCATCTTGGTTATGGGCATAAGTCAGGAGATAGACCGAGTCGATCAACTCTGCTCCATCGATTTTCATCGGTCGATGATCAAGCACCCGTCCTGATTTTATTTCAATCAGATATATCCCGGCCGTGGTGACAACCACCAGATCTGAATCGAGGATAAAAGCATTTAATATTGGTGGCTGGAGGTTAAGCAGTTTCTTGTTATCTCTCAAATTAAGTGTTAATCTTCTTATGTCACCATTGATTGCAAAAAGGTAGAGATGTCCGGTTGCAGGATTAAAGAGGGTTTGTCGGATCAGATCGACTCTTATCCCCTGCCGGCGTTGGCCATTTTTTAAATCATAAATTTCAATCAGCGAACTTTTTAGCCCTTTCACAATTAGATAAATCAACCCCGGAATAAGAGTCGATATTATCTCCCGATCACCCGGGGGGATACCGATACCGCCTGCATAAGAGAGATAAACGGGGTCGATTAAAATTATCTCATCGATAGAAAGAATAATGAGGAGCGAATCATCTCCATTTCGGTCAGTCTGAAGTGTTATACTGTTTAAGCGAAATGGTAGATAATTCTTCTGTTTGATCAATCTCTTTTCCGGATCGATCTTGTAGAGGTAATGCTCGGTCAGGAGGTAGAGATCCTTGCCCTGGGCAAGTCCTGTTATTTTCTCACCGAATACTGCTTCTTCATATTCATCAAGTCCCGGCTTAAAAAAAAGGAGGGATGAGTCAGTATGAAAGACCTTTATATTGAAGAAGATGAGTAATGAGAAGAGAGCGGCCATAAGTTTTATAATAACAAAATAAATTGAAAAGTCAAGGAAGAGATAGGGATAGGTCACAGGGGTCTATTTTTATCACAATCATTTCTTGACATTAGTGTTTTTTTAATTAAGATAATAATCACTTATGGATAAATGCCCTGAATGCAGTGCACCGGTCGATGCCCAGGATAAGATCTGCAATGCCTGTGGCACAATATTAGTCCATCTTGAACCGGAAGTCATTGCCCATATCAATCTCCTGCGTAAGATGGTCGAAAAAGAACCCACCAACGTGAAAAACTTGCTTGACCTTGGTGATCTCTATCACAAATACGGTTTTATTAAAGAGGCGTTAAATACCTATAAGGCGGTAGTTGAGCGCGACAGCACTAATTTTGAAGCCTATGCAAAGAGGGCTAATCTCTATCTTGAGTTGAAGGAGTTAAACGAGGCCGAAATTAGTTTTCGTTCTGCACTCCACCTCAACCCGAAATCGACGGAAATGCTGATCGGACTGTTTCGCGTTTACTATCTTCAGAATAAAACCGATGAGGCGATCGTTCTGGGAGAAAAGATACTTCAGATCTTACCCAACAATGTTGAGTTTCATATCCTTTTGAAAAATCTTTACCTTCAGAAAGGGGATAAAGCGAAGGTCTTGACCGAACTCGAGGCTCTGGAAAGGCTTACTCCGGACAATGTCCAGAATATAAAAGACCTTGTCTATTACCACCTGGAGAATAATAATATAGTAAAAGTCATAAACTACTATGAAAAATTGGTCAATCTCCATATCCGGGATATCCTTATCGATTTTCAGATCGGAAAATATTATTACGATAATCGCCAGTATGATCGGGCAGTTGAATATTTTACCAATGCCTTTAAGTTTGAAAACATCGGCCCGGCAATGGAGACGCTTATCAAGACATATCTGGCACTTACTTATTTTGCCCAGGGTAATCGACCGATTGCTGAAGACTTTGTTAATCAGATTGACCGGGCTACTAGTCAACAGATGGACCGGAGCGACCAGAAGAGACTCGCTGCTCTTTTCTTTAAACTTGGAGAATATGCACTACAAGAGAACAAGATAAAAAAAGGCATAAACTATCTTGAGACTGCGGTCAGTTACGATATCGACTCGGTTGAATATCAGCAACTGCTTGAAAAGACCAGGAAAGAGATTTATCTCTCAAGTCGAAAGAGTCTAAAAAAAGCATTGACCATTGCGGCTGGTATAGCGAGTTTGATTGTTGTCGTCGCTTTTTTATGGATCCTATCCCACAATAAGATTCTCATTCAGGTTACACCGGGAGGAAACCTTAAGGTTCTTCTTGATGGTAAGCATATAACTCCCCATCAGGGTAAATCCGGTTTTATTTCGACCCCTTCGGTTTTAATCGGTCGTCACACGATTGAAATTGAAAAAGATGGTTATGAAAGATGGCAGGAAGATGTCTATGTCGGTTTTGCTAAAAATGGATTTGTCCGTGTAAACCTGGTGCCGGCATACGGTGGACTCAAAGTAGTCTCTGAACCCGAGAGTGCTGATGTCTATCTTGATCAGAAGTTTATCGGACATACCCCTTTTGTCGCCGATAATATTCCCGTATCAAACTACCGGCTTGAAATCAGAAAAGATGGATATTTAACCTATACCCGGTTCGTCAATATTACCAAAAATAGTATCCTTGACTTAGGGAAGATCCACTTAGAAGACCTAGGTGGTACCTGGCAGGGCGAAATTGGCCAGGATGCTTCAGGCTACGAGGCTTCATTCAATATGACCATCAGGCAGGAGGGGAGCCGCCTTAAGATAAAATACTATCATCGCCCATCAGATGGCCTCATTTATACCGGCGAGATCAAAGGAACGGTAGTCAAAGATGAATTTGTTGCTGAAGGGAGTATCAATTGTCGATACTTAAATGTCTTTTACTGGACAAACACGAAGAAGAAGATTTCGATGAAAGGGAAGATCTCGGCTGATTGGGAACGGATTGAAGGGACTCAAAACATTGAAGATTTTGGAACTCATAACTGGTGGGCCGAACATAAAAAGTGAGGGTATTTCAGTCGGTTGATATTATGAAGATATCTTTTAGACTCTCTTTTTTATTGGTTTTTTTCCTGGTATTTTCGATCCAGGCGCAGAGCACGAAAATTGATTCTTCCCCGGCAGATAAATCAAAAGATCAGCCTTTCGGTGAAAGACTTTTGAAAGCGGCATCGAAGTATTATGGTGTAAGGTACAGGGATAATGGGAGATCAGAAGACGGCGTTGATTGTATGGGGTTAATCTTTCTTGCCTATCGTGATGTGACCCAGAAAGACTGGAAAAACCTGCCAACCTGGCCCAGGGTCCTGGTCGAGAGTGAAAAACTCGGTCGACCGGTCGATGGGCTGGCACCAGTTTTGAAAAAAGATATTGATTATAAAAGGCTGAAAAGGGGTGATATTGTCTACCTCCTCGTCCCTTTTCAGATTGGCTCAGACCAGGAATCCTTTGCGGTTATTAATAAGATTGAATTCTGGCCCTGGTTGGTGGGGATCTACGCCGGTAAGGGAAAATGTCTTTATGCCAAACCGAATGACAGGGTCCGGATCGACCGGATCAAAGACCTGTTAGATCCCGATGATGCGATATTTGTAACGAGATATTAAAAAGAGGCAGGATTGTAGATAACAGACGATGAAGACGATCAGAGAAAAGATTGAAAATTTTGCTCCTTCATACCCTGCCTCAATTGCGGTTGTCCTGGCCAAAGGTAAGGAAAAGATAAATGCCATGCCCGCGGCCTGGCATATGCCGGTTTCCTTTAAACCACCTCTGTATGCAGTTTCAATTTCACCCAAACGGTATACGCATAAGATCATAACTGAGGTTAGGAATTTTTCTCTCAATTTTTTAACCTTTGCCAGCATCGAGATTATCCACAAGTTGGGTCACACATCAGGGGCAGAGTTTGATAAACTCGAGTATTTTGATATCAAGACCGAAAAATCACTGAAGATCAGCAGCCCGATTATCAGTCTGGCCTTTGCGGCGTATGAATGCACACTTTTTGATTTCAAGACCTATGGTGATCACACCATATTTATTGGTGAGATCGTTGCGGTCCATACCGAAGACGAAAATTTTACAACTGATGGTATAATCCATCTCGATCGAATCCAGCCGGCTCTTTATCTGGGTAATTACTATTACGCCACCACGGACCGCAAAAATATTAGATCAACAAAAGATATTGTAATCGGTTGAAAACTATATGGAAAAATGGCAGTGTATTGTATGTGGATATATATATGATATAGAAAAAGGTGATCCGGAGAATGGTATCGAACCCGGGACATTCTGGGAGGAATTACCCGATGCCTGGGGTTGCCCGGAATGCGGGGCGAGTAAAGAAGAATTCGAACGGCTCGAGTATTAAGATAAAAGTTCATAAAGAATTGATCCTTAGAATTCGGCCATCCCGGGCGAAGAGATAGGTTTCATTCTTAAATACCACGCTTGTTGTCCCTTCGTTATTCAGATTAAATTTTAATCCACTGGATCGACCACAGGAGAGACAATCGGAAAAGGTGTAGGTCCATTCTTGACTTTTTTCTAAATCGATAAATAGGAGACAATCCCAGACATATTTCCGTTCTTTACGACGGACATTGAATGCCAGAAATTTCCCATTATCTGATGCCGAGACACCGGCAATTCCATGCCATTTTGAGCGGGATAGCTTTTTTATCTGCCCCTTATTATTTATAAGGAAAAGAACCGGGTTATGGCGATAAAAATCGGTCAAAACAACGATGGCAAAACCGAGATTATGAGCTAAGGAAGTGTAAGGATCATACTGATATCTCCCCGATGTTGAACGCTGGATAATAATTTTTCCTTCATGGTCAATAAACCTTACCCAGCTTTCAATTACTGAATCGTTGGTCTTGAGATGAAACAGGATAAGATATTTTCCGTTTTCCGAAAGATAGGCCTTCTCAATCGTGGTGATCGAGACCGATCTGCCGTTTACAAACTTATTCTCCTGGCTACACTTTAAGACAATCTTTTTAATCAGGGTTGAGTCATGGTTATAAAACATCACCGTATCACCATGGAGCTTGATATAATTCATAAAGAGAGATAGTGCGATACAGAAAGTAAACATATATGATCAAAATATAGCCATTAACTGACCATTGTCAAGAGTTTGTAGGCAGTGCGAAGTTTTATAAAGCACTCTCGAATAAAATAGATCGTCCTTGACCGCAGATTAATTATGATTATAATCGATCTTGAAAGGAGACAGAATATGACTATTGACTATCAATCGCCTCAACCCGGTCCTAATGCCCGGAAGATTATCGAACGCGACCAGAAAGTTATGTTTGGCGCCAACACGCGCACACCCGAGATCCCACTGGTTGTTGATTATGCAAAAGGTGTTATTGTCCACGATGTCGATGGTCGGGAATATATCGACTTTGGTGCGGGGTTTGCGGTTTGCGGTACCGGCCATTGTCATCCTGATGTTGTTAAAGTAATAAAAGAACAGGCAGAGAAACTTCTTCATATCTCGGGGAGCGATTTCTATTATCTACCCCAGCTTGAACTGGCTGAAAAATTACTGCCCCTCACACCCGGGAATTTTGACAAACGGGTCTATTTTGCCAATTCCGGGGTTGAGACGCTGGAGGCGGCGATTAAGATAAGCCGTAACTTTACCCGTCGACCGAAGATGATTGCCTTTCTGGGTGCATTTCATGGCCGGACCTTTGCCGGTATGACACTCTCCGGAAGTAAAAAAGTCCAGAAGGCACACTTTGCGCCCCTCATCCCTGAGGTTACTCATATCCCATTTGCTTATTGTTACCGCTGTCCATTTAATCTTAAATACCCGGATTGCCGGCGTAAGGAGACGATTGATGGTATCCCGCTTCTACCCTGCATCGCCTTTCTCACTGAGGTGATTTTTGAACAACTGGTCGATCCGGAAGATGTTGCCGGAATATTTGTTGAGACAATTCAGGGTGAAGGTGGTTATATCGTTCCACCGCCCGAGTTTCATAGACTCCTCCGGGCAATCACTAAAAAATACGAAATCTGTTATGTGCTCGATGAAATTCAGTGTGGCCTCGGCCGGACCGGAAAGATGTTTGCGATTGAACACTGGGGGGTTGAACCGGATATTCTCTGCATTGCCAAGGCAATTGCTTCAGGCCTACCCCTGGGTGCGGTCATCGCCCGGGCTGAGATGATGGACGAAAAGGTGGATCAACGTGCCTGGAAAAAAGGTTCGCATGGAAGCACCTTTGGTGGCAATCCAGTTGCCTGTGCCGCGGGAATCAAAAGTATCGAACTCATCAAGAATGGCCTGGTCGATAATGCGGCAAGGGTCGGTAAATATATGAAAGAGAGGCTGATGGAGCTGGCTGAAAAATCGAGAATTATTGGTGATGTGCGGGGACTTGGCCTTATGATCGGTATCGAGTTGGTTAAGGATAAAAGAACTAAGGAAAAGTTTCCCCGCTCGCTAACCAGAGATGGTAAAGGGCTGCCTCAGATATTTACCGGAACCTGTTTTAAGAAAGGGCTGATTCTTTATAGTGCAGGGTTTAACTGTTTAAGAATTAGTCCACCACTAATTTTAACAAAGAGTGAGGCGGATCAGGGCCTGGCAATATTTGAAGAGGCACTAAAAGAGGTCGAAAAACTCGTCTTTTGACGGAATTTTTTCACTTTTTAAATGTATAATTAATGAAATACGAAGAAGAGATTGAACTGGTCAGGAAGGTTAAAGATGGTGATCTCAAGGCTTTTGAAGAACTTGTTAGATCCTATCAAAGGCGTATCTATGTTGCAATCTATCGTATGGTTCATAATGTCTCTGACACTGAAGATCTGGTTCAGGATACATTTATCCGGGCGTTTCACAGTATAGGAAGTTTTAATGAGAAATACCATTTTTCGACCTGGATCTACCGTATTGCAATGAACTTAAGTATTAACCATCTAAAGAAACAGACAACAAAATCGGTGTCGCTGGATAGTCTCCCACCCCGACTGGTGGTGGACAAGACGACCAACCCGGTAAATAAGGCAAATGAGTCAATATTAAAAGAGAAGATAAAGAGCGCCCTGGAGCAGTTACCATCCGAGCAGAAGGCGGTATTTATTCTGAGAACTTATGAGGAGTTCAGTTATGAAGAGATTGCCCGGACTTTAAATATCTCAATCGGCACAGTTATGTCGAGATTGAGCCGGGCCCGGGAAAAATTAAAAGAGATTTTAATTGCTCAAGGAGTAATTCAGTAATGCATAATAAAAAAATTAATGAATTGATCAATAGATATATCGACAATGAACTCGCTGCTGAAGATCGGATCAAGATCGAAAAACACCTTAGAGAATGTGGTGAATGTCGTCGCGAATACGAAAGATTGATTAAGATCCAGGAATTGAGTCTATTGGTTAAACCTCTCGAACCTGCGCCTGAATCCCTTGATGAACTTACTCTGAGAATTCGAAGGAAGATTGCCCAGGAACAGTTGAATCATAAAAAGAGAATACCCTTTTTCCAGTTCTGGCCCCAGGTTGTTTCGGCCGCGGTGATACTCTTTGTCGCCAGCATCGGCCTTTATATAATATTTAGGAGTGAAGAGGGCAGGATAATCACAACCCGGAAGATTGAAGAGGCAGAGACCCGGCCGGCTCCGGCCTCGCCTCCTCCGGCCGAAAATGAGTTAACGCTTAAAGAAAAAGCCAGCCCGGTTGTAAAGAGTGAAACCAGGGGCAAAGAGGTGTCACCCAGGACCGGGGTGACTAAGGCCGTCCGACCTGCAACCCCAAATCTGGCCGATAAACTTGAAAGAATGAAAAGACCGGCTGAGGAATTTATTCCGCGCGGGACCGGCGCTGCTACCCCTCCTGTATATTCATCAGAAGCAAAAACCGCTTATGACGAAGAATTACTCTTAACTTATGATGTGGCTCCGCAGTTGATCGATTCGGTTGAAGTAAAGATCCTTGCTGATCAAGATTTAAGACAACTCCGGCGCGAGGTCACAGTCAATGTTGTGATTGATACATTTGGCAACGTCATCGATGCAAATCTTATCAGGTCATCAGGTAATCTCCGACAGGACAGTGCCATATTAAATTCAGTTCGTCAGTATCGTTTTAATCCTGCCCGTTATCAGAACCAGCGGGTAAAGGCACAGACTCAACTGAGAGTCTGGTTAAGAGATTAGACCTGATTAAAAAATTTAAGATTCGAGATCAGAAAGAATTTCTTCCCCTGCCTTTTGACAGCCGTCAATTGCATACTTACCAAAACCATTTTGGGCCATCCTGACCAAAGAACCATCCTGGCGCATATTCTCAAGAATCGTTCCAAATCGGTGAGCATTATTGATATCCAGCGGGTAGACAGTATCCTCTTTCAGGGCAAAATGATAATTTTCCATTGCAAACGGACCGATCGCCGGCATCAGGGCAAAGATCGGCAGTCCGAGACCTAAGGACCAGTTTATCCTTTCATGAGGGGCTGAGACTGCAACATCGATCCGGGGCAATAATTCGATTGTCCGTTTCGTATCATTGATCCGATCGATTGCATAGACAATATTAATTTTATGGGGGTGAAACTTTCCGGTTCTATGCAGGAGATAAAAGACTTCTAACCCCCGGTCTTTCAATCTTCTGATAATCATCTTTAATTTTGCGGGATTGTATCCGGTAAAGAGGACCTTCTTGATATTACCTGAACTTAAAGATCTAATGGCTTCTATGATAATTTTGATGTGGACCGGGGGATAGGCGCCCGAGGTAAAGAAACCAACTGTTAAATCGGTTTGCGATCTAATTCGTTCAATCCTTTCTGAGATCGATTTTTTTGCTTTCCGGATAAGTCCGGGTTCAATCATCAGGCCGGTAACTGAAATCCGTTTCGGTTCAATGCCAAATTGGAGGAATCTATTTTTAGTATATTCAAGCGGCACGAATATTTTTGCTGGCCAGGGGATTGCGCTGGAAATTGGCGCGGCAACTTCACCATGAATATAATAGACCCTGCTCAGTTCCTGCAAGATGGCAGCAACAATTGGATGTTCGACCAGGCATATACCGCGGAATTTTCCAAAGGTTCGAGTGAGGTCCTGGCCTAAGATTTCAAGCAATTTTCCTTTTTGGACCGGACGGGAACGAATTAGATTGTATATCCGGGTGAGCATTCCTCCCCTACTACCCAGTTCATAAAATTTTTTGATCAACTGCCAGCACCGGATTGATGTACCAGAGCCAATTTCAAAAACACTATAGACCTTGACCGGCAGGCCAATTTTTCTGGTAAGAATTTCTACCACACCGTCTAAATAATTCGGATGCCCCCTTCCAATCTCAGTAGAAATGGCGATCAGTTTTTTCACGCTAACAATTCTATGCAGGACCTGATTTGTGTCAATAGATTCGTCCCCCGGTTAGAATATTGATTGACAAACTATAAAAAATGAGTAAGATGTCTTCTTATGCAAATTTATCTCCTTGTTGCGCTCTTTTCAATTTCGATCGGGATTGAAACTGGTGCGGGTATCCCGGTGGCCGGTCTATATAATCAGGTTTCATCCAGTCAGATAATAAACCTATTTTTGAACAGAAAATTGGGAGGATATAACTTAGAGATTGCTGCCGGGCTTGAAAATTTTAATACAACAAATAGCGAATATCTTCTTGAGGATTATTCATTCCTGGCCGGATTTTCCCGGAGGGTAAAATTTATTCAGTTTATGGCCCGAATTGGAGGCGGAAGGATCAGGCGTGAACTGAATACTGGTCAGGAAAAGGGGTTCAGTCTCGTCTATGATTTTAATATCGGTTTTCCAGTAAATTTCGAACAGGTCTTAATAGCACCAGGCATAAATTTCAGGGGATTGTCGGATTTTACCACTGCTCCAATAATATCTTTTATTGCGTTAAGGATTGGTTATGTCCTGTAGTATTTATTTCTTAAAAAATAGACACCGGATTCTTCTGACTTTGATCTTTTTACTCTTCTTCTGTTGTGATGACCACATTATCTGCAGGTCCGGTGCAGACTATTATCCAGTTAAAGTCGGTGCGGGCTGGCTCTATAAATCTCAAAGTCGGGATATATATATTCAGGTTGAAGCGGAGACGACCTGGTTTGATTATGATGCGGTGGTATTTGTTATCAATGGCATAGCTGAATATCGATCTAAACAACCAGAAGGCATATACCGTTTTTTTGATATAAAAGTGCCTTATGGAGGATTTGAATATGAGATCGAGGCCCGTTATCGAAAATGGATTGAATTACCGCTGATTACGGGTAACACCTGGGAGGACCTCTTTTATGACTCAATAGATATTGGTGGGGTTAAGGTCAGGATTGACCACCGGATCAACGGTAGGGTGATCGGATTGGCCGAACCGATGGACGGCGACAAAAGGTCAGGAAGGATTGAAGTGCCCGCCGGTATTTTTGATGATGTCTATAAGGTCGAAGTTTTGAATGTTTGCCGGATAAATTCGAGTTTCTATACATATTTTGATAGTACCAGATATTTTGAATACTATGCGCCCGATGTCGGGCTGATTACCTTCTATTCTACGGGTGACTCGATTTTTAAACTCCAGGAATATCAAGGTCTCTGATATCTATCAAACCCTCTTAAAACATTTTGGTCCCCAGCACTGGTGGCCGGGAGATAGCCCCTTAGAGGTGATAATTGGTGCTATTCTTACCCAGAATACCGCCTGGCCTAATGTCGAAAAGGCGATTAAGAATTTAAAAAAGGCGAAGCTGTTAGATGTTAAAATGATTTTAAAAAAACGGAAAGAGATTGCCCGGCTTATCAGACCCGCAGGCTATTATAATGTCAAGGCGCGGCGTCTGTTAAATTGTATGAGTTATCTCGATGAAAATTATCAGGGTGAAATCAAAAGGATGGAGAGATTGCCGACCGGAAGATTGCGCCGGGAATTGCTGGCAATAAATGGCATTGGACCTGAGACTGCTGATTCGATTCTATTGTACGCTCTGAATCGGCCGGTCTTTGTGGTTGATGCCTATACCAGGAGATTTCTTTTACGCCATAATATTATAAAAGAAGATGCAAGCTATGATGAGATTCAGGATTTTTTTATCAAAAGTTTAAAATCGGAAGTCAAGGTCTTTAATGAATTCCACGCCTTGATCGTTCGTCTGGGCAAGACTTACTGTCTTAAAAATGAACCTCTCTGCTCTGATTGTCCTCTCAACTTTCTGGGTCGCTGATCCGGCGCCGATCCGAGGCATTTACTTAAATCCAAACCGGGCAATGGATCGGGCTTATCTTAAAAATGTCCTGACCTGGGCCGATAGTGGGTACATAAATACCATTGTGGTTGATTTAAAAAGTGATCTGGGGCTCATTGTCTTTCCATCAGAAAACGAAATTGCCCGAAAGATAAAAGCGGTTCGTAATTTTATAAATCTTGATACATTGATTAGATTGACTGAAGAACATAATGTTAAACTTATCGCCCGACTGGTCATATTTAAGGACAATCAATTGGCCCGGTATAAAAATTATGGGATAAGACACAGGCTTGGCTGTCTATGGAGAGATGATGGGAGGAACTTCTGGGTCAATCCTTATCTTGAAGAGGTCTGGGATTATAATATTTCAATTATTGAAGAGTTATTAAAGAAAGGGATAAAGAGTATTCAACTGGACTATGTGAGATTCCCAACTGATGGAGATCTTAAGGCCTGTCGATATTCAAAAATTAAGGGTAGCAGAGAGGAAGCGATCAGTAATTTTCTGGAGAGGGTTCAGAAGGTCGTAAAGCGTGAAGGCGGTGAGGTTGGAGTCTGTGTCTTTGGCTATTCCATCTGGACTCAGTTAAAGCAAGAAGGGCAGAATATTGAAAAGATGGCTAAATATATTGACTACCTCTATCCGATGCTTTATCCATCACATTTTTCTCAACATTTTAAGAAAGAGATCGACGATATCTGGCGTTCATTTCTCATCTATTATGAGAGCACATTGCGTGCCATCGAACAGGTTGATGCTGAAGTGAAGGTTGTTCCTTATATTCAGGGTTTCAATTATATTGCCCCACAGTTCGGTTCGGACTACATATTTACTCAGATCTTTGGTGCGCTCCTGGCCGGGGCAGAAGGTTTTATCGTCTGGAACGCCCGGGGCGCTTACCGCTCTTCGACCGACGCGCTATGCTGGGCGCGTACCGTAAAGAGAGCGAGACCCGTTCTGATTCGCCAAGGTAACCATATGAAAAATAGACCAGATCAAGGATTAGAAAGAGATTGGTATATACCTGATATTCAATTCCCAGGCCGAAAGAGAGTCCGCCCCAGTTTCCAAGGTGGTAACCAGACTGATAACCGCAACGAATAAATATTCCGGAAAGCGGTTGCCCGGAAATCTTCTTCATCATCTGGCTGAGTCTTAATGCTAACTCACCCCCGGCCGAAAAGGTTGGTGAGACATCGGGATAGACCGAAAGATCTGAGGAGATGGTAATCTGGCTCTCCTCAATAGGTATCTTCAATGCTATGCCATTTCTGAGATTGGTTGGTGGATATTCCCATTCACTGATAAATCTTCGGGGTGGGCCAAGATCGCGGATGCTTGAACCGAGATAGATATATTTAATTGGACTGAAGATGATACCGACATTGGTTGTAAAAGAATAAGCAGAATACTCAGCAAGTTGGCTGCGAATGAATTTCATTGATGCACCGCCAGAGAGCGATGAGATAAAAGGATATGCGTAACCAAGACCGATCAACAGGTCAGAATTAGTGAAACTTCCTAACTCCTCACCCATTTCACTGTAGCGGGTATCCTGAGCAAAGAGGTAGGAGGCACCAACACCGATGCCGCCGAATCTGCCCACTGGTATAAGACTACCGAGGGAAAAATAATTTACAAATCCTAACATATTCATACCCATACCCGTGAGATGGAAGTCGCGCGATATACCAAAACCGGCTGGATTCCAGAAGATGGCATTGCCATCATCGCTGACCGCATTGAAGGCATTGCCCATTGCCACTGGTCTTGCTCCAATTCCCAGTTTTAAGAAGGTCATACCGGTTGCCCCGGGTTCGTAAAGCCAGGCTGAAGAGATCAGGATAGATATGGTGATACTCAGTAAAATTTTATAACCCATTGCCCAGACCGATTGCGATACCGGGTTTTGTCCCGGAAAAGAGAATCTCGGAGTTCAACTTTAAAAATAGGATCTTCCATTCACAGCCAATAAACCCGGCAAAAGAGCCGAACTTCTCTTCGTAAGTTACAAATTCTGGTGCAGGGAGGGCTCGCTGGATATATCTACCTTCAATCATATTATACAGACCACCAATTGATATATAGGGGTAGAGTCCGTAGATCTGTTTACCAATACCAAGCGATCCATTAAAGATTCGCAGTTTGTCATAAGTTGCCTCAAGATTGGGATCCTGATACCCAAAGAAAAGGTCATTAATTTGGATATATTCTAAGCGGATCGATACTGCCGGAGTAATCAGCGTATTCTTTAATAATCCAATCTTTACCCCGGCTCCGTAGAAAAATCGGGATGTTGAGGTTCGCGGCTGTTTGGGATAAAGACCCAACCGGGTGACCAGGTCCAATGCAAAAATTCCCGAGACAATCTGGCTATGACTTCTACCCTTAAATATGCCCATTTCAACTGTGGTGGTAATCGAAGGGATGTATGCCCATTCACCATAAGTTGGATATTTAAAGAAAAGGTCGGTTCCGCCCAGACGAAATTGAAGATGGCCCAGGCCACCAAGATTTGAAGGTTTTGAGAAATTGGTTAAGGCCAGTGTCCCACTGAGTCCGGGGGTAAGCCTTTTGTAGAAGTTATCGGGCGAGGTCTGCGCCCATATTATACTTAAAGAAAGCAGGGAAAGAGACAGTTCTCTCATAAGAAGATTATAGTCAGGGATTTGTAAGTGTCAAGGATTATGCCCGGTATTAACTTGAAAAAAAGAAGGGCCGCCCGAGGCGGCCCTTCAAGATGCATTCTACCGTTTACCGGACAATGACCAGGCTTCGGGTAGCAGTATAGTTTCCTGCCTCGAGGCGGTAGAAGTAGATACCGGCTGAACATTCGAGTCCACGATCATCCCTGCCATCCCAGTTGACGGTGTACCAGCCCGGATTATCTTTCCGGTCGATCAGGGTCCGAACAGTCCGTCCACTTGCATCATAGATTGTCAGTCTGGTCTTAACCGTATGTGGCGTCTGGTAGTTGATGCTTGTAATCTTGCCAAATGGATTCGGTTTGCTCTGACCGAGGGCGAAGTGGGTGGGAAGAACTGGGTTATCCTCTTCGGCAACACCGGTTGTTACCTGAATGGTTCCTTCATAGGTACGATAATTACGCTTGTTAGCGGTCACCGACATCTGGCCAGCAGTTGTTGGATTGACCGTGAGATCGACATAGCCCGAGGTGTTGGTGTAGCCACGGGCATAGACTTCGGTTCCTTTCCAGAGTGTGATCAGGACCGAATCGACCGGGGCAAAGGCACTGACATCGACCGACACCCTGACAACCTGTGAGCCGGTGCGAATCGTGGCTGGATGTGTTACCCGCATCGAGCGGATCGGTCTGGTTGTGTGGCAGAAACCGGCCGGGTCACCAAAGAGGTTCTTTTCGTAGGACTCCCAGCGCCAGCGGCTTGAATCGGTGCCAATCCCGGGGCGAGGATACTTATAGACCAGACGGTCTTTTACCCGGGCAAGTGACTGCCCGACATACTTATCGCCAAAGCAGGGATAACGGACCGTATCCGGATGCGACCCTTTGGGCAGGATATTGTGCATGAAGTAGGTATTGTAGAGTTCAGCAACTGCGACCCAGCCATAACGGGAGTTCATCATAATGTTGATATAGCCACCACCCGGATAGACTGCCATGGTCTCAGCCAGACACTCATCACCCTGATCAAAGGCGCCAGGATGGCAGCTGACTGCAATAACCGTGTTTAATTTATTCAGATTATTCTGCTGGCTCACATTGGCAACCGTATACTGTTCTGTGTTGTTGACATAGAAAGAAGTGACGGTTCCATGGGCGATGATACAGAAGTATCCGTAACCGGCATTTATCGAATCTATAACTCGTTGAGTCGTAGGCGTAATACCACCAGCACCACTTAGATACATCTTGCAGTCGATCCAGTTGGCAGGCGTTGCCTCGGCAATGCGGTTCAAGAAACTATCCGAGAAGGTGACACCATTCATCAACAGTACTTTGGCAAAATAAGTACTGTCAGTTGTTGGACCTTCATGGCGGAGGACTTTTCTCATCCAGTTTCTTGCCTGACCCATATCATCGAGTGTGACCATACCGACATAGATATCAGAGTAGTAGTCGATTGTATCATTTGCTTCACCATACCGGCCATTACGATTTCCATCCCAGGTATAGGTAACCCGGTTTGTGCCGCGCCAGAGGTCGGAGAAGTACATATCACAGGGCAGTGTATCTTGATAGGAACCAGAATAGTACGCCCAGCAGTTCCGATATTGACGGTTTGTGCCGCTCGTAAGATGGGCATCAGTCCGGGCGATGAAGGCAAAGATCAGACCCCAGGTCGTATCAGCATCACGCAAAAAGTTTCTCATCTTTTCTGCAACATCAGCACCAGGATAGGTTGCGGTGGATTCAATACAGAAGACGCGTGAAGGGATTCCATTTTTGGTCCGCCAGTCGGCAAAAACCTTGAAAGTATCCTTGTAAGCAGTCGGGGTCAGGATGATATGTTCATAGTTCCCTGCGGGTAAGAAGGGCGAAGAGATCAATCCGGTTCTGAGCGGTGGGCTGAAACGTTTGATATCCTGAGGATTTGCTACCAGACCGGTCAGGCCAGCACTGTGGACCTCGATCTGGCGCTCGGTTCTCCGTAATGGCTCAACCACACCTTCCTGATAGGTTATCTTGACCTTCAGGTTTGTGCAGAAGAGGAGTTTCCTTTCTGCCGGTATATATCTTACTGGATATACCCGGAATGCACCGATCTGGAAACCACCTTTGTTTCCGGTAGAGTGGTACTGGACAATATTCTCAGGCCAGACTGCCTTCGAATTGTAAACCTCTTTATTCGGCTCAACAAAAGGCGGCTCTTCCATTACTGAGAAGGGTCGGGTATTCTGGGCCGGGATGACAAGATAGTCACCCTGAAGGGTGTGGACATCGGCGGATAAGACCTCGAAGCTGGTAACAACTGCACTGGGTGGAATGACAACATAGAGCGGGAGTTCAGGAAGCGCCGGATTACCAACCACATCATCATAGTTAGGATAAAGACCATAATTGAGTCTGGTATAACCCTTTTCCTGAGTGATAGCAAGGTCACTGGGTGAGAAGGTCATCTGCTGAATCAGTTCACCTGCAAAAGTAATTACGGCAGTTAATAAGAGGATAGATAAGAGACAGCCAAGTCTCTTCATAAAACCTCCTACAGCATTATTCATCACTCCGTTTCCACGGAGCATAATCTCTGACCGGCCCCTTGAACGATGCGCTTTTCTTATCTCCACTAGGGTTGAAACTTTCGATTTTCAACCAGGCCGGTTTTCAAGATTAAACGATTTTAACCAGAATAAAAAATTTGTCAATAGTAATTTTGATTATTGCTACATACATACTCACCTCCTTGACAAAGGGCTATTTCTGGCTATAATCTTCTGTGTCTGAGTCAGTCCTCAAGACCATAACCTTTTCTGTTAAAGATGCAATTGGCTATGTAACCCTTAACCGACCCGAAGTCCACAATGCCTTCAACCGCAGGATGATTAATGAATTGGCAGGTGTCTTCAATGAAATAAAAGGGATCGATGATTTAAAGGTTGTTATCCTGAAGGGTGAAGGAAAATCCTTTTGTGCCGGTGCCGATCTGAACTGGATGAGAGAGATAAAAGATTATTCCTATGAACAGAATCTTAAAGAGTCGCTCGAACTGGCTGAGATGCTCTACCTCATCTACTCATCCCCTAAACCAACCATTGCCCGGGTTCAGGGGGCGGCGATTGGGGGTGGGACCGGTCTGGTTGCAGTCTGTGATATAGCGATTGCTGCCGTTGACGCAAAATTCAGTTTTAGTGAAGTGAAACTTGGATTGATTCCGGCCTGCATTTCCCCTTATGTAATTAAAAAGTGTGGCGAAGGAAGATGTCGCGAATTCTTTCTGACTGGTGAGAGAATTACCGCCGAGAGGGCGCTGGCGGCAGGACTGATCAATAAGATTGTCCCGGCTCAAGAACTCGATAAGGCGGTCGACGAGATGGTTAATCAGTTATTATCGAGCGGGCCTGAGGCAATAAAAAAGTGTAAAGAACTCCTAAGTAGAGTTTCACAGATATCATTTGAAGACGCCCGAAGGTTTACCGCAGAGGTTATTGCTCAATTGAGGACCTCGCCTGAAGCCCAGGAAGGTATGGCGGCTTTTCTTGAAAAAAGAAAGCCAGATTGGCAAAATTTATTCAAAGATAATGGGAAAAGATAGAGTTATTAAAAGCGGTATCGAAGGTGAACGGAGATTTTTGAGTCTGGTTTTTGCTGACCTTTCAGGGTTTACCGCAATTTCAAAGAGACTGGATCCAGAAGAGGTCCGGGATGTGGCTAATCTCTGTTTCGAATACTTAAATCGAGCAATCATAAATCAGGGAGGCACAATCTATAAATATGAAGGGGATCTGGTTATTGCCCTTTTTGGATTGCCTCAAGCACTTGAAGATGATCCAGAGCGGGCAGTCAAAGCGGCGCTGGAGATGATGGCCTATCTCCCCGAGATAAATAAGTCATTAAGATCGAAACTCAAGATCGAGAATACCCTCGGTCTCCATATCGGTATTCACACCGGAACAGTCTATGTGGGTGAGGTTGGGACTGCCGAGAAGCGTGAGTATTCGGTGATGGGCGATGTTGTCAATTTTGCTTCGCGACTTAAGGATCGGGCACAAAATGGTGAAATCTTAACTTCTGAAGTAACCTATCGTATGACCCGTTATCTTTTTGACTATGAACCGATTGAGTCACAGATGATAAAAGGGATTGATCAGCCGGTTCGTCTATTTAAACTGCTCCGAATAAAATCTAAGCCGTTACCCAAACGGGGGATTCAAGAATTATACTCACCGATGGTCGGCCGTGACCGCGAACTGGAGTTGTTACGAAAAACTATCAGTGAGTCATCTTCGGGAGAAAAGAGGGTTATCTTTGTCACGGGCGAAGCGGGTGTTGGGAAATCCCGGCTCGTTGCCGAGGTGATAAAATCACTTGATAGAGAAAAGCGGCCCTTCACCGTATTTGAAGGGAGGTGCCTTTCTTACGGCAAGAGCCTTTTTTACCATCCCTTTTTGAGTATTTTGAGAAGTATGTTTAATATTTCAGAGAAGGATTCAAACGATAGTATCAGAGAGAAACTTCTCAGTCTAGGCCCCCAAATCCTGGGTGAAAGTTATAAAGAGATATTGCCCTACATTGCTTATATGTTTGCGATCCGTTTCGAAGGGGAACTGGATGAAAAAGTAAAATATCTTGATCCGGGTAGTATTAAGATTCAAATCTTTTCAAGTATGCGGAGATTGATCGATGCCTTTGCCCGCAAAGAACCGGTCCTCATCATTATTGAAGATTATCATTGGATTGACCCCGAATCGCTGGAACTTCTTGAATATCTTATCCAATCATCCGATCTACCGGCCGTAGCCTTTATCTGTCTTTCGCGCATCGAACGTGGCACCGAGTGTTATCGAGTAAAAGAAAGAATTGGTAAGGGGTTGAATAGTATATTTCTTGAGGTTACCCTCAAACCACTGGAATATGAAGCAAGTTCGATGCTGGTTTATAACCTTCTGAAAATCCCTGGTATTACTGAAAACTTTAAAGACCGGATACTGGCCAAGGCTGAAGGTAACCCATTTTTTCTTGAAGAGATTATCCGTTCCCTGATCGACGCAGGCTTTCTGGTTTTCACTGATGGCGTATGGCGGTTAACAACCGATGTTGCTTCGATTAAAATTCCGGATACAGTCCAGTCGGTAATTATTGCCCGGCTCGATCGGCTGGAAGCCGAACTGAAAGAGGTTCTCCAGCTGGCATCAGTGATTGGAAAAAATTTTGAAATAGATATCCTTGAAGCCCTCTGTAATGTTGACTCTCTAATTTTGAGTCTTCATCTCAGCACCTTAGAGGCCTTCGAATTTATTAAACAGGAACGCGTGGATTCTAAATACTGCTATCAGTTTCGCCACCCGGTTGTCCATGAAGTTGTCTACCAGACGCTTTTGAAGAAGAAGCGTATGGAACTACACCGACAGATCGGTTCGTTAATTGAGAAGAGATACCCCGACCGATTAGAAGAGTTGACCGAAGTAATTGCTCACCAATACAACAATAGTAATGATCCGGAGAAGGCAATTGAGTGGTTAATAAGGGCCGGTAAAAAAGCAAAGGAACGCTGGGCCAATGATGAGGCAATCAGAAATTTCCAAAATGCATTGGTTTTTATTAAGCAAAATATGGATAGTCACTACCAGGATTTTATTGTTGCCAACGAAGCCCTGGGTGATTTATACGACATAAAAGGTGATTACAATCGGGCAATCGACCATTTTAGTTTAATCACCGCATATGCCCGCGAGGGATCTGTTAAGGCAAGAGCGAAAAGGAAGATTGCCCTCATATTGAGTGAGCGGGGTAAGACCGATGAAGGGTTGAAGATGCTGGATAAGGCTGAAGCTGAGATCAGGGGTGACTCACTCGATGATATGCTTGAACGGTCAGAGATCCGGATATTCCGATGTTCGACCTATCGGACATTAGGAATGATCGATAAGGCGATCGAAGAGACGATGAAGGAGATTGAGATCGTCAAGGGTTTTAATATCGATGAAAAGGAGAAGAAGCGGATAATTGCACGTGCCTATAACAATTTAGGATTATCCTGCTGGGTAAAAGGTGATTACCAGAGGGCAATTCAATTTTATAAAGAGAGCTTTGATATTTACATCGACTTAGATTACAAACGCGGAGTGAGCATTGCCCTGAATAATTTAGGTCTGGTCTATATGGATCAGGGCGATTATGAACGGGCGCAGGAACTTTTTCAGAAAAAATTGGCGATATGTGAAGAGATCGGCCATAAAAATGGTTCAGGCATTGCCTACAATAATTTAGGCGATATCCATTTCTATAAAGGTGAATACGAAAAGGCGATTGACTTCTATCTTAAAGATCTGGCCATTGCCGAAGAGTGTGGTAGTGAGAAGAGCATTGGCTTAGCCTATGGTTGTCTGGGCAATGTCTATAAGGAGATGGGCAGATATGCCCGGGCGATTGAAGAGATTCAGAAATTTTTAAAGACTGCTGAGGATTCACAGGATAAGTTTCGGATCGGTGAAGCGTGCTGTTCTCTAACTGATGTATACCTTGAGATGGGAGAATTGCGTAAGGCTGAAGAATATTTATTAAGGGCAGAGAAGGTTATTGGTGAGATTCAAAGTAAAGATGTTTTAAAAACCTGGTATCTCCTTATGGTTCAATTGGCGCTGGCCAAAGGTGAATTTCATCTCGAGCAGATATTGGAATATGTTGACAACGCCCTGAGGTATGCCCGAGAGTTAGGGTCAAAATCGGGTGAGGCCTATTGTTATTTTGTTTACGGCAAGATTTATGCTACTAAAGCCGATTTTACCCGATCGGCGGAAAATTATCAAAAGGCAATTGAACTATTCGATAAAATTGGGCGGAAGCGACTCCTTGCGGACACAAGTTTAAATTATGCAGCCCTGCTTAAAAGATTTGGTAAAGAGAGCAAGACTGTTGACCGTTACCTCATGGTCGCCCGGGATATCTACCAGTCACTTAAATTAGACCATAAATTAAGAGAGTGTGAGCGATTCTATGCTGAGAAAGATATTGATTGCCAATCGCGGTGAAATTGCAGTAAGGATTATCCGCGCCTGCCGGGAGATGTCGATCCCGACTGTCGCGGTATATTCATCGATCGATCGGGATGGGCTTCATGTCCAGATGGCAGATGAAGCAGTCTGTATTGGCGGCCCGGCACCGCTTGAGAGTTATCTCAATATTGATAATATCATTAAGGCAGCACTGGAGACCAACTGTGATGGTATCCACCCGGGCTATGGATTTCTTGCTGAGAATTATCAATTTGCCCAGCGGTGTAAAGATGCCGGGCTTACATTCATCGGCCCTGATGCCCGGGCCCTTAAATTGGTCGGCGATAAAGTTGAATCGCGCAATACCGTGGTTAAAGAGAGAATACCGATTATTCCGGGGATGCAGTTTGTTGGAAGGGATATGGATGATTTTTTAAGAGGGGCACAGGAGGTAGGTTATCCGGTGATTATCAAGGCTTCACTGGGAGGAGGGGGAAAGGGAATGCGGATTGTTCGTTCGGAAAGTGAACTCAAAGATGCGGTTGCGGCCGGTATGCGTGAGGCAAAATCTTCCTTCGGCGATGAATCAATATATCTGGAAAAGTATATTGATGAACCACGCCATATTGAGTTTCAGATACTCGGTGATCGGTATGGTAATATCATTCATCTCTTTGAACGGGAGTGTTCGATTCAGCGACGCCATCAGAAGATTATTGAAGAGACCCCATCAACCATAATGGATGAGGACTTAAGGGCTAAGATGGGAGCGACCGCGGTTAAGGTTGCTCAGGCAGTTGGTTATACCAATGCCGGGACCGTTGAATTTCTTCTCGACCGCAATAGAAATTTCTACTTCCTCGAAGTTAATGCTCGACTCCAGGTTGAGCATCCCATTACCGAGATGGTCACCGGCATCGATCTTGTCCGGCAACAGATATTGATCGCCTCGGGTGAGCGGCTGTCGATAAGACAGAATGAACTGAGGCAGCGGGGTCATGCCATTGAGTGTCGAATTTATGCGGAGGATCCGGCTAATAATTTTATTCCCTCTCCGGGCAAGATTATTTTTGTCCGGGAACCAACTGGCCCTGGTATCCGTTGTGACTCAGGCCTCTATTCGGGAATTGAGATCAGTCCCTATTACGATCCGATACTATCTAAACTCATCGCCTGGGGAGAGACAAGAGAGATCGCCCGGCAGCGATTGATTGCTGCACTTGATGACTATGTCATTCTCGGTATTAAATCGACCGTCAGTTTTCTCAAGGATGTTTTAATGGATGGCGATTATAGAGCCGGTCGTATCTCAACCCATTTTGTCGATAAGTATTTTGAAAGAAAAAAAGTTCAAACGGAAATCGAGACCATACCAGAACCGATTGTTGTTGCCAGCGCTATCCTAACACAGATGAAGATCGGTCAGAAAAGATTGAATTTACTGGAAAAGTCTCTTCCCGACCCCTGGTTAACCATCGGTGATTGGGAGATAGGTAGATGAAGTTTAACCTCAGGATCAATCGGCAGCCAATAAACGGCACGATCGAAGAGAAAGAAGGAAAGTACTTGATCGCGATTGGTGACCAGAATTATCAGGCCGAGGGAAGATTTATCAGTGAGAATCAATTATACTTAACCATCAGCAATAAAAGATACAATATCTATACAGTTTATGATGAGAAGAAGATTTATTTAGCCCGGGGTTCAAAGATCTATGAGGTTGAAGTGGTGCAGGAGGCAGAGTTGAAGGCGGTGATTGAACATCCGGTGGATAACTTAATTACCGCACCTATGCCCGGGGTTGTAGTGAAAGTAGAGGTAGAAGAGGGTCAAGAGGTTGAACCGGGTCAGATCCTGGTGATTGTTGAGGCGATGAAGATGGAGAATCAGATGCGCTCGCCGATGAAAGGGAAGATAAAAAAAGTAAATATCCAGGCCGGTGCCAAAGTCGACGCCAATCAGGTATTGATTGAATTAGAGATGGAAAAAGACCGGCAGTAGTCTGAAGAATATAGTCGATTTCTCTCTCCAGATGATGAAAAAAAGTATTGACAATATAAAAAAGATAGATAAAATTAGATACTTATTACATGGGGTGGGAGATAATCCGATGTTTTGGTTTGAAATTGTGACACTCTAAACAATTAGGAGGTTAAGATGAAGCGAGTGTCGTTTTTGGTTATGATGGCGATTGGTCTGGTTCTGGCCGGTTATTATGAGCCGCCGTTTGAAGAGTATCTCCAGACCCTGCCCGATGACGCTGAAGTCAGGGCAATCGTGATTATGGCGGACCAGGTCGATGTGCCCGCACTCGAGGCCGAATTAAATGCCCGGAATGCCGACCGCCAGGAGAGGCACTATGTCATCTGCAGTGCCCTGATGAATAAGTGTAATGAGAGTCAGAAAGATATCCTTGCCTTTCTCAACAAGGAGAAGGCGAGCGGCAATATCCGTCGCATCCGTTCCTTCTGGCTTTCCAACTCAATTGCCCTTGAGTGCAAGAAGTCGGTTCTCGAGAAGGTTGTCAACCGGCCCGATGTCGACATCATCTACCGCGACCTGCCGGTCGAGTTAATCAAGCCGGTGAGTGTTGGACCTGCTCCGGACCAGACCTTTGCCTATGAGTGGGGTCTGGCAATGGTCCGGGCTGACTCCTGCTGGCGGAGAGGGATCGATGGTCTGGGAAGGCTCACCTTCTGTCTCGATACCGGTGTCTATCTCCAGCATACCTGTCTGGTTGGACGCTGGCGTGGTCGTAATGGTGCAACATTAGCCCAGGCTTGGAAAGATGCGCTCGGTAGCCAACCCAATCCTCAGGATACCTATGGCCATGGTACCCACTGCTGTGGGACAATGGTTGGTGGTTATCCGGGTGATACCGTCGGTATGGCACCTGGTGGACAGTGGATTGCGGATAATGCAATAAATCAGGGTGTAGGCTCAGGTTTTGATGCTGATGTCCGTGAAGCCTATACCTGGGCTGCAGACCCGGATGGCAATCCAGCGACGGTCTATGATATGCCCGATGCCTGCCAGAACTCCTGGGGTATTGATGCACGGTTTACCGGTTATCAGGATTGCGACCGAAGATGGAATGCTGAGATCTACCGGCTTGAAGCAGCTGGTTGTATCGTTGAGTACTCTGCCGGCAATGAAGGTCCAGCCCGCCAGACCCATCGCAGTCCAGCCAATATCTGCTCAACTTTCACTCTGAACTATGCAGTTGGTGCCGTTGATAATGCTGAGAATATCGCAAGCTGGTCGAGCCGTGGTCCAACTGACTGCACAATGTACAATCCTGCTACCAGATGCAAACCCGAAGTGGTTGCACCGGGTGTTAATGTCCGATCCTGTTTAAGGACTGGACCGAATAACTACGGAACAATGTCCGGAACCTCAATGGCTGGTCCCCATGTGGCTGGTGCTTTCTTACTGATGCGTCAGTATAATACCAATATCGGTGCCGATACATTGAAGAAACTGATGATGTATACTGCACGAGACAAAGGGACACCAGGTGAAGATAGTACCTATGGCTGGGGTATTATCGATATGGCTCGACTCCTGCAGGTAATGCCTCGAAGTCCGAGTCTGGCTTATTACCGCCATGCCATCATTGACAACTGGGGTAATGGTAATAACAATGGTCGGGCTGATCCAGGTGAGCGGGTCCGGATGGTTGACACGATCTGGAGTGCGGGTGGCCGCAGAGCAACCGGGATTACTGGTGTGCTCCGTCTACGCCCCGGCTTCACCTATGCAGTGATCGAGGATTCACTTGGAACATTTGGCGACCTCGACAGCGTTGGTGGTGCGAACCGCAAGGGTCATAATGGAACCGACTACTTCCAGTTCCGCGTCCTCTCCACAATCCCGGCGGCTGAGTCGATCATCCCGTTCGTTCTCGAACTGAGATCGAATGGTGGAACATATCGGGTAACCAATATCTATGCCCACTGGCGTGGTTATAGCCCGGTCAGCATATCTGAAGAAGATCCTGCAGTGGTACCTTCAAACTTCACCCTCGATGTAGCCTCGCATGCCCGTAATTTTGCCCGCATCACTTATGGTCTGCCTCATCCGGCAAATGTTACACTCAAAATCTATGATGCTACTGGTTCACTGGTTAACACCTTGGTCGATGGCAATGAAAAGGCTGGAGTTAAGTCCATCAATATTGATACCCGGAAACTTGCCTCAGGTATTTACTTTGTCAACTACACGCATGAGAACGAAAGCACGGTTAAGAAACTGGTGGTCGTGAGATAAGGTGATATCTATAACAGAAGGGGCCCGAAAGGGCCCCTTTTTTATTTCAAATCAATCGGGATTGTGATTCTTGAACCTTTTATTTCAAATAAAATAGAAGGTTTCTCATCAAAGACCTTATATTTTGAAGTAATTGAAATCTTTATATTCTCCCTGGGATTGATTGTTGTTGTTTCTGGATCGACCTCAATACCTTTTGTTGCATAGATAACCTTTAATGGTGCAGGATGGTCAGAGGCATTATAAAACTTCAATGATGTCTTTTTGAGATCGAAGACCTTTAATCTTTTCGGTTCAACCTGGATTCCAGTGATCTCTTTACCAACTTCGGCGGTGACGGTAAATTTTAATACCATATCCTCTTGATCATCGGTTGTTATATATATTTTATTCTTCTCATTTGTTGATTTGGTGCCGCTGAAATAGCCAACATTTAAATAAGTGAGAACATCTGGATAGAGGATTGTGTCTGAGAGCGAAAATATGAGGCAACCGCAAAATCGTCGAATCTTCTTTATCTTTATCGGTATCGAGCGTATATTCTTAAGAATAAAAGTATGATGGGCATAGGCATTGGTCGGGATCGCACCAAAATCCCAGACAAATTCTGAAACCTCAATCCCTTTGGCTTCAACAACATAAAATGCCAGCAGGCCTATCAGAAGAGTCTTAATCATAATATAATTATACTTAAATTACTCGCGAATTCAAGAATAAATATTAGAAATTTTGTATTGACATTTATCTTTTTATAGTATATTTTATTATGTGAAGATTATAATATTTTTCCTCCTTACAGTGGCACCACCCCCTGATGATTTTCTTAGTAAGCCTATTATTTGCGAAGCATCAACCCCTGCAGGACCATTCTCCATTACCTGGGAATATATGGTCCCAATTCCCACCTGCGCCGTCTCAAGGACGGTTGCGATTCTGGGGTCGGATAATAAAATTCATTTGATCTGCGGTAACTGCCCAACCCATGGTTCACACCCTTTTGACGAGGTTTATGATCCCCTCACCAATACCTGGCAGAGAGGCTTGACCTATCCGGGCGGAGGTGGTGTCCATAACCATTCAGCAGTTGCCCTCGGTTCAAAGATATATGTTGGCGGTGGACGTCAGGGATCAAACTTTACTGATGATCTGACCTTAATCGATCTAAACAGTAATACCTGGACGATAATCGGCAAGATGCCCAATCAGGGTGTCCCCCATTATTATTATCAGTTTGCCACCTGGAATGGTAAGATTTATATGTTCGGGGGTATAAAATATGACACCCTCTTTACCGACGAAACCTGGTGCTATGACCCGATCAGTAACACCTGGTCAGTCAAAAGACCGATGCCGGTACCCAAGATGGCAGTATGCGCTATACCGATCGGGGATACGATCTTTATCTGTGGTGGTTCAACCAATTATCCTAACGGCACCCGATCAGTATATGCCTATTTCTGCCCTGGTGATACCTGGATAATAAAATCAGACTCAATGAATCTCCCCACCTTCTGGGCGTCGGGCCATATTATCAATACACCCGATACCGGATTGATGATGTTTATTATCGGCGGGCAGGATCGTTCAAGTTATCTGAATGCGGTTCAGAAAAAAGATTGCCGCTACCCATACTGGTCAAATGAGACGCCGATCAGAACTGCACGCCGTTCCCACGGGGGTACCCAAAAAGGCTGTTCTCTTTATGTCGTCTGTGGATGGAATGGAACCGGGATAAATTCGATCGAAAGGGGACGAGTGAATCTTATCGGAATAAGCGATTTCTTAACCGTCAACTCACCAGTAAAAAATGGCTTCTCGGCCCTGCCCAACCCTTTTAACAATAATACCACTCTCCATTTCTATCTCCAGGAAGAATCTTATATAATCATTGATCTCTATGACCTTACGGGTAAAAAGATAAAAAGAATATTTGCTGGTAAGAGAAATAGAGGGGAGCATTCTCTAAATTTAGTAAAAGCAAGCTTATCACCCGGTGCCTATTTCCTGATTTTTAAAAATTGTAAATATACAAATATCCTTAAATTAATTGTTCTCGGTTAGTGCTTTTTATGTTGGTATTCTTTTTTATCTTGGCTGCAACTGTTAGCGGTCACATTGTCGACAGCGAGACACACCAACCTTTACCCAATGTTAATATTACAATCCCCGGCACAGGTAGAGGAACATCAACAGATCGGCAGGGGCTGTTTTATATGCCGGATCTTCCGACCGGCCGATATCAGTTGAAAGTTAGCCTTATCGGTTACCAGCCCCAGATCAAGATTATCGTTCTTAAAGACTCAATCTATTTAAATTTCGAACTCGCCCCTGAGCCGATTGAACTAACCGTCACTGAAGTAACCGCAAAGAAAGAGAAGATCGAAGATTCAAAGACCATTTCTGGATCGGAAATAAAGAGAACGGCTGGTGGGGGCGGTGATTTATTCCGGGCGATTCAGAAGTTGCCGGGTATTTCGCCGGTCTCAGACTTCTCAGGAATTTTTGTAATAAGGGGTGGTGATATCGATGAGGTCCTCTACCTCCTTGATCGGGGTGTCATCTTCAACCCCTTCCATTTCTTTGGTCTGGGTGGAATGTTTGATGCGGATATGATAGATCAGGTCGATATTTTTACTGGCGGTTTCTCAGCCGAATACAACTGGGCGATGTCCGGGATTGTCTCGACCCGTCTGATCCGGGGTGAAAGATGGAGAGGAAAGATTGCCCTCGATCTCGCCAATGCGAAATTTTTTATAACCGCACCCAATATCGCCTTATGTCTACGGCGCAGCTGGTTCGATATTTTACTTGAAAAATCGGGAGCAACCGAGAGTTATATCCTGCCTAATTATTATGACCTTAACGGCAATTTTGTATTGCCGATCAACAAAAATCATAAAATCTCATCTACCTTCTTATTGAGCGAGGACAATTCAAAAGTCACCCTTGACGAAGAGGGAGCTACACTTACCTGGTGGCAGTCGGTCAGTCATGCATCGGTTGCCTATGATTTTAATGCCCGAACCAATCTTCTCCTCCGCTCGCTCATCTACTTTGACTATTTCCCTGCCCGAATAAGACTATTACGCTGGCATGCGGATAATGATTTGAAGCTTTATGTCTATCGGCAGGATATCATCTATCAGCCATCTATCACATTTACTCTTAAATGTGGCTATTCCTACAGCCGGATTCTCTTTAATTTAAAGGGTAAGATGCCGGGTTTTGGTATGCGCGGTATCCCTGATACGCTCGAACCCGACCTTTTCTTAAAGAGCAACATTATTACTACGGTGCCAGGATTATTTATTGAAGCCGAACAGCGTCCTAACTACCTGATAAACATTCGTTACGGCATACGGGGAGATTATTTTAAAAAATGTCAGGAGTATGTCACTTCACCCCGCATTATGCTCAGCCTTTTGCCGGATCGCGATCTCACGGTCTTCGCCGCCTATGGTATATTTTATCAGTTCCCCCGACGACTTGAACAACTGCTTGATACAACAAATTTCCCCCGATCACAGAAGGCAACCCATTATATTCTCGGAACCGAATGGAATTTTTTAGCCAATAACCGGATTAAGATTGAAGTATATTATAAAGACTACGATCGGCTCATCACATCGGATTCGACCTTCCAGCATACGGCCAATGATGGCTATGGCTATGCCCGGGGGATTGAGATCTTTCTTCAGCGCGAAGATAAGAGATATTTATCCGGGTGGTTCTCATACTCTTTCCTTACCAGTTATCGTAAAACCGGTTTTGATCGAAAACTCTACCGTGCTGACTGGGAACAGCCCCACACGATAAATCTGAGCCTAGCCCTGCCCGAAATCAAAGGATTTACCGTATCGACCAATTTAAGGTTTGCCTCGGGTAAACCATATACACCGTTGGTTCAGACATTCTATGATTCCTTAAGACAGTGCTACCTACCCGTCTACGGAGAAAAAAATAGTGCCCGCACCGAATACTACAGTCGACTTGACCTTCGGCTTGAAAAGAGACTGGGTATCATAACCTTCTATGGTGAAGCCATCAATCTGTTGAACAGGAAGAATATCGAAAATTACGAGTTTGATCCAACTACCGGTAGAACTAAAACCTACTATTCACTCCCTTTTATTCCCCTCCTCGGAATTTCAGCAAATTTTTAGATCTAAAAATAGCCGCTCTTTTTTAACAAACTTAAAAAAGACGAGATTGGGAATCCAACGACATTCCAGTAGCAACCATCTATCCACTCGACGAATAGCCCCGCCTGACCCTGAATTGCATAACCTCCGGCCTTATCATAAGGTTCAGATGAACGGATATAAGATTCAATCTCCGCCGGACCGAGCCGGCGAAATTTTACCGCTGTCTTTTCAATCGCCTGCCACTGACGACCCGTCTTACTATCAATCAGGAACACCGCTGATAAGACCTTATGTTTGCGACCACTCAATCGTTGGATCATTGCTCGTGCTTCCTTGCGGTTCTCTGGTTTCCCTAAAATTTTATTATCGATTACAACCACAGTATCGACACCGACAATTAAACCTCTCCGCTTAAGGCTAACTACCTTCGCCTTTAACTCGGCTGCGGTCTTTACATACTTTACTGGATTGGTTATGTTCAGTCTTTCTGATATCGCCGGATTTACTACCTCAAACGGTATTTTAAGTTTTTTAAGAATTATCCTGCGTCGGGGAGAAGTAGAGGCAAGAATGATAACGGGTCTCATATTCTAAGTATAAAAATATAAAGGGGATGCTGATCAGCATCCCCTGGGCAACTCTATTTGACTGCCTTTTTCAGATCTTGTCCTGGTTTGAATTTAGGTACTTTCTTGGGTGGTATCTTGATCTCTTCCTTGGTCTGAGGATTGAATCCCTTACGCGCCTTGCGCTTTGCAACCAGGAAGGTTCCAAAACCGACCAGTGAAACTTTGTCACCCTTCTTCAGTGCGGCCGTGACCGAATCGACAAATGTATCGAGTGCGATATTCGCCTGTGTCTTCTTAATCTTTGCTTTCTTGGCGATAGCGGCTACAATCTCCGCCTTGGTCATTTTTTTCACCTCCTTTCCCAAACCGATCTGCACCGGCAGAGATCCTGGCGCCCGGATTCCCTGCGGTCACATTGCGTTATTTTATCTATAATAGAGAGTTTGTCAAGAGTTATTTTAATTTTTTCCGCTCCTCTGTTGATTTTGCCTTGATGTAGATTAAACCCGCTCCTGGAGATGATTTATACCATATTCATAATGAAATTTTAAATCGTTTGGCTACTATGTTCAATTGGCCCGAGGGCTTAAAAAAGCATTTTGTTTAATTTTTAAATAAAGTGGGGTCGAATCACACAATATATAGAGTATCCCCTCTTATCTTACTACAATGGCAATCATTGTGCCCCGGCCCGATACTTAAAAATTTCCATCTTCCTTTTTCCATCGTCATACTTGATATAGCGATGGGGATACTGCTTTTCAATTAAGAAATAGAGTTTAAGTTTGATGAACAAAACCCGGGCAATCAATGCGATTCGCCAGCAATCGAATTCACCCAGCGCAGTTGTTGTAACTGTATCACCGACTACCTTCAATATTGCTTTTTTTATCCCTAATTCAGGGAGATGAATAAATATTTCGCGTTGAAAATTGTAATTATAATCCTGCGCCCTCAGGACATAATCGAGGGTATGCCGGTCAAAGATCAAATCCGGCCGACGATAGGTATTTTCATTCCCTTGATAATAGACCGAGATTGTATCGCCGGTCCGCCGGTATTCAAAGTCCTTCCGGCCATTTATAATCTTTCTGACCCAGAGGGTTTTAAGATCCTGTCGGTCAATCACCGTCTCAACCTGTCGATCCGAAGTATAGTAAACTCTAATGGTACTGTCGTCCATCCTCATCTCGGCGGTGAGATAACCGACCTTACCTTTCTCCTCAGTCCGATAAATGATCGATTCGGTTGAGGGAAGTTGATAATTAAGAAAAGTTAAAAAGATTGCAGATAGAAGCATTTCAAGTATTCACTCTCGGGCATACCGATAACTACTGGATGATCACCCGATTGAAATCCTCTCCCGATGATTCTAAATTCTCTTCCAGCATCGATTCGGGCCTGGTTGAGGATATCGATAAAATCGTCGGCATTGACATAATGGGAACAGGTGGATGTAACCAGCAGGCCATCCGGGGCAAGGACCTTCATTGCAAAGAGATTTATATCCTTATAACCCCGGCGGGCATCTTTGACCTCTCTCTTGGTTTTGGCAAATGCTGGTGGGTCAAGGATGATCAGATCAAACTTTTCTTCGCTCTGTGCCTTTTCCCTTAAAAACTCAAATACATCACCAACCACAAAGGAACATTGCCTCTCAAGGTTATTCAGGCGACTGTTTTCCTGGGCCAGTTCAATTGCCCGCTCCGATGAATCGACGCCGAGAACCGACTTTGCTTTACCCTGGCCAGCATAGAGGGCAAATCCGCCCGTATAACAGAAGAGGTCAAGTACCCTTTTGCCGGCGGCAAGTTCTTTAACCTTTTGACGGTTGGTTCGTTGATCGAAATAAAAACCGGTCTTCTGGCCCTGAATGATATCAACTGAAAAATGAATACCATTCTGGATGATAACAACCCGTTCCTGCAACTCACCCCGGACAATTCTTACAACTGGTTCGAGTCCTTCAAATTTTCGGTAATGGCTATCACTCTTTTCATAGATGAAATTGATGTTAAACAGCTCAGCAAGGGTATCGATAATCAAATTCTTTCTTATCTCCATACCCAGGCAATTTATCTCCAGGACAAAGCCATTTTCATATTTATCGATAATCAGACCGGGCAATCCATCACTCTCGCCGTGGATCAGGCGAAAACTATTATCTTCTAAGATTCTCTGACGAAGTCTCAGTGCCCTTTCGATCTTTTTTTTAAGAAAGACCTTTGTAAAATCTTCTTCCTTTGAAAAGAGGCGCACCGCAATCAGGGAGTGAGGATTATAGAAACCGAACCCGATCAATTCTCTTTTTCGCCCTGCTTTACGGGTGACCTTGACAACATCTCCAGGTGCGGGTTCACCAAAAACTCGAAATATCTCATTAGAGAATATCCAGGGATGTCCGGGATGGATTTTTCTGACTAAAACTTCCTTCTTCATAGAAAGAGAATCAAAGGTATAAATTGCTATGTTCAAATACTGATAACATAACTGACAATTATAATACCTAAACAAATACTAACTTTATTTTCATCTTTTTGAGCAAAGCCGTCAAAACTCCTTCTTCTCCGCACGAAGGGCTCCATTTTTTAAGATAGGCCTTTTTGATCCTGTACATCTTTACAATTCGCCTGACCTCTGCTGCCCCCCGTAAAAAATATTCAGTAACATCTTGTCTTTCTTCATCCAGGACCCGGGCTTTACCCTTTAAAACGTCCTCTCCGGTTCCGCCCTGGATCATCGATCGAAAACGCGGAGTTGGCAATCCACCAAGCTGTTCCGGACAAACCGGAATGAAATCGGGATCGAATAATCTTGGTTTTCTTAACTTTCTTCCATCGTATCGACACATTATTCCAAGAAGGCAGGCACTGACCAGAGTTTTCTCTTTGCCCATGGCCTATTTTACTCATCTGCCGTTTATTGTCAATACTACACCTAAGAACCGGCCCATCTCATTCAACCTGCCATTTAATCTGCAAATCATCCCTTGGATAAAAATTCTTTCTTTTAATTTTGTAAATCAGCCTGAGGCTATCTTTTCTAACCAGATTGACTTTATAATTTATTTCGGGATTCTTAAAAGAAGCGGGCAGAACGATAACGAATTCGGCCTCGGCAACAGGTCGCTTCCATTCATGAATGGTTCGGACAATATAAGTAAAAACCTGATCGAAAATTTTCTGACGATAACGGAGTTTCAACCTTTTTTTCTCGTTTGGTTCAAAGGGGATTATGATTGCTATTCCCGAATCACAGATCTGATAATTATATTCTTCGACCGCAATCGTCTCCGGATAAGGATGATCCTGGTCGATTGGAAAGGGGAAGAAGATCAAGGGTGTAAGCCTGACCGGGCTGGTGTTGGTTAAGAAAAAATTCCCCTCAACAACCCCGGAGGCATTATCGATTATAATATCGACCCGCTCTCTATAGAATTTTATATCCGCACCAAGCCCGGTGATAAGGGTGAGTCCAACTAAAATCACCCTCATCGGATAAGGACTACTTTGTGACTCTTTACTACCCCTTGCTCAGTTGTTACGACGAAATAGATACCGGACGCAAGACAGCGCAGATCAGACAATCGAGAAATTTTGTGACCAGTAATGGTATAGAGTTGAAACTCAGATTTGCTGATCGGTCCAATCCTGGGAGAAAAGATTGACTTTTCTCTGGGAAGCGATGGCTTGGGATAGATTGTTTGATCTTCAACCTTTATTGCCCTGAGGACAAAATTGACCTGCGCACCGATAGTGACTGAGTCTGGATAGGTGTGGGATGTATAACCGGGTTTAGAGGCGGTCATCAGATATTTACATTTTGATAGTCCGTGAAGGTAATAGAGACCCGCATAAGGGTTATAGCGACTATAGGTATAGGCATCATCCAAAGGCCCATGAGCCTCGACTGTTGCTCCTTCAACCGGCGTCCCGTTCTGGTCTCGAACCATCCCGGTTATTGAACCGTAATCATCGTTTGCCTGCCCAAAAGTTGGCGTCAAGTCAATATAGGTTCTAACTACCTGAAGGGTCTCGGGGTAAAAAAACCTTTGATTGAATCGTGCCGCTGTTGCGAAAGGACTCGGCCGACTATTACGGTAGCCCAGACCATCTCTGATCAGGCTATTCTGATAAAGGGTAATCGAATCGGTAGTATCATTCAGCCCGAATGGTCCGATGAGATTGGTGCGGTTAATAAGGACAAAACTATCGGGCAGGACACTCGAACTGATTGTCGCCAGGCCAGCCCGGGTTCTTATCTGCCAGCCACGGACATCGACAATATTCCGCACCGGATAGACCGCAATCTCAATACCTTCGAGCGAATCAGGTGCAACCCGGACTTCGTTTATATAGGTAAGTTTGATCGGATCGGCGATCAACCAGATTATGACTGTTGATAATACAGAAAGAAACATCTCTATCTCCTCTGTCAAACTATAATCAAAAATCATTTCCTGTCAAGAGTAATTTGTAGAGATTTGGTGAGCCATTATTATCTTTAATTGTTCTTGACAGGTATCTATCTGTTAGCATATAATGACTCACTGTTAAATGATCGAAAAATTCGATCTCGTTATTGTTGGTGCTGGTCCGGCCGGAAGCTGTGCTGCCTGGGCTGCGGCCCGGGAGGGACTTTCGGTTGTCATCCTGGAAAGGCATAAAAGGGTAGGTGAACATATCCTCTGTGCTGAAGGCATCTCCCGCAGTACGGTCGATGGCTGGCTTGATATAAAACCACACTGGATTTCAACGAAACTCAGAGGAGCAGTTGTTAAATCACCCAGCCGGAGAATCTTTCAGGCCAATTATCCTGATGTCGGTTATATCCTCGAGAGAAAAATTTTCGACGCCGAACTCGCCGGTGAGGCGGTAAAGGCTGGAGCGAAGTTAATCTGCAATGCCGAAGCAATCGAGATCCAGGATAAAAAACTGATCTATCTCCAGGATCAGGAAAAGAAGGAAGTAGGGTTTGGCTTCATAATCGGTGCTGATGGCTGTGAATCCCGGATCGGACGTCTTGCTGGCTTGAAAACTTTCTTAAAATTGAACGAAATCCATATCTGCGCTCAATATCTCTTAGGCAACTTAAATATCGAATCTGACTATGCCCAATTCTATCTTGATGAAGACATAGCGCCCGGCGGTTACGCCTGGGTCTTTCCCAAATCAAAAGATCGGGCCAATGTCGGATTGGGTATCTCTCCCTTAAAGGCCAAACAATCAGTCCGAATCTATCTCGACCACTGGGTCACAAATGAATTTTCTTCAGCCACAAAACTACGATTCATCTGCGGTGGTGTGCCGGCCAAAATAATGAAGCAGTTTACAAGCGGGAACTGCTTTCTGGCGGGCGATGCGGCCCGGTTCTGTGACCCGCTTTCGGGTGGGGGTATTGCCAATGCGGTTAAATCAGGATTTCTTGCCGGCATCAATGCGGCCCGGATATTAAAGGGGAAGAAGTCAGAATATGAGAAGGCAATCAAAAAAGAGGTCCTCGATGAGATAAGTTTCCACAAACGAGTCCGGGACATTTACCTTAAGTTAAACAACCGCGATTTTGAACTCCTCATTGATTTCTTTAAAAAGACCTTTGATGGTGTGGTTATCTCTGATATTAACTCCCGGGACGTCGTCCTTAAGGCATTAAAGTTTAACACCCGTTTTTTCAAACTCGGAGCAAGTCTGCTTTATCAATTTCTAAGATAGATTTTAAGGGTTCAGTCTTCTGTTAAAATAAACTCGACCTGCTCGGGTGGGATTTAATTTCGAAATGGCGATAAGCCAGATCAGTTGCTTCTCTTCCCCTTGGCGTCCTTTTAATAAAACCCTCCATTATTAAAAATGGTTCATAGACCTCTTCGATTGTCTGAGGATCTTCACTGACCGCTACTGATAGACTATTAAGTCCGACCGGTCCTCCCTTAAACTTTTCAATTATCGTCAAAATTATCTTCTTGTCCATATCATCGAGTCCCCTCTGGTCAACATCGAGCTGCCCTAAACTATAATCTGCAATCTCCCGATCAATCACCTTCTTTCCTTTTACCTGAGCAAAATCGCGCACCCGGCGTAATAGACGATTCGCCACCCTTGGTGTCCCGCGGGACCGCCGGGCAATTTCTCTTGCCCCGGACTCATCAATTTCAATCCCTAAGATCCGGGCAGACCGGTTAATAATCTTGAACAGGTCATCAACCGGATAATAGTCAAATCGTAAGGTTATACCGAAACGATTTCTCAGGGGTGCGGTCAGTAGCCCGATACGGGTTGTTGCCCCAATCATTGTAAAATGTTTAAGATTCAATTTCATCGTCTGGGCATAGACCCCTTTATCCATAACAATATCGATCTTAAAATCTTCGAGTGCTGGATAGAGGTATTCCTCAACTGTCTTGTTCATTCGATGAATTTCATCGATAAAGAAGATATTCTTGTCTTCCAATTTTGTCAGAATACCAGCCAGGTCATAAGGCCTCTCGAGGATCGGGCCGGTCGTCACCTCAATCCGGGTCCCCATTTCATTCGAGATAATATGGGCCAGCGTTGTCTTACCAAGACCGGGGGGTCCATGGAGCAGGATATGGTCGAGCGATTCATCTCTCTGCCGGGCTGCTTCAATAAAGACCTTTAAATTTTCTTTAATCTTATTTTGGCCGACAAACTCATCCAGGATCCTGGGGCGCAGGGCGATATCAAGGGCCTCTTCACCTTCAAAGGGCTCAGGATGAGTTATTCTTCTTTCGACCTGCATCTTATCGCTGGAGTGCCTTTCGCACCATCTCTTCGGGACTGAGATTAGGGTCAATATTTCTTAACTTATCTATCGCTTCATTACGCGTCAAACCGAGACTGACCAGGGCATCGATCGCCTGGGTAAAACCAGGCCGATCTTTTTCAAATTTTATTTTACCTTTCAGTTCTAATATTATTTTGGCCGCGGTCTTCTTGCCGATACCGGGGACCGTGGCGAGCAAGTCATCATTCTGATTTTCTATTGCGGTTAGCAGCTCGTTCACTGAAAACCGGGACATTAAATTGAGTGCAGTCTTTGGTCCGATTCCCGGAACAGTGGTTAAATCATCAAACAGGGCTAATTCCTCACCGGTCATAAAGCCATATAGTTCAAGAGATTCCTCTTTCACAATTAGTCGGGTTATAATCTTCGACTTGCTACCAACATCACCTAATCGAGGGAAGAGGGAGAGTGGCATATATACAACAAATCCTACACCGCCCACATCGATGACCAGACGGGGTGGATCTTTTTCACTTATGGTGCCAGAGAGAAAGTGGATCATCCTTTACCTGCACAGAATGCGATAGCAATTGCATCAGCCGCATCGGCCGGGAGGGGAACTGAAATCTTAAACAACTGTTTTACCATATATTGAACCTGAGACTTGGATGCCCGGCCGTTGCCCGTTAATGCCAGTTTTACCCTGGCCGGGGAAACTTCGGTAATCTTTACATTATACTGACTGAGGATGTAAATAAAAGCACCCCTCAATTGAGAGGATATTAATGCAGTTCTCAGATTCTTCCGATAAAAGACGGTCTCCAGGCCACAGACTCTCGGCTGGTATTTCTTGACCAGATGCTCTACATCGGCAGTTAACTTTTTAATCTTCTGCTCGGCAAGTACGGATCGATCAGGCTTAAAGACACCATAATCTAACAGGCGACCATCTTCAACAACACCAAAACCAGTGGCGGTGAGACCTGGGTCAAGTCCGATAATTACCATCGCGGATTATGGTCAATTCAACTGGCCAATTTTTCCATTATCTCATCCGGGATATCAAAATTGGCATAGACATGCTGGACATCATCGTGTTCGTCGAGCGCCTCATAGAGTTTAAGAACCTTTTCCGCTTCTTTTTCACTAACCGGAACTGTGTTCTGGGGAACCCGGGTAATCTCAGCATTAACAATTTCAATTTTATTCTGAGCAAGGACATCCTTCATCTTCTTAAAATCTTCAACCGATGTTACGATCGTAATTGTGCTATCCTCTTTGTTCACATCCAGCGCTCCAGCCTCAAGCCCCAGATTGAGGACGGTATCTTCATCATACTTATTGCCATCAATTGAGATAATCCCCCGGGTATGAAACTGCCAGGCAACTGATCCGGCGGCGGCCAGATTACCACCCATCCTTGAGAAGATATGTCTCAACTCAGATGTCGTGCGATTTCTATTATCGGTGATTGCCTCAATCAATATTGCCACACCCCCTGGACCATAGCCTTCATAAGATACTTCCTCGTAAGTAGCACCCTCAAGTTCACCGGTTCCCCGTTTTACTGCCCGCTCGATGTTATCCTGAGGCATATTGTAACTCCGGGCGATATCAATTGCTGTTCGCAGCCTTGGATTATGATTGGGATCGCCGCCCTGTCGAGCCGCAACAGTGATTTCCCGGATCAGACGAGTGAAAATTCGTCCTCGAATCGCATCTTCTTTTGCTTTCTTATGTTTAACTTTTGCCCATTTAGAGTGACCTGACATACTAAACTCCTTTGATAAAAATTATATTGACAATTTATGATTTGTCAAGTATTCCGAATGCTCTTAAAATGATCAATACTACTGTGGTTAAGAGTGAAATTAATGGTAGAAAATCGCCGAATCTGGTGTAGAATGAATCCCTACTACCATTTGGGATATCACCGGTAATCAATGCCTTCTCGAAAATTGGGGTTTTCTTTATGATTCGACCATACTGATCAACGATCATTGAGATTCCGGTGTTGGCACAACGAACCAGGGGCACACGATTCTCAACCGCCCGGATAATTGCCATATCGGCATGCTGGTATGGTCCAGGTGTATCTCCGAACCAACCATCATTTGTAATATTAACCAGAATATCCGCACCTTTTAAAATAAATTTTCTGGTCAGATCTCCAAAGATTGATTCAAAACAGATGAGGGTTGCAAATTTTTCACCTTTAAGTTTGAAAATAACATATTCTTTCCCGTGGGTAAAATCTCCGCCGCCAAAATCCAGCTTGCGTAAAAAAGGGATAAACCGACTGTAGGGAATTTTTTCACTGAAGGGCACAAGATGAATCTTGCGGTATTTCTCGACAATCCCGGAATCGGGTTTAAAAAATACTGCACCGTTATATACCTCAAAGGATTTTTCACTCCGTTCATACAGAAGGGAACCGGTTAGAATTGCACAATGGGTCGAATCTGAAATACTCTTCACCTGATTATAATATATCGGCTCCCGCTCGATGTTAACCGGCAGGGCTGTTTCGGGAAGGATAATCATATCGACGTTCAGCTCTTTAATGCTCTTCGCATCATCTCTGAGGATATCAAACATCTTCTGTTTCATCTCCCGGGTTGATTTGAGATTGGGATCGATATTAGGCTGAATTATGGCGACCCGAATCGCACCTGGCTGGTTTTTCTCAATCCTTAAGATTCCGTAAAGCAACGGAACCAAGATTAGTCCGATTAGATATAATAACACAGGAAGACGTAACTTACTTATTGACCAGACCTTGATCAGACGGTGAAGCGCAAGGTTGACCAGCACAATCCAGAAAGAGATTCCCCAGATACCAAACACCGCGGCTATTTGAATTATTGGTGTATATGGAACAATTGAGTAACCGAGCACACCCCAGGGAAAACCAATCTCACCGATTGAACGAATATATTCAAGGGTGATGAGAACAAGGGGTGCCCAGGTAAGCCCTAGCCAGCTGGTGAGGAGCGTAAATGTAGCAAAATAGAAACCGATGAAGGCACTGAGTAAAAAAAACCCGAAGATTAGCCAGGCTTTAATCGTCAGGGGCACCTGGAGAAAGATTAACCAGAAGAGGAGGAATATGCTAAAGCAGAAACCGAAGAAAAAACCAGTCCAGAATACCTTCTTGTTATTTTTTGTTTCGATCAATAAGAATAGTGGAACTAATGCACCACAACTCAAAAAATGCAATGGCCAGGGAAAGAACGAGATTGCAAGTGCACAAGAGGCCACCAGCAAAAAAAAACTATTTTTTAATCGAGTCAAACCTGACCTCGGTCTTCTGCCTTACTGACCGATAGAAGGCATCAACCACCCGGGCGATTAATAGACCATCCTGGCCGCTAAAAACCGGTGTCTGATCTCTTAAAATCGACTCAACAAAAAACCTGTCTTCCAGTTCAAAGGATATTCGGTAGTAATTCTTTGTTGGGATGGTAGGTGTGACATTGACCAGGTGACCATGCATCTCTTTATGAATACCCAGGGGGTTAAGGAGCGCTGCTCCTTTCTGGCCGAACATATTGCAGTAAAGAAAATCCTTTTCGAACATCAATGACCATCCCACCTCGATTGTTAAGAAGGTATCATCGTGATAGCGAATCAGTGCAACCGCGGCATCATCGATTTTACCATTTTCAATGCGGGTGTGACAGGCGCCAGAGATTGCAATCGGCTCTTTCTTCTCAAGAAACCAGAGACAGATATCGAGAAGGTTCACACCGATGCTGGAAAACGAGCCGCCTCCGGCTCGGATCGTCGTGCGATGCCATTCATCAAAATCCCATTCTGTTCTCCCCATCAGCCATCCTGCTTTCATATAGAAAATATCCCCCAGTTCACCGTGATCAATGAAGTTTTTTAAAGTCTGAACATCGGGACGAAAACGGTTATTGAGACCGATTGCCAATTTTCGTTTTGCTTTATATGCCGCGGCGACCATCTCTTCTGCTTCCTCGAGCGTCGTTGACATCGGTTTTTCGCAGAAGACATGTTTTCCAAAATTTAATGCCGCGATCGTCATCGGGGCATGGAGATAGGTTGGAGTAGCAATGACCACCGCCTCAACCTCTTCATCTTCAATCAGGGCCTGGAAATCGACATATCGTTTTTTAACTCCCAGTTGCGTTGCAATGTGATCAAGTTTTCGAACATCGATATCGCAGATTGCCACAATCTCAACGGTATTTATCCTCTTGAAGATTGGGATATGGGTAGTCTGAGTCAGGGCACCCAGACCGATGATCCCCAATTTTAATTTCTTCTCCATAATTAAACCCCGTAGTAAAGGATAAATTCTTGAACGGTTGGGTGTTGATTAACTGTTTCAAACTCTGATTTCTTTATCTCAATCCACTGATCGATGATCTCTTCAGTGAAGACGTTGTTGGTCAGAAGGAATTTATGATCATGTTTAAACTCGGTAAGCGCATCTAAGAGATTGGTCGGTAAAGACTTTTTTCCCGGATGAACGATCTTCTTCTCGATTCCATCCAGTCCGGCCAGGATTATTGCACTGAGGGCAAGATAGGGATTGGCCATACAATCTGGTATTCGATACTCGATACGCTGTTCGTTGAGATTGCGCACATATTCTGGTATCCGGATCGCCGCTGCCCGACTGCCGATTGCATAATCAGTGTAGGTTGGCGCTTCATAACCAGCAATTAATCTCTTATAAGAGTTGGTTGTCGGATTGGTTAAGGCACATAGGGAAGGTGCATGTTCCAATAGACCAGAGATATAATGCTCGCCGATTCGACTCAATTTTGAGCGTTCGGTCAGGCTGAAGAGGATTGGTTTATCATCTTTTTTAAGATAATGGTGGATATGTAGTCCATTACCCGGTTCACCATAGAGTGGTTTGGGCATAAAGGTTGCTGAGAGACCTGCCCGGTGGGCGCAATTTCTGATGAGATATTTGGCGAGGATTATAAAATCACAAATCTTCTTAATATCATTAAATGCCAGTTCAATCTCAACCTGAGATGCTGGTCCTACCTCGTGATGATGGTATTTTACCTCAATCCCGCAGGCCTGGAGTAATTGTGTAAGTTTATCACGGAAATTATAAGTTCGATCAAATGGGGGAACAGTATGGTAACCACCTTTTTTCCTTAAACGATAGCCCTGATCAGGAAAACGCTCATCGGGTATCGCTTCCTCAGATACGATTCGGTAAAAACTATAACCTGGCCCTTCATCAAATTCGATTGCATTAAATAGATAGAATTCAAGTTCCGGCAGGAAATAGGCGGTTAATCCTTTCTTTTTGAGAAGATCAGTCAATTTTACGACAAGATTTCTTGGATCTTTTTCAAATGGTGACTGATCATAACTGTAAAGACAGTTACCAAAAAATGAAAGTGTCCTTTCGCAAAAAAAGGGATCGATGAAATGATAGTCGAGATCCGGGCGAACAATCATATCGCAACGCTTAACCCCCTTAAATCCGGGAATGCTCGAACCATCAATACCCACCCCATCTTTAATAATATAGTTAAAACGCTGGACAGGGATCGTAATATGTCGTAAATCTCCTAAGAGTCCAACATACTTCAAATCAATGAATTCAATCTTTTCACGCTTGATCAATTCCTGAATCTTTTCCATATCCCTATTATATCATAATTTTATTTAATGTCAAGTTTCGCTAATTAATAATAATCAAGATATATCCCGTCCTTGAGCCATTCGGTCCGGGCCATAAATCACTGTTGACTTTTTTTAAACCTTAGATATAATTAATTAATTCTAAAAAAGCATTATTAATAAATAAAAAATATGACAATATGAACTGGCTGGTTTACAGAAACAGTTAAACTGTCAACCACAGTTTATCACTGGTGCAAAAAGGATAAGAAGATCAAGGAGTAGTAATATTAATGCCTCAGATATCAGTTTTGTAGAAGATCAATTAGCCTAATTTTAGGATAATTGGTAATGACCAAATAGATAGGAGCAAAAAGTGGTACAAAAACAACCGACTGACCAGGAAATCGATACAATTCTGCAGGTTGCGGGTGATATTGCATACCAGGCAGGCAAGAATGCCCTCATTTTAATATTAAAGGGTTCAAGGTCAAAGATCATTAAAGAGAAGGGGTTTGACCAGATCATTGGCTATGGTGCTTTTAAAAAAGAAACCGCAAAAGAGATAAAAGATAAGATAAACTGGATGATCGAAAATGACTGGCTCCGGGTAGAATATCGACAGCGGCAGCCACTCCTCTTTCAGACAGCAAAAGGTCAGGAGCGAATCCGAAAAATACTTTCCGATGAAGTCTTTAAAACTTTCGACCAGTGGATTCATAGTGGCAATGTTCATAAACCTGAGACCTTTCCGATTCAGTTAAAGAATATAAACCGTGATGTAAAACTCTTTATCCTCCAGAAGATACTCAGTCGCAGGATGTATGAATACATCCCGATTCTTCATCTATGGAAGGCAGATGAATCGAAAAGAATGAAAAAGAAGATAAACGATACCATCCGTGCTATGATTCCGGATTTCTTCGATCGCCCCTATACCTATCTGCGCAAATTTACCCTTACCTCGCCCCAGGAAAGAATGGGGCGGAAATTGGCTTTTATCCTCAGGCATCATCCTGAAATGTTCAAACTGGAAATGGATGAGAAGGGGTTTATCCCCATCAAGGATCTTGCCCAGGCATTGAATGTAAAAGAATCTGAGATTAAAGATATCGTCAGTACCCAGGACAAAAAACGTTTTGAAATCAAACGTAATAAAATCAGAGCTCTATACGGCCATTCCCTACCCGTAAAGATTGATTTAAAAAAGACTAAACCGCCGAAAGAGCTCTATCATAATGCGCCCCGTTGGGTAAGAGATAAAATATTGATTGAAGGTCTAAGGCCGATGAAACGAGGTTTTATTCATCTGGCCGTCAATATTGATGATGCCAAAACGATGAGTTCCCGGGGACCGGCCGGTTCGGTTATTTTCAAGGTTGATGCCCAAGAGGCTCATAAAAAGGGTGTAGTCTTCTATAAGGTTGATGAGACTTACCTGGTAGAAAATATCCCGCCTCAGTTTCTCCAGCTCCTTCCCGAGGAAGTTGCCGGGGAAGGAGAGAGAAAGTAAGTAAGCAACGAAATCAAATATCGAGGTTCACAACATATTTTGCATTTTCTTCAATAAACTGTCGACGCGGTTCTACCTGATCACCCATCAGAATTGAAAAGAGGCGGTCTGCCTGTGCAGCATCAGCCAGCGTAACCCGTTTTAAGATTCTCCGTTCAGGGTCCATTGTTGTTTGCCAGAGTTGTTCAGGATTCATTTCACCCAGGCCTTTATAGCGCTGAATTTCGAATTTGCCTTCGGGGTTTTTCGCCAGGAGATCCTTGAGTTCATCATCTTCATACATATAGTGTTCGGTCTTTCCGCTCTTTGCTCGATAGAGTGGAGGCTGGGCAATGAAGATATTGCCATTTTCAATGAGAGCAGGCATAAAACGATAGAAAAATGTAAGAAGTAAGGTGCGAATGTGCGCACCATCAACATCCGCATCAGTCATAATAATTATCTTATTATACCTTAATCGTGCTAAATCGAATTCATCTTCACCGATACCGGTGCCAATTGCTGATATCAGGGTCCTTACCTCTTCATTACTGAGGATTTTATTAAGACTCGACTTTTCTACATTCAAGATTTTGCCCCGCAAAGGCAGGATTGCCTGAAATCTTCGATCCCGTCCCTGTTTGGCCGAACCGCCGGCTGAATCACCTTCCACTAAGAACAATTCACACTCAACCGGATCATTTGAAGAACAATCGGCCAGCTTGCCCGGGAGGGTATCGCTCTCCAGGAGCCCTTTACGCCGGGTAAGTTCGCGTGCCTTCTTGGCTGCCTCCCGCGCCTTAGCCGCATTGTATATCTTTTGAATAATTATATTGGCGATTCGACTATTCTCTTCGAGGAATTGCGCTAAACGCTCACTAACGACCGAATCAACAATTCCTCGAATCTCGCTGTTACCTAATTTTGTCTTGGTCTGTCCTTCAAATTGGGGATCGCGTAACATAACCGATACCACCGCGGTCAACCCTTCACGCACATCCTCTCCCGAGAGGGTAATATCTTCTTTTAATACTTTATGTTTGCTGGCGTATTCATTAAAGGTTCGGGTCAAGGCCAGTTTAAAACCCATTAGATGAGTTCCCCCTTCATGGGTATTTATGGTGTTGGCGTAAGTGAATATATTTTCAAGGTAAGAATCATTATACTCAAGGGCTACATCGACCTCAACACCGTTTCTTTTATCGGTGATACTGATTGGCTTGTGCAGTCGATTCCGACCTGAATCAAGATATTTGACAAAATCAACAATTCCGCCATCAAACCTGAAACGCTCCTTCTTACCGCTCCTCTTATCTTCAATGTCAATCGTTAATCCTTTAGTCAAATAGGCAAGTTCACGCAGACGCTGAGCAATAATTTCATAATTGAATTCAATTTTCTTGAAGATCTTGGGATCGGGGTGGAAAGTAATTTTGGTCCCGGTTCGATCGGCTTTACCTTTAACCTTTATCGGTGTTACCGCTTCGCCCCGCTCGTAACGTTGATGATGAATCTTGCCATTCCTATAGACCTCGGCCTCTAACCAATCCGAGAGTGCGTTTACCGCGGAAACGCCAACCCCGTGTAATCCACCGGAAATTTTATAAACCTTGTCATCAAATTTTGCTCCCGCATGGAGCATAGTCATCACCACTTCGAGCGCTGATTTCTTTTCGGTCGGGTGGATGTCAACCGGGATGCCACTCCCGTTATCCTCAACCACTATTATCTCACCGGGCTCAATTGTAACTTTAACCAGATCGCAATGGCCGGAAAGTGCCTCATCGACACTGTTATCAACCACCTCAAAGACAAGATGGTGTAACCCCCGCCACCCTACATCTCCGATATACATTGCCGGTCGCCGCCGGACGGCCTCAAGTCCTTTCAGGACTGTAATCTTTGAAGCATCATAGGTATCAGCATTGTTCGTTTTGGTCATAGATTCTCCTTCTCTATTTAACTGGTTATACTAAATTTTATATCTTTAACCAGATCATCACCAATATATTGATTAAGTTTTTTGATGATTTCGTCTTTAATAAGATAGAGTTGACTCAACCAGACCGGATTATCAACCTTAATGTAAATTACTTCATCAGCAATCCGGTAGGCCTGGGTGTGCTGGCCGATCGATTCACCAACAATCAGTTTAAAATCCCTGACCAATTCCCACTTCTTTATTTCTTTATCAATTCCCAGCTCGGTAAAGGCCGTATTTAATAGATGCTTTAATCTAATCGGTTTCTTCAATTTTTCCTTCCGTGATTAAAAAATGTTTACCAAAGTTATCAACCGGCTGGGTGGTTGCAAAAAAGACCTGACCCTGAAGATTATCGAGAAAAACAGTTCGGCGGCCGGTATCGAGTTCCGCCACCGCTTCATCAACCAGTTTGAGCCCTTCTTCATTTCTCTCTTGTTCAATCAAAGCCGCTTCGGCCAGCCTCAAGGCCAGTGATGCTATGCGCTGTTCGCCCTCAGAGCCAAAGATTTTTAAGTCTCGGCCATTCTTGCTGATGAGCAGATCGTCCCGGTGTGGCCCGAAGAGGGTGACCCCTTTACTAATCTCTAAAGGACGATTTTTCTCCAACAATCCTCTCTCCATAAATTGATTTTCCACAGAAGAACGATAACTTAATTTAATATTCTTAAGATTAAACTGGTCACAGTACTGGCTCAGCCGGCTGCTTAAAAAAACAAAATATTTACTTCTTAATCTATAGATCTCATTGCCATAACTGATCAGACCATCTTCGAACGATTCGATAAGGCGTCGATTTTCGGCATCGAGGGCGTATTTCTGTTCTTTAATATTTTCTAAGATCCGATTCCGCTGATGGAGCACTCTGCGGTAGGCAAAGAGATTTTTTAAGTAACTTCGTGAGACCTTGCCGATTGCCATATCAAGATATTCACGGCGACCCCTCGGTTCACCACGTACCAGCCAGATGTCTTCAAGGGAAAAAATTACCGCTGGTAGCCAACCAGCAAAGTCTGATAATTTCTTTATTTCGTTTTTATCCAGGATAATTCTCTTCTCCGCCGGTGAGTAATATACAATGACCCTTCGTTCGCCACCGCCCTCGATGCGAAAGAATTGAGCATCATATTGAAGGATCTCGTTATCTATTGCCTTACGGAATGATTTCCCCATACACAGATAATATATGGCCTCGAGGAGATTGGATTTACCCGCACCATTCTCACCCTGGATCAGGTTCCGCGTTCGGGAAAAATTGATCTCGACCGGTTTGAGATTTCTAAAGCCAACCAGAGAGAGATTTTCTAAGACCATAGGCTGAGAGATTTCTCTATATTATACACAGATTTTATCCCTCAACTTTACTGCTCAGACAACTTTTAATCAGCCCATAAAATAAAGGGCTGGGATAATCGAGTCGGGATTTGAATTCGGGGTGGGCCTGGGTTGCAACAAAAAATTTGTGATCGGGAAGTTCGATGAATTCGACCAATCTACAATCTTCCGACATCCCCGATAAAACCATCCCGTTCTTTTCCAGTAAATTGTGATATTCGGGATTCACTTCATAACGATGGCGATGCCGCTCATAGACAAAATTTCGGCGGTATAATTTATGAACGATGGTATCCTTCTTAAGAACTGCTTTGTATGAACCGAGTCGCATCGTCCCGCCCATTTTTTCAATCTTCCTCTGTTCTGGTAGAATATCGATCACCGGCTGACTGGTCTTGGGGCTGATTTCGGTGCTGTTGGCGTTCTTTAAGCCACATTTATTACGGGCAAATTCAACCACCGCTAGCTGGAGACCAAAACAGAGCCCCAGAAATGGGATATTATTCTCCCGGGCATATTTAATCATCATAATCTTACCCTCGGCTCCCCGGATACCGAAACCGCCCGGGATGATCATCCCGTCGATCTTTTTTAAGGCATCTTTTAAAGAGACGATGCCGGTTTCGACCTCGGTCGTTTCAATCCACCTTAAGTTAACCTTAGTATTGAGGTGGGCACCGGCGTGGATCAGGGCTTCGATAATGCTAGCATAGGCATCTTTCAATTCAGTATATTTGCCACAGATTGCAACCTCTACTTGAAATTTCGGATTTTTGATATTCTCAACCAAACGAACCCAGTGTCGCAGATCCGCCTTATGTTCGAGATGGAATTTTTTATTTAAGACATCGAGCAGGCCATCCCGTTCAAACATAATCGGTATTTCATATATTGATTCAATATCTTTAGCCGCGATGATTGAGTCTGGATCAATGTCGCAGAAGAGTGCAAGTTTTTCCTTGATTTTCTTACTGATTAGGTCCCGGGAACGGCCGATCAGAATATCGGGATAGATACCCTTCTCCCTCAAGAGGGCGACATCGCGCTGGGCCGGTTTGGTCTTGGGTTCGCCAACTGAATGGAGAAAAGGTATGTAAGTTAGATGGATATAGATAATGTTATCGGGGCCGACCTCTTTTCTCAACTGGCGTGCCGCCTCGATAAACCAGGAATTTTCGATATCACCGACGGTTCCGCCAATCTCCACCAAGACAATATCGGCTTTTTCCGTTTCGGCAATTTTATAAAACTGAGATTTTATCTCATCGATCAGATGGGGGAAGATCTGGATCGTCTTGCCCAAATAATCCCCCTTCCTTTCGTTGGCAATAACCGAGTTAAAGATTTTACCCGAAGTCAGATTCCAGTCAAAACGACAATTAATATTAAGGAATCTTTCATAGTGACCAAAGTCCATATCGACCTCACCACCATCATCGAGGACGAAAACCTCACCGTGTTCAATGGGGTTCATCGTCCCGGGATCAACATTGAGATAGCCATCACATTTTATCGGGACAATCTTAAATTTATCTCGCAGCAGACGGCCGATCGAGGCGGTTGCGGTCCCTTTTCCCAGTCCAGACATCACACCTCCGGTAATAATAATCCATCTCGTCTTCTTGATGCTCTGGGGAACCATTATGGGAAATAATTATAGCCTAAATTATTATTTTGTCAATAATTTTTGCTTATCCAAAATATATAATACTTTATTTTACACTTTTTACCCGGTAAGAAATGTTAAGTAAGCTATTTGATAACTACGATAGGTTTAATAAGATTAAAATCTCTCAAAGCAAAGCGACAGAAGTAAATACCTGCGGGTAAGATCTCGGTATCAAAGAGAATTCGGTGTCGGCCTTTGTTCAAATATCCTTTGGTTAAAATTAAGACCTCTCCCCCAAGTAGATTATAAAGGGCAATTTTGCCTTGCTGGGGGGAATCGATCTTAAATTCAATCACTGATCGGGTAGAAACCGGGTTGACCATTTTCAAATCCAGTTGCCTGACCTCCGGGTTCTTCCTCTCTTCAACCCCTCCCAGTTGCCCAATAGTAAAAGGGGCAGGGGTTATCGCCAGGGCAGAATCAGTAGCAGTGCTTACTTTATAGCGGATGTAACAGTTGTTCGAATTGATATTACGCGGAATTGTCCACTGGTATCGACCATTATTGGGTAGATTACTTGCAATCAGGGTATAGGGGCCACCAGGACCGGTACTGGAAAGTTCTAACCGGACAGTTGAAATTGAACCTCCTGGCACTGAACTGACCCATTCAATAAATCTGACCGAACCACCCCAGAATCGCTCACCACCGCGGGGGAATACGGGCTTGATCGTTAAAGCGGTTGGGGTTGAGCCTTCTTTAAACACCCGGACAAAATTGCTATCACTTGGCCAGCTCCCTTCCTCAGCCACCTGAACAATATCGGGATAACCGTTATGGTCAATATCCCCACCTACCCGGAAGGCAGAAAAATAACCAGGTGCTCTTGAGGTATGGGTCCAGATCAGATTCCAGTTTCCAGAACCATCGCCTTTGTAAACCTTGGTTGTGCATCGACCAAAGGTTACAAGGTCGATCTGGCCATCAACATCCATATCCCACAGTTGGGATGCCTCCATACCACCGGTTGCGGGCAGATTATTTGAAATCTTAATCCAGGAGTCACCTTGCGCAGAATATCTCCAGACTTCAACCCCGCCCTGGGTATTTATGAAAGAGAGATCCATCCCACCATCCTTATTTACATCACCCAGTGCAATTCCCCTTCGTCCCGAGGTTCCGTGTGGAGGAAGATTTCGGTCTTTCAGGGTAAAACCTCCTACTCCATCACCAAAATAGATTGTGCCATATTGATGACCGGTCGCCATATCGAGATGACCATCTCGATTTATATCACCAAAGATAAAGTGCATTGTTGAATTTCCACCTGCATAGCCGAAAGTATTCCGCCATACCCCATTCCGCAAATTGGTGTAAATCCACAGGCCATCATCAGCACCAAAGGCAACTGAACCGATATCGAGATAACCGTCATTGTTGATATCACCAAAATCGGTTCCGAACATTCCCCAGTTCTGGCCCTGTTGACCGAGGCTATCATCCCAGGGCGTCCAGTTACGACCGGTTCCATCACCTAAGGCAACTTCGATCACCTGATCGCCAAAGTCATTAGAAGAATAGTTATGGTGCATTGCATAACCGACATCGGGCCGGCCATCATTATTGACATCACCAACCGCAATACCACCATAACCAAAATTGCCATTCATATAAACACTCCAGCCCCCCTGTCCATTACCGAACCAGACCATTATACCGTGCTGATCAGTATTGACATAGGGTGAACCATGGTCACCGATTGAGATCAGGTCAATATTACCATCGAGGTTAACATCGACCATCTCAAATTCGGTTTGGCCGCCTTCGAACCGAGGTGGTCTTAAGCCGGATGAAGATTCGACATAGGTAATGCCGTAAAGACCAGTTAAAAAGATATATCCAGTTAATAAAAACTTGATCTTTACCTCCTTCAGCGACTTCAGCAACATCTTACCTCCTTAATTTTAATTGAGATTTAACCAAATAAAAATAATTAAAATATATTATTATAATTAATCTATGGAAAAGTCAACCATAATGTTAGCATGAAAAATATCTTAAATAAACTTAATAGGAGTATCAGGAAGGCTCATCACTATTGACAACTGACTGCAAAACAAATATAATAAAATACAATGAATTACCAAAACTATAAACCAGCAAAGTGGCTTTTTGAAGGGGCAAAGGCAGGTAGATATTTATTTACAAGAACCGTTGAAAAGATTTTAGAGCATGCCTGTGAAAAGGCAAATATAAGAAAAGATGTTTCAGTCCATACTTTGAGACATAGTTTCGCTACCCATTTATTAGAAGGCGGAACAGATTTGAGATATATTCAGGAGATATTAGGGCACAAAGACAGTAAGACGACCGAAATTTATACCCATGTGAGCACTAAAAGCATAGGGAAGATAAAGAGTCCACTTGATACATCGAGACTCAAAGAAAGGGGGTAATAAGTGACAAAAATTGTTGACAGAAGGGGTTTCCTGGCTGTTCAGCCAGATGCGGAATATCCGAAGTACTTCGGATATCACCCCAATTTAGGGGGTATATCCGAACCTATTTCGGCTATAACCAAGTTAAGTGAAATAAAAATGGGTCGCGGGAGTGCCTTCGGCACAGATTGTCTCGCTTCGCTAGGATATTACAAAAAATATTTTTCGTCTGCTAAACTTTTATGGAACGAAGGGGCGGCTTTAAACGAAAAGATTAATAAATTGAGAAAAAACTATAACTATGATGACAGATATCGAAACAATAAAACAGGAAATCAAAAAACTTATTGAAAAATATAATAAGGTTGTAGAAGAAAAAAGAGTAAGTAAATACAACGAGGAGATGACCAAAAAGGATTTTATTCTTCCTCTTTTTCGTGCTTTGGGTTGGAATACTGAAGATTCAAACGAAGTTACTGCTGAAGAAAAAATCTCCAAAAAAAGAGTTGATTATGGCTTTAGAATTAATGGCATTCCTAAATTTTTCTTAGAAGCAAAATCGCTAAAGGAGGATTTGGACAATCCTAAATTTGTTGAACAAGCGATAAATTATGCTTGGCATAAAGGTTGCACTTGGGCTGTTCTTACTGATTTTGAAAGCGTAAAAATATTTAATGCTGAATGGAAAACATCTAATCCTTTGCAGAGCCATCTTAAAACAATTCCCTGCCAAGAATTTTTAGACAGATTTAGTGAATTGTGGCTTTTGTCAAAAGAAAGTTTTGAGCAGGGATTAATTGATAAAGAAGCTGAAAAGTGGGGAAAGAAAACAAAAAAGATTTCAGTTGATAAACAGCTTTTGGCAGACTTTACAAGATTCCGGGAATTATTATCCAAAAATATACTCAAATTAAATCAAGACAAAAATTTAACTGAAGAAGATTTAGATGAGTCTGTTCAAAGAATTTTAGACAGATTAATTTTTATTAGAAATTGTGAAGATAGAGAGCTTGAAGCAAAAACCCTAATCTCCAGCTTTAGAGAATGGGAAAGCAAAGGCAGGGGGCAGTTAATCAAAAGTTTAAGAGAGGTTTTTTCTTATTTTGATAAAAATTACAACAGCAAGATATTTGCCAATCACTTATGCGACAATTTGGATATAGATAACGAAGTTTTGCACGAAATCATTGAAGGGCTTTACTATACAAAAGACAAATCTGTTTCTTATGATTTTTCAGCCATTGAAGCAGATGTTTTGGGCAATATTTATGAGCAGTATTTGGGGCATATATTAAAGAAAAGCGCGAAAAGAGCAAAGCTTACAGAAAACCACGCGCACAGAAAAGAGCAAGGAATTTATTATACGCCAACTTATATCGTAGATTATATTGTAAGGAATACTCTTGGAGAATTGCTTAAAGACAAAAAAGTAAATGTTGAGAAGATAAGGGTTTTAGATCCTGCTTGCGGCTCTGGCTCATTCTTGATTAAGGCTTTTGATGTTTTGAACGAGCACTATGCCAAGCACGACAAAAACTATTCGCAAACACAGATGGATTTCAAAACATGTCTGCCATTCACAACAAAAACAAAGATTCTCAAAAATAATATTTTTGGTGTTGATTTGGACAAGCAGGCAGTAGAAATCGCACAGCTTAACCTTTTGCTAAAAATCGCAGAGAAGGGGCATCGCCTTCCACTGCTCCAAGAAAACATAAAATGCGGAAACTCCTTAATTGACGACCCAGCAATAGCAGGAGACAAAGCCTTCAAATGGGAAGAAGAATTCAAAGAAGTCATGCAAGAAGGCGGTTTTGATGTTGTTATTGGGAATCCGCCTTATGTATTTACAAGAGACGTAGAATTTCAAGAATCTTTCAAGAAATATGTTCAAGATAACTACTTTAAAGGTTTGGAATCAATATCTAAAAGTAAAGCAAAACAGTCAGGAAAAGTCAATCTTTATGCTATCTTTCTGATTAAAGCAATTGAATTATTAAGGGATGGCGGGCTTTTTGGTTTTATTATTCCTAATAATATTTTGAGGACAACTACTTATGATATTATAAGAAAATTCATCTTAGATAATTGTAAAATTTTAAAGATTGTCGATTTAGGAGCTGGTGTATTTGAGGGCGTTACAGCATCAACAATTATTCTAATTTTAGAAAAAGAAAAGGATAAAACTAAAAGAGATAAAAATAAAGTTGTAATTTATTCTGGGATTAATTTAAACAATAAAAAAGAAGTTGAGCAAAAAGAATTTTTAGAGAACACAAGTTATATATTTAACATAACTCTTGGGAAGGAAGAGAGAAAGATTTTTGATAAGATTGAGAAAGGTTCAGTTTTACTTGGCAATGAGTCAAAATACATAATTGAGGGAATTGTTGGAAATAGAAAAAAAGATGTTGTAGACTCACCAATTAATGATAAATGTAGAAAATTCTTGGTTGGCAAGGACATAGGCAGATATAAAATTGATTACAAAGGCAAATATATTATTTACGACAAAAATAGGCTTCATCGTGCGAGACCAGAAGAAGTATTTACCTCTAAAAAAATAATTATTCAAAGAATAAGTGGTGGAAATCGACCTTTAGCTTGTGTTTTGGACAATCAAAAATATTATACCTTTGCATCAACAAATCTTATACTCTTAAAAGATGATTCTAATTTTGAATTAGAATATATTACAGGGTTATTGAATTCAAAACTAATAAACTACTATTATGTTAATAAGTTTACAAACAAATCAACTTTAACTGTGAATATTTCAAGAACATATTTAGAACAACTCCCAATCAAACTCGTCCCCAAATCCCAACAACACCCCCTAATCACACTCGTTGACAAAATGCTCTCCCTCAACAAACGCATCAATGAAATCGGTGACAAAAAAACAGACGAGAGAGCCAAGATTGAGGAAGAAATCAAAAAGACCGATGCTGAAATTGACGAGCTTGTCTATAAGATTTATGGCATAACCGAGGAAGAAAAAAAGATTATTGAAGAGAGTTTGAAATAACGCCGCCACGTATTATAATAAAAAACGAAAAATCTACTAAAATTTCGCCGCGACCCATTTTTACTCTCCCTTACTTCGTTCGGTCGGCACGTTGCACTCTCGCTTACGCTCGGCTCACTTAACAGGCATTTTACGGCTCACTTCGTTGCACTCGTTCGCCCAAATTTCCCTGCGGGAAACTTCGTAAAATGCCATACGTTATAAATGTATGAAATTGGGGATAGGTAATAACTTTTACACTTTTCGTCTTTGCTGAGAATGGAACACTACCGCTTTTTTCTAATTAAAATATAATTCTTGACTTACAGAAGAATTTGTTGTAATATATTCTATTAGGCGGTGATATGCGCACAATCCCTATTGTTTTAATTCTGTCATTCTTGGTTTATGGCCAAACTCTTATTCAAGAATTTTATTTCGATGAAAGAGATGTCTTGATTGAGGAAGAGGGTGTCAGATATCAAAATTCTGAATTGAGCGATGAGGTTGGTGCACCCAGACTACCAGTATTACCCCTTGTCTTCTCAGCACCCTCGGGAGCAGAGTTTGAGAGTTTTGAAGTGACTGTCCTGAAAAAGAAAGAATTGGCTTCAAATTTCTCTATCGAACCAGCCCAGCCACCCGCTATCTTGTCTTTAGCACCAGGCCAGATAAAGAGAGTTGGTCCACGGGAAGATATCTATTCTCAGGATGATCCGTATCCGTCTTCCTGTGTCAAATTTGTTGGGAGTGGCAATTTTGGCCATTATCGAACATTCGAATTTCTCGTCTATCCGGTTCAATATCAACCCAGAAGCGGTCGGATTACCCTGATTGAAAAATTAAGGTTGACGGTTAAGTACAAAAACAAGAATTTTCCAACGGCTTCAAATCATCCCATCGGTTCAATCTTTGCCAATCCTACCCCCGAGCCACGGGAAAGAGAGAGTGGGTATCGATATGTGGTCATCACCGATCCTCCGGTTGATACTATATTTGCCCGATTGGCTGAATGGAAAACCAAGAAGGGCATAAATGCCTGTGTAAGGACAAAGACCTGGATTGTTAATAATTACCCGGGCCGGGATCATCAGGAAAAGATAAGGAACTATCTCAAAACCCTTTCTGATTCAGGCATAGTCTATGTCCTTTTAGGTGGTGACACGCCAATTATCCCCTGCCGCTTTGCTTATGCAATGACCTGCAGTGCAAGATATCATCCACGTGAAGATAGTCTGCCTTGTGATCTTTATTATGCCGACCTTGAAGGGACCTGGGATCGGGATAACGACAATATCTTTGGCGAAGTCGAAGATAGTATAGACCTTTATCCCAATTTAATTGTCGGTCGGGCACCGGTAGAAGATATTGCTGAAGCACAGAGGTTTGTTGAAAAAGTTTTACACTATGAAAAGAGTCCACCTACTAATTTTCAGAATCGTGCTATGTTTGCCGCCAATATCCTCTGGTCAAACCCCTATACCGATCAGGGCAAGAAGAAGGATCGAATGGAAGAGGAATCGTTTGCACCATTCTATACCTGCACCAAGCTTTATCAACGGCTTGGCAACTTAAGTCCGACCGCAGTCAAATCAGCGATCAGGACCGGGCAGAGCCTCCTCAATCACGATGGGCATGGCTGGATCAATTTGATGCAGGCCGGTTCAGGTAATATTTATAATGCTGACTTTGATACCCTCACCAATGACTGGTATCACGGACTCTTCTATTCGATCGGCTGCTGGACCTCAGCCTTTGACTTCAACTCTATCTCTGAGTCCTGGGTAACCAGTCTCCGTGGTGGGGGTATTGCCTTTATCGGCAATTCCAGTTATGGTTGGGGTTCTCCTGGCAATCCGGGTTTTGGTTATTCGGATCGCTTCGATATGAGATTCTTCTATGAATTGCTTAAACTCGATCATAGCCAATCTGGTGTAGCACTAAATTTGGCAAAGGTTTATTATATTCCCTTCTCGCGGGAGAAGAATGTCTACCGCTGGCATCAATATCAATTGAATCTCCTTGGCGATCCTGAGACTTCAATCTGGACCAATTTCCCTGGTGTGTTAACAGTTAATTATCCCGCAAGTCTGCCTTTGGGTTCAGGCCGGGTAATGGTCACGGTGCGTGGTGCAAATCGAGCCGTGGAAAACGCCTTAGTCTGTCTGCGTAAAGGTAATGAATCTTATGGCTATGGTTATACTGGATCTGATGGTACCGTATCAATCCCTGTATCAGCAACAACTTCTGGCAATTTTGAGCTAACCGTTACTGCCAAGAACTTCTTACCTTTCGAAACGACTATTCCGGTTGTAACCGGCCCATATCTTACCCTTTCGTCCTTGCCGGTGAATGATTCCTTGGGGAATAATGATGGTGTGATCAATCCTCAGGAGAGAGTATATCTTGACCTTGTGATTAAAAACATCGGCACTCAGCCAGCCCAGAATGTCAACTTTCTCTTTCGGAGTAATGATCCATTTATCACAATTGAAGATAGTATAGAGTATATAACCCTTATCAATCAGAACGATTCATTAAAGATCGATAATGCCTTTTTGTTTCGCATTGGTTCAGCAACTGATGGTTATGTTATCCCCTGTGAACTCCGGATAAGTCATAATACTGGAAATATAAACTTTAACCCCGGGCTCTTAGCCGGCACACCCCTCTTTTCACTCGTCAGTTATCGACTCGGTTCTCCGCCGGCGATGCCCGGCGATACTGAACTTGTTTATATCCGGCTAAACAATTCTGGATTTGGCTTTGGCCACTCATCGACTGCCAAATTGACCTCTAATGATCCGCAAATTGTTATTGTTCTCGATAGTCTCAATCTGGGAAGGATTGCCCCAAAGTCCGAGCAGGAAATCTCTACCCCCTTCAGGATCTATATCCAATCTTCCTGTCCACCTTCAAAACTTGTGCCTCTTCCTTTGCGATTGAATGCCACTGATTATTTTAAACTTGATACAATAAGATTCCTTATCGGTCGAACCGGCTTTTCCGATAATATGGAATCAGGCACCGGGCAGTGGACTACGGGCGGAACGATAAATCTCTGGCATCTCTCGACCTATCGACACCATTCACCCACGCACGCCTGGTACTGCGGAGATGAAGCAACCAGAAGATATCAAGAAGGGATGGATTGTTACATCGAAACCAATCCCTTTATGGTTGAGGCAAACAGTGAACTCAGTTTCTGGCGCTGGTTCCATGTGCCGATATATGGTGTTGATGGCATATATGTCATCTTAAGACGTCAAAATGGCACCTCTGATACTATCGATTTTATAGGAACCGGTGGCGCCCTTGATGAAAAATCGATCCAGAGTAACTGGTTTAAAGAGAGTTACAGTCTGAAGCGAATACCGCCCGGTGAGACAATCAGGGTCCGCCTTTCATTTGTTAGTGATTACGACGGTTCTATCAGTGAGGGATTTTATATCGACGATGTCTGTGCCGGTGGGATAACACTGATAATGGAAAGTTCTGCCGAGCCCCTCTTAAACCAGAAATTATTCAATGTCGCTACCGTCTTTAAGGATAAGGTGATGATTCGATTATCAAGCCCAGCACCGACAGAGCTATCACTTGCCATCTTCGATGTCTCGGGTCGATGTGTCCATTATGGTATCATTGATAAAAACAAAACCGAATATCTCTGGTTAGGTAATGATAATAACGGCAAGAAACTCCCTCAGGGTGTATACTTTATCTTACTTTCTGGTGAGAAGATCTGCCCCCGGGTAAAGAAATTAATCCGATTGTAGTTGTTGGGTCGGCCTCGATCTAAAGTCTATCGATATCAAAACCTGAAGAGAATATTTAATCTACCGCATAATATTCTTGACAAATTTTAAATTAATAAATATAATTAAAGTTGATATAGGAGGTGAAAGATGAAGAAGGTGTTTATATTTCTGGCCGTGATCACCATATTGGGCTTTACTGTTGAAGAGAGGTGGACAAGACTTTCTCCTGGTGGTACGGCACCGGCAGGCCGGTGCGGCTCAGCCAGTGTCTATGATAGCCTTACCGACCGTTTTATTGTCTGGGGTGGGGCCTACAGCGGAGGAGTGTTTAATGACCTCTTTGCCCTCGATAGCACTGCCTATGGTTCCGGTACCTGGCGTCAACTAAATCCTTCCGGCACAGTTCCAGGTGGAAGGTATTATCCCGCCTATGTCTATGATTATCCAAGAAGAAGGATGGTTATTTTTGGTGGATTCAATCGAAGTCAATACTTCAATGATGTCCATTTCCTCGACAGCATCAACAATCCATCTCCGCGCTGGACCCAACCTGCTGTTGGTGGAACACCGCCCTCACCAAGATATGCTTGTGGTTCTGCCTATGACCCGATAAAAGAGCGGATGATTGTTTTTGGTGGCGGCACAACTGGGGGCGGCGACAACCTGGTCTTTGTTCTCGAGAATCTCAACTCAATACCGGTCTGGCGTCAATTAAATCCCGCAGGGTCTCCACCGCCTGGTAAACACGGACCGACCTGCATCTATGACTTTCGTAATGACCGGCTTCTGGTCTTTGCTGGATACCCCCACTCGAATGATGTCTGGGCCTTGGATAGCCTTCAGTATGGAGACGGTCGATGGTCACAATGGTCTCCTGGTGGTAGCCTGCCGCCGGCCCGGAACGGTGCAATATCCTTTTTAGATCGCTGGAACGATCGGATGGTGATATTTGGTGGGTGGAATGGGTCTCAATTCTTTAATGATCTTTACAGTTTAGATGGCATATCGTCGTCACCTTCGTGGACCCAATTATCACCCTCGGGCACCACCCCTTCTCCTCGCTGGGCTCCTTCGGGAGCACTCGATGGTCTGAGACGGAGATACTTTGTCTTTGGTGGTATCGGGTCGGGTTATTTTAACGATGTCTTCACGCTGACCTGGGGTCTACCGGTTGCTGAAGAAATGGCAACATCTTTGAATAAGCGAATAATCATAAATCCAAATCCATTCCATCGTCAACTCAGTATAAGATCATCCGGATTTGACCTGAGTCGGTGCCTGATTTTAATCTATGATGCCCAAGGACGGTTGGTTAGAAGATTATCGTATAATAATAAGGCACTCATAACCTGGGATGGCAGAGATGCTAAAGGTTCAAATCTCCCCAGCGGCACCTATTTTATATCACTCAACACTGGTAAGGATAAAATCATCGAAAGGGTCGTGAAGATCAGATAGATATATCCAACCGGAGTCAGGACTGAAAAAACCATTAACTAATTGAATAAAAGTCAGCAATTTTCAGTTTTTCCAGTGACTTCTCCAACCCTATTGACAAATACCTATGTGTGAGTATACTCTATTCAGGAGGTAAGATGCTTGATCGGATATTCAAACTCAAAGAAAATAATACCAGTCTTAAGATCGAAGTTATTGCCGGAATCACAACCTTTATGACGATGGCCTATATCATTGCCGCTAATCCTTTAATCTTGGAGGCGGCGGGAATGGACCGGGGCGCGGTAACCCTGGCAACCTGTCTGGTTACCGGGCTGATTACGATTGCGATGGGCTTGATTGCCAATTATCCAATCGCCCTTGCTCCGGGCATGGGTATTAATGCCTTTTTCGCCTATGCAATCTGTGCCGGAATGGGAATCGACTGGCGTATCGGGCTCGGTTTCTTCTTTATCGAAGGCGTCATAATTGTCATCATTACTTTGACAAAATTAAGGGAAATTATCATTAATTCCATCCCGACATCGCTTAAATGTGCGGTAAGTGTCGGGATTGGGATATTTTTAGCATTTATTGGTTTTGAAAATGCTGGCTTTATTGATAAACATCCGGTGACATTCATCACAATTTCAAAGATTGCCAGTCCTGAAGTTCTACCCAGGATAATTCTCTCATCAATCGGGATTATCATCACAACCATTATGCTCTTCAAACGGGTCCGGGGTGCAATCCTCCTGGGGATTATAATCACAACCCTATTAAACTTTATCCCCTTTTTCAAAATAAAAGGGGCAGAGATAACTCTTCTTCAACCTTCACTGGCACCGACCTTTCTTAAACTTAACATTATCGGGGCATTAAAATGGTCATTTGTCACTTTAATCTTTACCCTTCTCTTCGTCGACTTTTTTGATACGGCCGGGACCGTAATCGGCCTCTCGGTCAAAGCCAAATTTATTGATGAACAGGGGCATATCCCGAGAATCGGTCGGGTCCTCTTCGCCGATTCACTCGGCCCGGTCATCGCCGCACTCGTCGGTTCCTCAACCGTAACTTCTTATATCGAAAGCGCGGCCGGAATTGAGGAAGGAGGGAGAACTGGCCTGACCGCTGTCGTCACGGGCATTCTCTTCTTGATCGCAATGATTGCTGCACCTCTGGTGGGTCTTGTGCCTTCTGCCGCGGTTGCCCCGGCTTTAATCATCGTTGGGATTATGATGATGGAGGCAGTGACCAGAATCGACTTTGCTGATTATTCTGAGGCGGTCCCGGCTTTTATTACCATAGCAACAATGCCCTTCACCTACAGCATCTCGAATGGTATAACCCTTGGTTTCCTCTCTTATGTTTTGATAAAAGTCTTGAGTGGCCAGTGGAAACAGGTCTCACTCGTTATGTATATCCTGGCAGTCTTTTTCCTCGTCTTCTTCATTACGAGTCCGGTATTCAAATAACACGGCGGGTATCGGATCCATATATTGTTAATAATTCAGGCCTGCAAATTATAAGCTTAATGAAGCAAACCTTTTATCCCCCACATAAGTCCTATGCCGAAGACGATAAGCAATATTTGAACTAACGATTGGCGCAGGTTGATTTGAATGCGTAATTCAGGCAAGATGTCAACCATTGCAATATAGAGAAATCCGCCGGCGGTAAAACCCAAGAGAAAAATCTTGATCGCCTCTATTGATGAAGCGGCAATATAGGCGATAATCCCGCCGACTACGCAACTCAAACCACTCAATAAATTGAAAAGCAATGCCTGATTCTTCTTGAACCCTCCATATATAAGAATTCCGAAATCACCCATCTCCTGAGGAATTTCGTGCAAGAGAATTGCCAGTGAGGTAGTTATACCCAGTTCAGGGTTAACCGTAAAACTGGAACCGATAATAAGTCCGTCGATCACGTTATGAATACCATCACCGATTAGATTCAGATAGGTGAAGATATGGACTTCACAGTGGCCTTTATGGCAGTGGCGCCAATAGAGAATCTTCTCCAGAATAAAAAAGGTAAAAATACCAATGATGGTATGAATAAGAGCATAGTTACTGATTTCAATCGCCTCGGGTAAAAGATGGAGTAATGCCCCACCAATCAGGGCCCCGGTTGCAAAACTGACCAGGATATAGATTACCTGCTGGAGTTTCTCCTCTTTCATTTTCAGAAAGAGAACACCGATCAGCGAGACCAGACTGATGGTAATTGTTGCGATAAGGATGAAGACAAGGTTCATCTGTTAATTACTGTCTATTTCAACAGCAATTTTTTAAGATCCAGAATCAGAACCGGCAGTTCTTCGAGGCGCACGATACCCTTAAAAAACTCTTTATCGAACTCGGTGGCAACAAGCTGAGGCTGATATTCAACCATGGTCGATTTAATCTGTCGCAGGCCGATAATCCGATCAACAATCAGGCCTAACTTACGACCTGCCTCTTCAGCAATGATGGTCATCTGGTCCTCGGGCTTTACCCCAGGCTTGACACCGAGTCGTTTTCTTAAATCGATTACCGGGATGACATCGCCCCGAAAATTAATTATTCCGGTGATATATTCGGCCGCACCCGGTACCCGTACTGCCTCGGTTGGTTCTGTAATCTGATGAACCTTTGTTGCTTCAAGCCCAATCTGTTCAAGGCCGATCTGAAAGATTAAGATCTGTTCCATCGCTTTTTATAGATATATTTTACCCTAAATATCCCGAAGGGATCAACTTTACCATTGAAAACTTCGGGACGTACAACATAATGATTTACATTATAATTTAAGAAAATCCAGGGGGCGTCTTCAACAATCTTTCTTTCAATCTCACGATAGTATTCCATCCGGCGTTCAAAATTTCTTATCTGTCTTGCGGTCTCGATCATCATATCGACTTCGCTGTTACTGTAAAATGTTATATTACCCGACTCACCGAAACTACGGCTGTGAAAAAGGGGAAAGAGAAAATTATCCGGGTCACCGTTATCACTTACCCATCCCCGCATACTCAATAGGCTCTGTCCACTATAGGTCTTTTTTAAGAGATCAGGCCAGGCCATTGGATTGATTCTTATCTTTATACCAATCTGGGCAAGGGATGCCTGAATAAATTTTGCTCGATCAATTGCTTGGGGTGAATCGCGGGTGTCAAGTTCGTATATTTCGTTAATACCATGCTTAAAACCGGCCTTTTCCATAAGTTGCCGAGCCCTTTCGAGATTGTATGGATAACCTTCTAACTCCGGATTATAAGATCCAATACCCGGTGGATAGATACCATGAGCAGGAATGCCCCGATTCTGCAACTTTTCACGAACATATTTTTCCTTATCCACTGCATAATTCATCGCCTGACGGATCTCTTTAATCTTAAAAGGTGTCTCCTGGGCGACATTTATCCCGACATATTGAGTTGAAAGGGCGGGCGTGTGGTAAAGTTTAATACTCTTTTCATCGATCTGAATCTGAGAAATTTCCATAAAAGATACTTCACCCTGTTTGAACCTATCCAGTGCTTCATTCTCATCAGGGATGACACGAAAGATCAATTCATCAATCGCGGGTCGGCCTTCAAAAAAATCATCATTGGCCCTCAGCGTTATTTCATTATTTTTATCCCAGTGGACAAATCGAAACGGTCCCGCACCGATTGGATGATTTGGGTCGTAGCCATGTCGGGGTATAATAAGGCAGGTACCACAGGCCAGATTGGCCACAAATGGGAGATAGGGGAAGCGCAATTTAAATTGGATTGTATGATCATCAATAATCTTTGTCTCTTCAATGAATTCTACGAATCCGGCATTAGGACCCTTTCTGATACGCTCGATCGAAAAAAAGACATCGGCTGCGGTCAAAGGTTGTCCATTATGGAATTTAATATCTTTGCGCAAATAGAAAGTCCAGACCTTTCCGTCTTCACTGATATGATAATCAGATGCTGCACCGGGAACAATATTACCATCAGCGTCGAAGTTGAATAACCCAATGTGAAGATGCTGGAGAATTCGATCGGACACCACTTCGGTCTTTAATGAAGGATCAAGAATCAACGGGTCGGCTGACTCCCGGACAATAATCTGAACCTCAGGCTCTTTTTCTTTAATAAGATTGGCGAGCATAATAAAATACTCATCCTTGTAGTTCATCACTTTCTCCAGAGCCTTCGGCAATAAGATGCCGGCCCTAATATAGTGCTCAAATTCTATAACAATATCCTGATGGGTTGCTATGACATTATTGAGTTGTCCCTCAAGTAACGCAAAATTTGTAAGTTGTCGATCAATCGAGGTATTGGTCTCGTCGATTAATAAACAGAGATTTTTCGTTTTTGCTAAAGTCTCTTCGATTATCTTTGAAGACTCATTCAGATGTAATCTTTCATCCTGTGCAATCCGTTTCGCCTCTTCAATTATCTTGAGGGCCGAGACAAAATCAGTAACCAGGAACTCACGCCATCGAGCGATATTACCGACCGATTTTTTTGCCTGACCGGCTAAAATTTTAATCTCATCGGCCACGACCGAAAGGGATTGGGTATAAGTTCCGGACCGGGCACTCTCGATTGCTGCATAAAGACTTAGAATTCGAGATCGCTCAACAATAGCATCGAGTTCATGCTCAAAAAATAGTACCCGGTCGGGTAGATCTTTTAATCGGCTCAACAAAATTTCTGCTTCATCAAGGGCACGCATAATGCCAATCTCTTCACTCAGTTCCCGGGTTAAGGCGCTTAATGAAGATTCAAGAATCGTTTCGCTCTTCTTCAGATCGGTCGATTGACGCAGGATTGACTGTTTTATATCCTGACCGGTTGCTTTCAGGGCGCTTAGCGTATTAACAAATTTATCAAAATCGAAGACGCCTTCAATATGAGGCACTTTCTGTCCCCACCTTTGGTGCCCCTCCATGGTCGAGACGAGAATATTAAAAAAGCGAATCAAAAAATAATAGAAATTATGTTTTGATTCGTCACCCCAGGTTTTAATCTGTTCGGCCTTGGTCATAATTTCGTTAGAAAGGCCTCGTAAAAAGATAGTGGCGCTTGCCGCCTTTTCCGAAAATTCAAATGTATCCGCCAGCCAGTTGTTGAGTTCCCAGTTTGAAGCAAGGAGGATCTCTTTCGCTTTTTCCTGTTCAGCGATAAGTCGGGCCGCCTCAGTTGTATCACGGTCCAGGCTGGGCATTATGGTTAAAATCTGCTTGAATGAATCATTTAAGTATTCACTAACCATTTCGAATTTTTCTAAAAACTTCTGCATATCCTCAACCAATGTTGCCATCTTTACCACATCCACTTCAACCCTTTCCGTGATCTTGGGTATCTCCAGGGTTGCCGTCTCAGTTTGACCGACGAGATTGACCATCTGACGGGCAATCACTTCAAACCCCCGTCCCCAATCACCAGCATGATATGCTTTGATCTGAGCGTTCCGAGCAGCAACAATTGTCATTTCAGAGATTTTATCAATCTCACCGATTGCCTCCTTTAACCGACTGGAGTGTTCTTTAATATTATTCAGGATTTCAGTAAGATGATGAACCTTGTCCGTAAGTTGCTCAATTATGTGAATTAAACCATCGAGATGGCTAATTGAATGGTCGCTTAGTTCTTTAATCTCTTTGGTTTCACGCTCCATTACCTGGGTTGCTTCTGATGTCAATTGAACCGACGCAAAGATACTCTGAAACCCCTTGGATAAATCTTCTAAATAAGCGGACTGTTTCTGGATCGAATTTAAAACCCGGTCCCCGATCTGCTTAAAATCCTGTTCGGTGTGCCGATATTCTTCGATAACCGGTGCAATATTTTTGATAAAAAAGTTTTTAATTTCGTCGATCATTTTTTCTTCTCTCTCCGGCGCATACGGGCAATTTCGGCCCAGGGGCGGGTATTGATGACATCCTTTTTTTCTATCCACCCCCGGCGTGCCTGGGCAACACCGTAAACTATCCAGTTCAGACCATCAAGGCCATGGGCATCGGTATCGATTGTAATCAAAAGGCCCATTTCCTTTGCGCGCTTGAGATTTATATCATTCAAATCAAGTCGATCATAATAAGCATTTAATTCCAGCCAGACACCTGAATCTTTAGCTCTCTCCATTACCTTGATGATATCGACCTCATAACCCTCACGGCTTGATATCAGTCTCCCGGTTGGATGGGCGATAATATCCACGTATGGATTCTGCATTGCATCGATCAAACGTTCCGTTACATTCTTCTTAAAACCCGAATGGATCGCAGCAACGGTCAGATCGGTCTTTTTTAAAAGTTCATCATCAAAATCGAGTTCACCATTTTTTAGGATATCGACCTCAATACCTTTAAGCAAAACTATCCCTGAGATCTTACGGTTTAATTGCTCAATCTCTTCAATTTCTTTCAGGAAACGCTCTTCATCAAGGCCGTGGGCATAACGGGCTGATTTTGAATGGTCGGAGATCAGGATATATTTATAGCCCAGACGCCGGGCATAATCGGCAATCGCCTCAAGGGAAGCAGTTCCATCCGAATAGACGGAATGGACCTGAAGATCACCCATAATCTCTTCTAATTTAATGAGTTGAGGCAATTCGTTTTTCTGGGCAAGCTCGATTTCGCCTCGATCCTCACGCAGCTCCGGTGGGATAAACGCAAGACCCAGAGCCCGGTAAACTTCGGCCTCATCCTGCCCGGCAATCTTCTTTTCACCCTTTTTTAATATCCTGAAGAGTCCGTATTCATTCAGCTTTAATCCCCGTGCCTTGGCGATGTCGCGTAATTTTATGTTGTGAGCTTTCGAGCCCGTAAAATACTGAAGTGCCGAACCGTAAGAATCTGGCGGAACAATCCGAATATCGACCTGGCGCCCACCTTTAACCACAATTGAACCTTTGGTATCACCCTGAGCCAGCACGCGTATGGTTTGAGGATAGTTGACAAAGTATTCCACAACCGCAGGCCCTTTTTTACTGCTCACCAGGATATCGATATCGCCAACCGTCTCCTTCCAGCGCCGGAGTGAACCGGCCGGTTCAAGGGCGATCAGATCCTTCGATTTTTTTAAATAGGCAATAACATCATTGGTAATATTCATTGCCTCGAAGATAGAGAGCCGCATCTGGTTCTGTTCATAAATTTCGATCCCCCGTTTAATATTTTCCACTTTCTTCTCACCCATCTGGGGCAACCGGGCCAGACGGCCATTGCTGATTACCTTCTTCAGGTCATCAAGATTTTTGACCCTAAGTTTTTTATAAGCCTGGGCCAGGGTTTTTGGTCCAACATTCTGGATATTCAAGAGATCGAGCAGGGAGGCGGGAATTCCTTTGATTGCCTCTTCATATTTTCTCATCTTTCCCGTCTTCAGATATTCATCAATCTTTTTGGCCAGACCTTCACCAATCCCGGGCAGGTTCTTTAATCGATCCTCCTGGTTTAATATCTCAACATCTTCAACCAGTTCGTCGAGAACCCGAGCCGCTTTCCGGTAAGCATTAACCCGGAATGGATTTTCACCCTTAAATTCCAAGGCATCAGCCAGACGATTAAAGATCTCGACCAATTCCTTATTCTTCATATCTTAAACCATCCTTCACGATTAGACATAAGTCGAATAATAATATTATCGCCGATGTGACAGTGATAAACATCGGCACGGTTGTGGGTATGGTAATCCTCAACCACTTCATGCCTCAGGACCTTAAATATCTCAAACCAGCGTCCATCTAACTCGACCCGTTTTGGGTACTGGGCAGATCGATACCCCGAATAACATTCAACCCTTACTTTTTGTCTACTCTTTAAGTCCGGCCCGGGCATAGGATTCTATTATATACCTCTGGGCAAAAAAGTAAAGGATTACTAATGGCAGAATGGTAAAAGTTGACGCCGCCATCAACAGGGGATAATCGGTACTCGCCTCCTGGGCAAAGTAAGATAATCCCGTCTGGATTGTGCGCATCGAATCAGAGTTGGTTACAATCAGCGGCCAGAGAAATGCATTCCAGGTTGATACAACATTGAAGATACCGATGGTTATGAGGACCGGTCGGGAAAGGGGCAGGACAAGATACCAGATAATCTGGAAATGGTTCATACCATCCAATTTTGCCGCATCAAATAAATCGCCGGGCAGGGTTTTAAAATGCTGTCGTAACAAAAAGATGGAGAAGATATTTACAGCCCAGGGTATAATCAAGGCGAGATAGGTATCGATCCAGTGTAAATCGTTGAGGATTATGTAAGAAGGAACAAGATAGACCGGTAATGGGACAATCATTATTGCCAGCAAAAGGGCAAAAATAACATCACGGCCGAAGAAATTTAGTCGCGCAAAGGCATAGGCAGCAGGAATCGAGGTGAAGTAGACACCGAGCACGGTAAATAAGGTCATAATGATGGTGTTTAAAAAATATCTTGAAAAGTCAACCTGACGGAAGGCGCTGAGATAATTTTTAAAAAGAAATTTCTCGGGCAGTAAATTAGGTGGGAACCTCAATGCCTCATTCTGAGATTTAAATGAGGTCATCACCATCCAGAAGAACGGCAAGATGATGCCAATAGCACCTATGATGAGAATGAGATAGATCAGACTTTTGCGTACCATAGAGTTGTCATAATAGTTTCTGACTTTGCATAGTATATATCAGATAACAGAAAGCATGGGTATTTATCTTTTCCCTATTCATAATGCACCCGCTTCTCGATCAACACCTTCTGTAAGCGCATAAGGAGAAAGACGATCATAAACATGACAAAGGCAATACTGCTTCCGTAGCCAAGTTTCCAGAGCTTAAAAGATTCTTCATAAAGATAATGAACCACCACATTGGTAGTACCCAGGGGACCACCAGGGGGTGGTCCAGTCATCACATAGATTGGGCCGAAGACATTAAAAGATGTAATGGTGAGAATAATGAGGATATAGAAGGTGGTTGGTGAGAGGAGGGGCAGGGTAATCTTGAAAAAAGTCTTGATCGGGCTGGCACCATCGATCCATGCCGCTTCGTAATACTGGGGAGGAATGTTTTGAAGCCCAGCCAAATAGATAATTATACAGTAGCCAAATTCTTTCCAGACCGACATTAAGATGACACAGAACAGGGCGAGCGAGGGCCCGGCCCAGGGGCTGGATCTACCAAAGATAAATGAGAAGATCCCGGTCGGATCATTAAGAAATTGTAAGGGATTAAAACCCAGAATCTTCAAAAAAAAGTTAAAGAGTCCGCGATCTGGATTAAAGAGCCAGCGCCAGACTACGGAAATTGCCACAACCGATGTTACAACCGGTAAGTAATAGAGCGTCCTGAATAGTCCCCGACCTTTAAGTGATTGATTGAGCAGGATGGCAAAGAAGAGGGCACAGGCCATAGTTAAGGGAACGACACCGATTGTGTAGTATAGTGTATTGACCAGGGATGAAAGAAATTTAGGGTCATGAAAAAGTTCCAGGTAATTGTTAAGACCAACAAAACGCACCGGGCCGGCTAGCCCCCAGTCAAAGAGGCTCATCCGGAAAGAGTAGAGGATCGGTAAGATACGGAAGACGAGGAGAATAATCAAGGCTGGAGATAAAAGAATCAGACCGACCAAAGTTTCACGCCTCATATGCCAATTTTAAGCATAAAAAGTTGAATGTCAAGATTGACCAGTATTATCATAACTTGACTTTTATCTATTTTGTCGTATACTTAACTATTATGGTTTTACGCCTTTTCAATACTGCCAGCCAGAAGATTGAAGATTTTGTACCCATTCGTAAGAATGAAGTCGGTATGTATTGTTGTGGTCTAACTGTCTACTTCTATACTCATATCGGGAACCTCAGGGCTTATACAAATAGTGATATTTTGAGGCGAACCCTCGAATATCTTGGGTTCAGGGTTAAACAGGTAATGAATATAACTGATGTTGGCCATATGACAAGTGATGAGGATGAGGGCGAAGATAAGATTGAAGTTCGCGCCCAGCAAGAGCGGAAATCACCATGGGAAATTGCACGTTTCTATGAAGATTATTTTCTTAAAAGCCTGTCCCGGCTCAATATCCTGAGGCCCAGTATCATCTGCCGGGCAACTGAACATATCGATGATATGATTTCCCTGATCAAGAGGCTCGAAGAACGGGGATATACCTATCGGACCTCTGTGGGAATAATCTTTGATACGGCCAAATTCCCGAATTATAGTAAATTTGCCAATCTCGATCTGCAAGGTCAGCAGGCGGGTTTTCGGGTTGCAATCGATCCTGAACGTAAAAGCCCCTGGGATTTTGCCCTTTGGGTAACAAATCAACCCAACCATATTATGCAGTGGGATAGTCCCTGGGGAAGAGGATTCCCGGGCTGGCATATTGAATGTTCGGCGATGAGTATGAAGTATCTGGGTGAAGAGATCGATATCCATACTGGGGGCATCGACCATATTAAAGTCCATCATACCAATGAAATTGCCCAGTCTGAAGCCGCAACGGGTAAAAGGTTTGTCCGTTACTGGTTCCATACGCAATTTTTGAATGTTGATGGCCAGAAGATGTCAAAATCAATTGGTAATCTCTATACGGTCGATGATCTTATCCAGCGTGGGTTTCATCCCCTTGCCCTTCGTTATTTCTTTCTGGGCAGCTCTTATCGTAAACCGGCAAATTTTACCTGGGAGGCACTCGCTTCGGCCCAAAAGACATTGGTTCGGTGCTGGGAAAGGGCAAAAGATCTACCGGAGCCATCGGGAGAAGTAATGAAATCGCCGATTACCCGGTTTGAAGAAGCAATAACCGACGATTTAAATACGGCCCGGGCCCTCTCCATTATGCTTGAGGTCTTAGATGCTAAAGGAGAACCAAATCAAATCGCTCATACTCTTTATATTATGGATCAAATTCTGGGCCTGGATTTACTCAATGGATCGACCAGGCTTGAAGAACTGAAATCGATCCAGGTAAAATCAATCGAGAATGAAAAACAGGCTTATTCCATTGCCGAACAGCGTGAAATTTTAAGAAGAGAGAAAAAATTTGCCCAAGCTGATTTGCTCCGGGCGGAAATTCTTAAATTAGGTTTTATTGTCGAGGATACACCGGACGGACCTCGTTTAAGACCCAGAGGTCCAGAGTCTTAATGCCCACCAAGTTAGTTATATAATCTTATAAGTGATGAACCCAAACAAAAGGAGGTCTTTATGTTCATATTGGGTCTATTGATTATCATTGCCCTTTTTATATTCAGGGCAACCTACCGTATAAAACCGGACGATTACCGTTTTCAGGATAAACTCTCAATCAGGAGATTTGTAACCTACGGCGGTTCAATTCTGGCCGGGATTCTGATCTTCTTTTCCCTCTTGCGCATCGTCCCACCGGGTTCGGTTGGGGTCCAGATTCTCTTCGGTCGAGTTTTGACCAGATCGATCCTTTCTGAAGGTCCTAATATCGTCATCCCCTTTGTTAATCTCGAAATAATGACAACCCGCACTCAGGCATACACCATGTCAATTGCAACTGAAGAAGGGCAGAGACCTGGTGGTGATGCAATTACTGCCTTGACCAAAGATGGCTTGGAGGTCCAGATGGATCTAACGGTATGGTATCACCTCATTCCTTCAGAAGCAGCAAATGTATTTCAAAAGATCGGTACTGACTATGTTGATAAGATCGTCCGTCCGGCCGCGCGGACCGCAATCAGGAACACAGCGGTGAAGTATCTGGCTTTTGAAATATATTCAGAAAAGAGAGCCGAAGTCCAGGAGGAGATCAGTAAAGAGATGGAAGAAGATTTCCGGCAGCGGGGTATTGCTCTGGAGAAGGTACTTTTAAGGAATATCAGTCTGCCCTTAAAGGTAAAGAATGCCATTGAGACAAAACTTGAAGCCGACCAGGAAGCACAGAAGATGGAATTTATTCTTCTTAAAGAAAAGAAAGAGGCGGAACGGAAAAAGATTGAAGCCTCGGGTATTGCTGAAGCACAAAATATTATTGCTCAGTCATTGATGGGGGAAAGGGGTCGGGCTTACCTTTCCTGGAAGTATCTTGAAAATCTCACAAAACTTTACCAGTCGCCTAACAATACAATTGTGATTGCTCCTTATGATAAAAGTTTTATCCCACTGCTCCAGGTGACTAAATAGCATCGGGTGATAATGATTTTAACACTGATAAATTAAGGGGAATAACCCGGGGTTTGAATAAGTATAAATGTGCCCGGGAGTTATCTCTTCGGATATTTTACAAAAATTGTGATAGGAGATAAAAAATTCATAATTGTTTGGGCTGTGGAGGAACTTTCCCTGAGCAATTTTGGGTTGACATTTTTTAAATATCCCTTATAATTGTTAGAGGTTATGAAAGAAAGTCTGGAAAGAATCTCACTTTCTTCGGATGACCTTAGGTTACTTGGTAATGCTCTTCAACAGTATATTGATAATGCCAATGCCACCTGGGCGATCCTAATTACCCGCTCCGGACAGATGCTTGCCCAGCGGGGGTTCTTGTCTTCGTTTGACCTGGTGACGATTTCGGCTCTGGCTGGAGGGATCTTTAACTCGACGGTGGCTATGGCAGAACTCTTAGGTGAACAGGCATTTGATGAATTTCTCCAGGAAGGAAAAAAGGTGAGCCTTTTCTATTTGCTGATCGGAGGGGATTTCTTTCTGGTTTCAATGTTTGATGATCGAACTCTACCCGGAGTTGTAAAGGCGGCTTCGGAGCGGTGCGCCCATGATGTTGAGAAGGTTCTATTGAAAGTCGTTGAAAAGATGCGGAGGGTGTAGTGATTAAGAAGAGTTTCACTTTTGAAAATTTTTATGTTGGAGAAGAGAATAAGATTGCCTACCTTGCCGCACAACGGATCATCGAAATGCCGGGCATCATTTTCAATCCGCTCTATATCTATGCAGGTGTCGGGCTTGGAAAATCCCATCTCCTCTGGGCGATATATTCAGCTATTAACACTAAGTTAAAAACCAAGATTATCAGTGGACTTGAATTTATCGAAGAATTAAAGAAAGCAAGTGCACCAGATTTTAAGGTCGAGGTCTATAGTGCCGAATGTTTCATATTAGATGATTTTCATCTCCTGGGTAACGATCCGGCTGCCGTGACTGAAATACTCCATATTCTTGAAAAATTTTTGATCGAAAATCGACAGATCGTTGTATCAGCCAATGTGCCACCTTCTGAATTAAAGGGATTTGATCTCAATGTAATTTCCCGCCTTGAGGGTGGTCTGGTATGTGAGATCGGGTCGATCAAAGAGGTATCGAGGGTAAATATTCTCAAAAAGAAGGCCGCCGAACGGGGGTTGATCTTACCCGACGAGATCGCCCTCGAGATATCACAGGTCGTCACCGGTTCGGTGCGGGAACTGGAAGGAGCCTTGAATCGACTCATTGCCTATTCAACCGTAGCCCAATTCCCACTCGATCTGAATACCACCCGCCTAGCCCTGCGTGACTATTACCGGACCAAAACTTCTGAAGCGGTCATACCATCTATCCTCGAAGAACTGAAAAGCGATGCCTATCAGGCAATCTCAATCGCCGAGGGCGAAGCCATGGCGCGCGAGGAATTTAAAGAAAAGATCTATGTCTGGGAGATGAAGGGGTTTGATGTGAGCCGTCTGAAAGCCCTGCTCAATGAGGATATCGAAAAATTGAAAGAGGCATACGATATATTTATGGATAAAATTAAGAGGCTTATCGATTTGCAGAAAGAATACGGTCAGATCGATGCCCGGCAGTTCCCGGATGAAGCAATGGCGATTGAACCCCTGCTCTTCAATCCGGAGAGAGTCGATGAGGTTGAAAAGTTGATGATTACTCTCCGGGGAAAGTTAAGTAAGCCAAAATTTGAAAAGACATTTGATGACTATATTATTGGTGAATGTAATGAAGTGGCTTATAATCTGGCGATGGATATGATTAAGAACTTAGGGAAAAAATTTAATCCGTTTGTCATTGTCGGTGGCCGCGGTTGCGGTAAAACACACTTGGCCCTTGCCCTGGCTGATAAGATAAACCGGGATAACCCCAATCTCACTGTAAAATTTTATGATCTCAGAGATTCTTTTCCACAGGAACCGGCTGATGTTTTAATCCTTGATAATCTTGACCTTTTACCAAAAGATCGATACAGTGAACTGGGCTCTTTACTTAATCAGTATGTGAGGGAGGACCGGCAGATGATTATGACCTCGGCTGTCCCTTCGTTAACGATACCCTGGAGCGATGAGATAAAGTATCTCTTCGAATTCGGTATTGATGCTCCGCTAACCGCTCCGGATCCAAAGACGATCGGAGAATATCTACAAAGAAAAGGGCAGGAACCTCTGGGTGAGCTCCCGGTGATAAATTCTTTCTACGACCTTGAGCGTCTGATTGCGGGTAAGTATGAAGAGGAGATTGTGCCTCTTGGTTTTGAAGGTGAGAAAGTGGCTATCGAACCGGTTCCTGAACCGACCGAGAAAGTTGAAGAACCAAAATTTGAATGGGTATCAATTCCCAGCATCTGGAGTGAGGAGACCTGGGAGGAATACTGATGGCGATCAAGGGTTCTTTAAGTGAAGCCTCTTTTTCAGATGTGATTCAACTCCTTGCCTTTTCTAACCGGGCCGGTTGTCTTTCTGTTACCGACGGCAAAAATTTTGGTAATGTCTTTATTCGTGATTCAGGGATAATCTATGCCAACTTAATTAATCGACGTGATCGTCTGGGTGATATCCTGGTGGCACAGAAAAAAATGTCGCAGGAGATATTAGAAAAGGCGCTGGTTCGCCAAAAAGAAGAGAAGAAACGTTTAGGTGAGATTTTGGTTGAAATGAAGGTCATTACCCAGCAGGAACTCGAATACTACCTCAAGTGTCAAATTGAAGAGGTCATCTATCAGATGTTGACCTGGGAGACGGGCTATTTCAGTTTTGAGCCGGATCTCTTACCGCCCAAAGAGGAATTTTCGGTCTATCTGACACCGCAGGAACTTTTACTCGAAGGTTCCCGGCGGATTGAAGAGTGGAGAAAGTTAGAAGGTAAAATGCCTCCCTTTGACACTATTTTTAAAGCAAGGTCCTTAGAGAAACCGTTAAACTTTACCGAAGACGAAAATAGGGTGCTGGCGTTGATTAATGGAGAAAGGACCATCGACGAAATCCTGAAAATCTCAGAATTTGATTTCTTCACCACCTGCCGAATTCTTTATGGTTTGATTGTGGCGGGTGCACTGGAAAGAGTTGAATCCATCCCGGTGGAAAAAGTCAAGGGCAATATCGAGGAGTATAAGAACTTAGGCTATGCCTTTTTCAAAACCGAGATGTTTGATGAGGCCGAACGTGAATTTCAGAAGATCCTCAAGATCGATTTCGACAACGGTGAAGCGAATTTTTATCTGGGATTGATCGAGATGAAGAAGAGAAATTGGGCCGGGGCCCGGGACCTCTTTGAGAAATCACTAGCCCGGAATCGACGTCCTAATCTCTTGAATAATATGGGCGTGGTTTTAGAAAACCTCAATCAGTTGGAAGACGCAGTAAAATTCTATCAGGAAGCATTAAATATCGATCCACAAAATAAAAAAGCGCTGGTCAATCTGGGACGCTGCTTTTATAAGATGAATGAACTTGATCAGGCCCGGGAATTTTTTGAACAAGCAGTCGCGATCGATAATCTTCTTTATCTACCTCACTGTTATTTATTGATGATATATACTGCCCAGGGTGACCTGACCAAGGCCGATAAGATTGTAAATGAAGGAAAAGATAAATTTATGCAGGGCATTGAATTTCTTATCAATTCTGCAATTTACTATGAAGGGACCGGCCGATCCGAAGAGGCGGAAAAGATTTATCGCAAAATATTGGAGATTGCGCCGGAAAATATCGTCGCTCGAATTAAACTGGCAAATTTCTATTATCGAGAGGAACTCTTCGGCGCTGCCCGAGAGGAGTATGAGAAAATTCCGGAGCCTAACAGAGATTTTGATATCTACTTTCGACTCGGTAATATCTATCTGAAGCAGGGTGATAAGGCTAATGCCCTTCGTCTCTGGGAGAAGGCTTACGAATTAAATCCTCAGGACGCCGTGTTGATAGAGAACCTAACAATTTTAAGAAAGAGCAGTGGTTGATCCCTATCTTTCTTTACTCCGCTATATTGAAGAGAAAACCGGTTTTAAGTGCTTTAATTATAAAGAAAAACCCCTGAAACGAAGGCTTGCCGTGCGGATGAGGGCCTTAAATCTGAAAGACTATGCTGCCTATCAGACCTATATCCAGAATACACCCCGAGAGTTAATGATTCTCCTCGATACAATCCCCATCAATCTCTCTTACTTCTACCGAAACCCCGAGGTCTTTGACTATTTTCAGAAAGATATCATCCCCAAAATAATCAATAACCAACAATTAAGGTTCTGGAGCGCGGGTTGTGCTGCGGGTGAAGAAGTCTATTCAATTGTAATTGCACTGTTGGAGGCCTTAGGTGATGCTGAATCAAAATTCCGGATCAAGGTCTTTGGTACTGATGTCGATGCCCAGGCAATTGCTCAGGCGCAAAAAGGGCTTTATACTGATTTTGCCCTCGCCTATATGCCATCAAGCCTTGTAGAGAGATATTTCAGAAAGAAGAACGGTATGTATGAGATTGACCTGAGTCTCAGGAGATATGTTGAATTTCTATGTATGGATCTTTTTCAACCGCCCCCTTTCCGTGCAATCGATGTTGTCTTCTGTCGTAATGTCTTAATCTACTTTGCCAGAGATGCCCAGAAGAGACTTTTGCAGATTATTTATGATACATTACGACCAGATGGTTATCTGATTTTGGGAAAGACCGAAATTATCCTCGGGACCGACGGATTTAAGATTATTAATCCCCGGGAGCGGATCTATCAGAAAATTTCTTGACCTCGGTGATTATTGTCGGCGGAAACTTTAGTTATTAATAACTGATTAAATTTCTGTTCAATACGTCTTCAGAAATTTATATGTCTTCGGCTGATAAATTTGCTGGCATAAAATCGGTTAAAATTGGTGAACTGGTGGTTGGCCAGAATGAAGGTGTTCTGGCCAGTGTTGGTGTCGGCTCGTGTGTTATTATTCTCCTCTATCATCCACCAACCAGGATCGGTGGTATCGCCCATATTATATTACCGGCTAAAGAATACGCTACCAATCGTTCCAATCCCTATCGATTCCCGGATGAGGCCGTGGCTGAACTTAAGCGCCGTATGGTCCAACTCGGTGCCTGTGGCGATGAGATCTGGGGAAAGATTGTCGGTGGTGCCAGTCTCTTTTCGCCACCTGGCCGAAAGTCGATTGGGCTGCTCAATGTTCAGGCAACAAAAAATGCTTTTAAAAAATCGGGGATAAACCTCGTTGGGGAAGATACGCTCGGTTCTCATGGTCGGTCAGTCTATTTTGATCTCAGCAATGGCCTTGTCCGAGTGAAGACTTTAGGTATTGGTGAGAAAGTTATATGAAGAAGAAAGTCCTGGTGGTTGACGACTCAATTCTTATGCAGAAGGTTATCAGTGACATAATAAAAGAGAGTCAAGATTTCTATGTGGTTGGGACGGCGGGAAGCGGTGAGGAGGCTCTGAATAAATTTACTAAACTTGAACCAGATATTGTTACGCTCGATTTCGAAATGCCGGGTGAGAATGGCTTAATCATTCTTGAGAAGATCCTTAGTCAGAAAACAGTCCCGGTGCTTATGGTCTCGGCCCACACCAAGGAAGGGGCTGAGATTACCCTCAAAGCGCTCGAAATGGGTGCGGCCGATTTTCTAACAAAACCTTCGGGCACGGTCTCGATTGACCTCTATGACTTAAAGGGTGTCCTGATTGAGAAACTGCGAAGTATATCCCAGATGAATGTTGCCCACGCTCGCATAAGAAGGAGTTTTCCTCAGATAAAGCATTCAAGATATGGTCGAGGACTGTTTCTGGCCATCGGGACTTCAACCGGAGGGGTCAGGGCCCTCCATGAGATGATGCCGGCAATACCAATCGGTGCCGGGCTAAAGGGTTTGATTGTTATCCATATGCCCGCTGGATTCACTCAGAGCCTGGCTGATCGATTGAATAATCTATCAAAGGTTGTTATACGGGAGGCAAGACAAAATGATTTGATCCTCGACGACCAGTTTCTGATTGCTCCGGGTGGCTTTCATACGGTGGTGGTAAAAGAAGAGGCACAGATAAAGGTCGGTTTCTATGATGCACCTCCCCAGTATGGATTGAAACCCTGTGCTGATATTCTCTTTACTTCGGTGAGTAAAATATTTAGTAATCGGGCAGTTGGTATTGTCCTTACTGGGATGGGGCATGATGGTGCTCAGGGCATAGGTAAGATAAAGGATAACGGCGGAATCACAATTGCTGAGGATCCACAGACTGCGATTGCCCCGGGTATGCCCAGGGCGGCAATCAAGACCGGTAAGATCGATTATATCCTCCGCCTCGAAGAGATCCCGAGACTGATTATGGAATTGAACTCAGCCAGTAGTCACAATGGTGAATCAGAATAAAAAGGCAGAGGCGAACAGAAAGATTGACTGGCTATTCATTATTTTAATTTGTGCTTTCGCCTTCGGGCTTAATTTGATGTGTGGTCAGAGAGGATTTTTTGCCTTCGACCAGTCGATCATCTTTGATGGCGGCTATCGTATTTATGCGGGGCAAAAGCCTTATCGCGATTTTTTTATACCGACCGGGCCAATTGTCTTTTGGCTCCAAAGCATATTTTTCCGACTTGGTGGCATAAATTATTTTATTTACATCTTACACGCTTCCGTCATTAATGTATTAGCTGTTTTGTTGAGTATAGTGGTCCTGAGGTGGGCGATGCCTGAATCGAAATTTTTTAGTTATGCCGCAGGTTTGTTGACCGCGGTCTGGTTTTACCCACCTTTTGGTACGCCTTGGTTCGAGCAGACCGCTTTCTTCTTCAATCTTCTTATCCTATCTTTGGTCAGCGGGGTTATATTTAAAAGTTTTAAGGGCGGTCTGATTATGATATTTGGTGCAGGATTGTGTCAGACACTATCAATCCTTAGTAAACAGAATGCCGGTCTCTTTTTTCTATTCATTCCTGTTGGTATCTTGTTGATCACTAGACACTATTTTTACCTCTTAACTTTTTCATTAGGGATGTCTTGCGTTGTGATAGGTTTTTTTATATGGCTATGGTTATTTTCCAGTCCGCAAAATTTCTATACATCGTTTTTCCTTATTCCTTCAAAATTGGGACTTTTGAGGCTTTTTCAAGGAAGCCAGTCTCATCGACTCTGGTTGATCTTTTTTGGTTCACCGGCGATTGTTGTTCAACTTATCCTTTCAATTCTTGCCGCAATCAGTGCCATTTACTATTTGAGAAAGGGAAAGATACTGGCCGTTAAATATTTAGTAATTGTCGGGCTTGTTGTCTTTCAATATATTATTGCCTATACAAGTGACAATCAGGTGGAAAACTCCTTCCCCTATACCGGTCTTATTCTTTGCCTTACCTGGGGGTTATTTTATGAGGCAAAAGGATTTGAGCTTAATACTAAATTGGGTGGTATTTTTGCGCTCTTTTTATATCTAACTATCTTTTTTCTCGGTGTCAAGATATCGGTAAGCCGAGTTGTCCAGGATATCTTTTCTAAATCAAAGTTTATATCCTCATTGAATATACCTCGTCTTGAGATACTGAAATGGGCTTGTCCGACAAGGTTCGGTTCGGTGGAGATCAAAGCTGATGACATCGAGAGGCTTTATAACTATTTAGCCCAGAATCAGCAGAATTTTTTTATCTTCCCTGATTGGACAATTCTTTATGGCTTGCTTGGCAAACCATCACCTCAACCTTTAGTTTGGTTTGATCCGGGAATTACATATCCAATGGTTTATTCTCAGAAGATCGATAACTGGCTGGTAGAGTCGTTAGAAGGGAAACAGGTAAATATTATCGTTTTGGAAAAGGTATCTTATATCGGTACAATGCACCGGCTGACTGATTTCCCTCTGATGGTTTTCTGGATAAGTAAAAATTTTGAAAAGAAAGGTGAGATCGGCATTTTTGAGATTTATCATCGCAGAGAAAAATAAAAGGGGCCCTTTCGGGCCCCCTTTTATTTGACAATTCGGTTTACTGCAAGAGCAGAACCTTTCTCGTATAGACTTTGTCTTGAGTCTCAATCTTCAAGAAGTAAACACCGTTGGGAAGATCATTGACAAACCAGTCAATGTATCCGTTCTTATCAACAAGGCGATTGAGTATTGTTGCCACTTCCCGGCCTGAAGCATCATAAGCCTTGATGGTAACCTTACCCTGTTTGGAGAATGTATAATAGATCCTTGTCGACCGACCGAATGGATTGGGCAGAATCTTAATACCTTCAAGATTGGTAAGATTCTTTCCAGCCTCTTCTTCAATACCAACAATCCATTCGCGGTCAAACCATCTCTGGGCGGTATCAGCATGGACCTTCAGGGTTAAGGAATCACCTGCTCCTAAGATAGCAAAGGCAACCCGGACGCTGTCATTTGCTCTGAGCGTGAAAGGACCGGCCGAGACGAGGATTGAATAATCATAAGCGCGGGTAGAATTGGGTAACCTGATTGTGCCGTTTAAGAAATTGATCTTGGTCTGTTCGGTCATCTGGGAAGGAGGATAGACATAAAGGGCATGGTCGATCAGCGAAAGGTTGGCAGCAGTTGTCGGATATAACAACTTAACACCAACTGATGGGTTCTGGTTGGATGAAGATGGCCACATATAAGTCAGTCGGCGTGTGGCATCAGTCCTTCCCCAGTTGGTGGTGGGTGCGGTTCCTAAGTCAAAGTCGCACATTACACCAACATAGACACCGGTCCGCTGCTGGGAACTGATGTTCTTGACCCAGGTATCGAAGATGACAAAGTCATCATAGGCATCAAGGGGTGCACCACGGCCACCCCAGAAATGCCGGACCAGATAACCCTCAGCCGCAGTTGGACGCGTGGTGTCGACCCAGGTCCCGACATAAAGTTCGTGGGCACCAAACCTCGGTGGTATCACATCAACAAAGGTATCCCTTACCACCCAGTCCCAGTGCAGATTGGTTGCGGGTTGACCATAGAAATGGTCATGGACCGTCGTGGCTGAGGAGCCGACCAGATAGCCACCATAGTAGAGAACCGAAGGGGCATACTTGGGGTACTGGAAACCAACACCCTGCCCCGTGTCAGGAGCTGTAAAGCCGATTCCACCACAGTATGTTCCACTGAGCGCGCAGTTGCCGGTATCGACTTCAACCGTTTGACGCCCTTGGGGCCAGGCAGCAACGACTAAGATCAATAACAATCCAAGATGACGTAACTTCATTATACCTCCTTGGAGGATTATATTATCCCTGTAACAGGATATACCTCCACTGGCTAATTATAGCCAGTTATTATAAAAAGTCAACCAATATTATCTATTTTACAATAAGAACACTCTGGTTGGTTTTACCGGTCTTAGTCTCAAACTGAACAAAGTAGACACCGCTCGAGATATTATCTGTTCGATAGACAATCTGGCCCACACCCGTGTAAGTACCACTGATCGATGCCACTCTTCTACCCGCGGCATCAAACAGTCTTATATCGACCTTCTCCGGCTCAGGTAGGGTGTAATTGATCACCAGACGGTCTTTTACTGGATTAGAGGCAACCCTTAAAGAACGACTCAGTACAACTGCGGGCTTTTCTTCTTCAATACCGACCGTAGTTGAACCTTCGTACGGGTAGTGGCTCTTGGCGGTCACAGTTACTGACATTGATCCAGCCGTTGTTGGATTGATCGAGAGAGTGACATTACCATTGGCATCGGTTGTTCCCCGGGCGTAGACCTCGTCACCTTTCCAGAGGCAGACCAGGGCACGCTGGAGTGGATTACCGGCAGAACGGACAGTAACAGTATAGTTCTGGAGACCCCGGCCAATCGAAGAAGGATGAGTAACGGTCAGGGTAAGCGGTGTTCTACTCCAGATCGGAAGCTCTGGATCGCCAAAGAGATTCAGTTCGTAGTAGATCCAGCGCCATACACCCTGACTGTATGCTGAATTGCGGTATGGATGCTTAGAAAGGGCATGGACCTTGCCGATTTCAAAGTTGGTTGTATCAGTCTGGAAGAAATTCTGATAGAATCGCCGGTTCAGATCTTCAGAATAACCGACCGATCCCGGTGAACCCCAGCCATAACGCGAGTTGAAGATTGTTGCCACCGCACCTCCATTGGGTGCAATAACAAAGTATTCAGCATAGCATTCACTGTCAAATGCACCAGAATGGCAGGCAATCGAATTGGCGATTATATACTTACCAGCATTAGTTAAGCCATTGACATCAGATCCTGAACTGTAAATCCATGTTCCATAACCGCCATAAACACCGCTCGCATCACCATGTCCAACCAGGTGGCAGAGTCCAACGCCGGTCCTTAAGGTTTCAGTGCAGGCGGTTCTCGAGAGTTGTCCGTCCCGTTCATACATCTTCCTTATCACCCAGGGTGGCGAGGGTGGATAACGGGAGATCATCTGCTGGACACTGTCACCAAGCCAGTTTGACCAGAGATTACCCTGGGGCAGGAACATACGGACCATATAGTTGGGATCCGGTCGTTTCTCGTAAACTGTGTCTTTACGCACGAAGGTATTGGCCTGAGTAGCATCATCGATTGAACCCCGGCCAATATAAACATCATAGTAAAGGTCGACTGTATCACCGTTGAACGGGAATTCACCAAAGACATTGTTCCGGTTGCCATCCCAGGACCACTGGAGGTCGGCAAAGTAGAGATCGCAGGGAATATAATCGGTTGTTGAGCCCGTATTCACATAGCAGGTCCGATGAGGGACGACACTCACATCACCGGCGAGGAGGACCCATTTAACCCCTTTATTCTGCCAGTAGTCGATAATGCAGTTTCTAACCTTCTCCGCATTATCTCTACCTGCGTATCGGGCGTAGACCGAGTCAGTGCCCAGAACTTTTACATAATAGCCCTTCTTGGAGCGCCAGTTGGCAATGGGCTGGAAGTAAGAGAGATAGGTTGGACCGGTAATAATCAGATAATCGGTACTGTCTCTGAAGAGGGGCTTGATGCCCGGGCTGAAGCGATCGATATCTTCAGGGTTGATGACCATATTCCTGACATCGGCAGCAAAAAATTCTACCTGCCCTTTACTTAATGATATCATCTCGTGACGACCCTCTTCATATTCGATTCGAACCGTAATTTCAGTATAGAGTCTGATCTGCTTTTCATTCGGAATATACTGAACCGGGTATATTGATATTCCACCGATCCGATAACCACTCATACAGCCAGTCGGCGTGAAATTGACTATTTTTTCTGGGTAGGCCTGATGAGAATTATAGACTTCAGGATTAGGCCTGACAAATTCAGTGCCATTATGAATCTGAGAAAGGGGCAGGGCCGGCTGGGCCGGAAAGATGTTGAAGGAGCCCGGGATCTCTTTGACCTTATAACTTAAGATCTTAATACCGGTAATTTCAGCGGTGGGTGGCACCAGGATTTTATATTCCATTTCAGGTAGTTGGGGATTACCCGCTTCTGAGGTCCAGAGATAGTTACCCATCGAGATCAGGTCATAGCCATTGAGTTTTGTCAGATTGAGATCGTAAGGCGAATAGGTAAAGGTTCTGGTCATTGAACCTGAAAAGACCAGAAGGGGTATAAAGAACAGCGCAAGATACTTCATCAATACCTCCTTGTTAAGTTCTTGCTTTATAAGTCATACAATTATATATATATAGTTATAGTTGTCAAGAGCAATTTTCTCTGACTCCTCTCCACTTTTTTCATGCTGTCTCCCGGTGTAAACGGAGCGGAAATTTAATAAATTGACACCGCCTGATTATTAAAATACCGATCCGAAAAATACTTAATAACCGTTTGGAAATTTTGCGTTTCGGTATGGTCGATATTTCTTGTAATAAATTAGGATTCTCAACAACTCGACTGCCAATAATAAAAGCAAATAGATACACAACTACGCCGACAAGCCACATCTTACCCACTTTCTCCGCTTGCGATACCTTAAGCTTCTTAAACATTAAACCATCTTTGAGATCACAAAACCCTTCTTCAATCCGCATCCGATGTCGATAAATCTCTAAGATAAGCTGAGCATTCTTTATGTTGGCCACCAGATATAAAGGGTCATCGGTCTCATGCTTAAGTAAAAGATTTAGTCCAATGTTTTTATTCTTATGATAGACAACACCGGGCAACCATTTTATCTCACCAGCCCCAAGAGGAAAACGTTTAACCCAACCTTGATAATCTTTAGTCTTGATCCAGACTTTACCGCAGACCCGAATGATAAAGTTGACCTTCAGCTCGGTAAGGAATTGAAAGAAATCAGTCTTGGCAAAGCCGCGATCGGCCACAAAAACTAACTTGACTCGCAAGGTAAGCGGCACAAACATCAGGAATTGGATAAGCGATTCACGCTCCAATTTATTAAGGTCAAGATCATCGGGTGGTGCGATCAGCCAGAAGAGCGGGATCGCTCTTTTCTGATAAGGGATACTGAAGGATAAGAGGAAATAATGGCGAATTTTCGTCCAGTCAACCATAATCTCTAACCACGGACGGTCTTTGAGTGAAGTTAAAGTCCAGATGATGAGTGGGGCACAGGCCTTTTGGTAATCGAATTTGGTTTTAGCCAAAAAGTGCCAGATGCGGCGTAAACGGTGGGTAAACTTTATTGGGCTCGGTATTTCTCGAGCCAGTTCGGAAAGAATTGGACGCTTGACTTCGATCAAGGCTTGGGTTATAATAGTTAAGGTCTTAATCGTATGGCCATGGAGTTTCTTAACAAACAAGGTATTAATAAATTTTCTTAGTTTCTGCAATGGGTATGGTGGGGTAAGGGCTATCTTTAGTTTTTGTCGAGTAGACATTTTAACCTCCTTGCCTCATCATACCTTAAAATTTCTAAAAAATCAAAGGGAAAAGTGGAGAGGACTCAGCCTGAATTTGTAGATAGACCTAGACATCGTAACCAGGTGATAAGGATATTAAAAGGGATATTGACAGAAGAGGGCATTCCCCGTATTATGGATATTATGAAA
>CBFGIV010000002.1:0-159752 GCA_965648915.1 Caldifarciminota bacterium | reverse complement strand
TTTCGATTTACCCCTCACCCTATCCCTCTCCCACAAGGGGCGATGGAATACGGGATCGATCTTCTATTACTGGAATCAGTGAGGATAAAGACTCAACCTATACCCTGGTTCAATTATTGAAGATTGATGGTGTTCCTTTAGACCTCTCTTATGTCAAATCTCATCAATTAAAAAAAGTTTCAATATTTATTCCAGATAGTCTATATGCTGATGGCGAGATAATTGTAGATATTGATAAGGTTAAGCGAAAGTATGTCGTCTGTGGTGAAATCGGGATATATGAATTTGAGCCAGGAAAGAAGCAGGAACATAGCAGCGGTGCCCAGGAGGGTGAGGGCTTAAATATTCCTTATAAATTATTCTTTGGTCCGATCTATCCCAATCCAACCAGGGGATCGGTCATTATGAAATATGGTTTACCAAGTGAAGAAAGGGTATCAATCATCGTCTATGATCTGGTTGGCCGGGCTGTGAAAAAGATTGTCGATCGCGTGCACAGACCCGGTCTCTACACTATCTTCTGGGATGGTAAGGATGACCAGGGTCGAAGACTTTCAGCCGGTGTCTATCTCGGTCTGTTTAAAGTTAGTGGTAAGACCATTACCAGGAAAATTGTAATTATCAAGTAAAGAACCGGAATAGATGAAATATGCCAAATTGAGCATGAATCGATAATAGCCGGGTATTACTTCAGGCTTAAAACCCTGAGCATTTCGTTGTGAATGTGGCGGTTGGTGGCGACAATCTCTTTTTTATAAATATCAAACCGTCTTCCTCTGAAGTCAGTAACTTTTCCTCCCGCCTCTTCAACGATGAGGTAACCAGCAGCCGTATCCCAGGGAGCGAGTTTCAGTTCCCAGAAACCATCGAAACGGCCGCAAGCAAGATAACATAAGTCTAATGCGGCTGAACCACCTCTTCGGATTGCCTGGGCCCGGACCGCAAAATTTTTAAAGTGGTTCAAGTTATTATTACGCGACTCCCTGATGTCGTAAGGAAAGCCAGTGGCAAGAAGGCTTTTGTTGAGCGTCTTAGTCTTTGAAACCCTGATCGGTTTATCATTAAGAAAAGCACCCCTTCCCCGGACGGCCTGAAAGATTTCTTCGAGATTCGGGTTATAGACAACACCCATTTCAATTTTACCATCTACCTCAAGCGCGATCGAAATTGAATAGATCGGAAGATTGTGGGCAAAATTGGTCGTCCCATCAAGCGGATCGATGATCCATTTAATAGGGGAATTTGACTTTAAGTATAGATCTTCCTCACTCAAGATTGAATATTCTGGAAAACCTTTCTTCAGGATCCTGATAATCTTCTCCTGTGAAAGCTTATCTGCCTCGGTGACCAGATTTATTGTCCCTTTATATCTTACCGATTTGGTTTTACTGGCAAATTTTCTTAAAATCTTTCCGGACTCAAGTGCTGCTTCGATCGCCGTTTTGACTTCGCGATTAAATGACATCTTTTAATCGCTCAAGCGCCTTCCGGGCGGCATCCTGTTCGGCAATTTTTTTGGACCGACCCTGCCCCAGACTTACCGGCTCACCATCAATCAACACCTCGATCCGGAAAAATTTTCTATGGGGCTCACCTTCCTCATGGATCACCCGATAGGCAACGGTGTGTTTCCCTTTGGTTGCCCAGGCATTGAGCCGGGACTTGGGGTCATCAAAATCCTGATCACTGATCATTGCCCGGGGCAGAATATTAAAGATATAGTTGTAAACTTTCTGGAACCCCTGATCCAGATAGATAGCACCAATGAGGGCTTCAAAGACATTGGCCAGTATTGACTCTTTCTCACGACCCCCGGTTACCATCTCACCTCGACCTAAGAGCAGAAAACGGTCAATCTCAATATTCCGTGCCAGACGGGCAAGGAATTGACGATTGGTAAGAGATTTCTTCTTCTCGGTCAGAACATCTTCACTCTGGTCAGCATATTTTTCAAAAAGGAAGAGACGGACCGCCATTTCGAGAATTGCATCACCTAAAAATTCAAGCCGTTCATTAGATCGAACATAGCCGAGATTATGTTCATTGGCGTATGAGGTATGGGTCAGGGCGGTGATTAACAAGTCTTTATTGTGGAACTCAAAACCGATCAACCTCTCAATCTCTTCAATCTTAAACATTACTGCTGTTGATTTGTTTGACCGGCTGAAGGATGGGCGAAGACCACATTCCCGGTAGGTAAAAAAAGCATACTATCAACTGTTACCTCAATCGTCTTTCCTACTGCATCACCCGCAGAATCGACAATTACTTTTAGCCCACCCTCAAGATAGCCAACCCCTTCATTCTGTTTCTTACCGCGCTTCAGGATTTTAATCATTAAGACATCACCGGTGTTATAGACCGGGAAGAGTGAAAGAAAAATATCCCGGATATCGATAATCGTGACATCCTGATACGAAGGAGCCAGTCTCTTTATCTCGTCGGCCGCAGTTAATACCTTGGCCTTTTCACGCTGGGCCAGTTTGAGAATAATGTGGGCCTCAGCATAGCCATCACCTTTGGTTTTGACAAACATTATTCGGCCACACTTCTGCAAGCGTTCAATCGTATTGAGCCCGCGTTGTTTCCTGTTTCCACCTTTCTCAATCCCTTCTTTTACCTCGATCGGTATTATTATTTTGCCACTCAAGATCTTCTTTTCAAAGAGATTGGCGATCCTGCCATCCATCAGGATTGATGAATCGAGCACATATTTATCTTCTTTCTTAACAAATAGCATTTATACTCCTTTACCCGAAAACAAAATTTACTGCCTCCTGCAGTGTGTTCACACCAACCAGTTCGATCTTTGTCTTTTCTCTGGGTAGATTCTTGCTGCTCAAAAAGATCTGTTCAAAACCTAATTTCTCTGCCTCCCGGATCCGGTTGATAGTCTGGACCACGGGCCGGATCTCACCACCCAATCCGACTTCGCCAATAAAACTGATCTTCTTGGATATAGCTTTATTTTTTATTGAAGAGAAAACCGCCATAAGGATACCAAGATCTGCCGCCGGTTCGGCAATCTTTATTCCCCCGACAACATTGACAAAACAGTCAAGATTATGAATACTGGCTCCAATACGCCGTTCTAAAACTGCAAGCAACATATTCAAGCGCTTGATGTCGATACCGGTTGTTACCCTCTGCGGAAAATTAAAGAATGTTGGGCTGGTCAATGCCTGGACTTCAACCAGGAGCGCCCTGCTTCCTTCGAGAATCGAGACTGTGCTTGTCCCCGGAGCCTCGTTTTCAGACAGAAATAGGCTCGACGGGTTCTCAACTTCAACCAGACCCCGTTCGGTCATCTCAAAAACGCCAATCTCATTGGTCGAGCCGAATCTATTTTTGACCGAGCGCAGGAGACGATATTGCTGATTCTGATCGCCTTCAAAATATAGAACGGTATCAACAATGTGTTCGAGGGTTTTGGGGCCAGCGATTGCACCAAATTTTGTCACATGACCAATTATGATTGTGGTGATGCATTTTTGTTTGGCCATCCGCATCAGTTCACCACCGCATTCCCGGACCTGTCCAACACTTCCCGGTGCACCAACCAGTTCCGCCTTATAGATTGTCTGGATTGAATCGATTATTACCAACTCCGGTTCAATCTTATTAATCCAGTCGATAATATTATCCAGACAGGTCTCAGCCAGTATCTTTATCGAAGCAGATGTGATGGACAACCTCTCTGCCCGAATTTTCAATTGATAGGCTGATTCCTCGCCGGTTACATAAAGAATCGGTTTCTGGTTACCCACACAATTGGCAAGTTGTAACATCAGGGTCGATTTACCAATACCCGGATCGCCTCCGACCAGGATAAGCGAACCTTTAACCAGTCCACCACCTAAGACCAGATCAAGTTCCGAAAACCCGGTCCGCTTCCGCTCGCCCTCACGATACGGGACGGAATTAAGATCAACCGGTTCTGCACCCGACACAGCCACGGTCATCTTTCCCTTCTTCACCTGAACCTTCTCCTCAACCATACTTCCCCAACTACCGCAATCCGGGCATCGACCAAACCATTTGGGACTTTCCGCACCACAATTTTGACAGATAAATTGGCTCTTCAACTTCATCCACTAATTCTAATCGATTTTTCTCTATTTGTCAACAAACATCACTTGCATTTATACTTGTCAAATCGATTTATTTAAGTATAATATACTTATGTTCCTCCAATTTATGAAAAAGGTATATGTTGTTGTAATACCGACTGCGCTTATTATTCTTATCGGACTTCTGCTAACCCGCGCTGCTTTTGAAACCAACCGCATCGGGGTCATTGAGGTTAAAGGGACTATCAGCGACGCCAAAGAGATTACTAAAAATATAAAATCCTTCAGCGAGAATAAACTGATCCGGGCAATCATTCTCAGGGTCGATTCACCGGGTGGTGGTGTTGCCCCATCGCAGGAGATATTTGAAGCGGTAAAAAAGGCACGGGAAAGGAAAAAGATTATTGTTTCGATGGGGGCGCTGGCCGCTTCAGGCGGATACTATATCTCGGTCCCGGCCGATCTCATTGTCGCCAATCCCGGCACAATTACCGGCTCAATCGGTGTCCTGATGGAATTTGTCAATCTGGAAAAATTGATGGGGAAAGTCGGGGTTGGTATCCAGACCATCAAATCTAGAGAACATAAAGATATCGGTTCACCTTTCCGAACAATGACCGAAGAAGAGCGAAAACTCTTGCAGGGTGTCATAACCGATGTCTATCAGCAGTTTGTCGAAGTCGTCAGCACCGAACGCAATATCCCCAGAGATAGTGTTGTTAAATTTGCTGATGGTCGGATATTTACCGGTCGCCAGGCCAGGGATTTAGGATTGGTCGATACCCTCGGTTCATTCCAGGATGCAGTAAATATTCTCAGGGATTTAGTTGGCATCAAAACCGAACCAACCCTTGTCTATCCAAAGAAAAAACGGAGTCTTAAAGACCTGTTTTTTGAACCCCTGGATGAGTTACTGCTACCGAAGATTCAATATATCTTTAAGATGTAATAATTCTTATTTTAACCCTCTGGATCGCACCTTGAGCATAGGGGAAAAGTTCATATAAACCTTAAAGACAGGAAGGAATTTATGAGAAATAAAATCGCCTTTATCTTTCCGGGACAGGGATCTCAAGCAGTGGGAATGGGTAAAAGTCTCTATGAAAATTCCCGGACCGCCCAGAGAATCTTCGATCAGGCCGATGACCTTTTAGGTCTTAATATTAAAAAATTCTGCTTCGAGGGGCCGGAGGAAGAGTTGAAGCAGACCCGCATTACCCAGCCGGCAATCACGGTTACGGCAATCGCTGCCTATGAGGTCTTAAAAGAGCAAGGTTTTTTACCATCAATCACTGCCGGCCATTCCCTCGGTGAATATTGTGCCCTCTATGCTGCCGGCGCAGTTGATTTTGAAAAAGTCTTGCGCCTTGTTAAAAAACGCGGCGAATTGATGAATATCAAGAATCCAGGCACAATGGCTGCGGTCATTGGTCTGGAAGAGTCAAAGATTAAAGCAATCTGTGCTCAGACCGAGGGTCGGGTTATTATCGCCAATTACAACGCACCTGACCAGTTGGTCATTGCCGGAGAAGAAGAGACAATGAAAAAAGTAAGTGAAGAGATAAAACTGGCTGGTGCTAAAAGGGTCATCCCGCTCTCGGTCAGTGGCGCATTCCATTCACCACTGATGAGGGGTGCAGCTGAAGAGTTTGAAAAATTCCTCGCCGGATTTGAAATCGCTGATGGCCAGATCCCGATCGTGATGAATGCAACTGCCCAACCTGCCACAGATAGTCAAACTATTAAAAAGAACCTTGCAGTGCAAATCCTCTCACCTGTTCTCTGGGTTGATTCAGTAAGAAGCATATGGCAGGAAGGTGTCAATACCTTTATCGAAGTCGGACCGGGTAGAGTCCTCAGTGGCCTGGTGAAAAGAATTCTGCCTGAGGCTCAGACCTTAAATTTTTCTTCCATCGAAGATCTATCATTAATTGCATCAGTTTATGCGCTTTAAGAATTAGCCCAGGGAAGATAACTCATCGATTATTTGACGGGATGAAATCGACTGAAGAGATTGCCCACCGTTATGAGACAATTGTTCCTGACCAGGAGCGATTTATCGAGGCTTTAAAAAAACCTTTAAAAACCACCTTCCGGCTATGTCCGTTAAAGGCATCAAGGGAAGAGATCCTCGAACTCCTTGCCGGTATCGATATCACTCCCCTTCCCTTCTATTCTGATGGTTTTGTTTTAAACGACGACCTGCCACTGGGTAATCACATCACCCATTTCTTGGGACTGATCTATATTCAAGAGGCGGTATCGATGATCCCGCCTCTAATTTTAAGTCCGGGGCCTGATGACTGTGTCCTTGATCTCTGTGCAGCACCTGGCTCAAAGACGACCCAGTTGGCTCAATTGATGGAAAATAGAGGATTGATCATTGCTAATGACATTCGCCTTGATCGGATCAATGCCCTTGCCTTCAATCTGGAACGAATCGGCATCCTCAATACGATCATTACCAACTATAACGGTAACCGATTCGGCTCGCTCTTGCCTGAATACTTTGATTGCATTCTGATCGATGCCCCCTGTTCAGCCGAAGCGACGATAAACCGGTCAAAAGCGGTCCTCTACCATTGGGGTGAAAAGAATATCGAAAAGATGTCGAGGATTCAGATCGGACTTCTCATATCTGGTTTCCGGGCATTGAAGAAGAATGGGCGACTCGTCTATTCAACCTGCACCTTTGCTCCGGAAGAGAATGAAATGGTTATCAACTATCTCTTGAATAAATTCCCCGAGGCCGAAGTTTTACCCATAAACCTGCCGGGTTTAATCTCCCGGACGGGCATAGATAACTGGCGGGGTAGAAAATTCGACCGCCGGGTAAAAAACTGTTGCCGGATCTTTCCCCAGGATAATATGACCGGTGGTTTTTTCATTGCCCGGATAACCAAGAGATCTATTTAAAACTGGAGTGAGGTCTTAAGTTTGAAATTCGGGGAAAATTCGTTCAGATCCTGATTATTCAAATTATAAGTATAATCCGGTTGAAATGAAGCCCTGATGATAAAAAAATTTCTTGGTTTCATATTTAACTCGAAGAGCGGTCCAAATCTTATCACCTCGGTTGTTACGAGATTAATCGCTTTCTGATAGGTTAGCCCCAGGGTGGTCAAAATTTCAAATTCTTTGAAAATCTGATCGTTATAATAACCCAACTGAATTGAAGGCGCAACATCATCTTTCTCTTCGCGTATCCTTGCCTGCGTAAAGACCTCACGCCGTGTGGAAAGCCTCAGGCGCGTTCGGAAAGATGGTGTCCAGCGCAACTGCCACTCGAGGACCGGATTGTTCGAACGCAAGTTTGAAACCCCAACTATATTCTTATCCTTGTAAAAATGCTGTGCAGTAATCATCGATCTGCCTCCTATGGTCAATTCGATTTTGGGTATCAGATTATGCTCCCGGGTTTCGCAAAGGTCATCATCATAACCGGCAGTGGTTCGAGCAAATGTATAAACTGGATTCAAAATCAGACTGTTCCCGGGTCGGATATCAGCGCCTAATGAATAATTGTCCGTAATCGATTGGTAATATACTCCGCCGGCCTCGGGTCGGTCAAGCCGGAACCTTTCATAAGGTAAGTCAAAACCGCTACGCGCCACCTGCAGGATCCGGCCAAAACCGAGATCAATATTAATAAGACTTAAGTTATAATACCATTCACCCGGTCCAAGTTTAGCAAAAGATAGAAACGAATGATCGAGGTGCTGAATCGCTTCAGCCCGCCCCAGCAAAATCACATCATCGATCTCATAGCAATTAGCAATAAAAATCCCCGGGATAAAATCATGACGAAAGGTTAATTTAAGATTTTCACTTTGATCAATCGGTCGATTATCCTCAGTTTCGATCTCATCGATTTCTTGGATGTAGAGGCTTACATCATTGGAAAGGGGTAAAGTTGAAGAGAATGTCAACTGCCGATTACGTGCCTCCAGGTCCATCTGACCTCTTTCTTTAATTTGCTCAATATAGTAAGAAGTCCCGATTTTTAAATTCTTAACCGAGATGGGTTTGAGATACTTATCAGGCACTGGGTAGTCGATACTGGAATATACTGAATAGCGCTTCTGGTGGGGCTGGGGTGCATCACCCGAATAATTACGTTCTGCTCCTGAGATCGAAACGACCGGTAATGCCGGATGGGTAAAATAGAGACCGCCGGTGGCGATCCTTCGATAATATCTTGCATCAAGCGATGTATCCTGTGCTTCTCGTCGGTCAAAGGAGCCATCCATGCTCAGATAGTTAGTGAATTCATATTTACTGTAGAGATAATAGCGGTTGCTCAATTCACCGTAATTACAGACACGCCGGCCAAATGATTCAAAACCTGGCAGATAATTTTCATAAAACGAATTGACTCTCAGGCGATTGAAACTACTGTAGAGAGAAATCTTGCCCCCGTAGGCGCTGCGGTCTTCGATATTTACACCCGCCTCGGGGCGAACCTTCAGGTTACAGGATTTTAAGTTCATCTGCCACTCTGATGTCAGATTGCCCACCGCCCTTTGCCCCGCCTGATAGAACCCAGGAATGATCTCCAGTTTTTGATCCGGGCTCACAACTAACTGGGCACAACTGGTGAGGCTGTCGGTCTCTATTTCGTATTCATATCTCACCTCAATCTCGCTTTTGGGGAGAACCTGCCCTTTTTCAAGAAAGACCAGATTACCGGTTGAATAGTCTATAATATAATCAATACCCCGCCGTAACGGCACGCCATCGAGTATTACTTCTTCACTATTTACCACAATAGGTGTATGGGCAAGAATGTAGCTACCCGTCCTGGCCCGATACGAAACCATAATATTATAATAACTGACTGGATTGGGATAATAGACACTGTCAGGAAATGGCTGGCGCGCAGGAAAATGTAAATGACCATTAAGATAATTGATAAACTGTTCATCGACAAATCCATCACGGTTTTCATCCAGTCCAAAGAGATAGAGTGGTTGTTCAATATTATCCCGGAAGATCCGAACTATAAGGGTTCGGGGCATAATATTGGTCGCTCCTAACATATAATAGTTTTTCAGTTCCAGACTATCCTGACCGCGCCCCTGAAGGATTCTCTCCTGACCGCCATTGTATCTAATCGCAACAACCGCGGAATCACTGATCGCTTTCAAAAACTGAATAATACCCCGTTCCTCATCCACCGTATAGTCGATTCCACGATACTGATAGTCAAAATCGCCGCTCACCCCAGCGATAGAAAAACCAGTTAGAGTATTCTTTGTATTATCAAGTGGGTTTCGATTATCGACATAAACCGATTCGCTCCTGGGCTTAAGTCCTGGATTTATTGTATCGATGATAAAAAAAACATTGCGGATATAGTTTATATCACGGATCAGGACCAGATGTTGATCCGAATTTCCGGTAAAATACTCAACGGCAAAGGCTGAGCCAAGCTTGCCCGCGGAAAGGTCAAGGGCAGCAAATTTTGTCTCCAGTCGCCCCCCACCACCCAGATAAGAGACTAGTGGCATCAGGCTCGATTTATATAACTCGGTTCTTATCTTACCCACTCGGGCCCGAGAAAGAAAACCCCCTGGATCCTGATAAGTTGCACCGTATAACTTACGTTCTTTTTCGGTATCGTCGTAATAGACCACCATCTGTCGATCACCGGGCTTACCAATCAGCATCCGCCCATCGATGATCTCGGTTGTCTGGGCTATCGTGTCCTCGCGTTCATATTCGATTGTCGCACGCCCCTGGAGTGAGACCCTGAAATCAGGGGAGAAGGTTAAATGTCCACCCGCCTCATCGATGGTAAAGAGTCGCCCGCGAGGAATAAATTCCCCTTCTATTTTCTGCCGTTTCCAGTTACCTTTATCATCGAGATACTGAATCCATTCCGGGGTGAGGAGAAAGACCTGACCATTCTCTTCATAAATCTTTAAAATCTTTTCATCGATCAGCCCGCTGGTCAGATTGTAGCGTGTGCAACTCTGTGTCTGATTATCAATAACATTCACTCCATAATTACTGCCCAGCACCAGCATTTTACTGGTAACTGATAGCGCCGTTATCTCCTTGTCCGGATACCACTCCGTCTTGCGATATCGATCCCATCTGCCAATGATTTCATCATAAACCATTATACCGTCATCGGTCGCCATCCAGACCGAATCACCTTGCACAGCATAGTCGTTGAAAGAGAACTGTTCCAATCTCTGCCAGGTATGAGTTTCTTTATTATATTTAAAAAAATAATTATCACCGATGAAGAAAATATTATGCTGGGTATTTATAATATGAACCAGCCTTTCAGAAATTTGATAAGAAAGTTCTTCAAATTTCTCGTATCGGGTATTATAGATCTCAAGGCCCGAGTCACCGGCCACAAAGAGTTGATCATTTAATAAAAAGAGATCATTAACTGCTCCCCTCGTCTCAATTAAAAACCACTGGTCTCGATATTTGTCATAACGCTCAATCCCGCCCGTCCCGCCAATATAGGCATAGTCATCATCAAAGGCAATACCCGATGTCCTGAGGCTATCATAGGTTCTGAAATTCAATAACTTCAAATCCGCAAAAGCCACACCTGAATCAGTACCGATCCAGAGAGTTCCTTCGTCGATACCGATAAAATTTATCCTATGGTCGGGCAGACCATTTTTTCTTGTAATCATCGACCACTCGCAGGCATTTTTATCATATCGGTAGATACCAAAATCGGTCGTGATAAAAATAAAATTTTCCGCCGATAAGATTAAAGATCGACCTTCAAGCGCCGACTTACTCTGAGCCACCAGTATGGTAACAAGCAGGAAATTAAACATCACTTATGATATCATTCCATAAATCCAGTAGGAATATCTTCTTCAGACTCCTGTCCGAGTAATTCCCTTAATCTTATCTTCTGCTCGTTAATATAAGAGCCGGTCAATAGCCGTTCTTCACCGATCGGGAAGACCTCAATTGCCGAAGGTCCGGTGATTGGACACCTCGACTCGCAAATACCACAGCCAGTGCACAGTTCTTCTTTAACAAAGGGTCTTAACAATTTATTTCCCAAAATATCAACCATTTTCGATTCGATCGCATTATAAGGGCAGGCCTCATCACAGATTAGACATAATTTATCCTGCTCCCAGGCAAGGCACATCTCCTTGTGAATTACTGCTGTACCGATCTTTACAAAATCTTTCTCTTTGAGTTCTAACTTCCGGATGGCGCCGGTCGGACAGACCTGACCACAACCATTACAGTTCCTCTCACAACCACCAATCCTTGGTATAAGTTGAGGCGTGAATAATCCTCCAAACCCTCGCTGCAGGAGAACCGGTTGTAAACCATTGGTCGGACATATTTTAACACATTCACCACAACGAATACAGGCATCGATAAATAACTCTTCCGGTATTGAACCCGGTGGACGAATAACTCGGTTCGGATTGATCTTTTTAAATATTTCGGTCTTTAATAAAGGGATAGTGATTATGCCCAGACCGATTGAAGTGATAAGACCCCGACGTGATAGATTGAGCGATTGTGGCGGAGTGGCCGGCAAAGCAAAGGCAAGCGAAATCCCTGATTCCCTGCACGCTTCAAGGCATCTCAGGCACCGGACGCATTCCAATTGAGATACTGCTCTTAATTCAACAGAGATGGCGCCGGTCGGACAGATATATCGACACCGATGGCACTCGTTACAACTTTTCTTAAAGGTGAACCTTAATATCGACCAGCGACTGATGAGGGCAAATAATGCACCGAGCGGGCATAGACTCTGGCACCAGAATCTCTTCCGGATCAGGTTCAGACCAAGGATTATCAAGAGGATGCCCAGAAATAAGAATCCATTGTGCAGAAGCGCATTGTCTTGGAAAACAGAAACTATCAACCTGAGAACAGTAGTAAAACTTCGCCCCACAATTACCAGCGGGTCAAAGATATAAACCAAAGAGCCTCCCAGTATTGCCGAGATAAAGATCGTGAGCAGGATATAATACTTAATCTTTCTATCATCACCCTTTCTCGGCTTATGCCTCCCTATAAATGAACCCGACCAATCGATTAAGATCCCGAGCGGGCATATAAAACCACAAAAGAATCGGCCGAATATCAGGGATAAAATAATCAACATCAACGGTAAACCAATGGACAGCATAATTCGGGTGGCGATCGAATTGATCGTAAATATCAATGGGTCAGCCGAAAAAAACGGATTGATAAAGATGGAACGGGTAACTGTCGCTGTTACAAGGAAGAAGTATATAAATAGCCCCAAAAAGATAATCTGCGCTGCGACCCTGATATACCTGAGCCAAGTCATATTAAAGGATAATGCACCAAAAAACGATCAGAACCTGACACCCCTATAACCCGGTAGCCTGATCCTCTGATAAACCCGGCCTCTCTAACCGCGACGTTACTACTAAACTTCTATCTCTTTGATCTTGACCTTTGTTGGGTCGATCTCACCCAGACCCATTTTTGCCGCCAGGGCGATGTGTTTGACATTCTTACCGAGGAAGACTTTGTTATACCATTTCGTCAGACCGACCGTATAGGAATCGACCGCAACCGGATCAGTCCCAACTACCACTGTATTCAACGTTTTCACAACACCTGGTCCACCGGGACCACCTGAGGTCAAGGCCCTTGATGCATCCATAATGGTAAGATGGGGCCTGATGATTGTTGCCAGATCGGCAATTGCCTGATTGAGATCAACCTTTTGATGAAATGACGCCCGATCCCAGATCAATCCCATTAAACCCTTCAATCCCATACTCACACCAGTTGCGGAGTGAGACTTAGCAGTCGGGATGTTAATTATCACATCAGCCTTTGAAATCTCCCGGGCAATCTTAGTTGACTTAAGGACTACTCCATTTTTAATTTCGGTCTCAACAAAAAATCTCTCCTGGGTCAGGAGTAAGACATCGACCTCTTTCAGTTCAGCAATTGCCTTTTTGAGACCACATTTCTCAAAACAAACCTGGGGCGAACGCAATGGGTAATCAGCAATAATAACCCGTCTTGCCCCGGCTTCTAAGCATGCCCTTGCTACCTCGACTATTATTTCCGGGCTGGTCGTCGCACCCCAGGACGGTGGGCTGGCAAAAGAGATATTGGGTTTAAGCAGGACCCGGTCCTGGGCCTTAACAAATCGGCCGATGCCTCCAAAGGCTTCGAGTCCTTTTCTCAGGGCCTGAACCTTCTCCCCTCTGGCCACAACCAGATCAGGAGGAATATCCTCTTGGGCATAGAGTAAAAAATCCTTGGGCAAGATGGAAGAGGCAAAAGAAATTGCAAGTGCTTTTTTTATGAAGTCGCGACGGGAAATTCTATCTATCATCGCTATTCTTTAATTGCCGCCGATATATTCAACGAAAATGTCTTAGCGATATCTAAGGAGGCACTACTCTTCTCTTGAATCACGGTGCGAACAAAAAATTTATCTTCCCAGAAGTCGATTGCGTAACTGAACAGTCCGGATTCATCAATCCTCGCCTCTACTCCCGGATGATTATTTACCCAGGGCGTCTCCTGACCATTGGCAACATCCTTATAAACCTTCCGGGCATTAATAGTATCCCGCATATCAAATATCCTCACTTCCAGGGTCACATTATTCCCACCGATTATCCCCTGATAATTCTGAAAGACCGCCTCTTTGAAGTTATTATTTATGTAAGGCACGGCCTCACCATTAATAATTGCCGTCAACTCATCAGGGGTGCTCGCGGTTCTCAACTGTCCACTCTTGGTCCAGCCGCTGATCTCGTTATCTTTGGGCAGAAGGTCTACTGCATTCTTGGCCGGTGGTGGAGGAGAGGGTGGTTCTTCTTGATTATCTTCCTTATTGCAGAAGGATAAAAAAAGGAGAAAAAGTGGAAATAGTAATATTAATCTCTTCATAATAATATCTTATACAAAATTTATTCACCGTCAATACAATATTTCAATATCCCTATCACATGGTTGCAATGTCTAATTCTATCTACAAGATTTCATTGACATTTAAGAATTTCTGTGTATATTATTTATGGGTTATCAAAAACAGCAAAGATTCGGGCCCGTAGCTCAGTTGGTCAGAGCAGCTGACTCATAATCAGCGGGTCATCCGTTCAAATCGGATCGGGCCCATTTATTATTGATCGACAATGGACAACGAGACATCAACCAGTGAGACTCTTTCCTGGACTTTCTTCCCGGCCCGGGATTCTTTGAGGAAAACCATCCTGGCTTTAGCAATCATCATCTTCTTTCTGGTCATAATCTTAATCTTCTATGGAATCTACTGGGTATTTTTTGGAATTTTATTTCTCCTCGCCACCCTCAATTCGTATTTCTTCCCAACCCATTATCGCCTCGAGAACGATCAAATCGTTATCAAAAAACTATCTTTCACCACTGTTCGTCACTGGAATGAATTTCGAAAAAATTATGTTGGTAAAAACGGTGTGCTTTTAAGCCCCTTCTCTAAACCAACTTTTTTAAATAATTTCCGGGGTATCTTCCTCTATTTTCCCGCAGACCTCGAAATTAGAGAAAAGATAATTAAATTTGTTGAAGAGAAAATTCCTCAGTAGTTCAGTCCTTGACTATAAGCCGCTGGTCTGCCCTTACTTTATCAACCCCAACCACTGACCCAGGAGAAATTGAATTCGTCCAATAAGCAGACTCACCCGGGCCATTACGGTATAACCAAAAGAAGCGCCGAACCCAACCATCAGAAAGATAATACCGAGATCTGCTGCTGGTTTTATAATCCCTTTCCGTTCTCGCGAAAAGAAGAAGTAGATTAAAGAACAGATTATGCCGATAAAGACGATAATTGTGAAGATTGCGTTATCAATCCGGCCGAATATCTCTGGCGTCAGAAGACTGCCCTGGATCTGTCGAATTATATTTGCCTGAAACTCACGGGGGATTGCTGCTCCTGAGAATAGACCCAAGAGGAAGGCAATCGGCAGTTTGAACATCCAGGAGAGTTTAGGAATAAACCTGGTAAGATACATAATGCCCAGTGCAAACGGGATAATCAACCGAAGGTTACCCGGACTGAAGTTTATGAAGAGCGGGATAATAAGTTTCGGATAGACTGCATTATGGTAGGTAATGGCAATACTATATCCAAGAGATACACCGACAAAGAGGTGTTCAGCAAATTTATAGAAGGGGTTATCCTTATAAAGGAAAGAAAAGATGCAGAGCGTCAAAAGGGCACTGATCCAGATCCAGATATCGGTTGTCATTTCTGCCTCCGTCCGATGAAGAAACCAATATTCCCTAAGATTACCAGAACCATTATGGCAAGATGAGCAAGGGACTGAGAATCCATCGCCTGCGTCGCCGGTTTTTTACCTTTATAATACCCCGCTTTTTCGATCAAGTTTTCATATTCAGCCCCACCCTTCATCCCGGCCAGGAGACCAACCAGTTGACCGGTTTGAAGATAAGGATAGGCATCAGCACCAGAAACCGCCGTAACCCCGGTTCCAATCTTGAGCCCATAACTTGCTCCTGCATAAGTGATCCAGGTTCGATAACCAGGGTCACCAGCCGAGAGCGAGATAAATAGAGGAATATCAGAATAATTCCTGACTTCCCGCATCAGGGGCAAAGAGTCTAAGGGTCGATTATAGTAATCGTTGGGGAAGACCCTTTTGATATTTTCGCCCATACCGAGGATTACCGCGGCAACGCCCGCCTGCCATCCGAGGAAGACATAATCCTTACCGTAAACCTTATTAAAATCTCTCGAGACCTCACTTAAACCCTCTTCACCGATACTTATACCGGTTAGCCAGAGACCGAGAATAATCACCCTGACATCCCGGGCAAAGGCATGGCGGAGAATCGCCAGATACATCGGGTAGAGTTCGGGCATCGAATTGGGGTCAAAGTCAACCGAGATCATCAGCGGTTTGCTATTGGCCGGGATCCTATCGATCTCATCAAAGAGATTTTTAACCGGAGGTGAAATGGTAACACCAAGATTTAACGGCACCAGCAAGGGAAGTATGACAACAACTGCTAAGATAAGAAAGACAATCCGACGATCAATCCTGAAGAGCCAGTTAAGCCATTTCATATTACTTGCCTCCTATCCAACCGCGTTCAATACCGAAGATAATCTTGATCGAGGTCGAGATCATACCTAAGGCGACACCGAAAAAGATTGCCCTTTTGGCGGCAAGGTTCGGAAAATTGAGAATCCACTGGGCAACATCGGGTAATTTTGTCCAGATGAAAGAGCCTATCGGCACCATACCCAACATAACAACAAAAGCAGCGACCAGTAAGAGTGTCGCTTCTTTATTACGCGCCCGAAAGGCTCGATAGGCGGCTGAAGCCATATAGAAGGCAAGGATGGCAAACATCGATGAACCGAGCGGGACAATAATGTTGATATAGATAATATGGAGTGGTGTGCCCGCCTTGATTCCCCAGATCAAACCAATGAAAGCAGTTGCAACCAAACCGATGAGGGTTACAAAACTGAAATACCAGTCCTGTTTCTTACGTTTGATCTTGGTTAGATGATGGGTTACCAGACTGCCGGTTGAGAGAATGAGGGCAAATGCCACAATGATTCGATCCCAGTCCAGCATCTCCTCATAGGCGAGTTTGGAAACATTATGGGGGATCATATACTGGATAATCATAAAGAGCCCCATAATCAGACAGATTGCCATAGGAATACGTCGCTGCATATTTTCAACCTCCCTAACTGACCGAAAAGAAATTCATAATTCCCTTAAAAAAACTTAAACCAGGAAAGACACTCACCAGAAGAAGCGCCGAGCCGAAAATGATCAATGCAATAATAATTAATTTACCATAATCTTGAGCCTTCAAAGAGGCGAGCAGGGTCGGTTCTCGGGAGAGATAAGCAGAAGCCGCATATAACTCTTCACCGATCAGAGTGTAGTCACAGGCAGTTATAAAGAAAGGTAACTGATAGACCGAATCGGTACCCGCAATCTGAATTGCACCGGTTGTTGCCCCGGTCTCAGCCAGAATGAGTGATTCGGCCCAGAACATACCGAGAAAGAAATTTGTCGCCGGTTTCTCCCGGACCATAATACCATCGACCGCTGCGGCATAAGCGAATTGACTATCTGTAATAAAGAAGACATTTTCATCTCGATAGGCATCAGGCCTCCCTTCCTTGGTGTAGGCTTCTTTAACCACGGCCTGGGCAACTGTATAGACAATGGGATCACGATTGGGAACGAGCAGGGTTGTCTCATACTGAGCCGCCTTACGTGCCACCTCACCGAGGATATTGAGTGAAGCGATGGTTGCGACATCGCCGACCGAAGAGAGGCCCGGGACATAGAGAATCGCCTTACCCATCTCTGTCGCCCGACCCACTGCCTCCTCTACTGCATCAAGTCCGGCAATACGCCTTATGAAGAGTTCTCTACCTTTTCGGGCATGATTGACAAACCAGAAAATCAGACTGCCAAAGATAATAATACCGATAATGACATTCACTCTACCCGTATGAAACCACTGCCCCTTGCTCTGGATCGGATTAGAGATCTCAGAGACCGCTCTCGCTGTATCTTTTAAGGCAACAATCCGGTAGACATATTGCAGGCGGTCATCGGTCTTGGAATCGATGTATCGATTGATACCTCGAGGCACAAAACCGATATCGATGAACTCCTTACCGGATTCAGCCCGTTCAATCCGATAAGCACTTAGATCTTGATCATCAGATGATAGTTTCCACATAATAATAACCGCACCACCCGCATCATTCGGCGCATCACATACCCTGACATCGGTCGGAGGGGAAAGGGTTGTGATAAAAAAAATCAGGCTAAGTTCCAGCATAATACCTCCTTATAATCTTCTTATTCTTTACATCGGCAAGGCCTCTTATGACACTTGGGGCAACCGTCCTTATATTTTTTCATTGACTCTTCAACATCCACTTTCAAAATTGAAGCCACACTCAAGAGCCAGGCCAGAGTATCGGCGATCTCTTCATCGACTGCCTTTTTATCACCCTTTCTTATTGCCCGGGCCAGTTCGCCGATCTCTTCAATCAGCCAGTTAAAAGTCTTGGACAGCCCCCTTCGGGAATCTTTGTCAAAATAGATTGCTTTAATCAAATCTTGATAATCTCTCAATTCCATAATTAAAAACTGATAGAAAAGACAGGGACCAAAGTGATGAATGTGGTAACCAATACATCAATTTTATCTTAAATCCGATAATTGTCAATCTTGCGTTATAGTTTTGATTGATGGCACTAAACTATAGATCCTTATATCAATCCGGTCAGCTCTCTTTCCGCCGGCCATTCAACAGTAAAGGCCAGGGTCATCGTGAATTTATCTTTAGCCGGGAGTGTTATCTGCCAGTTATATAGCGCTCGATCTTTATCTTCCTCAGATGGTTTGGGATTTAATTTCACATCGCTCACCTTAATGTCGGGATCACCGGCAATCGGGATCTGATCAACAATTTTACATCTTATTTCGCTATTATGAAAATTTTCAACAATATTTTCGTAGACAAATTCGTATCTGTTTTTTGATCCTAAAATACCGCTCTTGGTGATCTTCATCTTCCTAGTCTCTCTTTTTACCTTTACGCGGTCATCGAGACCAAAAGTTATATCCACTGTATCATCGGGAGCGACTTTCGGGAAATATACTTTGCCGGTAAAATCATCACCGACATAAGTACCTGCTTCTCCAGCCAGATAGAGGTAACCGGTCGTATTCTTAACCTTTGCCATCAAATACGCCTGCAGGGTGAACCTCGGTATGATAAGATATTCATATTCGCCATCAAGGGTTGATTGATGGATAAGAATCTTCCTCTCCTGATCACCACTCTTGATCGTATATTTGCCGGGCAAAGGATACCAGATGGCCAGACCGGTCTCAACCGGTGGTGCCGGCTCAAGCACAGGGGGTGCCAGTTTATCTTCCGCCGCCTTTGAAGCCGAGGGCATCTCTCTTTTTCCCCGATAGGCTGTTTCTATTTCCTGGGGTGGAGGTCGGTAAAGATTTATGTACCAGGGTTCGGGAGAAGGTGGTGCTCCGCCAGTGGCAGGATGGCCGGTGGATAGGGTTATCTTGGTATCAATCCAGTCTTCGCCAGTATTCTGAGTTAATTTGCCAAAGTAAGCGATCTCAACTTTTTTATCAACCGGATTGGCGCGTAGATCATAATAGGTCCACCAGTTTGCCCCATATATAATATAACTGAGCTCGATTGAATATTTTCCAGGTTTCCTGGGCTGGACTTCGAAGAAAATCACCTTCCGGTTTTCCGCTATTGACCGAACATCACTAAATTCCTGGCGCAGGGCATCGATTTTTTCTTTCAAGTTCTGCCTTTCCAGTTCAATCTCTACCTTCCTTTTTTTTGAACTCATAAGTTCATCAGCCACAAATCTGATTCCCTGTTGCCAGGTCTCAGGCGCAACTTTTGCTGTATTTATCTCTTTTAAGATAATATTGGCTGAACCGGTAATCAGGGAATTCAGGAATTTTTCTTTATCTGATAGAACAGCAAGTTCGTCATTAAGACTACGATCCTCAATCTCCAAGGTTTTAATCTTATCCTGGAGTTCTTTCACCCTCGGGATCGGTTTCAGTACATAGCCGGTCTTTATCTGAATCTCGCCAATTGTCAGATCCTTAGCTTTTACTCTGACCGATTGGTCATCAATTGCTCCGGGTAGGTCAGTAAAGACAATATTGGTTCCCTTCTCTATGGAAATCTCAGCAATCCTGGTGACCAGGACCCGGTCTGAATAGACAACAACCGAATCCACTTTCGAATTTACTTCGATGCCGGTTACTTCAAATTTATCCACTACCATCTCATCTCCTTTATTCAATAATTTTTGTCGATCAAGTTCTCAACTATGGCAACAATCCCCGGATCTCTCGATCACCGGGTGCCTCAACCGTAAAAGAGACAGTTATTCTGTATCTCCCCTTCGCCTGGATCGGCACCTGCCAGTAGTAAAGGCTGCGGTCTTTATCCTCTTCGGTTGGCCGGGGTTCGATCTTAATATCACCCACATTAATATCGGGATTGTTCGGAATTGGTGTCTGATCGACGATCTGACAGGTTATATCTCGGGTGTGAAAATTCTCAATGATGTTCTCATAAGTAAATTCGTATCGGGTCTTACCCCCAAATAACCCGCCCTTTTTAATCTTCATCTTTTTTGTTTCCCGGGTTACTTTAACCCGATCATCCATTCCCACGGAAACTTTAGTCGACTCATCCGGTGCTATATTCGGTAGGTAAATCTTGCCCGTATAATCATCACCAACATAAGTACTCGCCTCACCTGCAATAAAGAGATAACCACTCGTGTTCTTTGCTCTGCCCGTGAGATAAGCCAACTGGGCTATTCTCGGCATCGCAAAGTATTCAAAATCGGCATCAAAAGACGTTTGGGCAATGAGCATTTTATGTTCCTGATCACCGCTCTTGATCGTGTATTTGCCCGGCAAAGGATACCAGATGGCAATACCGGCTTCGACTGGTGGAGCCGGTGGCGGTGCCTCGCTTACCTCAGACGGTGTGAGTGGTAACAATTGTGGTATACCTGCTTTTGCAGCGGCTTTTTCTTCAAGCTGGCCACCACGGTAAGGTGTATACAAATCTATATACCAGGGTGCTGGTATCGGTGCTGTCCCTCCAGTTACCGGCGCGCCCGTAGAAAGAACAACCCTGACATCTTCCCAGTCTTCACCTGTCCTCTGCCCAATCTTGCCGTAGTAAAATAACTCAATCTTTTTTTCCGAAGGCCGCCCTCTTATTTCATAATATGTCCGCCATTGGGCACCGGGTAGAATATAGTTGAGTTCGATCTTGTAATTACCCGGAGTTTTAACCGAGACATCAAAAATAATTGTCTTGCGTTGTTCCACATCTGCCCGGATGTCATTCAATTCTCTTTTTAAAGCTTCAAGCCGCTCCTTCAGATCTATCTGTCTTCGCTCAATCTCGGCCATCCTGGTCTTTACCTTAACCCATTCACCAACAATAAAATTTAAACCCTGACGCCAGGACTGAGGTGAAATCTTAGCGGTGTTTATCTCTTTAATGATTGTCTGACCAGAACCAGTGGCAATCGAGCCGAGAAACTTCTCGGACTCTTTCAACACCGCATATTCGTCAGTTAGACCACGATCCTCACTCTCCAGATCTTTGATTTTAGCCTGGAAGTCTTTGACCCGGGGATGGGGTTCTTTTGTATAACCGCGCCTGATTTCAATTTCACCGATAGTCAGATTTTCCGCTTTTATCCGGACCGATTGATCCTCAAGTGTCCCGGGTAAATTGGTAAAGACAAGCTCAGCACTCTTTTCCAGACTTACATAGGCAATTCTCGATACAAGAACCCGGTTACTATAGACTACGACCGAGTCAATTTTCGAACTCACTTCAATACCGATGAGAAACAAGATAGATATAAACAATTTCGCCTCCTTATTTTAGAGTCTATCCAAAAGTTATACAAAGTCAACAAGGTTATCTTTACACAATGCTCGACCTCATTTTTACTTGAATTTTGAGAGAATCTGGATAGAATTTATCAATGTATAATAAAGTTACACCACAGATCGTCGAGATCTTACAAAAGATTGTCGGCGCGCAAAACTGCTTAACAACCCAGGACAAATTAGAACCCTTCTCCCATGATGAGACTCCAATATTTTGTGCGATGCCTGAAGTTGTAGTAAAAGTTGAAAATACCAAACAGGTTTCTGAAATAATGAATTTAGCCAATGATGAGATGATCCCGGTGACACCCCGTTCCGGGGGAACCGGTCTATCGGGTGGGGCAATTCCCATCTTTGGGGGCATTGTTATATCCTTTGAAAGGATGAATAAGATTAAAGAGATCGATATCGAAAATTCAATGGTGGTGGTCGAACCAGGAATAATTACCGGTGAACTGGGGAGAGTTCTTGAAAGATACAATCTCTTCTTTCCCCCGGACCCGGTCAGCATCGACTCCTGTTGCATCGGTGGTAATATTGCCGAGTGTGCGGGTGGCCCTAAGGCAGTCAAATATGGAGTCACCCGCAACTATGTAATGGGTTTAGAGATCGTTCTACCTGACGGCTCAATTACAAAATTAAGCGGTAAACTGTTGAAGAATGTTGCTGGTTATAGCCTGCTCGATCTGATTATCGGTTCTGAAGGGACGCTGGCAGTAATTACCGAAGCCACATTGAAACTCCTGCCCCTGCCCAGGGCCCGGATCGATCTTCTCATCCCGTTTGTCAAGATTGAGGAAGCAGCAAGTTTTGTGCCCAAAATATTCGAAAAGGGGATTGTCCCCAGTGCAGTTGAACTTATGGATGGTGAGGTGGTGCGGGGTGTCGAAAAGGTCCTGGGCCATCCATTGCCCTTTTCCCAGGCCGGGGTTCAACTGATTGTTCAGATCGACGGTGATGATATCGAGCAACTGAGAAAAATATACGAGAAGATAGGTGAATCAGCCTATGAAAGTAAAGCCCTTGAGGTTCTGGTTGGTGAAGATCGTCCAACTCAGGATCGAATCTGGGAGACAAGGAGAAAAACTGGTGAACTTAAGACCCTCGGGATGATGGTTGCCCGGGAAGATCTGGTTGTTCCGAGGAACCGGGTATCGGAACTCATCAATCAACTCAAGGCTCTCGAGAATATCTATCGAGTAAAACTCTTTGCCTTTGGGCATATGGGTGATGGAAACATCCACTGTGATTTCCTTGCCCAGGAGGGCTTTGACCGTGCGCATTTAACAAAATTAATCGAGCGTGTCTATCAGATAACCATTGAACTTGGTGGAACGATAACTGCTGAACACGGTATCGGTCTGGTTAAAAAATCCTATCTACCTATGGCCCTTGATCCAGTCCAGATTGAACTTATGAGAAGGATTAAAAAAATCTTCGACCCCAAAAATATCCTTAACCCGGGAAAAATCTTCCCCCAGGAAGCCCCTCCTTTTTGATATTGATGGTATTGAACTGATGTACGTGGCCAGAAATTCACAATAAATTTTGACGCAGTAAAGGTTCATATGAGTTACGAGTTTAAAATTTATCTTGGAATTAAAAGTTATAAAGGTAAATTGAAAATAAGGAAATGCCTCAAAAACGACTTAGGTATAAGATCTGGTCAAATATTGATCACGCACACTGATTAAAAAGATGATTCGGGATCGAAAATATCCAAAGCAACCGGTTGTTTCGGTTCATGCGATTATTATCCGGCAGGATAGAATTCTATTGGTAAAAAGAGCCCACGAACCTAACAAAGGTTTCTGGAGTCTACCAGGCGGTGTTGTTGAACTTGGTGAAACAATTGCTTCTGCGGTAAAACGTGAAATTCACGAGGAATGCAACATCATGATCAGACCGGGCCGAATTATCAATGTTTATGATAGTATCATCAAAGACCCGAAGGGTCGTATTCGATTTCATTTCACCATCATCTACCTGCTGGCTCGCTATGTGGCTGGCAGGGTTAAACCGGGTTCTGATGCCGGCGAGATTCGCTGGGCGAAAAAATTTGAGCTTAAAAAATTGAAAATGGTACCGCACACCCGAAATCTGCTAAAAGAAGTATTGAGCCAACCAATCGATGATTACTGTTAATCTCTATCTGGGTGAGGCACTGGCAATACTTTGTGCAATTATCTGGGCACTCGCCGTCATTTTTTTTAAGAAGAGTGGCGAGACAATCCATCCCCTTGCCCTGAATTTATTCAAGAACTTACTGGCGTTAATCTTCTTCATACCAACGATCTATATCTTTAAAGAAGAACTCTTCTATCCAGCATCGAGAAATATCTATCTACTGCTAATCCTGAGTGGTGCACTGGGTATCGGTATTGGTGATACCCTGTACTTCCAAAGTCTTAACCTCTTGGGTGCTGGTTTATCAAGCATTGTCGTCTGTCTCTATAGCCCTTTTATGATCATCCTGGCAATCTTGTTCTTGCGTGAACGATTGACCGGCTACCAGTTATTCGGTGCTATTCTAATCATCACAGCAATCTTAGTTGCGTCTTTGGAATTAAAGAAAAAGATTGTTATCCGTCGCCAAATTCTAATAGGGATAATGTACGGCGTCATTGGCACACTTGCAACAGCCACGAGTGTCGTGACGATCAAACCGTTCCTTAATGATTTGCCTTTGATATGGTTGACATCGATTCGTCTAATGGGCGGGATCATCGTCCTTACAATGATACTTATCTTTAATCCAGCAAGAACTGTTATTATTCAATCACTTCGGTTGACCCCGAACTGGGAATATCCAATCACCGGTGCCTTCTTAGGCGCTTATCTGGCAATGGCTATCTGGTTAGGTGGTATGAAATATACACAGATTTCGATTGCTGCTGCGCTAAATCAGACCAGCACGATATTTATCTATATCTTGGCCGGCCTCATCTTGAAGGAAACGGTGAATTGGCGTCGGTTCCTTGGGATCATCGTTGCCTTTTCCGGGGTTATGTTTGTCTTCTTTGGTTAAAAACTGAAACCGGCAAATAAAATTTTGATCGTTTAACAAAGGCTTACACCATTGAGTGATCGCCAGACTCTCTTGACATTAAGGTCGGATATGAATATAATAAACATAACACTGCGCTAATAAATAGTTTTAACCGTGAGTAATTGGCTGATTTCTATTAAGAGGTCTTTGTTGTTGGTAATTTTCGAGGAGGTCTAATGGAAATTTCCAAACGGGCTAATGAGATGCCCAGTTCACCAATTAGAAAACTTGCCTCACTGGCTGATGCAGCAAAGAAGAAAGGTGTCAGTGTCTATCATCTCAATATTGGTCAACCCGACATCGAAACTCCCGCTGAGATTTATAAAGCAATCCAGAACTATAAGGAGAAGGTACTTGAATATGGCCCATCCGGTGGGCTGGTCGAATTGAGACTGGAGATTGTAAATTATTTTAAGGATCTGGGTATTAATATTGAACTCGATAATGTCTGGATTACGACCGGGGGCAGTGAAGCAATCATTTTTGCAATGATGACTGTATGTGATGTCTTTGACGAAATCATTGTCTTTGAACCATTCTATACAAATTACAATGGTTTTTCGATTATGGCCCAGATAAAACTCGTTCCGATCCAGACCCGGGTTGAAGAGGGATTTCATCTACCCCCTTATGAGAAGATTGTCGAGAAGATTACACCGCGGACCAGGGCCATCCTCATCTGCAACCCCAACAATCCCACTGGAACTGTCTACACTGAAGAAGAGTTATATCTTCTCTCTAAGATTGTAAAAAAATATAATCTCTTCCTCCTCGCCGATGAAGTCTATCGTGAATTTACTTACGATAAAAGACACCATGTCAGTGCCCTTGAACTTTTTGAAATCAAAGACCGGGTCATCGTGATGGATAGCATATCGAAGAGGTTCTCGGCCTGTGGTGCCCGGGTCGGCTGTCTGATTACCCGTAATAAGAAGGTCTTTGATGCAGTCTTAAAATTTGGTCAGGCCCGCCTCTGCCCTCCAACCCTTGAGCAGATCGGAGCAATCGCTGCTTATAAACATATCAATAAGTATATCAGACCGATGATTGCTGAATATGAGCATCGACGCAATATTCTCTATGATAAACTTACCGAGATGGAAGGGGTATATTGCCACAAACCCGAAGGTGCCTTCTATACAGTGGTTCGATTACCGGTCATTGATGCCGACCATTTCTGTGCCTGGCTCTTGACCGACTTTGCCTATCGCAACAAGACAACAATGCTTGCTCCGGCCAATGGTTTTTATACCTCACTCGATAAAGGCAAAAATGAAGTCCGGATCGCCTATGTCTTGAAGGAGAAGAACCTGGTTGACGCCCTCGATATTCTCAAGATTGCGCTGCAAAAATACAGAGTTAAAAAATGACGCCGGTCTATCTCTATCGGTTAATCGGCCCTTTGACCAAATACCTCCCGGTTCACATCCTCGACCGGATTGCATTGATTTTTGCCGATATTGCTTTTTATCTCCTGAAGGGACCGCGCCGGGCCGTTGAGACAAATCTCAGTAAGGTATTCGACTGTAATATCGATAAAAAAACTCTCCTGCGCTATGTTCGTAAAACCTTTCACAACTATGCCCGCAGTCTGGTCGACACCCTGCGTCTTCCTTATCTTGATCCAGAAGAGATCATCAATCTGGTCGATATAAAGGGGATCGAACATATTGATCAGGCCTTAAAAAAAAGAAGAGGACTAATCCTTACCAGTCTCCATCTCGGGAACTGGGATCTATTAGGGTGTCTCCTCGGCGCATTGAAATTTCCACTTTTTGCCGTAGCCGAACCAACCCCACCGGACCTGTTCACTTTTTATAAAAAAAGGCGTGAACACACCGGTATCAAGATCATCCCTTCAAATACCTCCCCATTTATTTATCGCTGGATCTTAAAAAACAACCATCTGTTAGGCCTGATCGGCGATCGTGATTTGAATAACTCCGGAAAGAAGATGAAATTCTTTAACGGCTGGCGTAAAGTACCTCAAGGACCGGTCCGTTTAGCCTCTGCACTCAAGACCCCGGTTGCCTTCTGTTATATTGTGCTTAGTGATCAAAGTCCTCATCGCTATTCAGCATTTATTGAAGAGGCCCGGGTGCTCAAGGCAGACGATTCCTTCTCCGCTCAACTGATCTCTAAATACGAACAGACGATCCGAAAATATCCAACCCAGTGGTTTATATTTCAATCAGAATGGCTCAACTGAAGGTAAAATTTAAGGGGAAATTTGCCCCGCATTATCAATCGGCTGATGCAGCCGGTGCCGACCTCTATTCTGCTAACGAACAGGATATTATTATAAGGCCAGGAGAGTATAAGGCGATACCCACCGGTCTGATGCTTGAAATACCAAAAGGGTTTGAAGGCGAAATCCGACCAAGAAGCGGTCTGGCTAAAAATTATGGTATCGGTATCCTCAACACTCCCGGAACGATCGATGCGGATTATCGGGGAGAGATCGAGATTGTCCTCTTTAACCTTTCAAAAAAATCTTTTCGGGTAAAATCCGGAATGCGCATCGCCCAACTGTTGATAAAACCGGTCCCACGGGTCAAATATGTCCGTGCCCAAAGACTTTCTAAGACCAGACGGGGGAATGGTGGATTTGGTCACACCGGGGTTTAAATGAAAATCTGTATCGTCACTGAAGTCTATTATCCCTTCATTGGTGGAATTTCCGAGCACATCTACAACTTGAAACTAAATCTGAAAGAGTTGGGGCATAAAGTTAAAATCCTAACTTCTGAATATGGTGGAAATTCGTATGATCGGGATCCAGATGTGCACCGTATTGGCCGGGCATTTAAGTTCCGGAAGGCTGGCTCGCATTACCTGATAACCCTCGGTTACAATCTCTCCCGCCAGGTAAAAGATTTTCTAACAGGTGAAAATTTTGACATCATCCATATCCAGGGGCCAATCGCTCCAGTCCTTCCTTATCTTGCCCTCAGATATTCAACCACAACCAATATTGCCACTTTCCATTCCGCCCTTGTCTCCAGTATCGGTTATACTCTTTTTACCCCGATCCTCGAACAGTATTTCTCCCGACTCCACGGTCTGATTGCCGTCTCAGAAGTTGCCCGGAATGCAATGGCCCGATACTTTCCTGGTGAATACCATATCATCCCGAATGGCGTCGATACTGAACGCTTCAACCCCCGCGTACAACCGAGAAAAGAACTCATAAATCGTAAACCAATCATCCTCTTCGTCAACCGCCTGGAACCGAGAAAAGGATTAAAATACCTGATCCAGGCCCTCCCCAAAATTCTCAAGGTTTTTCCAGATGTTACTCTGGTGATTGTGGGCGATGGTAAACCCGATTCCCTCTGCCGGCGGTTGATTGAGCGCGATCTGAAAGAGAAAGTCATCCTGGTGGGCAAGGTGGCACCGGATGAGATGGCCAGTTATTATGCATCCTGTGACCTCTTCTGTGCCCCTTCAATCGGCCTGGAGAGTTTTGGTATTGTGCTCTTAGAAGCAATGGCCTCTGCCCGACCCATTATCGCTGCTGATATCGATGGGTTCCATTCGGTCCTTACGCAAGGTGAAGAGGGACTCTTCTTCCGGGTCGGTGATCCTGATTCAATAGCCGATGTCGCTATTAAAATATTGAAAAATAGGGAACTCGGCCTTAAGTTAGGTGAGGCAGGGCGCAGGAAGGCACTACTCTACGACTGGAGAAAAATAACAAGGGATATCGAAAATTTTTATAAAGAGGCTGCCGAGCGTGGTCCAAGAAAAAAAACTGACAGCCCTGATTTTTAAGAAAAGAGACTTCAACTTCTTTTTGGTCAGCCAGATCTTGACTCAACTTGGTGACAAAATTGATTACATTGCCCTGATCGGATTAATTGGACTTTATAAAGATAAGGCATCCTTCTATCTTGCCCTGATGGCTATCTTCTTCACTGCACCGGTCTTTCTTTTTGGCCCGATCTCGGGTATTCTGATCGACCGCTGGAATAGAAAAAAGATCCTCCAGATCAGTTATTTAATACGCGCCCTTCTCGCACTTCTTCTACCAACCATATTCCTGATAAGCAGAAATATCTATCCTGCCTTTGCCATCGTCTTCTTTATCTTCTTAATGAACCTCTTTGCCAATACTACCCGGCTTGCAATCATTCCCAATCTGGTTGGTCAGGAGGCAATTCTCGTCGGCAATTCAGCCGTCTCTTTTGTAAACCGGGCGGCAACCTTCGTCGGGATGCTTACTGCTGGATTCATCATCGACTGGCCGGTGTGGAAGGTTATATTCAATATCGAGGGATGGCAGGCAGGTTTTTACCTCGATGCCTTCTGTTTTACCGTCTCGGCGTTTTTGATCTCTTTTATCTCGCTTAAATTTATCCCCCCGGAAACAAAGTTCTCCATTCTGAATGTGAAGAGTATAACTCAACCGTTCAAGACGGCGTATTCGAAAATCAAAGAAGCCTTGTATCTCTGCCTCAAGAATCGTCGCGTCACCTTTGCCTTGGGCTCAATCTTCCTTCTTGTCATCAGTGCCAGCACCGTTTATGTCCTTGCTATTCCGACCATCCAGATCGACTTCAATCTGGGGACAAAAGGAGTTGGACTCCTTGGCGCCATCGGCGCAATCGGTCTTATTTTGGGTGCCTTTCTCTTTGGTCTGATCGGCCATAAATTCGAACTGATCAACGCAATGATCGGCGGTTTTATATTCATTGGTGCTTTCGTCTTCCTCTTCTCCTTTATAAAAAACTTCTGGGTGCTTGCCCTTTTGAGTCTTGGCGCCGGATTTTTAGCCCAACCAATCATCATCGCCCAAGATACTATTATCCATCAAGAAATCTCCGAAAAGGCTCGGGGCAGAATATTTGGTATCAGAGAGTGGCTTCTCAATGTTACATTTGCCCTGTCTGCGGCCCTGATCGGTTCTCTTTCGACTTTCATCACCAGGAAGTATCTCTTCATCTTTATCGGTATCCTGATAACCTGTTCATCAATCTATCTGGGCATCGGGCTGATCCGGACCAGAAGTTGATCTCTATGAACTTAAAAGTGCTTCAGTTTCATAAAATTCTAAATCGTTTCTATCCGGGCGGAACCTATAATACACCCGGACAGTTTGAAAATTTCATAAAGACAATCTCCAATCTCGGGTTTGTCCCGGTCTTACCCCAGGATTTAAAAGATGAGCATATCGTCCGGCCTATCATCATCACCTTTGATGATGGTGATGTCTCACTCTATCAAAATCTCACCCCCATCGTCCGGGAGTATAAGATCAAAGTCCTGGTCTTTTTGATTACCGGCTATATCGGTAAGGAAAACAGATGGGATCTGCCATTTTTAACCCCGCGGGGAAGGCACCTCGATTGGAATGAAATATTAGAGATGCACGCGGCTGGCATTGAGTTTGGGTCTCATACGGTTACCCATCCGGATCTAACCCGCCTTTCTCAGGACGAACTCGAATATGAACTGAACTATTCTAAGGAAATCTTAGAAAAGAATATCGGACCAATCCATTCAATCTCATTTCCTTTTAATCGGGTCAACAATCCGGTTATCAATGCCGCACGCCGGGCCGGTTACCAGTTCGGTTTTGGTGGCTTTTCGGTTAATAACTTTCCGATGGCAATAGCCAAAGAACCGATCTATGTTACGGACAATTGTCGAACCCTTAAGATAAAGATCACCGGGCGGCCTAAACTCTTCTACCAGTGGGAAAGAATCAAATCAAGATGGATAAATCTCTTTTCCCTTACGACAATTCTTCTGAGGCATTATGATTAAAGAAGGCGACCTGGTTATTATCTATTTTGATGAAAAGAGTGAATACCTGCTTGAGATAAAGCGTGGTTTGACTTTTTCGACCCATCAAGGCAATATAAAATTAGATGAAATCATCGGGCAGAGATTTGGTGCTGAACTCAAGACCCACTTAAATAAACCGTTCTATCTCTTAAAACCATCGATTGCCGATCTGATGATGAAGGTCCGAAGGCAGACAACAATCGTTTACCCTAAGGATGCAGGGATGATGGTCTTGAAGACCGCAATCGGACCGGGTTCAAAGGTAATTGAGATCGGAACCGGCAGTGGTGCCCTTACCCTTCTTCTCGCCCGGATGGTCCAGCCCGATGGAAAGATCTATACCTATGAAAGGCGGAGTGAATTTATCGAAGTTAGTAAGAAGAATCTGACACGGTGTGGACTTTCAGATTATGTAGAATTTATCCTGTCTGATGTAGCAAAGGAAGGGTTAAAGCATAAAGAGGTCGATGCCATATTTATCGATATACCCGAACCCTGGACTGTAATCGAGCCCGCAAGCATTGCCCTCGCCGGTGGCCACCATCTGGTCAGTCTCAGCCCGAATATCGAACAGATTAAAAAAACCAAAGAGATACTCGAGATTAAGAATTTTAAGCGGATTGAGACCAGTGAGATTATGATGCGCGAGATCTTAATTCGCCACACCGGCACAAGGCCAAGAGAACGGTCCATCACCCATACTGCATATCTTCTCTTTGCCCAGAAGACCGGTATTGCTCCTTGACTTTTCCTAAAATAATATTATAATTATTTATGGAGAAATTTCGTGTCCTGGTCCTTGACGATGAGCAGAGTATGGTCGACTGGATTTCCGTCGCCTTAAAACAGAAAAATTACCTCCCCGTTCCAACGACCGATCCTCATACCGCACTCAACTTAGTAAAAAAAGAGAAGATCGACTGTGTCATCTCCGATATCAAGATGCCTGATATGGATGGATTTAAATTTTTACGAGAGGCCAAGAAGATTGATAGCGATTTACCAGTCATATTTATAACCGCCTATGGTTCGATGGAATCGGCGATCGAGGCATTAAGGGGCGGGGCAAACGACTATCTCTTAAAACCCTTCACCCTGAATGAACTCTATCAAAGGCTCGATGCGGTATTGAGACCGAAAAAGATTAAACCGGTCGAATCCTCAGCAATCATTGGTAAAAGCGAAACCATCAGGAAGGCATTAGAACTGGTCGATCGGGTTGCTAACACCGATGCCACGGTCTTGATCCTGGGTGAGAGCGGGACCGGTAAAGAACTATTTGCAAAGGAGATTCATCAAAGATCAAATCGCAGTTCCAAACCATTCATCACCCTCTCTTGTGCTGCAGTCCCGGAGACCCTTCTCGAGAGTGAACTCTTTGGCTATAAGAAAGGCGCCTTCACCGGTGCGCATCAGGATAAAGAAGGACTCCTCCTTGCCGCCGATCAGGGGAGTTTCTTCCTCGACGAGATCGGCGATGCACCGGCATCAATCCAGATGAAGATCTTAAGACTGCTTCAGGAAAAAGAGATTGTCCCTCTTGGCTCCACCACTCCGATCAAAGTTGATGTCCGCCTCATTGCCGCAACCAATAAGAATCTTGAGGAAGAAGTCGCCCGGGGAAAATTCCGCGAAGACCTCTACTTTCGAATCAATGTCTTCCCGATTCTCCTGCCCCCACTGAGAGAAAGGGTTGAAGATATCCCTATATTAGCCGAACACTTCCTCAAAAATATCTGCCAGAAGATGGGCATAAAAGAGAAGACATTTGCTAAGGAGACAATCAAGGCATTAAAAGAGTATCACTGGCCGGGTAATATCCGGGAGCTGGAGAATGTTGTGGAGAGAATGGCAATCCTCTGTGATAAGTCCATTATCACCCCCCAGTTCTTCCCATCCTTTGAGCCCAAAATTACCACATCTTCTCTGGCTGAGATTGAATACAAAGAGATTACTAAGACCTTAAAGATAGAAAAAGGGAATGTGGTCCGGGCCGCCCACCGGCTCGGGATGCATCCGTCAACCCTCTATCGAAAACTTAAAAAGATAAGGAAGGGATAATTTTTGCAAAATGCAAAAATATTATGAAAACTCGATTAAAACCTCTGATTTTTCAGTAAATTATTCAGGCATAATTTTTGCTTATTAAATTGTCATTATGAAGGATAAAAAAGGATTTACCCTGATCGAACTTATGGTAGTTTTAGTAATCATTGGTGTTATTGCCGCCATTGCTATTCCTAACTACTTAACAATTCAGGAAAGGACCCGCCAGGCCTCACACAAAAACAACTGTCATGAAGTCCATCTCTCGGTCGAAATGTTTGCCGCAGATTTCGGCGGTATCTATCCGCTTGGGCCAGAAACCTCACCTTATGGTTTTGCCTATTACTTTCCGAATGGTGATGAAGAGAAACAGACAAGGCCCGGCACTTATCCTAATAATCCCTGGACCTCATTACCCCTAACCCCTCTTGATATCGTGGTTATTAATTATGGTAATTCCGGTGAGAATAGTAATAGTAGCATCGGTGGACCCAATGACTGGCTGGCACCAAGAGCCGGTATGATTCGCTACGGTATCTTTCCACCCCCTGCACCACCGAATACATTGCCAACCGAATATGGCATAATTGGCAGTCGTAAGGACGGCAGGTCAATAAGGGAAGGAATGATCATATTTCTTCTCCATAACTGAAGATAATTTTTTGCATTTTGCAAAAAAAATTGCAAATTCTATAATTGAGCAGGATATAATGCTTAATATAACAATACTTATTAGTGGCACAAGTTTTGCATATACTTATTAATAGAAATTGAAAAATTGCTCATTGACCTTATTTTAATTTTATGATATAATAAATAGGCTTATTGGAATAAAGATCTTCTAATGGTCTGTGTCCCAAGCCTGTCCAATAAAATCTCTATCAAAACTCCGGGACACACTGCATTTGAGTTATGAGTAAAATTGGAATTACATTAGTTTATTGTAATTCACCAAGGAGGTTAAAATGAAAAGAGGCTTTACCTTAATCGAACTGATGGTTGTGGTCGTCATTATCGGTATTCTGGCTGCAATTGCGATCCCGAACTTCATCGCTATGCAGGAAAGAGGCAGACAGTCAAGTGTCAAGGGTAATATGCATACAACCCAGCTCTCCTGTGAAGCCTATGCCGTTGATTTTAATGGAGCCTATCCAACCGGGCCAGAACCTGCACCAGGATTTGCCTATTATTTCCCTGGTGGGGATGAAGATGTGCAGAAGACACCTGGTAAATATCCAAAGAACCCTTATACTGGGAATGTAATGGTAATTGCTGATTTCATTAAACATACCTACGCTGCTTCTGGTGATAATAGTGATATCAAACTCGGTGGTGCCAATGACATACAGCTTGCAGCTGCCGATGTTGGTAAGATTCGATATGGTATCTGGCCAGGAGTTAATCCTACAGAATATGGAATTATTGGAATAAGGGGTAGAGACTACAGGTCTATCCGTTCCAATACCATTCTGGTCTTCCACAACTAAAAACCATCAGCAGTAATCTGGGGATAGTCAAAAATGGCTATCCCCTTTTTGTTATTATATTGACTTTGGCATACTTGTGAATATAATTAACCCGAATCCTGGTGAAAAAGCAATAAAATCGAAGCGCAGATATAATAAATTTCTAAGTCTAAATATAATACTCAATATTATATAAAAAATTAAGAACTTTGTTGATAACAATCGAAGGTACAACCCCTGTGGTTGTAGAAACTTTGTAATTTCTCTTAAATATGAATAGATTTGCAATCGAGATTAGAAACCTCTCCAAATACTTTCGCACCCAGATGACCCGGCGTAAGATTCGGGCACTGGAAGATCTCAGCCTGACTATCGAACCGGGTGAAATCTTTGGTTTTTTAGGGCCTAACGGTGCGGGCAAGACAACAACAATAAAGATACTTACCGGCCTCATCTTTCCCTCCTCGGGTCAGGCATTTATATTCGATAGGCCCGTCACAGACATATCAATCAGAAAAAAGACAGGATATTTACCTGAGCACCCTTACTTCTATGCCCATCTTACCGGTTCCGAATTCCTCGATTTCTGCATTCAGGTCCACAATATCCATTGTCAGGATAAGAGAAAGTTTATTGAGGAATCCTTAGCAAAAGTAGGTTTAAAAGATGCTGGTGACCTTTTGATCTCTAAATATTCCAAGGGGATGGTCCAGCGTCTCGGTATTGCCCAGGCATTGATCAACGATCCCGACCTTTTAATCTTTGATGAACCAATGGAAGGCCTCGATCCTCTGGGTCGAAAAGATGTAAAAGATATAATGCTGGAAATGAAAAAGAAGGGTAAGACCGTCTTCTTCTCAACCCATATCCTGCCCGATGTGGAAGTTATATGTGATCGGGTCGGTATTCTGTTAAACGGTAGATTGGCATCAGTCGGTCACGTTGATGAACTCCTCAAGCAGAGTATCGAATCGATCGAGGTAACCGCAATCGGCTTGACCGAGGACGGTATCGAGATTGTCGGAAGAAGTGCTACTTATGTTAATCAATTTGGTAAAGAGATACAATTTATCTTTTCAACCCCGGATGATGCAGATCAGGCAGTGGATAAAATAAGAGAATTGGGTGGTCGTCTGATCAGTCTCCAACCCCATACTAAAACCCTTGAAGAACACTTTATCACTCAAGTGCTCAAGAATCGATGAAGATAGTAGCTATAACAATCAATACGACTAAAGAGATATTAAGGGACCGAACATTTTATGCAATCATTATCTTTGGTCTTCTGATTATTTTAAGTTCCAAGCTCATTGCCCCTCTATCCCTCGATGAAGATTTAAGAATTGTCCGTGACATCGGGACTTCCGCCATCTCAATATTCGGCATCCTGATTGCTATTATCATTGGGACCCGGCTTGTCTACGACGAAATCAAACGCAAAACCATCTACACCATACTACCCAAACCGGTTCAGCGCTGGCAATTTATCCTTGGTAAGTATCTAGGCATATCTCTTGCGTTGCTAATCGTCGTACTTGTCCTTACCGCGGGTTTTGTCGTCTATTCGCTCATATTTAAATATCCTTTAACCTTAAATCTCCCCAAAACCATCTACTTCATTCTTCTTGAATTGCTCTTGATCGCCGCAATCGCCATTCTCCTTTCAACCTTCACAACGCCAATCGGTAGCGGTATCTTTACTTTTGCAATATATTTTATTGGCCATTTTACACAGGATCTCCTTGCCTTCGCCCAGATTGCCAAATCCCTAATCTTGAAAGATCTATCAACCCTATTCTATTATATTCTTCCCAACCTTTCTTACTTAAACAGCAAAACTGAGTTTGTCCATAATCTACCAATTACCAACCAGTGGCTTATCTTCGTCTCAGCCTATACTATTGCATATATTATCATTCTTTTATCAATCGCCGTTATCATTTTTGAGAAAAAAGACCTTTAGGATGAACAAAATTAGAATTAAATTCTATCGTATCATACCTTTTCTTCTCATAATTGTCAGTGCCATCTGCCTGCACAATTTCCATCTGGCGCTCGACTTCTATAAATCAACTCCTGATCAAACTCTTTTTGAGATGAGATATTTCCCTTCAGGTCGTCTTCTTAAGATTATGGCCTGTGATTATGAAACGACCCTTGCCGACTTTGTCTGGTTAAAAGCCATCCAGTATTATGGCCAACATATCCTTACCGATTTGAATTTCTATTGGTTACCCCATATATTCGACATCCTGACCGTGCTCGATCCATTCTTTATTAACGGCTATCGGTTTGGTGGATTGTTGATCTCAGAGGACCTCAATCAGCCAGAAAGGGCGATTCAATTACTCCTTCGGGGAATGTATCAAAATCCTCAAAGGTATGAATTACCGTTCGACATTGGTTTTATAAATTACACAATAACCTACAATTACCAGCGCGCCGCCAAATACTTCTATCTTGCATATCTCAATGAAGGTATTATGGGGCGATCCATCCGTTTTGCTGCCCAATCCTATCGTAAAGCCGGAAATCGTTCGGCGGCACGCGATCTCTGGAAAAAGATTGAACTCTCCGCGACCACACCATCTCGTCAAAAGTTGGCTCGCCGCTCATTGAATTACATTCAGATTGAAGAAGATATGGAAGTTTTAAGCAAAGCCGTTGACGAATATTACAAGAAATACCACTCCTATCCCCGACAACTATCTGAACTGGTTGATAAAAAGGTTATACCCATAATCCCTGAGGAACCTTTCGGCGGTCTCTATTTTATTCAAGACAGTGGTCAGGTATTAAATTCGACACTACTCTATGATCTCCTCGAAATGAATGTTAGAATTATTAACCAGAGATTAATTGCTTATAAAGCAGCAAAAAATACCTTTCCCGAAGATCTTAATGATTTATTAAAGAGTAGATTCATCGAAACGATTCCACCTCACCCCCTGGATGATATTTATATTTACGACCGGGCTCAGGGTAAGGTAATTCTGCCTGATTATCAACAGGTAGTAAAAAGTTTAAAATTACGGAAATTTCGCTCATAATCATAGACTATTTTATCAATAATAACGGAGGTTAAAAATATGTCTTCAGAAAAGAAAACCCAGGATGAAATAAAACAGATACTGATCGCCGTCTTTATCTGTTTCTTCTTCTCAGGTTGCGCTGGCCTGATCTATGAGATACTCTGGACCAGGATGCTCACCCTGATATTCGGTTCGACCGCCTTTGCCACCAGTACTGTCCTTTCTGCATTTATGGGCGGCCTCGCCTTAGGCAGTCTGGTATTTGGTAAGATTGCCGATCGGATTAAAAGGCCACTTCGTGGTTATTCACTATTAGAGATTGGCACTGGATTATATGCTCTGGTGACTCCGTTTTTATTTAAAATTGTGCAACCCCTATATTTGAGTGTTGCCCGAAACTGGCAATTCTCTTTTGCCTATAATATATTTCTTTTCTTTCTATGTCTCATATTGCTCATCACGCCAACAACCATGATGGGTGGAACCCTGCCGCTGATGTCCAGATTCTTTATCAAAAGGGCTGAAAGCGTTGGTAAACTTGTTGGTTTTCTCTATGCTATAAATACCTTTGGTGCAGTCATTGGCATCTTAATGGCTGGCTATTTTCTCTTACCGATAATGGGCGTGCATCGTTTGATCTTGATCGCTGCAGTTTTGAATATCGGAATTGGAGCTTTATGTTTTATCTTCGACCAACACCTTATACTCTTGACTAAAAAGGAAAGGGAGGAAAGAGACTTAGACACCAAGCAACCATCAAAAATAAGCTATGCGGGGTGGATAATCCTTTTAGGCTTTGGTCTGTCAGGTTTCACATCGATGGTCTACGAAGTAGCCTGGACCCGATCACTGGCTCTTTCGATCGGCAGTTCAATCTACGCCTTCAGCACCATGCTCGTCGCATTTATTTTCGGCATTGCCGCGGGCAGCTTGCTATTTTCATTGATCTGGGGCGAAAAAAGAGTGCCCTATCAATTCTTTGGTTTTATTGAAACTGGCATCGGCATTTCGGTTCTCCTCCTAATGCCTCTCTTCGACCGCCTGCCGACCTATTTTGTCAGGCTCTATCAACTCTTTCCAAACAATTATGGATTTCTCCAGGCCATTCAATTTTTGCTCTGCTTTCTTGTAATGATTATACCCGCTCTGCTCTTTGGTGCTTCCTTCCCGATCGTCACCAGAATCCTGGTTGATGATTTAAATATACTGGGTAATCGTATCGGTCAGGCATATTCAATCAATACACTGGGCTGCATCATCGGCTCAGCCCTGACCGGCTTTTTCCTGTTACCATTAATTGGTGCTCAGTCTGCAATCCAGACAGCGGTTCTACTCAACATCCTGGTGGCAATTGTTGTTATCTTCACTAGTCACCAACTTCGATTAAGAGCAAAGTTTATATTTAATGGGATGGTCGTAATCATAGGCCTTCTTTTAATCATACAGGGGAAGAAATGGAATAAGATGGTTATGAATGCCGGTATCTCGTTTCGTCCATGGAAATATCTATCGATGCAGAAAGTTATCACTATGGAAGAATTCCTTCAGTCCCGGAAATTACTATATTATCGCGAAGGGATAAATTGCAATGTGGCGGTTATCAAAACGGAAAACCACATCGCCCTAAACATCAATGGTAAAACAGATGCCAGTAGCGCAAGCGATATGATTACTCAGGTCCTAAGTGGTTATTTGCCGATGATCCTTCATCCCGATCCAAAGGATGTTTTTATCTTAGGCCTGGGCAGTGGTGTAACTATGGGCGCCTGTGTGAACTACGGAGCACCCAATGTTGAATGTGCTGAGATTGAGGAGGCAGTAATTGAAGGCGCAAAATTCTTTCATAAAGAGAATCATAATGTCGTTAATAACCAAAGAGATAAGATCATAACGGCGGATGGCCGTAACTACCTTTTAGCCACGCCTAAAAAGTATGATGTAATCAGTACCGAACCGTCCAACCCCTGGATGGCTGGTATCGCCAATCTATTTTCCAGAGAATTTTACCAGATCTGTGCAAGAAAATTGAAAAAGGACGGATTGATCTGTCAATGGCTTCAGGGTTACAGCCTTTCGCCGGCTGACTTCCAGATGGTTATAAAGACTTTCCAATCTGTCTTTCCTTATGTTACCATCTGGTCTACCGGACGAACGGCCGATTACCTCCTTATTGGATCTTTTAAGGAGATCAATCTAAATCTTGAACAGATTGATCAAAAAATAAAACGTCCCGGGATCTATGCAGACTTAAAATCGGTCAATATCGAAAATGTTTACTCCCTGCTCAGCTGTCTGGTTCTCAATTCTAAGGATGTCCGGGAGTTTGTCAAAGACGGAATGATCAACTCTGATGATCTCCCTATCCTCGAGTTTTCAGCGCCGCGGAGCCTTTATGCTGAAACATCTCTGCTCAACGATCAATACATCCGGAGTTATCAGAAGACTCTCTTCGATAATCTTTTGCCAGAACAGCGTGCCCTTATTAGATACTATGATGGGAAATATTTTCTACTTGCAGGCATTACCAATCAAGCAGAAATGGAATTTAACAATGCTCTGGCATTAGATTCAACACTTGCCCAGGCATATCTCGGCCGGGGTATAATTTACCGAAATAACAATCTTATTTTTTTGGCACTTGAGGATTTTAACCGGGCACTAAACCTCGATCCTGAAAATGCCGAGATTGTTTATGCGCTGGCCAAGACATATGAACTCCAGAACAAGCGATATGAAGCCATTAACCTATACCACAGGGCAATTAGGCTGGCACCGACCAATATCAATTATCGCTGCGATCTGATTAATGTCCTTATCGAAAACAATCTTCACTCCGAAGCAATCGCCGAATGTTATCAGAGCCTTGCCATCGACTCATTAAATTCAACGATTTATGAGAAACTTGGTTATTGTCACTTTATCCTGGGCGATACTTCTAAAGCAATTAAATCTTTAACTCGCTCGGTTGAATTGAATGAATCTAATATCGACGCATTATATAAACTGGGCACAATCTATGCAGCTACAAAAAATAACCTTAAAGCCAGTTTTTATCTGAAGAAGGCTTTAATACTAAATCCGTTAAGAGTCGATATCAGAATTAATCTGGGAGGTGTCTACGCTAACCTCGGACAGAAAAAAGATGCAGCAAATGAGTTCAAAAAAGTCCTTCTCCTCGATCCGGAAAACTTTATTGCGTTTTACAATCTGAACTTCTTGTTAAACCTTTAATAATTTGTAATCAAATGTTGAATTGTATTGACTTATCAAAAAAATTGACTTATAATAGGTTAGCACTAAAAATTGGTTGATTATTTTCATTTAATCATTCTGGCCCGTTATTAAAAAACTAAGGAGCATAATGGAAATTAAAGAAGGTCTGACCTTTGACGATGTTCTCCTCATCCCTCAATATTCTAACATCCTGCCCAAGGATGTCGATATCTCAACCAAATTCTCTCGTAATATCAATCTCTCCATCCCCCTGGTCAGTGCGGCAATGGATACCGTAACCGAAGCAAAAATGGTAATTGCAATGGCCCAGGCCGGCGGCATTGGTGTGATCCATAAGAATCTCTCGATCGAGGAACAGGCAGAAGAGGTCCTGAAGGTTAAAAGAGCCGAGAGTGGTATGATTATGAACCCAATCACCCTTGAAGAAGATAAGACGATCGGCGATGCCAAAAAGCTGATGGAACAATTTTCTATATCCGGTCTTCCCATCATTGATAAAAAGGGACACCTCAAAGGGATCATCACTCACCGGGATATCATCTTCGAAGATAATAACAGTCGCCGACTCAAAGAGGTTATGACCCGGGAGAATTTGATTACCGCTCCCGTAGGCACAACCCTTGAGCAGGCAAAAACAATCCTCAAGAAACACCGTATTGAAAAACTTCCGATCGTCGACAAATTTAACCGTCTCAAGGGTCTAATCACGGTCAAAGACATCAACAAAAAACTCCAGCATCCCTTTGCCGCAATCGACCTTATGGGTCGACTACGCTGTGCCGCGGCGGTTGGGGTAAGTAAAGATACGCTCAATCGGGCTCTGGCTCTGGTTGAGGCCGGAGTCGATGCCCTGGTGATTGATACCGCCCATGCCCATTCGGAGAATGTGATTAAGACCGCCCGCCTCCTCAGGGAACGTATTCCCCAAGTCGATATCGTCGTCGGCAATATTGCAACGGCTGAAGCGGCTGAGCGATTAGTCGAACTCGATATCGATGCCTTGAAGGTCGGTATTGGTCCAGGTTCAATCTGCACAACCCGGGTAGTGGCAGGTATCGGTGTTCCTCAACTGACCGCAATAATGGATGTTGCCCGGATTGCCCGGGAAAAGGGTATCGCAATTATTGCTGATGGCGGTATCCGTTATTCCGGAGATATTGTCAAGGCCATCGCCTTTGGTGCCGACTCGGTTATGATCGGAAACCTCTTTGCCGGTACTGAAGAGAGTCCGGGTGAAACAATCTTACTTGAGGGGCGGAGGTATAAATCGTATCGGGCAATGGGATCGCTCGGGGCTATGCAGCGCGGTTCAGCCGACCGTTACTTCCAGGAAGAGGCAAAAAAATATGTCCCGGAGGGTGTTGAAGGTCGTGTCCCCTATCGCGGACTTGTCTCAGAAGTAATCTATCAACTGAATGGCGGTCTGAAGGCAGGTATGGCCTATTGTGGAGCGGTTAATTTAAGCGAACTCAGGGAAAAGGCGCGATTCATCAGGGTAACACCTGCTGGCCTCAGAGAGAGCCATCCCCATGATATAACCATAACCAAAGAAGCACCAAATTATGAAGTCCACATCTAATCTAACTAATATCACTCCTGCATTGCCTCAATGATCCGCTCCTGCCATCGATTTATATCCCGAACCGTTCCCGTAAAATTGTTCACCATAATCGAAAAGGCATAGGTATCATTATCAGTAGAATTTTCGATATAACCGGAGATACAGGAAATCCATTTTAAGGTTCCTGTCTTGGCGTGCAGGGAGTTTCTTAATCTCAAAAGTCGACCGAAAAGTGTCCCTTCATTCGGCCGGGCCAGGCTCTCATAAAAATCATCACGATGGGCTGAGAGATACATATACCTTAAGACGACTACGAGATTATAAGGTGAGAGGAGATTATGCCTTGAGAGGCCAGAACCGTCTACTGGATAAACACCACTGGTGTCGCCCCCGACCTCGACTAGGAACTTTCTGATAAGGCTGTTACTGTTTTTATAACTGCCATTGCCTTCTCTGTAATACCCGATCGATTTCAGGAGGTTCTCCGCAAACAGGTTCTTGCTCTCTTTGTTAGTCTCTTTAACAATCTCTTTCATCGAACAGGAGATAATACTGTCTAATTGACGCTCGGCGTGACCAAAGTTAGCTGTAAGTGTATCAACCCTTTTTGGGTAACCATAAACTCTAATCCCTCTCCGTTCCAGCAATTCCTTAAAATAGTAACCAGCAAACAGAGCTGGATCCTTTACCGCAATCTCATAGGTCCTCCCCTTAAAATTCTTTGCCACCGCACCTTCAAGATGAATAATATTGGCTTCGGGCTCACGATAGATATTTATTTCTTGACTGATAGTATTACCATTAAGACTCTCCACCGTAATTAGATTATTTTTGATCTTAACATATTGGGTCTGGGGATCAAGTATTACCTGAGCGGTATCATTGATCTTATTACCTGGTTTAACCGTCACCTTAACAACGTTACCATTGAAAGAGAATCCTGAAATCTCTGCACCATAACGGGCATCGAGATAGTGCCAGGCCCAGCCTTCAGGCAATCGTTCATTAGAAAACACCCGATCATCAACAATGATACTGCCAATTATGGTATGGACCCCAAGATTCTTCACAATATCTGCCCACCTTTCGAGAAATGAATAATCCTTGATGGATGGATCACCGCTACCGACAAGGATCAGATCACCAAGCAGGCTCGACGCCTGGATTTCTCCCCGCATCTTTAACCTTGTGATATAACGAAATTCACCACCCAGATAATGGAGTGCAGCCGCAGTGGTTAAAATCTTCTGGTTGGACGCCGGCACAAAAAGTTTTGCCCCATTATGTTCAAAGACCAGACGATCTTTTTTGAGAGAGTAGATACAGATGCCGGTGTGAGAACTCTCAAGGATCGGATCTACCAGAGACTGACTGATTGCCTCAATATTGATATTGATCAAAAAAGTTAATAGAATAAACATAACAATCTTAAAACCGGTCAGCCTATGCTATAACCGCTAATCTGCAATCAATAGATCTTACCATTATCTTCTATCTTTTTATAACCCTTCGGAATTTCAAACTCACCAGCACCTGTCTGCACCGGGGATATCTTCTTGATCTCGTTGACCGCGGAAAAGAAGACATATCCCCGACCTTCCTGGTTCAATTCCTCCGACTCTATACTCACTAATGTATAGATGGGAAAACCTTTTATCGCCCTGATCGTCTCTTCAAATTGAGCATATTCATAGGTATCGATGCCAAACTCCCGCATCATATCCTGCTGTAATGCCGGGATCCCGGTTGCATCAGCAAATCTTTTATTAAAATTCACAAGGACCTCTGCCTCCTTAAAAAGATCGGAAATCCACATATCATTCTTCAAGACGCCTTTGATGGGTTCACCGGTCTCCGGATCACTTATTCTGGTCTTCATCTTAACAATTATATGCTTGCAGTTATGGCCGACCATTCTTTTTGTTTCGTCCTTTTTTATAATTTCAATTGCCGGGCTGCTCCGGGGCTGAATCCGGGACTTAAGATGCCCTGCTTTTTCTCTCAGTTCAGAAAAATCTGTTTCGCGATAGGTTTTAGTCTTGGGATCCAAATTCAAGACCTTCTCTTTATCAAGCTGGATAATCGTTACCTGCTTCTGCTCAATCTTACCTGAAGTAAGTCCGCAAATCTTTATCCTGGTATCAACCCTTAACCTGTCGCCGTGCACCAGAGTCTTGGATCGGATCTCACTGGTCGCGGTTCCCATAAAACCATCGGCCCTTAAGACCTGTTCCAAAAGAACATCACCAAGCAGCAGGCTGTTAACAAAATTAAATAAAAGTATTATTCGCTTCACCCAACATCTCCTTGGCTTTTTCCTTTCTATCTGCTTACCGATCTTTTATTCGGATCTCTTCTAACTTTTGTTAACTTCTTGCTTTCGGGTTCCTTCTCTTCCTCACCGCTAAACTTTTGCCAGTTCTCAGCCAGTTCTCGTAACCTTTTATCAACCAGATAATTAATCGAATCCTTCTCAAACTGACCATTTTTCAGCCTTTTTCCTGCTTTCATCCCGGTAAGGATTTCAATCCCTTCATCGATCGTCTTTACCGGGTAGATATGAAACTTCCCTTGGCGTACCGCGTCAACCACATCCTTTTTCAACATCAGATCAGGAATATTGAGGTAGGGGATCATTACCCCCTGCTTGCCGGTCAACCCGGCTGCTTTACAGACATCAAAAAAACCTTCGATCTTCTGATTCACGCCACCAATTGGTTGAATCTCCCCTTTCTGGTTTACCGAACCGGTTACCGCAATATCCTGACGTAATGGGACATTCGCCAGACTCGAGAGTATTGCGTAGACCTCGGTCGATGATGCACTGTCACCCTCCACTTCACCATAGGATTGTTCGAAACAGAGGCTGGCGGTCATTACCAGTGGCTTATTCTGTCCGTATTTCCAGCGCAGATACCCAGATAGAATCAGAACGCCTTTATTATGAATGGGACCGCTTAAATCGGCTTCCCGTTCTATATTGATAATTCCTGCCCTGCCCATTGAGGTCTTGGCGGTTATCCGGGTAGGTTTACCAAAGGAATACTCCCCGGTTGTGTAGACCGACAGCCCATTGACCTGTCCAATCTCCCTGCCCCTGGTATCAATCATTATCGTCCCTTCTTTTATCATCTCGGAGATTTTATCCTCAACCAGGCTGACCCGTTCCACCCATTCCTCAATCGCTTTTTCCACATATTTACTTGAGACAAATCGGGCATTATCTTTTTTCGCCCAGTAACTTGCCTCCCTTAAGATATCGGCAATAATATGAAACCGGGTGGTCAATTTATTCTTACGACCGGCAATACGTGCACCATATTCGATAACCTCGGCAACCGCAGTTCGGTCGAAATGTAAAAGACCCTCTTCTTTGCAGATAAAACATATAAAGTCTCCGTATTGGTTCCGGGTCTTAGGAGTGTTGGGCATAACATTATCAAAATCGGCTTTGACTTTAAATATCTTCTTAAAGTCTTCATCATAATGATAAAGGATGGAATAGAGATAGGCATTACCAATCATAACAACCTTGGCAGTGCAGGGGATCGGCTCGGGTTTGAGGGCAGTCGTGCCAAAGATATAGAACGGATCGTAAGTCTGAATATCGATAACACCATTGCGCAGGGTCCTTTTCAGTGCCTGCCAGAGACCGGGTTCCATCAGAACGTCTAAGGCATTGAGGATAAGAAAACCATTATTGGCCCGCAGGAGTGAACCAGCCTTAATTTTGGTAAAATCGGTTCTGATCCCACCCATCCGGTCAACAACTCTTTCGATCGTCCCAAAGAGATTCCGATAGTTGGGCGAAGTCTCGGTAATTATAGGTGGTCCTTTGGTTTCGGAATTATCAACCAGAACATTTACCTGAAAATCAACAAATTTATCTTCAACCTTCGGTATTGGAAATGGTGCGGGCGGTTCTTCTTTCTCAATAAATCGCTCAAGATTGCCAATTACTTCCTGAGCAACTTCATCGAGATAAGCATTCACCTTCGGGATATTATACTTTATTTTAATATCACCAATTAAATCATCAATAATCGGAGTGATGACCTGATTATTCAATTGCTTCAAGGCCTCGTTAATCTCTCGCTCGATGTTCTTTGCCTCTTTAAAAATTGCCCTCAACTCCTCTTCCAGTTCATTCTGCCTTTTTTTAATCTCTTCAAACTTCTCTTTTGTCAGTTTACCCTGTTCCATCAACTGTTCGAGCTGATCGAGGGAGACCGGGTTATTTTCAAAAACCGGAACCAGATCCGATTTTACATAAATTCCTAATTGTGTGCGAATTATGGCGAAACCTTCCTGCTGAACCTTTTTTTCAAACTCTTTAAATTTCACCTTTGATTTCTCTTCGAACTGTTCAATGATCGATTTCCGCCGATTAATATAATACTCACTTTCAAAAACCGCCGGTATCCTCTTTTTTAAATTTTCCACCAGACCATCCATATCACGTTTAAATCTTACTCCCTCACCCGCCTTTAGAAAAATTGCTTTGGGCATATCGGGATTCTTAAAATTGTTCACATAACAGATATCACCGGGTCTACCTTCTTTCTTTTCCAGTTCCTTCAGGAGTTCACCAATTGTCGTGGTGCGCCCCGTGCCCACCATACCCGTGACAAATATGTTATAACCTTCGTGCTCGACCTCAAGACCAAGTTTTATAGCATTGATTGCCCGTTCCTGACCGATTATCTCCCGTGTTACATCAAGATCACGGGTTGTTTCAAATTTTAAACTCTGCGGGTCACAACGCCACCGCAACTTTTTATAGGAGAGTTCTCTGATCGGTCGCTTCAGCTTCATCTAACACTCCTTTCACATTATACGACAATCTTTATATAATGCACTTTCAACTATTATAGATAAATAGAGTAAAATGACAAGGAAAAATTAGAACACTACTCAATCCAGCCTAACCGGGTCAGCTCCTTCTTGAGCAATTCGGCATTATCCTTACTCATCTCCACCAGGGGAAGACGGGGTTTACCCGCGGGCATCTTCATAAATTCCATCGCCTTCTTTATCGGAACCGGATTGGTTTCGATAAATAGTAACTTCATTAAAGAGAAAAGCCGGAGATGTATTGCCCGGGCCTTATCCTCATTTCCTTTCAAATAATAATTTACCATCTGGGTAATCTCTCTGGGAGCAATATTGGCGATTACCGAGATTACACCCTGAGCACCGATCGCCATCATCGGCAGGGTAAGTGAATCATCACCGGATAAAAGGTCGAAGTCCGGTCCACAACTTCGTCGAATCTCCGAAGCCTGATCAAGGCTACCGCTTGCTTCTTTTACTCCGACAATCTTCTCACAGTCGGTAGCTAATCGACGGATTGTCTTGGGAAGTATATTGACGCCGGTCCTTCCCGGGACATTATAAATTATAACCGGAATATCCACCGCTTCGGTGATGGCGCGAAAATGAGCATACAGCCCCTCCTGGCCTGGTTTATTGTAATACGGGGTAACCACCAGACAACCATCCGCACCTAATTCCTTCGCCCTTTCCATAAGGGCAATTGTCTTGTGGGTTGAATTTGTCCCTGCTCCGGGGACAATCTTCACCTTACCTTTAGCCTCTTCCACGGTGATACTGATAATCCTTTCGTATTCATCCTCATTCAGACTGGGGGCCTCGCCCGTAGTAGCGCAGGGCACAAGTCCATCCACTTTATTCCTGAGCAAAAATTTAATGTTCTTTCTCAGTCCACTTTCATCAAGCACGCCATCTTTCTTAAATGGTGTGACCAAGGCAACATAACAACCAGTAAACATCGAACCTCCTCTCTCAAGCAGTTATTACAACAAAACCGACCGGTGTCCAGCCGTTAAGTTTTTCAATCTGAACCCAAACCAGATCGCCGATATTGCCTTTGCCTTCAAAGATCACCATCCTGTTATCCCGGGTCTTGCCCATAAGTTTTTTATCATAACTATTCCCCTCGATCAGGACCTCAACCTTCTGGCCGATCAAACCTGCATTCTTCTGTCGGGTAATTCTATTCTGCAGTCTTATTATTTCATCCAGACGGCGTTGAGCAACTGCCGGATCAACCTTTGGTTCAAGACGAAATGCACCGGTTTCTTTATGGGGTGAATACTTAAACATATACGCAAAATCAAATTCGATCTCGGACATCAGGCGATAGGTCGCCTGATAATCATCTTCGGCTTCAGTCGGAAAACCGACAATTACATCGGTCGATAGGGCCAGTCCGGGGATAAGATTCCGGGCTATATTCACGATCTCTTTATATTGCGCGCTTGAATATTTTCGATTCATCAAACCGAGGATGCGATCAGAACCAGATTGAAACGGAAGATGGATATATTCGCAAACCTTATCAAGACCGGCCACTGCCCTCAGGATCTCTTCAGACATATCAGCCGGATGAGACGTCATAAATCTTATTCTTAAAAGCCCTTTGATCTGATTTATCATCTCTAACAGGTCAGCAAAATGGACTTTGTTAAACTTATAGGCATTAACATTCTGACCGAGTAATGTGATCTCCTTAACCCCCTGATCAATCAGGGACTTAATTTCATCGATAATATCATCCGTTGGTCTGGATCTCGCCCTGCCTCTGAGATACGGAATGATACAGAATGAACAGTAATTGTCACAACCACGCATAATTGAAACATAACTGCTGATCGTTCCGGTCTTGAAAGGTTTTATGCCGCAGTAAGTTTCACCGGTCAGACTCAGATCACAAACTTTACTCCTCTTTGTCCGAACCTCCTCAAGGTAATCATAAATTTTCCGATAACGATCCGGACCAATAAGGATATCGATCCAGGGATACCTTTCTAAAAGTTTAACCCCATAGCGCTGCGCCATACAGCCGCAGATACAGAGCACCCGATCCGAGCGTGCTCTCTTCCATCTTGCCAGCGAGGCAATAAATCCACCGGCCCGAGCTTCGGCGTGGGCCCGGACCGAACAGGTATTAACGATCAACAGATCTGCCTGATCAATATTCTCCGCCTGTCCATATCCCCTCGTCGCCATCAGGCTTTCGATCAATACTGAATCATTCTGATTCATCTGGCAGCCATAGGTCTTGAAAAAATACTTCATACGATCTTACCCAGTGTATAGTCAAACTCAACTTTCACGATCTGTGCCTCAATAAGATTTTCATAGGGCTTTGCCGGAATAATCATTCTAATATAATTCTCAGTAAGACCAGAGGTTTTACCATTCCTGCGCTCGACCGTAATCATAAATTTCTGATTGATAAATCTCTTTCTAAAATCATAAGACTTTTCCCTGCCCAGGGCACGGAGAAGTTTTACCCGTGAATGCTTTTCTTCAGGTTTCACAGGATCACCCAGCGGAAATGCCCTGGTCCCAGGACGGGGTGAATAAGGAAAGATATGGAGGTAACTGAAGGGTGCAGTTCTAATAAACTCAAATGTCTTTTCAAAAGATTGTCTATCTTCAGTTGGAAAACCAGTTATGAAATCAGCCCCAAAAGCGAACTGAGGGAAACGCGTCTGGATCAGATCCATCATCTTTCGAAGCTTGTTAATATCATAAAATCGATGCATCGATTGAAGAACATCAGGATCGCCACTCTGCACCGGCAGGTGGAGGTGCTTGCAGAGTGGTAAATCATTGAAGAGGGCGAATATCTCCGGGATGAGAAACTGGGGTTCTAAGGAAGAGAGACGGAGACGCGGTAACGAAGGAATACGGCCGATCCTCCGTAAAAGGTCGACCAGCGAACCGTCAAACTCCTTACCATAGTAACCTAGGTTCACACCGGTTAAAACAATTTCCGGATAACCCCGATCCCGGGCGTACTCAATTTCACTTATGATTCTATCCTGAGCGATGCTTGTATGCCTACCTCGCACCAGGGGAACGATACAATAACTGCATCCTGAATCGCAGCCATCTTGAATTTTAAGAAAGTAGCGGGTCTGTCTGGGTTGAGGGAAGACTTTTTCCATTAGGGGGTGACGATCTTTACTCTTCAAAATTAAATCAACACCCTCAAAACCTGATTCCCATTTTTCTGCCAGACAGCCAGTAACGATAATGAACGGTTTGGGTTGCTGTCGAACCGCCTGTCGAATTCGTTTAAGGGATTTGCGCTCGGCTTCTTTTGTTACAACACAGGTATTAACAATGACAATTTTCTTCGGGGCTGGATCATCTTTATTTAAGAATTGATCCTTAACGATATTACCATCTTGACAGATGGTTAAAAGGCAGTGACCTTCATATTGATTAAGTTTACAACCAAGATTGACCAGCCGTGTCACTTCTGTTTTTCTTTTTCTTTCTCTTCTTTGATAAAATCTCCAAAGTAAGCCTTTTCCTCTTTGGGCAACTCAATCCCGGCTGCTTCGACGGCCTCGGTTGTTTCCTTTAAACCTTTCTCAGTTAGACTGATCCTCCTTGTCTTCTGATTTATCTTATCGATAACAACTTCTAACTCAGTCCCCAGGCTGTAAACATCCTTGACCTTTTTGCCTTTTGGTATATTAAGTTTGGCAACCGGGATAAATTCTTCGATACCAAAATCAAGTTGAACACCAATACCCTGATTGAGTATGTCGACTACCTTAACTTTGATTGTTTTACCTTCCTCATACTGCCCAACGAATTTTTCAAATGGATCTTCCTTGGTATGTTTTAAACTCAGGGCGATACGACGATTTTCCCGATCAAGTTTGACGACAACCGCTTCCACCTTCTGCCCCCGTTTTAGCACTTCTTTAGGTTGTTTGATCTTTTTTGTCCATGAGAAGTCCGAGAGGTGAATCAGTCCTTCAATACCTTCCTCGAGTTCAACAAAGGCTCCGTACTCCTTAAGTTTTTTGACTTTAACTGTGACCCGATCACCAATTTTATACTTCTGATCAAGGACTGACCAGGGATCAGGTTTGGTCTGCTTGATACCCAGGGAAATCCGTTTATTATCGCGATCGATCGAAAGGACAACCGCTTCCACCATATCACCCTCCTCAAGAATCTGAGAGGGATGCTTGATCGATTTTGTCCATGACATCTCCGAGATATGAACCAGCCCTTCGACACCCTTTTCCAGTTCAACAAAGGCACCATAGTCGACGACACTCGTGACCCGACCTTTGATCTTACTTCCGATCGGATATCGCTCCTCGATACCGTCCCAGGGATGGGGTGTAAGTTGTTTTAAGCCAACTGATATACGTCCGCTGTCAAAGTCTAAGTTAAGAATCTTCACCCGGATCCGATCACCGATCTTCAACACCTCTGAGGGGTGGGTAACTTTACCCCAGGATAGATCTACCAGATGAAGGAGGGCATCGACGCCACCGATATCGATAAAGGCACCGAACTCGGTAATGCCCTTAACTTCGCCCTCAATGATATCACCAACTTTATATTTATCAAAGATCTTTTTCTTGGCCTTCTCCTGTTCCTCTTCAATCACCAACCGTCTTGAAACTACAATGTTCTTTCTTAACCAGTTAAGTTTTACAATCTTAACGCCGATCTTTTTGTTGTGGAGTTCAGCCTCCTCAGCCGGGGTCTTGATATCGATCTGCGAACCAGGAAGAAAAGCATCAACCCCGAGAATCTCAACTAAAAATCCTCCTTTGATCCGCTTTCTTATCTGGGCCTGAGCCGCTTCACCCGTTTCGTACATCTTCTTGATCTGTTCCCAGGCAAGCAGGAAATCGGCTTTCTTCTTTGATATCACTGGAAAACCTTCTTTGTTCTCCAGTAGTTCTAAAAAGACCGCAACTTCATTACCTGGAACAATATCCTCTAAGTTTTTGAACTCATCAACCGGTAAAAATCCCTCGGACTTCAATCCGAGATCAACTAAAACTGAATTACCAACACGTTTTACAATCTTACCAGTGATTATCTCTCCTTCCTTAAGGTTGAGAAATGAAGATTCATAAAAGTCCTTCATGGTTATTCTTTCTTGCCTCCTTTCCCCTTTGACGGGGTAAAAATTTAAGAATTAAGTATAATCGATCTTCTTATTTTTGTCAATACAACCTTTTGACCGATTATCTCAAGATACTCCTAACTTCTTGTAGATATCTTTCGCCTTTTGGGAATATAAATTATTTCTCTCTCTATCTCCTGTCAATCGGAATAACTCGGCATATTTCTCATAAACCTCGGCCGCATACTTCAACTCACCAAGTTCAAGAAATCTCTCCACTGCTCGGTCAAAGTTCTTTCCCGCCTTTAACCACTCACCTCGCTCCATATTCATCTTACCATAAGCAAAAAATATCTTTGCCCACTGTGATTTTGAATCCACTTGCCGGTTCAATTGTCTGGCCCGATTGAGATAAGACCACGCCTTCTTCATCTCTTTTCGGTGCACCAGATAGAGTTCGGCCAGTAAAATGTAGACCGTAATCAAGACACTATGATAACCGATTTCTTTAAGAATCGCTTCGGCTTCAAGCAAATTTTTCTCAGCATCTTCAATTTCGGAGACCCGCAGGGCCAACGACCCGAGATTGAGCTTGGCCGTGCCCATCCCCTGGAGATATCCAGTCTCTTGAGAGATAATCAGGTATTTTTGAAAAAGTTCTTGTGCCCGGTCATAATCCTTTTTAATCAAATAGATCGTGCCTAAATTATTTGCCGTTATCCCCATCCCCTGTTTATCACCGATCTCTTCTGATATTCTTAAGTCTTCATCATAATACTCAATCGCCCGATCATACTGACCGAATTCTTTGTAGATACTACCGAGATTACAGCAGGCACGGCTGATACCTTTTTTATTGGCAATTTCTCGAGAGAGTCTTAAATCCTCTTCATTATATGCAATTGCCTTCTCATATTCTCCTTTTGTTTGAGCAATTAATCCGAGTCGACTCATTGCTGTTGCTTTAAGCGCCTTCACCAGTTGCTCCTCGGGGTTAAGTTTACCTAAAAGATTGATAGCTTCTTCACACTCGGCCCGCGCCGGTTCCAGCATCCCCCGCACCCAGTATATCCAGCCTCTTAGAATCATAATTTCTACTCGTTCCAATATTTCAGATAGCGACGTACCGGTGAACGACTTTTCAATCTCATCGAGTAACTGTAAAGCAAAATCATACTGTCCTTGATTCTGATAAATCGTAGCCAACTGTCGCTGGGCCCGTGCTCGATCGCCAACGCTCTGAGCATTGTCGCGCATCATTTCAAAATTTTTGATTGCCTGATCATACCTACCGGTTAAGAAATATAACTCCCCTAGCGCTTCTGAGGCCTGAACCCGATACCGCCTCCGGACTTCTTTTTCAACCTTGGTTACGGTTGTTGTTATTGCAATCAGTTTCTCGAAGAAACTGATTGCCTCATCATTGGCATATCGTCCCTTGGCTTTATACCCTGCCCGCATCAGCCAGTGCATTGCCCTTTCATAATTATCACTCTGACCATATTGATGGGCAAGCGCCTCCGCCCAATCATCCAGTCGCTCTTTATGAATATTTTCGATCAATTCACCTACCTTCCGATGTAACGATCGTCGGTTTTTTTTCAAAATGCTATTGTAGACCACCTCATACAAGAGAGGGTGACGAAACTGGTAACGCAGATCACCCTCACCCGGTACCCGCATTATAAATCCAAATTCCTCAAGGGTTGCGAGATAAAGGCTGAGCATAAGATGATTTGCACCATTTACCAGTTCTAACAATTCGACATCAAAAATTCTCCCAATTATTGAAGCCTGTTGCAGTACGTTTCTCACATCATCATCCAGCTGGTCAATTCGTGATGTAAGTAACAGTTGAATCGTGTCGGGAATGGTAATCGTCGTAAAGTCTCCGATCGCCTTCCATCGTCCGGATGTGAATTTAAGTTTACTGGTATCAATCAAAGAACGAATTATTTCTTCGACAAAGTATGGATTACCGTCGGCCTTCATCAATATCTGGTTTTTCAGGTCCGGACTGATGTCCGGAAAATTTAATAGATTGTAAAGAAGTTGGGCCCCGGCATCTCGATCGAGTGGTCTTAAAATTATTTCGGTAAAATTTTCGCTGAGTTTTTTGCGGAGCCGCTCTTTTACTATCCCTGGGATCTTTTCTTTGACAAAGCGCGATAAAGCGAACATCAGCATCGGCGCCGAAATTGATTGCTCATATATGAATTCAAGCAGTTCTAAAGATTCAGTATCGATCCAGTGATAATCTTCAATAACCAACAGGAGTGGTTGCCTCTGAGCCAGAGCAAAAAGTAATCTCTTTATACTCAAAAAGATCTGATACCTTAAACCCTTGGGGTCTAAATACTTAACCTTTTCATCCAGTTCGTCACCATAACGGATAGAAAAGAGATAACCGATGTAGGGCGCGACACTTTTATAATCATCCGGAAAGAGTTCGGCGGTAAATCTGATTAATTTATTCTGAATATCACTGACTGAGTCTTTTTCAGTAATACCGGTAATTTTTCTTAAAACCGGCAAAAACGGATGATAAGCAAGATTTTCACCATAAGCAAGACAACGACCTTCAAATATGGTGATTGGTATCTCCTCAGTAATAATGAAATTCCTTATTTCCTCAAAAAGACGTGATTTCCCGATTCCGGGGTCGCCGATGATGAAAATTATACCACCCTTTCCTTGGGTCAGACGTTCAACCGCAGTTTTAAGCAGGGCGAACTCTCGGTCCCGACCAACCAGTGGTGAAGATAGTCCTCTTATGCCACGTTCCGGTTCCGGCTCGGATTTCAAACCCAGGACTTTGAAAATTCTTACTTCGCCCTCGATGCCCTTAAGTTTAACTGGCGGCAGGGGGACAGTTTCAATAAGATAATGGGTTAACCGATAGATTGTCTCTGCAATAAGGATCTCGCCAGCTTTTGCTGTATCTTTGAGACGCGAAGCCAGATTTACCACTTCACCCATTACGGTGTATTCGTGTTTTTCCCTTGAGCCAACTTCGCCCACAAAAACAACTCCACTGCTGATTCCGATATGGAGATCGACACTACTCCGGATACTCAACCTATTAAGGAGCGATGCATTTATCTCGGGTACAGAAGCCATCATCTCTATGGCCGCCCTGACCGCACGTTCCGGATCGTCTTCATGGGTAACCGGTAACCCAAATAGCGCGATAACCAGGTCACCTTCATACTTATGAATTACGCCCCCATGGTGTGTGATTATCGGATTTAAATGACCGAAGCAGATATTTATTACCTCACTGACCTCTTCAGGATCAAGATGCTGGGCAAGAGTGGTGAACCCCGATAGATCAGCAAAAAGAATCGTTATTAATCGCCGCTCTTCATTTAAATTCATAAATGCTTTACATTTCTTACCGTGTCAAGAGTGTAAAGTTTCAAGGGGTAAGAATCTTTCTCCGGATAAGACTTATCGGGATCGAACCCTCATTCAACAGTTTATCGTGAAAATCTTTCAGCCGGAAGTGTCTACCTGCCACCTTTTTATAATCTTCAAGAAGTCTCAAGATTTGCATCTTCCCAACTAGATAACTCGCTGCTTGCCCTGGGTCGGTTATATACCTTGCTACTTCCCGGGCAAAAAATACAGAATCGGCCTGACCACCGCCAAAGGTCTGACACATAAAATTTACTGCCTGTTCATAGTCATACTGACCGGTCTGGAGCATCACATCAACGATAACTCTGGCCGAACGGAATCGAACACCACCCAGATATCCAATAATGGCACCTATGGTATCCTCATAGAGACCGCTGCGCGCCATCAATTCTTCACAGTAAAGTGCCCAGCCCTCAATCAAGAAGTTATCGGATATAGACCTCCTAATCGGAGAAGGGTGTTGATTGGCAATTGATAACTGAAGATGATGGCCGGGAAAACCTTCGTGGACAACTGATCCTTTAAATCCCCGTTGTCTGATATAATTATAATATCTTACTGCCTCGGACGAATCAAATCTCTCCGGTAATGGTCTAACATAAAAATAACTTGTTGTTGACTTGTCAAATGGCCCCGGCGGTTCCATTGCGATCCCCGGGATCAGTCCTCTTAAGAATTTAGGGGTTTCCACAACAAACATCGCACCCACATAATCGGGCACGGTAACATAATCGACCCCCTGAGAACCAACAAATCTTCTCATCTCTTCGATTTCCCACTGGCGATACCTTTTCACATCATCGGGTTTGAAATCTGCGGGTGGTTTTAGAAGGGGTGTCTCTTTTGATTGATAAGCCTTCTTCAAACTGTCAATCACCCTGCTTGTTAAATTCAGCATATTCTGTCCCAGACTCAGGATACTATCAATCGACATATCGAGCAGGTGGATCTCCCTCAATTTATAAGCATATTTGGAATGACCCAGGGCATATGATGTCGCTGGACCTTTTTCGATATCTTCCAACCAGTAACGAAAAGCCACCATGGCGACAACTGCCTTCTCTTTAGCCGTGATAAATTCCTTATTCGCTTCAGGCCCGAGTGAATCAGTATATCGTGCTGCCAGGTCGTTAAAAAAGACGGCACCCTCACGGAGTTGCTCAATCGCAATCTTACATAATATCGGCGGTGGTTCAACAAGATTCTTGCGCGCCTGATCAAATAGATCCGGGATTTTCGTCAAACGTGCCCTGATCGCTTCCATTTTAAGTTGAACGGATGGGCTCGATCGGATCAGTATATTATAAATACCATATATCGCTTCATTCACATAAATAAGAGGGTTCTTCCGGTAAATCATCAAACTCTCACCAGTGAAGATCTCGTTCTTGAGCATTATCCGCAGCAGAGCATAATCGATATATTCATCAACCGAAAGACTTAATGTGTCAATCCGATCGAGTCTTTGCTCAAATATTTTTATATCCTTAAACCTCGCTCGTAGTACCTCAGGACGAAAATCAGTAAGAAGGGTATCATATTTATGTATCCCTTTATAAGTTGCATCCACAGGATGAAAACGCCAGAGATATTCAATAATTTCACTTCCCAGCTGATTGAAATCATCGCCAAACATACCTGAAACAATTAATAAGGCCCAAAAGAAGATTCTCTTCATCCTTTACCCCTACGATGATAAAATAATCAACAGAATTCCAAGGGTGATAAAAAAGAGTGCTGTCATAACCTTGATCGTCCCTATCCGGGCCTTTAAAAACTTACCAACCCGGTCAGTAGAAACGATCGATCCAACCCCGGTGATGATTACTAACGGGAAGATAAACATAATGTTATAAAGTGTCAAAAAAGTTATCGCCCTGATTTTCAGTTGAGGGTTCGAAACCACAAAGGTAATGGTTGGAATATAGACCTGACCGGTACAGGCAAATTCTAAGATCGAAACAAACAGCCCTGCACCAAATGCACCAAGGACAATACCAAAAATCCTGGTCTGGGCTTTAATGCTTTTATGGATTTGAATCTTTATGTAATCCGGGAGTTGCAATTTCATCCGGTCTAATCTGCCAGTGCGCGCCTGGAGGAAATCATAGATATTCAGGAGACCCAAGATAATTGTCAGGATGCCAAAGCCTGCAAAAATGAACTTACTGATTGGTCTAAACCGAGTCAGGTAATCTAAGAATTGAAGATAACCAAGTCCGATAAGAAAATAGGTCAGAAAGACCGCAAGGGAGAAAAAAAGACCCATCAAAATTATATCGCGTTGCTTACGACCGAGCAGGACCAGATAACTTATAAAGAAGAGAATTGTCGCAAAAGCACAGGGATTTATCCCATCAAGCAACCCTGCACCGATTACACCCCAAAAACCTATTTGGGCAAACCGGTTGCAGATCGCCTCTTCACTCTGAGCTTTGATTGCGGGATTTAATAATTCAAAATTCTCTGTGCCCGCGTGGTATTTTCTTAAGATATCTTTCAATTCAGTCAATCGGATATTATCTTTTATTAGATAATCTCGACCAACAAATATTGCCGGCACAAGAAGCCGGAATCTCTCAGGGACACCAATCCGCTCACTGATTGCCTCAGCCAGAAGTTTATTATCCTTGATATTAATATTATAGGTTTTGACGACGATATTTTTCTCTTCCCGAGTTAAAATTTTTATAATCCTATCAACCCGACTGCACTCCCGACAGGAAGGCTTTGTGAAGTAGGCGATGTAAATAAGGGACTCGGCCCGATAATGATCGATAATTGCCGGTAACTTCTTCAAAATGCTGTCGGTGCCATAAACAACAAGGTCCCGGTAAAAAATAACTGGCAATTCATCGCCTATATTCTTCAATTTCGCTTCAAGTCCTTCAAGGAGGTACATATTCCGCGCAATCTCAATGTTGAAGGTCTTAACCGCGATGCGGTAATCTCTCTCAATCTTGGGCAAAAATTCCTTCAGAAAAAACTCACAGTGGCGACAGTCAGGTGAGTAGAAAAAGAGGAGACTATCAGTATAAGGCTGAGCAAATAAACAGTAATTTAAGATAAATATAATCAAAATAACATACCGGAAATTATCCCGCAGCCTCGGGTTGGATGAAAATTTTAACTCCATTATCTGCGCTGCCTTAAATCTCTTAAAACCTCACCGGTGGTCGTTATATAAGCAAAGGCATAGGCAAGATTACGCAAGGCTCCGAGATGCAGATCCTCAGTTACCGAACCAGTGGCGTCGGCAACAAAAAAAATCCTGAAATCCCGAAAGAATGCGTCCCGGGCTGTAGATTCACAACAGATATTGGTCATCACACCTGTGATAATGACATCTTCGACTCTCAGCCCACGAAGAATCACTTCCAGATTGGTGTTATAAAATGCGCTATAACGATGTTTATAAATTACCGGTTCAGTCGGTCGGGGAGCGAGTGCTTCATAAATCTCCACACCTTTCCTGCCATAAACCAGTGCCCGCTTTTTCATCAGCTCCGGCCACCATTTTGCCGTCATACCGCCATCGATCTTCGGATCTTTATGGACATGGGCGGTAAATATGACCGGAATCTTCTGTTTACGGCAGCTACTGATTAGTTTTTTTAAGTTATTCAGGATCGCAACTCCACCCTCGGTCAAAAGTAATGAATTTGGTTTGAGAAAATCATTCTGCATATCGATTACCAGTAGCGCCGCTTTCTGGATGTTAAGTTTCATCCGGTGTTTGTTATAAGGCGCAATTATCTTAAGCCACTCCTTCGTTTTAAGAGCAAGATTTCTGCTGGTTACATATGGTTTCATTTTAAACTAATCTATATATTTTTTAAAAGAAATCAAGAGGGAAAACACTGTATCTCAAAGAATAGCCACACTTTACATTTCTTACCTGATCAAAAGTGTAAAGTATTTTACGGCCGGTGGTGGATGATAAATTTCTCGATCCTTGAGATCGATCTTCGATTTCCGCCCCGCTCCCGGATTGCCTCGATCTTCACTAAATATACCCCATTGGCCGGCCGGTCACCCCGTTGATCCAGACCATCCCACCAGACTTTGTTGAAACCAGCCCGCATCGGGAGATGATCGAGCCGGCGCACAAAACGTCCACTGACCGTGTAGATCTCAAGCCTCACCCGGGCATCGACCGAAAGGACAAAGGTAAAATAACCACCCTCGTCCAGCGGATTGGGATAGACTAAAAAATCCTCAACCACAAGTTCTTCGTCCTGGGCAACCCGGAGACCGAGCTTCGCCTCGGTCCGATTGTAGTTGTTGTCACTCACATAGACCGTAATCGTATCGGTCCGGTCCGGCAGGTTTAATTCGACGGTAAATCGCCCCCGCTGATAACTGTCTAAATCATAACTGAAATAATTACGCAGATCAATCACCCCGGCCTTGTTACCATTCACATAAAGACCAAAACCCTGCCTCTCGTTCTGCGCCGGATCGATCAGATTTATCCCGCTCGCATCCTCAATCACCCCGGTCAGAGAAAGATTCTTCTCCACCCAGTCCCCATCCTTGAGCCTCCGGCCCTGAGCATAGAATTCGACCCGGGGAGGCTCGATGTCACCCGAGGGCACGGCCAGACCGCGCAGCGGCACCGAGTCGAGCCGGCCGGATCTTAAATTGTTATAGATACTGAAGCGCAGGACCGGCTGGTGCCGGGTCGCAAACTGCGGAACAATAAAACCAATGCTCTCCTGACTGCTCACACCCGAGAAAAAGGTCTGCCCCTCAAGTGAGAAATTGAAGGAATCGACAAATCTCCCCTGTTGATCACGAACGATGTAATGGGTCAGGCCAGTTAGAGAATCCCGGATCGTTGCCCGGAGAAAATATTTTGGTTCACCGCATCTTATCCGTCCTTGACTCAAAGGTCTTAAAGTATCAGGCTGGACTGAGATACTTACACCACCGATTGGCCGATTTAATCTTACTCCAGGATCGCCAAAGAGGCAGCAGGTTATATCTGCGGGTGACATCAATTTGGCATGGTAACAGCACTCACCCATGGTAAAGTTTTTGTTAAAGATATTGTCAAAGATGAGGTTACCGAGCGGAACATTCTGGCCTGGACTGGTGACCCGGGTTGCACCGTATGTCCCGATGGCCCCGTCGGCCCGACAGACAAACTCTTCACAGATCGATTCATATTTTGTATCATCGAAACGGCCGGGACTGCAGGTACCGTAGTAGAAGAAGAAATTGCGGGGACCATTTTTTACCAGATTGACATCCTCACCGTAAAAACCACCTTCATGGGCTAACTGATGATTGTTGCCGTGGCCATAATAGGCACCACAGAATGCTCCCTTATTCATTGCGGCAATAAAGTCGAGGCGGGCTTTTGGTTTCTTACCGCTTTCATTCGGATAGACATTCATATAGATTTTGGTGATATCAACCAGGGAGTCGGGGATGTAAAAAAGGAGTGATTCACAGTTGGCTGAGTGCTCCCAGTAACTCCGTATTGAATCCCATTCAAGACCATAAGGACTCCATTCATCATCACCCAGAAATATTATATTTTTTGCCCAGGGGCCGAGGTTCACCTTCTGCTCATAGTCAAGGATCTTCTTGACCACAATCCTTGCCATCTGTTTATTCCGGACATTCAATCGGCCGACAATCATCTCCGGTAGTTTGGTACTGTTAAACATAACAAACCAATCGTCGTAACAATAATTGCCATCCGGACTCTGTAGATTCATACCCTGTTCCAGAGGAGGAAAGAACCGATTCGGTTTTTCTAATTTTAAATTATTCTTATAGTCATAACTGCCATCGCCGACAAAGAGGACGAATTTAGGCATCGGCTGCCAGTTACGATAGACATAGTAGAGAAAATATTTGATTGCCGCCGGCTCCTCCTTGCCAAAACCAAAATTGTTATAGACCTCGCTCAACCGCACCATCCGGACTTGATACTCCCGCTGACGCCACATGAGCAATGGCTTCATCTCTTCATAAAATTCATCAGCGGTCAGAATCAGATAGTCACAACCGGCGGTCTCCCTTCTTAAATTACCCACCCGACCGGCAGTAAGGATCGGTCTGCGCACCTTCTTGAGATCGGTGATGTAGAGCAGGGCAAGACTATCCACCCGGTGCGAAAAGTATAATGATTCGCCTTCAACCTGGAGATTGTAGAAGAGCCGGGGGTTACGGAGATCGGTGATGTCGAGGACCAGGGGGGGTGCATGGACTCCACCAATCGCATATTGATAACTGCCCGGCACGGTAACCAGAGAATAAAGGGGACGCTGTAAAATCGGCCGGGATCGGTAATTCAGTTCTAAGTTGTCCAGAAAGACACTGAAACTGTCGCTACCTGATGAAAAGAGATCAATTCTTAATATTCCTGAATCTCCGATATAGTTTAGTTTCTTTCTTAGATTTACATTACCAAATAGCCACAGGGTATCAAAGAAGAGCGAATCATTGTAGTATAGTTTTATCTCAAACTTATGTCCAAATGTGATGATCTTTACCTTTATATTGCCCTCACCCGTAGACCCATAATGGTTGATCGGAAAAGCCCAGGAGCCACTACCGGTAATGGTCATTGTCTGCCAGGCCCAGTTGAGTCCAGAACGGCCTGGATTTTCCTTCTCCTCTTCAAGATGGACCGGATGGCGCAAAAAATAGCAGACCTCACCCGGCTGAATCCGGCCATCAATCCGACTGAAGCGCTTGCCCGGCTTGGCCCCGAATGTCAACCAGAAAAAATTACTCCGATCAAAAGGGTTGTTGAAATAGGTAAGGGTCTCCGGCTTAGTGATTGAGAGATGGCTCGCACCAAAACCATAGAAGAGAATATAGTCGCCCCGATCAAACCTGCCATCCTCCTCACCATAGACCAGGATGGGAATCTCAATCAGTCCATTGAAGAGAGTTGTATCGATATTAAAGATCGAACCATTCCCCGTTAATGTATCAAATTTTGCCGTATAGACTCTTATCGTCCGGGGATCGATCTGTCCAGGATCAGGGATAAACCTCTTGAGGAGTTCATAATCGATCTGGTAGAGACCATCACTGTCCACTACCATCTTGAACCATAAGGGCATATCAAAGATCGGATGGATCTTCAAAGGATTGTCCAGTATTCTCCAGTCCTTCGCCTGCTCATAGTTTAAGATTACCGCCGGATAGATATTGTCAAAGGTCGAAGACCGCCTCACCACCCGGGGACGCCCCTCAAAGACCAGACGCAACCTTAAATGGCTCGTCACCGATACTAATCGCTTCCCGGGATTATAACGGATCGGATTGACCTGGAGCCGAACCACCCTTAAATCCCGCCAGCGAAACGGCCCTTCAAGGAAAAATAAATCAGGATAATATTCGGCCCGACTGTAGATCTCCGGGTCTTTCTCAAAACTCGTCTCTTCAAAAGAGAACTTCCCTACAGGCTTGATCTCGCCCGGATAGGTCCGGCTCTCCTCTTCAACAATCTCAACCCGGACCCCACCCTCCTGAGGAACACCAATATAGAAGAACTGACCGGGCAGGTTGGGCGCACCTACCGGATGATAATAGATCCCACCCGGAAAAGAAAATCCGTTCTCGGGTGTAGCATCGATCCTGAAGTCTAATTCCAGACCATCAGGGAGTGGCTGAAAACTGAAGGTAAACAGAAAAAAAGACAGCCCGAGCATTATCTTTAATCCCTCAATATCCTGGTCAACTTTTCTAAGGCATCCTCGGCACTGTCGGCATAAATTATTGGTTTGAGTTCAGGCATCAGACTCGACGATATCTTCCAGGTATGAAGACCAATGACCGGAACACCAAACATGAGGCAGTAGGCTATTTCAGAAAGTGTCCCGTATCTGCCGGCAATGGCAATTGCTGCATCACAACTTCTTGCAATTATTATATTCCGGGCCTGACTCATTCCGGTAACAATTGCTAAATCGACATACTGATTGGCATCACTCCGATCGGTTCCAGGCAGAATACCAATTGTAAAACCATTTGCTTTCTTTGCGCCCCGACAGGCAGCCTCCATCACTCCGCCTAAACCACCACAAATTAAAAAAGCCCCGGCCCGTGCAATACCTTCACCAATTGCTTCAGCCTCGATCAAGATGTCCTCACCGGCCTCAGAAGCCCCGATCACCGCAACCACCTTTAGTCGGGTCCTATTTTTTACCAACCGCAACTTCTTGTTCTTAGCAGTCATTGTTTTTAATAATTTAAATCGGGGAGACTGGATTTGAACCAGCGACCCCCTGGTCCCGAACCAGGTGCGCTTCCACTGCGCCACTCCCCGATATTTCTATCCCGACCACCCCTCTTTACCAATCAGCGGTACAAATACACATTCGAACAATTCCCTTCTCAAGACCCGACCTTTATGCTTACGAATCTGGTTGATGGTTTGAACATATTCACTGCCAATGGGAATAACCATAATTCCTTCATCATCGAGTTGATCGAGCAACGACGGCGGTATATCAGGGGCGCCCGCCGTTACAAGAACCCGATCATAAGGCTCAAACTCCTTCCAGCCAATTGTCCCATCACCGACCCGGAAGACAATATTATTATAACCTAATTGTTCAAGTCTTTTCCGTGCATCATCAGCCAGCTCCGCAACACGCTCAACAGTAAAAACCTTAAATGATAATTCGGCCAAGATCGCAGTCTGGTACCCCGAACCGGTCCCGATCTCGAGGACCTTCTCTTTACCTTTTAATTCCAGATACTCGGTCATTGCTGCCACCATATAAGGCTGCGATATCGTCTGATTCGACCCGATTGGCAACGGGTAATCTTCATACGCCTGTCCGATAAAAGCATCCGCCACAAACCGGTGTCGGGGAACACGCCGAAGGGCCTCTATCACCCGCTGATCCTTTATACCCCTCCTTATGATCTGATTCTCAACCATCTCCAGTCTTGCCTTTAACCATTCATTCGATCCTGAATTTCGCACTAAAAAAGATATTCGAAAATGGATATTAAGTCAAGTGCAGAAAAGAGATCAACTTGATTTAGAATTAGTATCAGGATTATCCAATTCTTTCTTAGCATTACAGACCGGCAGGCGATTAAACTGCACTCGGAATTCTTCAAGTAATCTTTTATGTTCTTTTTCATAGTCCTGGGTGAGCTGGAAACGGAAAAAAGCCGCGGTCTTCAAATCTGGATCCCTCCGCTCATAAACCTGCTCGATCGCCTGAACCAAACTCGATGCACTACCGATATAAATCATCTCTTGAAGTATATCGGCGAGTTCATACACACCAGGATAGTCAGGTACATTCTTGATCTGTTCGGGTATCAACCGACGCCAGGGACCTTCAATGGTCATAATCAATTATATCTAATGGGATAAAAATGTCAAGGATGTATCGCTAAACCTGGACAATCTCTTTTTCAAATAGATGACGTTTGATCTTCTTGGTCGTTGTCTTGGGAAATTCTTCTTCCCGGATTTTAAAAGATCTAACCCTCTTATATTCAGCAATTGAATCACACTGTTTATTAATTTCACAGCGAATCAATTGTTCTATATCCGCTTCGGTAAAATTTCTTTTCGCGTTGGTTGCCAGTTCGTCGATCCTTTCATAGTCAGGATGGATTATAGCGTAGACCTCTTCCTGGTTTGTTTTCGGATTTAACCGGGGTAGAACAATTGTCTCTTTTATATAAGGGCTCCTCAACAGAATCTCTTCGATCTCTTCCGGGTAGACATTCTTACCGCCGGCGGTCACGATAACGCTCTTCTTACGACCGACGATGTAAAGATAACCATCTTTATCAAGGTAACCTAAATCACCAGTATAGAGCCAGCCCTCTCTCAGTACTTCATTAGTTGCCTGTTGATTCCGGTAATAACCCAGCATAATATTGGGCCCGGTGGCAATCACTTCACCAATACCATCCTCGTTGGGCTGATCGATAGCAATCCTGACATCCGGGATGGCAATACCGACCGAAGCATTCCGGGGTCGATCCGGGGGATTAACTGTCAGGACCGGTGATGCCTCGGTCAGGCCATACCCCTGGAGTAGCGGAATGCCAAGACCATTGAAGAACGAAGATATTTTCACCGGGAGGGGTGCTCCGCCCGATATTATGTAACGAATCTTACCCATGCCTAATCTTTCCTTGAGTCCCTTAAAGATAAGCCCGGCCAGAGGTTGAATCCGGCTTGAGACCCTATACATAATCTTAAAAAATAGCCTCTTATGGACGGGCGATTTCTTAATATTACGCTGAATACCATCATAAAATTTTTCAAAAAGGAGCGGGACCCCTAACAGACAGGTAACCGAAGTCTCCCGCATGGTCTCAATAATCTCTTTCGATTTCAAACTCGGTGCATAGGTGATCGTCGCATTATTATAAATGGGAACAAGAAAGCCGCAGGTTGCCTCAAATGTATGATGGAGGGGCAAGACCGAAAGAAAATTATCATACTCATTCACTTCGATGAATCGGTAGATCGAATCGACATTACTGATAATATTTCGATGGCTGAGCATTACTCCTTTCGATGAACCGGTGGTACCTGAAGTATAAATCAAAAGGGCAAGATCATCAATGGATGATTCCTCTTTAATCTCAAAGGACTTCGGGACTTTGGTTCTAAGAACGGCTTCAAGATTTTCCATCGAGATGATATGCCTTAAATTAGGAAGACCTTCTTTAATCTCACTCAGCATATGGACAAAACTGCCCGCGGCAATGACTGCCCGGGCTCCGCTTTCGTTAAGGATGTGTCTTATTTCATTCTCTTTCAGTTGCGGGTCGAGCGGTACCCCGACCAGATTAGCCTTCTGAATTGCAAAATAGGCAACCGCCCATTCAGGGCGGTTTTCACCGATGAGTCCGACGCGATCCCCCTTCTTGAGACCGAGTCCGCGTAACTCAAGGGCAAGAAGATGTGCATTCTCTTTCAACGCCTGGTAAGTCATTTCATAATAGCGATCGCCACGCCTGGCTCTCAGGGCTATCCGGTCAGGCCGATATTCGGCACTACGGTCCAGCATCGCCCCAATTGTAACCAGTGGCTTACCCTCTTTTGGCCTGGAGGTCATTTCCGCCCAGCCTTTTGATACTTTCTCTACCCTTAGCAACCAAGATCTCAACTAATCTATCCCGGGGATATCGTTCACGGTTAATGAAGAATTCTAAGAGCATCAGAAGATTAACCCCACAGATAACTGGTATCCCTTTGAATGTTTTCAATATATTTAAACAGGAGATCGCACAACTACCACCAGGGACATCAACAAAGATAATCGTCTCTTCGGGCGATAGGATATCAATCGCCCGTTTGACCTCCTGGGTCAGTTTCTCACTGGAGAGGCCAGTGTTGGAGATGAACAAAACATCATCTAATTTGCCCACAATCGATTCTAAGGTCTCGGATAATGCCCTCGGTAAGTTATAGTGACCAACGATTATTGCCTTAGTCATATCTTTTTTCTGTTACCCTTCGTCCTCAAATGCTATCCCATCTTTTCAAAACATCTGATGATAGAAATCATAACGAGATCGTTGATCAAGAACGAAGTCGGTAGCAACACGATTTAGTTTTCATTCAAGATCCTCATCCAGCCGTACTTCCTCGACTACTTTCCGTTTCATCACTCGCTTCAATTCTTCATCATACTCCTTGGCCGGATTGATCCCCCGCAGTTTGAGTAACTGATTAATCGCTATCACCTCAATGATCGTCGAGACGTTCTTGCCCGGAACAAGCGGGATCTGAATATGCGGTATCGAAATCCCCAGAATCTCCTTATAGTTGTCAACGATACCGACCCGTTCATAGATATCCTTGGTTTCATCCCAGAGAACCAGTTCAACAACAACCTCGATTCTCTTCTGATTACGTACCGCCTTGGCACCAAAAATTCTGAAGACATCAACGATTCCCACCCCGCGAATTTCAATGTGATGTTTCAACTTGTTGCTCTTCTCGCAACCGGTTCCGATCAAGAGATTGTCCCTTTTGGTTACAAGTACCAGATCATCAGCAACAAGGCGATGTCCCCTTTCGACCAGATCGAGTGCCAGTTCACTCTTACCGATGCCCGCCTTACCGATAAACAATACACCGATACCGAAGATATCAACCAGTGTGCCATGGATATTACATCTCGGAGCAAGTTTGAAACTTAAATAGTTTGTCAGCTGGTGAATGAAAGGTGTGGTTGAGATTGAAGTCCGAAAAAGAGGAACTGACAGACGACTCGCCTCAACAATTAAATCCCTGGGGATATCCAGTCCTTCCGCCACGATCATACACGGTGGGGTGAATGACGTCACGGTTTTGATCGCCTTTTTTTGCTGGGCAGGTTTCAGGGTTGCGAGGTACGCGGTCTCGGTCTTACCGATAATCAGGATACGCTCTTTTAAGAAATACTCAGTAAAACCCGCAAGGGCAAGCATCGGCCGATAGACATCAACTACTGTAATATAACGGGTTCCCAGCCCCTTATGGCCAGCAATTAGTTCTAAGCGCAGATCCTCTTTTTCTTCCTGATAAAAAGTTTTTACGAGGAGACTCATATCTGCCTCTTGGTCTTATGGGAGAGGCGCTTCCGTTCCCTGAGCTTCTCGTAGTGCTTTTTTAACTGTTTCTCAACTTTATTGAAAACCTCATGGATCCCCTGGTAGATGTCATTGGTTCTGGTATCGGCCCGTAAAAATCCTTTCTTTACGGAAACCGTCAACTCAACAAAATTGAGGGGTTTATCTCTTTCTAAGATTAAATGGGTATCGATGATTAAATGGGAGTAGCGGGATAGTCGATTATAAGCTTCATACGCCGCCGATTGTAATGATTCAGTTAAACTGAACTTGCGTGCGGTAATATTTAAACCCATCTTTACCTCCTTTAATCTCCCTTAATCTTCTTAATTATGCCTTTCAGGACACTCTCGTCCTTCTTCTCGCTGGCCTCGTGTTTCTCCTCCTTAATGATACGAACCAGGCCGGAACTCACCAATCCGAATAAGATCTTTGCGGTATCGAAATCGCTTAAGTTTGCTTTCTGGGCGATGCCTTTTATCGTCGTTTGACTATCAACAAAAGAAAGAATTTTCCATTCTTCGGGACGGAGATTGATGTTTTCAATACTTGCATCCGGCACCTCGACAATTTTGACTTTTAAATCAAGGGAGGGGATTACCTTCTCGATGCGTTGCCATTCATCAATGCGCCGGGCTGCTTCAAGAATAATAAATTGAATCGGTTTTCCGACAGTGTTCTCGGTCGTCTCCTCATTGGGAACAAAGACAAACTTACCCTTTGACCATCGCAAAATTTCCTGAATTGCCATTTCGCCTACAAGATGCCCGGCCCGGGCATGGGTGACCATACCGGCCTTAAAATAGATAACCCCCACTGCATTTAAGGTCTGGATTCTGAGACAGCCCGCTTTCTGTCCGAGCTGGATGAGTTGAAAGATATCAGTTACTTCAAAATCTTCAAGATTGCCTTCTAAAGCCAACTAACTCTCCCGCTGTACACCCATTCTTCGATACTTTTCCACACGCTGTTGAACAAGTTTCGCGATGGGGATCTTTAGAAGTTCATCGAGCGTCTCAATTATTGCCTGTTTGATATTCTGCGCGGTTACTGACCAATCACGGTGGGCTCCACCCAGAGGTTCAGGTATGATCCGGTCAATAATCTTAAATTTATCAAGATCCTGCGCCGTAATCTTCATTGCCTCAGCCGCATCCTTGGCCCGGGCGCTGTCACGCCAGAGGATCGAGGCGCAGCCTTCCGGAGAAATTACTGAATAGTAGGCATTTTCCATCATCAATATTCGGTCACCAAGGGCAATCGCAATGGCCCCACCACTGCAACCTTCGCCCAGTATCAGGACAACAATGGGCGTTTCTAACAATGCCATTTCTCTAAGATTCCGGGCAATCGATTCCGCAATCCCCCGTTCTTCAGCGCCGACCCCGGGATAGGCACCAGGGGTATCAACAATACAGACAATTGGCAAGGAAAATTTTTCCGCAAAATAAAAAATCCTCAACGCCTTCCGATAACCTTCAGGATGGGGACTACCAAAGTTGCGCTGGATTTTCTCCTTTATGTCCCGACCTTTCTGTTCAGCAACAATAACGACTGGATACTCATCGATCTGTCCGATACCGCATACGATCGCCGCGTCATCACCGAACAGTCGATCTCCATGTAACTGGATAAAATCTCTGACAATTAGATTGATAATATCCAGAGAATAAGGACGACGGGGATGGCGTGCCAGCTGAACCCTCTGCCAGGCGGTAAGGTTTGAATAGATTTTCTTTCTGAGTCTTTCCGCCTGCCGTTCGAGACGATCGATCTCCTCGGCGATTTCCGGTGAGTTGATTGCCTTTAATTCCTGGATCTTCTTTTCCAGTTCAAAAATCGGTTTTTCAAAATCAAGCAGAATATTATTCATCTAAAGATTTCTTTTGAGGGTAAAATAATGGTTGAGGCCGAGTCCTTTGGGTAGGTAACTAACCCCATAATCCAGTGTCAGCCAGGCCAATGAGATACCCAATCCACCACTCAGGGTCAGACCATCAAAATATCTACAACCCCAGCGCAGTTTAAATTCTGACACCAGCCCGATCTCCTCTCCAAAGTTTAACATCCAATCCTTAGAACGAATCAGGTAATGGAGGTCGAGTCCGCTAAGCAATCTTCTCCATTGATTACTGCATCCAAAACTGAATCTCACCGGCAATCCGTATGGTTCGCCTTCGAATTCACTATTTTTTAACTTCATATTTCGGCTGATATCAAATGTTCCCAAGGAAAATCGTAAATTCTGATTGGGCAGATAACTGAGGGCAAGGTTTCCTGCCAGAACCTGTGCCGAATATATCTGAATGTATTCTTTGATAAATTTAATACCGATACCCCCATATCCTTTGTTCGATAGATTAAATCCTGCTCCGCCAAGGATTGACAGATCATTGGCATTGAAGACTGCATCTTCCTCGGTAGGATATTCAGGTTTAAAAATCAGATCACCGTAATCAAAATTTGACACGCCGAGCCCGAGATTGAATGAGGAAAATCTTTTTGACAGAAAGAGTGAAGAGTGTTGAATATCCAAAAATAGACGACCATAGGAGATCGAAAAGAGTAGTTCCTGACTTTTGTTCAACTGGAGATGGGCCGGATTGAGATAAACCGCCTCGGGACCATAGGTTAGCGAAAAACCGGTATTGCCCATCCCTGCTTCGCGTGCGGTTGGACAGATCAAAGATGATGCTACACCTTCATTAGTGAAGAAAATAACCGCTAACCAGAGATACATACTAACTCTCAATTATTTCAACATTGGCACGGGGTAAAACAACCCTTCGTTTATCTTCGAGTTCGACTTCGAGCACCCGAACCTTTGCCTCAGTTTCAATCACCTGTAACTCAGCGGGGAGGGCGGTCACTTTACCAAGTTTACCAAAATAGGGCTCGCGTATCACCCGGATCGGTGTGCCAATCACCAGGCCACTCTCCTGCAGGGTCGATTTTTTAACCTCACCCGGACTTTCTTCAAAAGGGACAATAACTTCTGGCCGAATCACCCCGGCCCGAATCTGGGTTGCTCCGTTAATCGACGCCTTTCTTCCGACCAGAGAATTGAGCAAGCGGAATGTCCGATCTGCCATACGCAGGCGACCAAAACCTTCGGTAGCGATGAGGGTAAGTCCTCGTTTTTCTGAACCGGTTATCGCCACCCCGATATCATATCCCAGGAATTTTTTCAAATCCTTGTCTTCGATGCCCCCAACCACTATACCTTTAGCACCGACCTTCACTGCCTTCTCTAAGGCCTGAGCATCAACGATTGAACCTCCTACCAGGATCTTATCGTGGCAACTTTCATCAATCTCATCTGCGGTCAACGGGTCATCTGGGCCATCAGCAACCGATCGCAATTCCCCAATCATCTCTCCCCCGATCCCGAATATCCCCTGAATAAAACTTGCGATCGTCTCGATCCTGACCCCTTCATTCTGAAAAACATCGGTAACCTCACCATCGATATAGGCAATCACCTCGACTAAAATCGGTGGCTCTCTAAGAATCACCTGGCCGGTGATTTTGGAAATACTTTCAACCTCACTATCGACTGGCGCCGTCACCTTCGATTTCATAAGACCAAAGAAACCCTTGCTCTGAGCAAGGATGTCATTCTTCTTTATCTTATCGCCGACCTTCTTCAACATTGCTCCTTCAACCTCTTCAGGTAAAATCCCAAGAAGGCCAGCAACATTTACGGTCTGGACATTACCGGGCAGATGGGTCCGTGCAACAACTGCTGTTGCCTTAACCTTACTGCCTTTTTCAACCAGGATATTGCCTGGTAGAGGAAGACGCCGGTCTTTAATAACGGTTGTTTTTTCTAATACTTTCAGACCTGGAGTATATGCATGAGCCATTTTTTATCCCTTTCTAAGATCTGTTATCCGTACAACATCAGTTCAGTTGTGCCGGATGATAGAAGTTAATAAATGCCTGTTTTAAAAAGTAAAAGATCTTCTATTTGATACTTGATTAAGTATATTCGAAAACCTCTGATTGTCAACCTTGAATAAGGGGGCTATCTCGGAATATTGGTCAGGAAGATTCCTCCATCGGGTGTAACATAAGAATAGATACGATTGCGTCGATCCTGTGGTGCATAACGACCCGTAATGAAATCTACATACTGTCTGGTTTCAGGTATTGCCGGCACCGCTTTTTTAGCCATAACGATCTTTGGCCCGGCATGATAGGCAGCCAGAGCCAGTTCCAGTTCACCATTAAAAAGATTGAGGAGATAGCGAAAAAATTTAACTCCACCGAAAATATTCTGCCTTGGGTTATAGGGGTTTTTAATATTAAGCAGTCGGGCGGTCTCGGGCATCAACTGCATCAATCCAATCGCGCCCCGGGGTGAGCGAGCGTTGGGATTAAAACCTGATTCAGCGAGGATAATAATCCTAATAAGTTCAGCATCAACCTGATACTGGTCACAGGCTTCATCGATGATCGAATCATAGCGGGAAAGGTTTTCTAGAACTGGACTGGGTGGTTTAAAGATATTTAAATTCTCTTTTTTCGGGATGTTGGTAAAAAGAATTGCCCCACCTTCGCTCACCCTATACAGATTTTGTGCATAGACGAGGGTAAAAATAATAAAAATTAGTCGGGTTATCCTCAAACCCATTAAAACAATTCTATCTGATTTTAAATAAATGTCAATATCTTTGTTAGGTTGTTCAATCTATGTGGTTAATAAGGGGTTGTAATCAAACAGGGCCCGCGCTTTGCGCGGGCCCTGATCGGCGACATATATCTTCTTTATCTCATCATCACACTCTTGGTCGTCTCTTCACCAGAATCGGTCTTCAGTTTTATAAAATAGACACCACTGCTAACCCTCTTCCCATTCATATCCTCACCCGACCATCTCAAATTGTAGGTATTAGGTCTATAAAAACCATCAGCCAGTCTCTTTATCAATCGACCTTCAATATTATAAACCTCAAGCGAGATTGGTCCGGACCTTTCAATAACAAACCTGATCTGTGCCGACTTAACCAGCGGATTGGGAGAGATCGAAAGAAGCGGTTCATTTCTTATTCGGCTTGATGCTGAAACCGTTTCTTCAACCCTGAGAGGTAAGACCGTGGTAAATTTAATCGCCCGTCCCGGTATAATGGGCGCAGCATAGATATGATAGGTGCCGTCATAAAGATCCTGAATCCCAACGGTCTCATTAGAATTCTCGATACCAATGGTTGATCCAGCAAAACCGTTGGCAGTTCGGAACTGGAAAAGGATTACATTGTCTCGGGTTGGCGTCACAACCGTCGAATCATAGATAATAATCTCAAATTTATCCCTAACCGTTGTGCTGATATAACGAATACTGTCGTATTCGATGATGAAGCGGTGGTTATTGCGGTCGTGATAGTACCAGATATTCGTATCCGGATAGAGATCGTCCCAGTTAATTGCTATCATTGCTGATGGGCCATCCGGATCCGGGATCCTTGAGTTGGTATAGTCGTTATCGGTCGTCGATCCGGCTGCGATCCAGCCATTGGAGCAGATTGAGAGGTTGGTATAGCGGGTTCCATAATAAGTAAAACCGAAGGGCATTGCTATTGTGACGGTCTGATCATCGCTTAAGTCAAGTCGTGTTCCTAAATTTCTGATCTCTACCCAGTTATAGGTTGGATGCTGAGGATCGATATCAATATCATCATATGCCCAGTAGCGGTTTTGATTATCGGGTATCGGCAGGGTAATCAGGTCACCAACAAAGATACTGAAGTTTATTGTATCGGTATACAACTTTCCACTGTAGTTAAGATAGAGTGTAAAATCCACCTTTGATCCAATCGGTGTATTGGGCCGGGCAAAGATGACAAACGGGTCCCCAAAATTGTTTGTCGTGTCTCCCTGATTAATATTGCCATAATTGGCCAGGCTATCACGGATTTCGATGTAACTGTTCGTTGTCTTCAATCGCCCATTTACTCCAGTTGCATTGGTTCCAACATTTTTCAGACTTACAATAAGGTTCGCCTGCTCATTGGGATCAAGTCGCTTGTTGTTGTTGCCATTTCGGTCATCGACCGTATTGCTGAGATACACAATCTTGGGCTGGTTCGGCGTATAGTTTAATGAGATGTTATCGGCGAAGACCTTCGCCTCAGGATAGACCCCTCAGCAATTATGGGTTGAATAAGCATAAAGGGCAACTTTGATCCGTTTGACCTGGGCCGGATTAATTCCGGGGAGATTATTAAGTTCGTTGCGGATAATAAACGAGTAGTTATACCAGTTACTCGTATCCGCCGCACGAATCAGATGAATCGTGGATGAATTCTGCCAGTTACAGTAGGTTGTTCCCCGATAGATCCTGGTCTCACCAAGAATCTGACTATCATTGTTCATATAGTATAAGATCAAGGCAGCCGCAGCAAAGTAATTATAGGCGTTATCTTCACATTTACACCAGAGTTTGGCCTGGGCTGAGAAATTTATATCGATATGCGGGATCGGGACAATCTGAGAAAGGGAGGCAATCTCGTGTAGATACTTCCGGGACTGGGCTTCATAATCCGGATCCGGGTTATAATCCATTGCCCGGTCGATGGTATAGTATGAAGATGATGTATAGTCACCACTCACGGTCTGGGTCCAGCCGGTTGTCAGTGGCGCTTCAAAATCGCCATTGGTGACGAGTTCATAACCCAACGTAAGACCAATCCCCAGAAGACCTGACATAATGATAGCGGTCCTCATACTTTCCTCCTTAGATGTTGATTTTCCAAAATATTACTCATAATTCAACAGCCACAAGATCAATGATCAGGTCTCAATGATTGCGATATTCACTACGCCGATATTATAACCGTGTATTCTCTTCTGTCAATCTTTTTTACGATAATAATCAATCTCGATCTCGATAAACCAACCTCTTGACTTTTTTGGACTTTCTGCTATAATCGATAAATGGCGATTCTCGAAATCATCCTTGCCTTGATAATAATTGGGGCGGTTATCTACGCATTATACTATGCGGCCCAGAGGGCCGGTTCCGAAAAGAAGCGGAAAGTTATCGGCCTCCTCTTAATCTTACTGTCAATTCTGATGACCCTCTCCCTTCTCTCATATTACAAAGATCAACCCGAGAAAAATCGCGGTGGGCTATTTGGTTATGGCATAAGTTCATTTCTCTTCTGGCTTATCGGGTACTACAGTATTGCTGTACCAGTATTAATTTTGATCCATGGCATCTACATAACCTTTTTCGAAAAAGACCCTAAGGAGCTCTTTGGCATACTCTTCTTTGTTGTCATCGTTCCGATCTTTAATGCCTTTATCAGTTTTCTCAATCTTCCTCATATAAGGGATATAATCCCCGGTGGATTGATTGGCTCTGTATTAAAAGATTTTCTGAGCAAGACCTTCGGTGATGCGGGTGCAATCATTCTTTTAATCTTTATCTTCGGGACAGTCCTTTTACTCTTTACCCGTCTAACCTTTTCATTTAAGAAGCCCGTGCCCGAAATAGTTATTAAAAGGCCGCCGGAAATTGAACCGAAGCCAAAAAAGGAAAAAGTTGTAAAACCTAAACCAAAACCGGTGGTCGAAGTAATACCACTGGAAACTGATACCGACTTTAAAACCCAATTCTTAAATCTGCTCCACGACCCGACACCCGGCCCGGCCGCCCTCGAAGAGGCCGAATTGAAAAAAGGCGCTGACCTTTTAATCAAACGGCTTGAGGAATTTGAGGTCACGGGCAAAATCACCGATATTGTTTCAGGACCGGTTATCACCCGTTTTGAGTTTGAGCCATCTCCGGGCATAAAAGTTAATAAGATTGCCAATCTCGAAGACGATTTAGCCCTTGCTCTGAAGGCGACACGAATCCGGATCCTTGCACCCATTCCTGGTAAATCGGCAGTTGGTATTGAGATACCAAACCCTGAACGGGGTCTGGTCTATCTTAAAAAATGTCTGGCAACCCAGGAATTTGAAGAGATGGCATCGCCCCTCAGTATCGCCCTGGGTGAAGATATTACCGGCAAACCGGTCTATGCTGACATTGCCACTATGCCCCATATGTTAGTGGCTGGAACAACTGGCTCAGGGAAAAGCGTCTGCATCAACACCATTATTATGAGTCTCATCTACCGTTCCGGGTTTGATAAAGTTCGTTTCTTAATGATCGACCCCAAACGCCTCGAACTGCCGGCCTACAATCCTATCCCCCATATCTTAAGAAGCTGTGTTGTTGACCCCAAAGAAGCGGTTTCCGAACTGACCAAGATGGTCGATATTATGGAAAATCGCTATCGAGAGTTTGCCCGGGTTGGAGTCCGGGATATCGATGGCTATAATGTAAAAGCCCGAAAAGAGGGGTTTCCCGAGAAACCCTATCTCCTTATCATCGTCGATGAACTGGCTGACTTGATCCTGACCGCACCTACCGAGATTGAAGAGCGGATTACCCGGCTTGCCCAGATGTCCCGGGCAGTTGGCATCCATCTTATCCTTGCTACCCAGCGTCCCTCAGTCGATGTCATTACCGGACTGATCAAGGCCAACTTCCCCTGCCGGATCGCTTTCCAAGTTGCTTCTAAAACCGACTCCCGAACGATACTCGATATGAATGGTGCGGAGTCTCTGCTTGGTCGAGGTGATATGCTCTATCTCCCACCCGGCCGCGGTGAACCCCAGCGCCTGCACGGTGCGTTTGTTTCAACCGATGAAGTTATGAACATACGAAATCTCGTTGCTCAACTCTATCTGACAAAACTCTTCCGAGACGGTGATAATCTCTCCCGATTTATAAAAGAGATTCTCGAACAGGAACTTTGGTCAGTCTTCTGTGAACGCGGGGCCGGTTTTGAAGAAAAGAAAGAAATTTTGTTAGGGCTTGCCCCGGATGAACTCAAACCTAAAATTGAAGAGATCATCGAAAATGGGTATTATCCAAAACTGGAAGAAATGAAAACTGCTGAAGAAGAAGAGAAAGAAGAAGAATTTACCACCGAGATCGACCCGCTCTTTGAAGAGGCAGCACGACTCGTCTTCCGCCATCGATTGGCATCGGTTTCACTCCTTCAGCGTCGATTGAATATCGGTTATGCCCGGGCCGGCCGGATCATCGATCAGATGGAAAGGGCCGGAATAATTGAACCCTTTGCCGGTAGCAAGTCGAGAAAAGTTTTGATTGAGGATGAATCAGAACTTGACCGTCTGATTGAAAAAATCACCGGTTAACCTTGAAATTCTATCTCCATTTAATTGGCTATCTCTGTATATTTGGACAGCCATGCTATCCTTACCCAATTTCAAAATTCAAGACCTGCCCAAGATCTGGTCTGTTTGGTCTGTCTGGTCTATTTGGTCTGTTTAGTCTATTTGGTTAAAAATGGTTGATAGGGTTAGGGTTCGGGATAAGGATTCTGGAAGGGGAGAAAAGGTAATTATGGTGAGATAAGAAAGGATGAGATTCTCCGCTTCGCTCAGAACGAAATATCGTCATCGATGAATAATTCTGGGCAACATTAAGAATGCTCAATTATAACCAAGGCAATAGGGCGGTGTTCAATGGGTGAATAGAGTTTATCAATCTTCGAGATCTTCAATCCAAACTTGATAAATAATCTCTTTGCTTCCCCAATCTCTTCCTCGACATTATGACTTTTATAAAAAACGATTATTCCATTCTGAGTAGAGAGAGAAGATGCACAATCTATCACATCTCTAATTCTACCTACTGCCCGGCAGAAGATAACATCAAACTTTCTATTTTTAATCGACTCAGCCCGGGTTGCGAGGACGGAAACCCCAATAATTTGGCAATGAACAATCAATCTGTTAAGAAACAGTGCCTTTTTCTTCTTAGATTCAATCAGGGTGAGATCCATCTCGGACCGCATTATCTTAAGAGGCAGACCTGGAAAGCCAGCACCCGCGCCAAGATCACAACCGGAAAAGATTCCTGGAGGGAGATAAGGCAGGGCCAGCAGTGATTCAAGAAAATGTCGCACAGCAATATAAGGATAATCGCCATCGGCGATAAGATTTAATTTACCCCTGAATTCATAAAGGATTTCAAGATACTTTTTAAACTTCTCAATATGGCTATCGTCAAAGTCAATCTTGAGGAGTTTCAACCCCCTTATCAGATCTCCAATCTGTCTCTCAACTTCACCGATAATCTCTGGATCTTTAATCAGAACTCCTCGGCTTATCCGATCGTTTCCTTATCGGCTTTTGCTTCTTAACTTCTTCCCAGATCCGATCCATCTCAACAAGATTTGATTTTTTGGGGTCTCTTCCCCTCTCTTCCAACTTATGAATTATTTTTTGAAAACGCCCAATAAACTTACGGTTGGTCGCGCGCAGTGCCAGTTCTGCATCGATTTTGAGAAATCGACTGAGATTGACGATACTGAACAGGAGATCTCCGAGTTCTATTGTGATCTCCCTCCCCTGACCACTTTTTATTGCTCTCTGTAATTCAGCAATCTCTTCGAAAATTTTCTTTAGAGGTCCATTTACATCGGACCAGTCGAATTTATATCGACTCGCCCGTTCCTGTATCAGTCGGGCCTGAATCAATGAAGGCAGAGTCTCCGGGATACCATCAAAGATACCTTTCTTCCTTTCCTGCCATAGCCGCAAAACATCTTCTTTATCAACAACCCTCTTTTTACCAAAAACATGGGGATGACGCCTTTGATACTTGGTCAGCATCTTTTTATAGAAATCTTTCTCTTTTATGACCCTCTCATCACGAGCGATCCTGATAGCGAAGAGACTGAGGAATAATAAGTCGCCGAGCTCTTCTTCAATCTTATCCTTATCCCCTTCGTCGATACCTTCGATCAACTCATAAACTTCCTCAATCAGATTTTGTCGAATTGAGCGAAGGGTCTGGGCCCGGTCCCAGGGGCATTCCCTTCTCAAACGATCGACTAATTTTACTATCTCTTCAATAATTGTTTTACTTCCTTCAAAGCGACCATCAGTTCAGTGCCGTCGGATAATTTGAGATTCACTTTTTCATTAAAGATGTCATTACCAATAACCTCGGCCTGATAGTTTTGATAAATAATCTTCTCCCCGATTCTCGGAAACTTTTCGATTGCCTCTCGATATACTTCGTCTTCATAATCAAGACAGCAGATTAACTTTCCACAAGCCCCGGTCAGTTTGGCCGATGAAACATAAAGATTTTGCTCCCGGGCCATCCGCATTGTGATCGGCTTTAACTCGGTCAAAAATTTTGCACAGCACAATTCCCGTCCACAAGGACCAATCCCGCCATAAATTTTGGAAAAGTCCCTGACCCCGACCTGTTTAATCACAACCCGGGTATTGAGTTGCTGGGAGATCGCCTTGTGGAGTTTCCGAAAATCAACCCGATGTTCGGCGGTAAAGTAAAAAAGAACCCGCTCTCCATCAAATTGATAGTGGGCATAGACTGGTTTCATCGGCAAATCAAATATCTCGATCTGCTTTCGGAAGATGCCCAGCAGATCACGACATTTCTGTCGGTGTGCTTCAATCTTTGCCAGGTCAACTTCATCCGCCTTCCGAACAATACGGCCATAAACATCTTCATACTGGGAGACCTGCTTGAGTTTACCAGCATCATCGCCTTCATCGCTTTGAATAATTACTGTATCATTTACTTTTAATTCCAGTGCTTCAGTCTCTTCACAGGTTTCAATGCGAAATGGGGTTATCTCAACTTCCCAGTGTTTCATAATTTTTTTACGGGCTGTAATTGATAGACCTTCTCACCATCTTTAATCATCTTCAATTCATCTCTGGCCTTCCGTTCAATCAATTCATTATCATGTAGATACCGCTCAATCCTTTGATCAATAACTTCCTTTTCTGCCTTAAGAATCAATATCTGCTTCTGAAGGATACGTTTCTCTCTCTTCAATTTTGTAATCCTTATTAACCCGGCACTTCCAACAAAAAGGGGCAGGGTGACAACAACAATCACAATGATCAGAAGTAGTAGCCGATTCCGCTTTCTCTTTTTTGAAGTTCTGTCTTGCCAGGAATATACCATTGAACTTTCAAACTGTTAAGATTAAAAAACTATACCAAAAGCAGATTTATTATAGTATAAACCTGACCAAAGTCAAGTCGAGAAATCAACCGACCATCTCATTCGTCGAACAAAATATCAATCACATTTCACCCCGCATCAAACTACTTATGATCTCCCGTCGGGAGCGCCAGTTTTTCTTAACCTTAACCCAGAGGTCAAGAAAGACTTCGCGACTCAAAAACTCTTCAATCGCTTGCCGGGCTTTAATACCGATCTTTTTAAGCCCCTCACCTTTCCGGCCGATGATAATGCCTTTCTGGGAATCCTTTTCAACATAGACAACTGCCCGGATATATATTTTACCCTTTTCCCGTTCTTTAAACTCTTCGACCACAACAAAAGTGGCGTAGGGAATCTCTTCGCCGTAATTTTCAAAAACCTGCTCCCGGATTAACTCACTGACAAAAAATCTTTCTGGCTGTTCGGTCAACTGATCTTCGGGGAAGAAGAAAGGACCTTCGGGCAAATTCTTCAAAATTGTTTTTTTCAAGTCCTCTACCCCCTCGCCGGTAAGGGCCGAGATCAGAAAAATATCATCAAACCCTGATTGACGGTAGAATTCAATCCGGGGTAGTAAATTTTCTTTCTCTTTAACCCGATCGATCTTATTAATGGCTAAAACCGGATTATGTAAATTTAGCCTGTCTCTATATCTTCTCTCCTGATTGAGATCAACATCTATATCTGTCAGCCATAATATAAGGTCGGCTGTGCTCACAGCACTTTTTATCTCATTAAGCATTACTGTGTGTAACTCATACTTCGGATCGATCAGCCCGGGGGTATCGATAAAAACCGCCTGACAATCCCCTTCCGTTAAAATACCCAGGATCCTACTGCGTGTCGTCTGCGGTTTTCTTGAGACGATGGACAACTTTAAACTCAAAAATCGATTGAGCAGAGTCGATTTACCTACATTGGGAAATCCGATTATCGATATATAACCGGCCCGCATATCTTCTCATTCCCCCCAGAATTTATAAATTTTCAAAATTTAAAAATATTTCTTATTCTTTTGCCTTCTTCGTTCTGCCTCTTTTCTTCTCTTTCTCTTCTTCCGATGTCGCTTCCTTCGGTTTTTCTTCAGTCGTCAATGGTTCCTCTTCTTTAACTTCCAGTAAATTCTTGTCGTCTTTTTTCTTCACCAGGACCGTAAAGATAACCGTATTGCCCGACCAGAATATTGCCGCACCGAGCGACAAAACAAAGAGGATAATCAAATAATAAATCATACCCAAACCAAAGGCCGAGATCACCTTTGCCCAGTGCATATTGAACGTAGTATATTCGGGCGGATAAAGGAGATTAATCATCCCGATCCGTTCAAGATAGAGAGTTATCCAGCTTACGCATCGCTCCGGGCAGATAGCCGGGAGGTTGACCTTGACATAGTAGGCAGCGTTAAAGAAAATATCATCCAGTTTCAAACCCATAAATATCTTCAGTACCGTGTGGGCAAAGAAAATCGCTTTGGCGGAAAAGAAACCGAGTATCGCTACTCCGATTACCTTGACCACACCGAGTAACGCTTCGTAACCGATTAGACGCCATGGTTGGTCATTCAACACGGAAAATGCCTCAAAGAGCGTATCAAAGGTATCTCCCTTGGTTGTCCCAACGATAGCGGGGCTGATAATGATTGCGACGAAGAATACCAGGAAAAGATACATGATAAAGAGGGAGACGGCAAATGCCGGTATGGCCATCACCAGCACGAAGAGTTCCCCAAAATAGGGAATCGAACCAATTAGCGAAAGGCAGAGCCCCATAATGGTCAAAATAATGATAAAGAGAAGCAGAACAAAAGGAGCAATGATAGCCGACTTTCCGGTGGTAAAGGCAAATTTAATTGCTTCTTTTATCTCAAAAAACTCATCACCCCGTAACTGTTCGAATGTCACCTTGGAGACAGCTACCCCAAAAATTAAAACTGCTGCAATCCACCATACCAGACCCACTGCCCAGATCACCCACGAATACCAGGTCAACCCGGCTGGATATAATGGAACGAGTCGATAAACGCTCCAGACATTGCTAATACTCTGACCAGCAACGATGTGGGCGAGATAAGAAAAAATTATATAACCTGCATAGGCGATAAGAAACCCTAAAAATTGAATCCACATCTTCTTTGCACTAAAGCCTAAACGCCCGGCTCGAAATACATCTTTATAATTAAAGTGAAGATTAGTCACAATACCTCCTGATTTGACCACCCATTATATTGATAAATGGTGTTATGTCAATAGAATGTTTAAAAAGCATTCGTTAGTATAAGGCCACACCTGAACAATCAGTAAAAAAATCAGTAAAAAAAAATATAGAAACCGGTTTAAAATCTCCTTCTAAATAATCATATTTTGAAAAATTAGAAAAAATCAGCTTTATTAAACCTTGACTTCAATCGAGTTATATGTATAATTTTTGTTCTTTATCGATGATAGCGCCTAAATTCTCTTGAGCGCATTAATTATAGCGTAATCTATGTTTTACTTCTTACTCACAATCTTTTATCTATCTGTTATACTGCCGGGGGCGGGATTTGAACCCGCACGGCTTGCGCCCTACGCCCCTCAAACGTATGTGTCTGCCAATTCCACCACCCCGGCTCGGGATCAGTCTATTTATAATCCAGGCACTTGTCAACAATTAATTTTTTCATAAAATATGGTCAGGGTCTCCTCCTCATCTCTTCCGGGCATCAAGAAAGGCGATTTCATCAAAACCATAAATGGTAATAAAGTCAATGACTTCCTCGATATCTATTTTTACACTTCGGGTATGCGCACGATAAAATTTGATTTAGTTCGAGATGACAAAGAGATAGATCTGAAGATCAGATTAAAAACAGAGGGGCGATCGCTACCTTTAATATTCGAAAACCCAAAATATCAGCGTTGTCAAAATCGTTGTTTCTTCTGTTTTATCGACCGCCTTCCTCCAGGGCTCAGAAAAGAGTTATATTTCAAAGACGACGATTACCGGCTCTCCTTCCTCTATGGCAATTTTATCACCCTCACCAACATTACCGATAATGACTTAGACCGGATAAGAAGATTAAGATTGAGCCCTCTATACATCTCGGTTCATTCGACCAACCCCGAACTGCGTGCTCGAATCTTCAAAAACCCTTCAGCAGCAAAAATTATTCCCATCCTTGAAAAGTTAGTTGAGTCTAATATAACCCTCCACTGTCAAATCGTCTTGATTCCGGGTGTCAATGATGGTAAAGAATTGAAAATGACAATTGGTGACCTTTATAAGTTATTCCCCGGAGTTGCTTCGATCGGTATCGTTCCCGCCGGTGATACCCGATACAGCAAACAACCGCTGCCTGAAATTACTACCGACTATGCAGTGAGAATAATTAAGCAGATTCATTCAATGCAGAATTTCTACCGGAAAAAGATAAAAAAGGGATTTGTCTATCTGGCGGATGAATTCTACCTGAAAGGTAGTATCTCACTGCCTGATTATCTTTCCTATGATGACTTTCCTCAATTAGAAAATGGCATTGGTATGGCCGCCTCTTTTCTCAAGCAACTTGAGTCACTGAAGGTCAGACCACACCGGGGAAAATTTCTCTTCATCACCGGGAAACTTGCTGCCCCCCTGATAAAACTCCTTGCATCTAAATTAGGCAGTGGAACTGTCCGGGTTGTGGAGAATCGATTCTTCGGCCCAAAAGTCACAGTTTCCGGACTGCTTACTGCTCAGGATATTAGAAAAACCATTAATCATAAATTCGATCGCATCATCCTGCCGCCCAATTGTGTCAACGAGGATGGTCGGTTCATCAACAACGGGAAGATTGAAGATTTTGACCAGAACCGGGTAATAGTTGCACCTGCCTCGCTGGAAGAGTTGGTAAGATGTCTAACATAATTGTGATTATCGGCAGACCGAATGTGGGTAAATCAACCCTCTTCAACCGTCTGGTCGGTCGTAAACTTGCTCTTGTTCATAAAGTCCCCGGGGTGACCCGCGACCGAATTTATGGCACCGCCTCCTGGCGTGGCCGTTCCTTCGAAGTCGTCGATACCGGCGGACTCCTTTCATCTGATGACTCCTTCTATTCCGCAAAGATAAAGACTCAGGTTACTTATGCACTGCAGGAGGCCCGGGCAACTATCTTCCTGGTCGATGGGAAGATCGGGCTCCATCCTGAAGATACAGAAATCTCAAAGATGCTCCATAAGAGTGGCGTCCCCTTTATTGTTGCGGTAAATAAAATTGATAATACCCGAGACCGTGATCGTGCGGCTGAATTCTTTGCCCTTGGTAAAGAAAAAGTCATTCCCATCTCAGCCGAGCACGGGATCGGGGTCGACGAATTACTCGATGAGATTATCAAAATTATTCCGGAAGAAAAACCACCGGAATGGGATCAGGATAATTCTATTCGTCTCTTAATATTAGGCCGTCCCAATGTCGGTAAGTCCACATTATTCAACAGAATACTAAACCGGGAACGCGCAATCGTTGATGAAAGACCGGGCACAACCAGAGACTTATTAATGGCCAATTTCAAATATAAGAATCAGAATTTTATAATTACCGATTCGGCCGGTTTGAGAAAGAAATCCAAGATAAAAGAGACTATAGAAATCTATTCAGTTATCCGGGCCATAAATCACATCGACCGCTGTGATATTGCCCTGCTCCTTATTGAGATCGCTGAACTCTTAACCAATCAGGATAAAAAGATCGCAGACCTGGTAATCACCAAAAATAAAGGCTTAATCATTGCCGTCAATAAAATTGATCTGGCAAAAGTGGCTGATCAGGCCCGGATTAGTCGCACGATCTATGCCTCTGCCCCGTTTCTCAAATCGATCCCGATCATAACCATTTCCGCTTTAAAAGGAATACGGATTGATCTCGTCTTAGATAAAACTATAGAAATATTTTATGAACAGAAGAAATGGGTCGATCGATCGGCACTCAAGAGTCTAATTAAAGGATTGCTTCAACCTCCGGGGAAAGCGCGCCTTTACGATCTTAAACAGACCTCGATCGCACCACCTACTTTTGTTGCTCTGGCCAGCCATCGTCTGAGTCCGGAGTATCTCAGATATCTGAAAAACACCCTGCACAATTATTTTGGATTAACCGGTAATCCAATTACTATCAAGACCAGAATTGTTGGGAGGTAGTCGATGAACGAAGTAATCGTTCTAATGGTTGGTTTTGCCATCGGCTCGATTCCGTTCGGTTTTTTAATCGCCCGAATAAAAAATATCAATCTGCGCCATTTCGGTAGTGGCAATGTTGGTGCGACCAATGTTGGCCGGGCCCTCGGACCAAAGTATTTTTTGCTTGTCTTCATGCTCGATGCCCTGAAAGGGATAGCCGCAGTTATGATCGGCAAATTTTTAAATCTCAATCCCTTTCTGGCCGGGCTGGGAGCAATCCTCGGACATATCTTCACCCCTTTCCTTAAATTCCGTGGTGGTAAAGGCGTAGCAACTTCAATTGGGGTCCTGGCGTCAATATTTCCCAGGATTTTTTTAATTGGACTTGTGGTCTGGATCATCGTCTACCTCACCACTTTCTATGTATCGCTTGCCTCATTATGTTTCGCCACTGCCTTTGCCTTTTTTAACTTTCTCTGGGGCGAAAAAAATCCGGTCAATCAGATTGCCGTCTTGATTGTTGTCCTGTTGATCTTCTCCACCCATCTACCCAATATCAGGCGTCTGATTAAAAAATCTGAACCTAAGACCATCATCTGGAGAAAGGAATGAAAGTTACTATCTTAGGGTGCGGCAACTGGGGGTCAGTCTTCGGTATTCTCTTATCAAGGAAGGGCCATCAGGTAACAATCTGGGAATTTGACTCCGTAAGGGCGCAAAGGGTTAATCAGACAAGGAATAATGAGCCATTTTTGATCGGGGTACCAATACCTCAGAATATTTATATTACCAGCCGCCTCGATGAAGCAATGAATGGTGCTGAGATCTGTGTCTTTGCCTTACCTTCGACTGTTCTCCGTTCAGTGGTTGAACAGATGGCACCCATTAGAAAGCCCCCCCTTTTCTATTTGAGCCTGATCAAAGGGATCGAGGCCAAAACCCTGATGCGTATGTCAGAAATTATCGAGAGTAAACTTGTGAAAGATTCGAGCCAGATCGCAGTTCTCTCCGGTCCCTGTATTGCTAATGAGGTCATCCTCCAGAAGCCGACTTCGGTCGTGATTGCCTCAAAGGAGGAATCGACCGCAAGAATTATTCAGGAAAATATCGCTACGGATTATTTCCGAATTTACTATTCGGACGATATAATTGGCGTCGAATTGGGCGGTGCCTTAAAAAATGTCATTGCCATTGCCTGTGGTATCAGTGATGGACTCAATCTCGGCGCCAATGCCCGCGGGGCTTTAATCACCCGGGGTATTGTGGAGATTACGAGGTTAGGATTGAAGATGGGTGCGTCCGCCGCCACCTTTGCCGGGCTTTCCGGAGTCGGCGATTTAATAACCACCGCAACCAGTCCTCACTCCCGCAACCGCCATCTGGGCGAAAAGATCGGTCAGGGTAAAAATTTGCAAGAAGCCCTTAAAGATATGGTGATGGTTGCTGAAGGTGTCAATACGACCATCGCCGCCTGTCAACTGGCAGAGCGGAATAATGTCGAAATGCCAATAACCTTTATTATCTACGAGATACTCTTTAAGGGGAAATCTCCATCTGAAGGGCTCAAGGAATTGATGGGTCGTCCATTAAAAAAGGAGGCATTATGATTGAAAAACAATTCTATTCAATAAATGAAGCAGCCCGGATCTTAGAACTACCCCCTTATGTACTTAGATACTGGGAAAAGGAATTTAAGATGCTTCGTCCTAAAAAGAACCGTGCCGGCCGAAGAGTCTATACGAGGCGCGATCTCGAGATTGTCTCCAACATCAAAAAACTTCTTTACGAAGAAGGATTTACCATCGATGGTGCACGAAAAAAACTTCTCACAATGAAAAAAGAAGAGATTGAACAAATCCCTCTGCCTTTCAAAAAACCAGGTGAAATAATTAAAGAAATCAAAGGAGAACTGGAGGAAATAAAAAATCTCCTTGCCAAGTAAAATTTCACATATATTGAGTAAATTAAATCGCTTTTAAGCAGAGCCAATCTTTGAACTCAGCCCAACCAATCTTCTTGACTTTTGTATTTTAATCAATATTATTATCCTGATGGCACAACAACAGGTAAAAGAAGAAGAAATCAGAAAACTGAAACGCGAGCGACTCCTCGAGAAAGGAGTTCTCCCTTACCCTTACCGTTTTGAACGGTCCCACACTGCGACCCAGATCATTGAATGGTTTGAAGATCTATCTTCAAAAGAAACAAAGGTTTCAGTTTGTGGTCGAATCCTCTCGATTCGCAGGCACGGCAGGACCATCTTCCTCCACCTCGGTGACGAATCGGGTAAAATCCAGTTATATTTGCGCGCCGATGACCTCGGTGAAAAGTTTAACCTTGTCGAATTTATCGACATCGGTGATTTTCTTGGTGCCCGGGGCAAGGTCTTCAAGACCAAAACTGGTGAGATTACGATTCTGGTCGATGATTTTATGATTTTGGCCAAATCCCTTAGACCTCTGCCAGAAAAGTGGCACGGGCTTAAAGATGTCGAACTGAGATATCGCTACCGCTATCTCGATCTGATTGCCAATGAAGAGACAAGAAAACTCTTCAAGGCGCGCACCCGGATATGTAATATGATAAGAACTTTCTTAAACGAGCGGGGTTTTCTTGAAGTCGAAACACCCGTGCTTCAGCCCGTCTACGGCGGGGCCTCCGCCCGTCCATTTAAGTCCTATTATCAAGCCCTCGATTCTGAAGTCTATCTGAGAATCGCTGATGAACTTTACTTAAAGCGGTTGATCGTTGGTGGCTATGAGAAGGTCTACGAAATTGCCAAAGATTTTCGTAATGAAGGGGTGGACCGTTTCCACAACCCAGAGTTTACAATGCTCGAGGCCTATGAGGCATACCGGGACTACAATGATATCATGGGTCTGGTTGAGGATCTTTTAATCTTTCTGGTAAAAGGATTGAATAATAGTAATCATCTCCACTTCCAGGGAGAATCGGTAGAATTGAAAAAACCCTTCCGAAAGATCTTTTACCTCGATGAGTTGCAAAGCATCCTGGGTAAAAATCCGCTGGACCTGGATAAAGAAGTCCTCAGTAAAGAAGGCGCAAAATTTGGCCTGAAATTTAGTGAGGATATTTCAAAAGGTAAAATGATCGATAAACTCTTTGAAGAACTGGTTCAGAAAAAAATTACTGAACCGACCTTTGTCTGTGACCATCCCAAACTGATCTCACCTCTTGCCAAACAACACCGGAAGCATCCGGACCTGGTCGAACGGTTTGAACTGGTCATCTTCGGTATCGAACTGGCTAATGCCTTTTCCGAATTAAACGATCCGATTGAACAGAGAAAACGATTTGAAGAGCAACTCCAAGCCCAGGAGGAAGGCATTGGTGAAATAGATGAAGATTTCCTTCTCGCCCTCGAGCACGGTATGCCGCCTACCGGAGGACTGGGGATTGGTATCGATCGCCTCTGCATGGTCCTTCTCGACCGACCTTCATTAAGGGATGTCATAATCTTTCCCCATCTAAGGAAGGAATGAGTTTCGAATTCTTTGTTGCCCGACGCTACCTGACCTCGCGCTTAACGACAATCATTGCCACCGGTGGCGTCTTTGTTGGTGTTAGTTGTCTTTTAATAACACTTTCCATTATGAATGGTTTTCAGAATGAATTAAAACGGCGCATCCTGGGCGGGACACCCCACATCCTGATTCAGAAATATTTTAATGAACCAATATCTGATTACCAGTCAGTGGTTGATCAATTAAAGAATTTCGAATTCATCGAAAGTTCGGCACCTTTTATCTACACCAAATCGATTATTCGATTTAAACGCAATACCGATGGCGTGGTAATAAAAGGTGTTATCCCGGAGCTGGAAGCAAAGATAACCGATGTCGCAAAGAATATTGTCGATGGTGAATTCGATCTCGAGGGCAAGAGTGTGGTGCTCGGGATTGATCTCAGCCATTCCCTCAACGCCCGGGTCGGGGATACGATCCTGATCGCAACACCCTTCAGTACAACCTTCGGTATTCTGCCCGCTGCCCAGCGTTTTATCCTCAAAGGGGTTTTTGATCTCGGGATGTATGAATACAACTCAAGTTTTGTATATCTCTCTTTAAGTGAGGTTCAGAAACTTTACGACCTGAAGGATAAGGTCTCCGGTATCGAACTACGGGTCAAAGATATCTATAAGACCCCCCATTATGCCCGGCTAATCGAGCGCACGATCGGTTATCCCTATAAAGTCTTAGACTGGATAAAATTGAATCATTCACTCTTTGCCGCCTTGAAATTTGAAAAGGCCCTGGCTTTTATCGTTCTTCTATTAATCGTGCTGGTTGCGGCCTTCAATATCATTGGCGTCCTGTTAATGCTTGTCAACAAAAAGATTAAAGAAATCGGTATCCTGAAGTCGATGGGGGCAAGGTCAAAAGAGATTATGAGGATATTTATCTATAAAGGAACAACCATCGGTATAGTTGGCACCGCCCTTGGTGTCGCCTTCAGCCTTATCGCCTGTTCCTTGTTAAATCGATGGAAAGTAATTAATCTGCCCGGTGATGTCTATTTTATTGAAACCCTACCAGTTGAGATGAATCTGACCGATTTTCTTCTCGTCGCGATTGCGGCGGTCTTAATCTCATTTACCGCCTCACTCTATCCGGCCTATCTGGCATCGAGGTTAACAATCGTTGATGCAATCCGTTATGAATCATAATTCAATCATCCTCTCGGTCCGGTCACTGGCCAAAGATTACATCCTGCCCAATGAAAAAATCGAAGTTCTGAAAGATATTAATCTTGAGGTAACAAGGGGCGAAATCGTTGCTATTGTTGGTCCATCGGGTTCAGGCAAGTCAACCCTGTTAAACATCCTGGGCACCCTCGATCTCCCCACCCGGGGTAAGATCTTCTTCAACTCCACTGACCTCTCTGAGTTAAACAGCGATGAACTGGCTCGATTGCGCAATCGCTATATCGGCTTTGTCTTTCAATTCCATCACCTTCTCCCCGAATTCAATCTGATCGAAAATGTCGCCCTGCCCGCATTGATCGCCAACAGCAATCGGCAGGAATCCTGGTTACGTGCCGCAGCGCTCATTGAACAGATGGGACTTAAAGAACGGAGCCGATTTCGACCGGATCGACTTTCGGGTGGTGAAAGACAGAGGGTGGCCGTTGCCCGGGCCCTGATCAATAACCCGCATCTTATCCTGGCCGATGAACCAACCGGTAATCTCGATACCAAAAATGGTGAAATGTTGATGAAAACATTTTTGAAACTCAGAGAAGAAAATAATTTAACGATCATCCTGGTAACCCATAACCAGGCGATTGCAACCCAGGCTGATCGTATCTTCAATCTGATTGAAGGAAGGTTATATGCTGTGTGATGACTGCAAAAAAAATAAAGCAACAAAAGTTTACAAAGAAGCCTCTCAGGATAAAATGATTGAGATGCACCTCTGTGATGAATGCGCCGAAAAACGCGGGATCATTGTCAAAAAAAATCAATTGCCGATTGAGATTCTTAAGAATATGCTCAAGAGTGATGCATTCGATGACGCAACCCTGATCTGTCCTAAATGCCTCCTCTCCTTTGCTGAATTCCGGCGCTTCCAGCGTTTTGGCTGTGCTGAGTGTGTGCGCGCCTTTCGTTCCCGCATTGTGCCAATCATTATGAGTATTCATGGTGTCCAGCAGCATATCGGTCGTATCCCCAAAAAAGAAAAACGTGGGATCGTGGGTGAAATCATCCGACTCAAAACTGAACTCAAAGAGGCCCTTCAGCATGAGAATTACGAAAGGGCTGCTGAACTCAGAGATCTTTTAAAAAAATATGGAGAAAATGTTGACCAGTCACCTTAACTGGCTCAAGGAAAAAGGGAAGGAAGACGAGATCGTCCTCTCAAGCCGGGTCCGCCTGGCAAGAAACATAAATGGCTTCCCCTTTGAAATAAAATTAAATGAATCTAAGGAAATCGAACTCTTAGAACTCCTCAAGACTGCCCTGGGTAAGGTTATCCCGGGACGTTTTATCGATATTATGAGTTTAACACCACTTGAGGTCCAGGCCTTGCTTGAACAGCATCTTATCTCACCGGCCTTTATTCAAAGTGAGCATAAAAAGGCGCTCTTTTTAAGTGATGACGGTTATACTTCAACAATGATTAACGAAGAGGATCACCTTCGAATTCAGGCGATAAAATCGGGACTAAGTCTTAATGAGACCTACCAGATGGTTAACCAATTGGAAAGTCAACTCGATGAAGAGGTTGAATTCGCCTTCGATGAAGAGTTCGGTTACATATCATCCTGCCCCACCAACCTCGGTACCGGACTTCGGGCCAGTCTATTTTTCCACCTCCCCGCATTGATTTTAACTCGAGAAGCAGAAAAGGTTTTACGGGGTATATATCAGATTGGGCTTGCAGTTCGCGGAATATTTGGTGAGGGTAGCGAAACTAAAGGACATCTCTTCCAGATCTCAAACCGAATCACGCTTGGGCAGAAAGAAGAAGAGACTTTAGAAATTATTGAGAAGGTTGCTTACCAACTGATTGATTTTGAAAAAAAGGCGCGGATGACCCTCTTAGAAAAGGCAAAGGCCGAGATCGAAGACAAAATATTTCGGGCTGAGGCAATCCTTAAATCCGCTCGAACCATCTCAACCGATGAGGCGATAAACCTTATCTCGGCGGTTCGCCTCGGTATCGGTCTGGGCTACATCAAAGGCGTTTCAATTCAGACCCTGAATGAAATTTTAATCTTTACCCGACCGGCTAATCTCCAGATTATTTATGATAAACCAATGGACAGCACCGAGAGGGATGTGAAGAGGGCCGAGTACATTCGCGGTCGATTCGCCCAGGGTAACCATCATCAGTAAACCAGTTTTTTACCTGAGATTACGCAATGGGTAAAATTAAAATCCTCGATGATGAGGTAAGAAATAAGATCGCTGCCGGCGAGGTTATCCAGAATCCCAAGGGAGTGGTTAAGGAACTCATTGAAAATGCACTTGATGCTGATGCTCAAAAAATCGAAATTGAGATCAATCAGGGGGGTAAAGAGAAAATATTGGTAAGTGATAATGGAGTCGGGATGGATCTATCTGATGCCTTGCTTTCGGTCAACCGGTATGCAACCAGCAAAATTCTTGATGTCGATGACCTCTCTCGCATCTCAACCTATGGATTTCGGGGCGAGGCCCTGGCCAGTATCGGCGCAGTTTCGAAATTAATTATTGAAACCCGGGCCCGAACTGAAAATATTGGAACAAAAATCGTTGTTGCAGGCGGCGAATTGAAAGAAGTGGTCGATTGGGCACGGGACTACGGGACAACCGTTTCGGTCTTCGATCTTTTTTATAACTTTCCGGTACGCCGAAATTTTTTAAAATCAACCGAGTATGAAAAGAGAGGAGTGGTAGAAGTTGTCCATAACTACATTTTGACAAATCCCACCCCAATTTTCAAGTTGACGGCCGATGGTAAGATTCTCTTCCAGTTTGAATCGGTAAAAGATTATAGGTCAAGGGTAAGGCAGCTCTTCCCTAAGAGTTTTTCAGAACTTATCTTATTTGAGGAGGCCGGTGCGCCGCTCAGCGTTACCGGTTTTTTGCAACAACCGGTTAGTTCATCGCGCGCTGAAAATTTCCAGAGTATCTTTGTCAATCAGCGGCCAGTTCAACATCGCGCCATCTACCGAACAATCCTTGATGCCCTGGGCAATCCACAGTCTCGACCCAACTTCATCCTTTATATAAAATCTGACCCGGAGTTTGTCGATGTCAATATCCACCCGGCCAAAACTGAAATTAAATTTCGCGATGAAAGATATGCTCAGGATTTTATCTTTCAAGCAATAAAGAAAAATCTCAAACCGACGGCCGAAAGAGTCATCTCGCTACGGGAAGGATATCTCGAGTACCCCACAGGAGAGGAGCAGGAAAAAGGAGAAGAGTTCTGGCAACTCCATAATACCTACATTATTGCCCAGACCAAGAACGGTATGATCGTCGTCGATCAGCATGTTGCTCATGAACGGATAATCTTTGAAACAATTCTAAAAAATAAACCCGGTATTCAACGCCTCCTCTTCCCGGTCATTGTTGAACTAAACGCGCAGGAGTTTGAGACCTTTAAGTCGATAAAAGACTCCCTTGCGGAAATGGGCATCGAGGCCAAGGAGTTTTCGGCCAATGTAATTGTTATTGATACATTGCCGGCCGGTACAAAATTGAATCGGGATGAGTTGAAGAATCTCTTTGTCGAATTATCTGAACTCAAAGCCGAGTTAATAAAAAAAAGGGAGGAAGTTGCCAAGGTCATTGCCTGTAAAACCGCAATCAAGGCTGGCGACCGATTGACTCCCGCCGAGATGCAGAACCTGATTGATCGACTCTTCGCCTGCGAAAATCCATATCTCTGTCCACATGGTCGTCCGACCGTGATCAAATTTTCACTCGATGACCTTGCCCACCGCTTTGGCCGGACTTAGTAACTTTAATGGTTAAAAAAACAACCATCCCCGTCATTCTTGGTCCTACTGCCTCAGGCAAGACCGAACTGGCGGTTAAGATTGGTCCGCAATTAAATGCTGAGATCATCTCGGCTGATTCTCGTCAGATCTATAAAGACCTTGATATCGGCACCGCCAAACCAACTTCGGAGCAGAGACAGATCGTAAGATTTCATATGATCGATTTCCTCCCGATAACCGAATCATATTCTGCCGGCCAATTTGCTGAAGATGCCCTGCCGATAATCAAAGATATCTTAAATCGCAAAAAATTACCATTGGTGGTCGGTGGATCCGGACTTTATATCCGTGCCCTTTTTACACCAATGTTTAAGAGCCCACGGCCCGATCCAGAACTGAGAGCCCGTTTAGATGGTCTGGAACAGAAATATGGCATCGACCATCTCTATAATGAACTCCTCAGGATTGATCCGGCCTGGGCAAAAAAGGTAGGCCCGCGGGACCGTCAGCGGATCAAAAGGGGGTTAGAAATTTATCAATTGACCGGCAGAAAAATTTCGGACTGGATAAAAGAAAAAGTTGCAGCCCCATACCAACCATATTATATCGGTATAGAACTGCCCCGCAAAGTTTTGTATCAGCGTATCAACGAACGTTTTCTCAGAATGATCGACCAGGGTTTAATCGGTGAAGTTGAACGCCTGCTTCGCCAAGGTCTTTCAAAAAAACTGAACGCCTTCAATACTTTCGGTTACAAGGAGATCATCGCCTATCTTGAAAACAGATTAAGTCTGCCCGCCGCAATCCACCTTGCCCAGAAAAATACCCGTAATTATGCCCGAAGACAACTGACCTGGTTCCGCAAGATCAAGGATGTGCACTGGTTTCCGCCCGCTGAAGATAAAATAATCCAGGCAATAAAAAATGTAGTCTCGATTCCGATCTAATTAATAAGCCAGTAGCCCTCGGACCCTCTTTATGCGTCATCGGTCTTTATAATCTGAACCAGAATCCGACGCCGCGATCGTGGACCATCAAATTCGCAGAACATTATCGACTGCCAGGTACCCAGAAGAAGTTCGCCATTCTTGAGCGGCAGCATCAGGCTCGGTCCGGTCAGTGCGCTCTTGATATGAGCCGCAGCATTATGATCAATCCGGTCGTGAAGATAATTTGCCCGCTTCGGGATACACCTTGCCAGGGCATCAAGAAAATCGGTCTTGATGTTAGGATCAGCACTCTCATTCAGAATTATTCCGGCAGTGGCATGCGGGACAAAAATATGAACCAGCCCATTCTTTATCTTTACCGATCGAACTATCTTCTTTATACTCTCGGTGATATCAATTAGTTCTTCATCCTGTGAGGTTGAAATCGTAAACTCTTCTAACATAGTCTCTTCTATTCTATCCCGTTAGAATATTTTTTCAAGAGTATTTATTTCAATCCTGCCTTGCTTTTTTTATTCTTTCGGATATAATATAATATATTATGCCGGCCAAAAAGACAATCCTGCCCAAAAATTTTTTCAAGGAGATTAAAGGCGCAAAAAAGGTTGCTATCGTCGGTGTCGGTAATCCACTCAAGGCCGACGACGGGCTTGGTGCTATCTGTACCGAACACATTTACCACGAATTGAGGAAAAGCCCTAATGAAAAAATAATGTGTATTATTGCCGGTGAGGTCCCGGAAAATTTTACTGGTAAAATTAGATCCCATCAACCTTCACATGTCATTATTATCGACGCGGTCCAGACCAATGATAAACCCGGCACCGTTACCATTATTGATGAAAAGAAGATAAAAGACGAAGCTGTTTCTACCCATCGTTTATCGCTCGGTCAATTTGTCCGATATATAAAAGAGTCGATCGGTGCTCAGGTAATTATTATCGGGGTCGTGCCCAAATCTTTAGACTGGGGCACTCCCATCTCCCCACCGGTAAAAAAGGCAATCAATGCCCTGGCCCGGGCCCTGATCCAGACCTTGTCCAGGATCTTAAAAAATAGACAATAACCAGTAGGTGATCTTTAATCCCCTTGACGCCCTGCGCAAAATTAACAGTCAATCTGAATCTCTCTTTCTGTCATAAGGCTCTCGGCTCTTAAAACCCATAAAGAATTTTTGTCCGCGCCGAGAGGGGAAGTAATTTAAAAAGAGAAGAAAAGATTTACCCCCTGAGGATAATCTAATTTGACCCGATCAAAAGACGTAATGGAATTCATTCCCTTGCCAGCATATTCAGAGAAATCCTGCCCCTCCAAGCAATTCTTCAATCCGGGTATAACCTGAAAGTATAAAGCCCGGACTTACCCGGCAAAATTGTTCTTTGACCAAGCCAGGCGGACAACCGATTACGATCTCTATGCCTATCTGCACATTATAGTTGACTTTTTGCTTTTTTAAAGTATAATGTATAAGATGCACATTTCAATTGCTGCAGAAAAGTTATTTGATTTAGGGCCCCTGCCGATTACCAATTCCTTGATAGCAACCTGGCTGACTATCATCATTTTTATCATTTTGATAGTTATTATCCGCATAAAGAAAAATATCATCCCGATCGGTATCCAGAACGTTATTGAGTATATCCTGGAATTCTTCTATCAGACCATCTGTGATGCAGTCGAGGACGAAAAGAGAGGTCAACGCTTCTTCCCTCTGGTAATGACCATCTTCCTCTTTGTGCTGCTCATCAACTGGCTGGGCCTGCTGCCCGGTTTTGGTTCGATCGGATTTTACCATGGTCACGGTGAGCACAAAGAATTTGTTCCGTATTTGCGCGGGGCATCTGCCGATCTCAATACCACTCTTGCCTTGGCTCTGATCTCAGTCTTTTTAACCCAGGTTTACAGCATTAAATATCTCGGCTTTAAGGGTTTTATTGGCCGCTTTATCAAACTTAGAAGCCCGATCTATTTTTTTGTCGGCATCCTCGAGTTAATCTCCGAGTTTGCAAAGATTATTTCTTTCTCATTTCGACTCTTTGGTAATATATTTGCCGGTGAAGTCCTGCTATTAGTGATGATTACATTAGTGCCACTTATTATACCGATCCCTTTTCTAATTCTTGAAATATTTGTCGGCTTTATTCAGGCCCTGGTCTTTGCACTCTTAACCCTATTTTTTATCAAGATTGCTACAATCCATGAAGAACATTAGTCTCTATCTGAATCGAACGATATTTGAGGCTGATCTTTTAACAATTCTAACTTCATTCAAGTCATTTGAAAAAAGCCCGGAAAAAATTTTTAGGAGGTTCTATGAGTCCTGAAGCACTTAAATTGTTAGCTGCAGCCCTGGCAATTGGTTTAGGCGCACTCGGTCCTGGTATCGGTCTCGGTTTTATTGGTGGCAAGGCCGCCGAGGCAGTAGGCCGTAATCCCGAGGCCAGTGGTAAGATTCAAGCCGTCTTCATCCTGGGACTGGCATTTACTGAAGCAATCGCCATCTATGCCCTGGTTGTCGCTTTAATTCTTAAATTCTTATAGCCATGGAAGTCCTCGGTAAACTCGGCATTCAGCCGATCCTTCTCCTTGCCCAGATTATTAACTTTTTGATTCTTCTCTGGCTCCTCAACCGTTTTTTATATAAACCGATCCTCAAGCTCTTCAAAGAGCGTTCGACTAAGATTGAAGAAAGCCTCAAGACGGCTGAAGACCTTAAAAGACAGGCAGCCGAATCTGAAACAAAACAGAAACTCCTGATTGAAGAAGCAAAAAGAGAAGCACACCGGATAATCGAACAGGCATCCAGGCTGGGGGAAGAGGAGAAGAAAAAGATTATTCAGTTAGCCAATGAGGAATCGAAAAAGATTGTTGAGCGAACAATGCAGGAGATTGATGTCGAAAAGAAGAACATCATGAACGAGATAAAAAAGGAAGTAGGTGCCATGGTGGTCACTCTCTCAACCGCAATGATCCGTAAGACAATCGATGAAAAGACCAAGAAGAATCTCCTCGAGAATGCAGTCAAAGAAGTAGAAAAAGAACTCGAGTCGATCAGCAAAAAGAGATAATATGGAACCGGATCTGGAACCAATATTTACTGATCTTGAACTTGTTGAATCTTCACTCCGTTCTTCCCTAAAACTCCGCGGTTATCTGGAAAACCCACGTATTCCCTTTGCGGAAAAAATTAAAACCCTCAAAGGTCTTTTCAAAGACTATATCAGTCCGACCGCTTATGAATTTCTCTTCCTCCTCCTGCGCAGTAATACAATAAATACACTGACTGAAATCTTGAGAAATTACCGTCGGACCAGGGAAGAACGCGGTATTCTTGAATTAGAAGTAAAAACAGCCGAACCACTTTCACCTGAAGAAAAAATTAGCCTGGCGGAAAGGTTTTCGGCCCGGATCGGCCGACCTTTGACGGTCAAAAATATTGTCGATCCTGAAATTATTGGTGGGATGGTAGTCAAGATGGGGGATATTTTGATTGATGCCAGTATCAGTTCAAAATTGAAAAGATTGGCACGATTTCAATACGGGTAGAAATAACAACTAATTGGTTGGTCGTTCATCAACCGGAGGTCTGATCGGATGGATCAAGATCAAAAAGCAAGGCTTTTGACTGAATTAAAAAAGGAACTCATTGAATTTGAAGCAAAAGTTATGGTTGAGCGTGTCGGCACTGTGATTGAGATCGGTGACGGCGTTGCCCAAATTTTTGGTCTGACTGACTGTTTTGCCTCTGAGATGCTCGAATTCCCGGGTGGTATATCTGGGGTTGCGCTCAATCTTCTCCACGACCGAATTGGGGCAATTGTCCTGGGCGATTTTGAGAAGATAAAAGAAGGTGATCTGGTAAAAGGAACCGGCCGCATCCTTGAGGTGGGAGTTGGGCCTCAACTTTTAGGCCGGGTCGTCAACCCTCTGGGAGAACCGCTTGATGGCAAGGGTTCGATCAAACCCAATGCATATTACCCGATAGAAAAGATTGCGCCCCGGGTTATTCTCCGGGAGCCGGTAAATCGACCGATTCAGACCGGAATCAAGGCAATTGATAGTATGATACCAATTGGCCGGGGTCAACGGGAATTGATAATCGGTGATCGTCAGACCGGTAAGACCGCAATTGTCATCGATACAATAATTAACCAGAAAAATGAGGATGTCTTCTGTATCTATGTCTCAATCGGGCAGAAAGAATCGAAACTTGCCCGAATCATTACTGAGCTGGAGAAGTACGGAGCAATGGACTACACTATTGTTGTCAGCGCCAGTTCATCAGATCCAGCATCGCTCTGGTATATTGCGCCCTATGCCGGCTGTGCGATGGGCGAATATTTTATGGATCAGGGAAAGGATGCCCTGGTCATCTATGATGACCTTTCCAAACATGCCTGGGCCTATCGTCAAATCTCCTTGGTCCTCAGAAGACCTCCGGGTCGTGAAGCATACCCGGGGGACATCTTTTATCTCCATTCCCGTCTCCTCGAACGGGCAGCCAAATTAAATAAGGAGCATGGCGGAGGTTCACTTACTGCTCTGCCCATTATTGAGACCCAAGCGGGTGACTTTACTTCTTATATTCCAACCAATGTCATCTCAATAACCGATGGCCAGATCTACCTCGAGCCTGAACTCTTTTATCAGGGTATTCGACCTGCGATCAATGTCGGCCTCTCCGTCTCCCGGGTGGGTTCATCAGCCCAGATCAAGGCAATGCGGAAGGTTGCCGGTAAGTTACGTCTCGACCTCGCCCAGTATCGGGAAATGGCTGCCTTTGCCGAGTTTTCCAGTGACCTTGATGAGGCAACCCGTAAGCAATTAACCCGGGGTAAAGTTATGACCGAAATCTTGAAGCAGAATCAATATGTTCCAATGGCCGTTGAGAAACAGGTTATGATAATATTTGCAGGTATCTCGGGTTTGATCGATGATGTCCCGGTTAATAAGATCCGTGATTTCGAAGATAAATTCTTGAAATTTATGGACTCGATGCATCCGGAAATTGGTGCCGAGATTAAAAAAACAAAAGACCTCACGGTTGAGGTCGAGGAAAAACTCAAAAAATATATTGAGGAATTTAAGGGTATCTTTGAAAAAGATTAATGGCTTCACTCCGTGATATAAGAAAGCATATCCGTTCTGTCTCCAGTATTAAGAAGATCACAAGAACAATGGAGATGGTTGCTGGTGCCCGTATGCACAAGGCAACTTCAACACTCTTTGCCTCAAGACCCTATGCCCGACTCGCCTGGGAATTAATCCAGACTCTCTCAACAAGGGCCGAGCCCGACCTCCATCCCCTTTTTCAGATAAGACCGGTAAATAAGACCCTTATTATTCTCGTAACCTCGGACCGGGGACTGTGTGGTTCTTTTAATATAAATCTGATTCATCAGGCTCTGACCCTTGTCACCGATAAAGAAAGATTTAAATTTATCTCGGTCGGCAAAAAAGGGAGAGACTTTCTTATCCGTCGTGGCTACCGGGTGATTGCCGAATTTACTGGATTATCCGCGCCGGTTCCTTTTCTTCAGATTCTACCAATCAGTCAAATTGCACTTCAAGAATTTTCAACTTTGCAGGTTGATGAAGTTCTGATTGTCTACAGTGACTTCATATCAAATCTTGTCCAGAAACCGTCTGTACTAAAAATTCTGCCATTGCGTCGAATCGGGGTTGAACCGATGGTCGTCTCCCCTTTCATCTATGAGCCATCAGCGGAAGAGGTATTAACCTCATTGATCACCCGTATTATTGAATATGAGATCTATGCGGCAATCTTAGAAAGTCAGGCATCAGAGTTTGCTGCCCGGATGGTGGCAATGAAGAATGCAACCGAAAATGCCGAGCGTCTTATCTCGGATCTGATATTATCTTTTAATAAAGCAAGACAGGAGACCATCACCAAGGAATTGACAGAACTTACAACCGCCCGGGCGGTGATCGAACAGAAGTAATTTCATCTATCAGGAGGTCAAAGAGAATGAATCTGGGTAGAATTATCCAAATTATGGGGCCAGTGGTTGATGTTGAATTTAATGAAAAGTTGCCCGAGATCTATGGTGGACTGAAGGTCAAACAGAATAGCCATCAACTAATTCTTGAAGTGCAACAGCATCTCGGCTGGAATACTGTTCGCTGTATTGCGATGGGACCGACCGAAGGCCTCTATCGGGGTATGGTGGTGGAAGACTTGGAGCAGCCGATCACCGTTCCCGTTGGGCCCGAAACCCTGGGCCGGCTCTTCAATATCCTCGGTGAACCGATTGATGAACTGGGACCGGTGAAGACCCAACGCTCAAGTCCTATCCACCGTAAGGCACCCCCACTCAAAGAACAGTCAACCCGGGTCGAGATCCTTGAGACCGGAATAAAGGTGATCGATCTTATTGCCCCCATTGTCAAAGGCGGCAAGGTTGGACTTTTCGGTGGTGCGGGCGTCGGTAAGACCGTGGTGGTTATGGAACTTATTCGGAATATTGCCCTCGAGCACGGTGGGGTATCCGTCTTTGCCGGAATCGGTGAACGGACCCGTGAAGGTAACGACCTCTATCTTGAGATGAAGCGCAGTGGAGTTATCGACAAGACCGTCCTGGTATTCGGGCAGATGAATGAACCACCTGGTGTTCGACAGCGGGTTGGACTTACCGCGCTCTCAATGGCCGAGTACTTTCGTGACGAAGAGAAGAAGGATGTCTTACTCTTTATCGATAATATCTATCGCTTCACCATGGCCGGTTCTGAGGTCTCGGCACTTCTTGGTCGTATCCCCTCAGCCGTCGGCTATCAACCAACCCTGGCTACTGAGATGGGCGAACTTCAGGAACGGATAACTTCAACTAAAAACGGCTCCATTACATCGGTTCAAGCCGTCTATGTGCCCGCCGATGACTTAACCGATCCGGCCCCGGCCACAACCTTCGGCCATCTCGATTCCACCATCGTTCTTTCGCGCCCCCTGGCCGAACTTGGCATCTATCCTGCTGTCGACCCCCTCGATTCGACCTCAACAATACTCGATCCGAGATTTGTCGGTGAAGAACATTATAATGTTGCCCGGGGCGTTCAGAAGATTCTTCAGCGCTATAAAGACCTACAGGATGTGATTGCCATCCTGGGTTTTGAAGAATTGTCCGAAGAAGATAAGTTGATTGTGAACCGGGCAAGAAAGATTCAACGCTTTCTCTCCCAGCCATTTTTTGTCGCCGAGACCTTCACCGGTCGACCCGGTAAATATGTCCCCCTCAAAGATACAATTCGGGGATTCAAAGCCTTCTTAGAGGGTGAATGTGACGATCGCCCTGAGCAGGCCTGCTATATGGTTGGTGACCTCAGTGAGATTTAATCAAAAAATCTTATCGTTATGAAATTTAAGTTAGAGATTGTAACGCCCGAACGGTTAATCTACTCAGAAGAGGTCGATTCCGTAACCATTCCGACCCTGCAGGGCGAGATCACAGTTCTGGCCCACCATATGCCGGTTGTATCAATAATCAGTCCGGGCGAGATAAAGATAAAAAAAGAGAGCGAAATTGTCTATATGGCAATCACCGGCGGCTTTGTCCAGATAACCAGTCAGAAGGTAACAATCCTGGCCGATGCGGCAGAAAGGGCCGAAGAGATCGATATCGAGAGGGCGGAAAAAGCCCGGGAGCGTGCCCGTAAACTTCTGGCTGAGAAGCAACTCGATAAGACATCACATGCCGAAGCATTGGCCGCCCTGCAGCGTGCCTTGATTAGAATTAAGATCGGCCGGCGTAAGGGGCCGAGAATTGAGAAAGAGACAACTCCGCATATATAAAAATCACTTCTGCAGTTTGAATTCAATCGGCATCGTTACCCAGACCCGCACTGGATTTTTATTCTGCAGGGCTGGACTTAATCGCCACCCGTAAATATTTGCAACTGCCGCACTGTCGAGCAGGGGAAAACTTGAGCTCTTCAACACCACTGCCTTCATTATTGAACCATCAAGGTCGACCAGGGCCTTGATCCAGACCTTGCCTTCCTGTTCCATCAGGACCGCAGGCTGGGGATAGATCAACGGTGGCTTTGAAATCACCCGGGGAGCAACCTCATGGGGGATAAAGGTATCAATATCAGGGATGTCCTGAATTTTGATATCCACCCCATAACCTATCCCGCCATTACCCTGGAAGATGCCGGTTCCGGCAATGTCGAATTGGGTTGGTATTGTGATTTGAACTGCCTTATCATCAGGCACTGGTTTGGGAACACCGACCGCCGGTGCGACCGACTTAACTCCGCCTGTACCATTCCCAATTCCTCCATCACCGCCATTTCCGGTTATCGATGGCGGGGGACCAATTCGCCAGGGTTCAATAATTATTGTTCTGGTTTCTGTTCTCTTTACCTGTAGATCACGCCATCGATGATACTGCCATTGGTGGTATTTGATATAGGCAAAGACCAGAATGATGATAAGAAATATCAGGCTATTGGTTGAGTAAAAGGCTCGTTTGAGATTGGAGGTATACACCTTTATTACTGGGCTCCGGGTACCTAAATCCGCCAGATCGGTTTGGTTAAAATTGGCGCGCATTTTAGCCTCCTTTCTGAGTGCCCCGCTTAATCCGAGGCACTCATTGCTATCTAATTATACCAGGAGGCATTCGGTATTATTCCCGACAAACCTTTTATCGGATAGAGCGTTTTTAACGAAACTACTTCTGTAATTTGAAGTGAATCGGCTTGGCAACCCAGACCCGAACCGGTTTCTGGTTCTGGAGGGCAGGCGACATCTTCCAGTCATAAACCCAGCCGACTGCCGCCGAATCGAGTATCGGTGAACCCGAGCTTCTAATCACCACAACCCTCATAATTGAACCGTCCAGATCAACCAGGGCCTTAACATATACTGTCCCTTCCTGTTCAGCAACCCGGGCAAATTCAGGATAGATTAAAGGTGGCTGACTGATAATCTTCGGTTCAACCTCATAAGGGACAAAGGCATTGATATCCGGGATCTCCTCAACCTGAATGATTGTCCCCGAACCAACACCGGTTCCGGTTCCCGAGCCAACAAGACTGACACCTGAGATCTCAGCCTGGGTTGGTGCTGTTTCCGAAATAGCCTCTTCATCCGGTACTGGCTTTGGAACACCCACGGCTGGTGCGGCCGCCCGGGCGCCACCGCTCGCTGCCTGCGCACTCGCCTCTTCACTTCCGGCAATTGAAGGCGGTGGTCCTAATTGAGCATAGGTCAATGTTATTACCTTCTTACCTGTAGTCGATCCCAATTTCTTAATCCTCTGCTGGTACTGCCACTGTTGATATTTTACATAAGCAAAAACCAGAAAAATCAGCAAGAAAATCAAACCGTTGGTGATGTAATAAGCGGTACGCAGGTTATTACTTGCAATCTGGACGATCGGGCTTCTCTTACCGATTGGGGGGAACCAGAATCTTCCATTCATCATCTTATTCTACCTCCTTTCTTGGTCCTGGTGGGTGGTGGTGTTTCTACAATGTGCGGGATGATACTGAATCGAACAATACCTGCCTGTTGCACCTGATCCATAACCCTGACCATATCCTGATAGAGAGACTTACCATGGACGTCAACCAGCACGACTAGTTTCGAAACCTTCCGCTTGATAAATTTCTCAAGGCTATCCTTCCGGTCGCCTTCAGGTAATGCGTCATACTGGGCAAGTAACTCCTGGCCACCGGGTTGACGCTCCACATTCTTCCGCTCTTCTATCCTTAGATAATATTCTATCGAATCAAGCCTGATTGGCACCGGCGGCTCATCTGCTAACTGTTTGGTCGTATTGCCGAGCGAATCGATGAATATAGTAATAACATTCGATTGGGCGGTCGGGACCGTCCCCTTGGGAGGTAAAGCGATTTCGATCGCCTGGGGTTCACGGAAGACCGTTGTCGTCATAAAGAAGATCACAAGTAGAAATGCAATATCTACCATTGGCGTCAGGTCATTGATGATTCGACCGCGTCGCCTTTTACCACCCCGTTGTGCTCCTTCGACTACTGCCATATTATCCTCCATGTGTCATGATGGCGGAGCCGGTCTCTTCCAGCATCGTCATCATGCTAAACCGTAGCATATTAACCTTGGGATCCTGAAGAACTTCCATCAATCTGAGGATTACACCCGATTGAACTTTCTTATCCGCCTTGACCACCAGACGGAGCCGTGGATTTCTTATCCGCTCATCAATGATCAGACGCCCGACATCATCAAATTTTATGGGCTGGGCCGATTCCCGGCCTAAATTCCACCAGATCAGAAGACTATCCGCACGTGCCGCTCGCTGTTGTGGTGTAAAGTTTGCCACCTCGGCAATCGTCTCTAAGATCTTCTCCTTTGTCTTGAATTCATGCACAGCACGATCAATCGCAACTGTCCGTTTCAACCCCAAACCTCCCTGAGCAACGGGCAGTTGATAATCGGCGATTGTCTTCAAGAGCGCCGAAGGGTTGATACTCTCTGCAATATTATATGCCCTTTCCGGTGGGATGATGGTTAAAATCATAACATCCGATTCCGGAACCTTAAAAGGTGAGCGGGATAATGGTAATTCCACGCTGAGTGTCTCGGGTGGTCGAGCATGATAGGTGCTCATAAAAAAGATGACCAGGAGGAAGCCGATATCCACCATCGGCGTCATATCGATGGTGATGCCAACGCGTGGTTTTTTACGAACTGCCATTTTGGCCTCCGTTATTTCTTTTCGAGACGCTCCAGGTAGTCAAGTGTATCATAGACCGCTTCATTGATGTCATAGGTGAAACGGTCAACCTTGTTAACGAAGAAGTTGTTGGAAAGGATACCAAGGATTGCATTGGCAAGACCGCCCGCGGTGTTAAAGAGTGCCTCGGAAATACCCCGCGCCAGCTGGATAGCATCCGGGGCACCAGCATGGGCCATTGCCTGGAAAGCACGAATCATTCCGATCGTTGTCCCTAAGAGTCCAACCATCGTTGCGATCGAAGCAATAGTCGTAAGGGCGATTAAATTCCGCTCAAGGAGTGGGGTCTCACGGGCAATTGCCTCTTCGAATATCCTCCTTGTCTCAAAGGCAGTCTTGGTCAACTGGGCCTTTTCTCCCGAACCCTTCACAACCTGCTGTAAACCGCTCTTAAGAATATTTGCCGCCGAACCACCCTGCATATCGCAGTCATTAATTGCTGCATCAAAATTCTTCTCAGAAATATGCTGGATGTAGCTGTGCATAAATTCACTCATCGGCGACCGCCCTTTGGCTCTATGGAGAGTAAAATACCTTTCAATCATATAGGTGATCAGGAGAATAAAGATATAAATCAAGACACCGACCAGGGGGCCACCAGCTCTGACAAAATCGGGTAACATCTGAAAGATTATGATACAGATGATCAGATTACAGATGTAGAGTATCCAGGTTAAAAGGCCAACTTTTTTCACGAAGGCGAGGGCAATCCCTAAGCCAATAGCCAGAGCTGCCGGGATACCAAAAGAGACGATTAGTTTTACAGCCACCGGTGCATTGTGCAGTCCTTCAAAAAATCCAGACATCGTTAAACCTCCTTTCTTTGTTTGTTACCGTCTGGTTCCATCTTCAACAAATTCCGCCCCTTTTTACCCTGTCTAAAAACTTGATCACCAGGACAATTTACTGATTCAGTATAAGCACATCGAAAAATCAGGGCAAATAGGTTCATTTTGGCTTGTATAACTCATCCCAGTATTTGTCCCAATAATCTTCGGTACTGGGTCTCTGGGCGGGTGCCGGCCGCTTGAGGCGCTGAATACCTTCACGGGCCGTTTTATTCTTAGGATCGAGTCCTAAAACCTTATTATAAGCAGTTAGTGCTTCACTCTTCATACCTAAAAATTCATAGATCTGTCCCAGCCACAACCAGCCCTGAACATATTTAGGGTTGAATCTCAACCCTTTTTTCAGATCCTCAATTGCCTCAGGTCGATATTTCTTGAGTTGAATATAAGACAGAGCACGATTGAAATATGTAGCAACTTTAAGTGTATCATACATGATTGCCCGACTAAACCAATAGACTGCTGAATCATATTTACCGATCGAATAGTAAACCTTACCGAGATCTGAAGCAATCTCACGGATATACATTGTATCGAGTCCGATTACCTTGTTGTACGCAAATGCTGCCTCTACCCATCCATTCTTGGTTGTATCAACTTTATTAGCGATCCTTGCAATATCGAGCCAGGACTGAATATCATACGGATCTTTCGCGACGATCTGGTTTAACACCTTTTTATACTCTCCCATCAATTTTGCCCGATTCAGCAGGAATCCTAAAAACTTTAATGTCCCTAAAGATGTGTCACCGAGACCGGTCGCAATTTTTAAATCTTTAATTGCACTGGAATCGTTATTCATCTTTGAATAGGCATCGGCGCGAGCCGTATATCCTTTCGGTTTCTTTGGCTCCAGCTGGATAAATTTTGTGAATTCCACAATACTCTTGGGATATAACTTCTCCTGAAGATAAAAATTGCCCAGGGCATAGAAGCCGGGAGCATAATCCGGTTTCACCGCTGTAGCCTTTTCATAATAAGAAAGCGCCTTGTCCTTCTGGCGTCTATTAGCATAGAGATTAGCCAATCCAACCATCGCCGGGGCATTATTTTTATCAATTTTTAAGATTGCAAGATAGAGCGATTCCGCAACATTATTCTGTTGACTGACCCGGGCCAGTGCACACATACAATCTAAATCATCAGACTTGATCCTGAGGGCTTCGCTGAACTCATAGGAGGCCTCCATATTGTTGCCACAGGCTTCATAGGCAAGCCCCAAGTTAAAAGAAGACTGGAATTTGTCATAGCCATATTTTGCGGCGTTCTTAAAGTATGTGATAGCATTTTCACAATCGTTCTTAAGCAGATAACTTTTAGCAATTTCAAAATTTGCCTGAGGATGCTTCGCCTTTGACTTCAATATCTCCTGGAATTTGAGGATCGATTCGTCTATCTTACCCTGCTCTCTGAGCATTATCCCTTCTCTTAAAAGATCTTCAATCGATGCCCCAGCAAGAATAACAACTCCTAAGAAGATTAAGCTTAAAATATTTTTCATTTACACTCCAGATTCCTTATTATTATACCTGTTGGCCGATAATTTATTCCCGGACGGTGCATAACCTATTTTATTGTATCCTGCGTATATTTGACCGGAACGGTTATCGGCACAAAGCCGTTAGCCGCAATAATCTTCTGACCCGCCGATGAAGTAAGGTATGTAATGAATCCTGCATCCAGCCCTTTTGGTTCACGCGGGGTATAGAGATAGATATAGCGGGTTAATGGATAACGACCTTCATGAACCGTCGCCTCATCGGGCGTAACAAATTCGGATGAGGAATTTAACCCGATCGCCAATGGTTTAATCCTTGTATCTTCAATCAATGGACTCCATGACCGATAGAGGCGCGCCATCGAAATTAACCCGATGGCACCTTTCTCCACGGCAATCGCCTTTATCATCGCTTCGGTATTATCAAACCGCCGGGCGTCTTTCCTGTAATCGGTGCCTCTTAAGATACTGTCTCGAAAGTAACTGAATGTCCCGGCATTTTCACCCCAGATCATGACCAGCACTGGCCAATCTTTACCACCAACTGCTGACCAATTCTTTATCCGACCGGTAAAGATATCAATCAACTGCTTAACCGTAAGTTTAGTAACCGGGTTGAGGGGATTGACAACAATTGCAATTCCATCTTTTGCAACTTTATATTCATGAACATCAAAACCTGCGTTCCGGGCCCTTTCCCGCTCATCCGGCGTTATTGGTCGAGTCGAAACCGCAATCTCTGCTGAATCGATAAAGATCGAGGCTAAAGCCGGATTTGAACCCTGGTCCCGGACCAGGATCTTTGCCTTTTGATATAAATCCATAAAGGCATAGGCCGCATCCATCATCATTAGCAAAACCTGTTCTGAACTCCTGACCGTTATATAACCTGAGATTGCACTCGGCCGTTCCTTACTCTCACCACACCCTGAGAGCATCGGTAATGTAGAAACGAAAAAGAGGCAAAAGCTGACCAAAATTGGTCTGGCCATATTTAACCCTATATAATTATCTTCATTTCTGTGAAAATGTCAATATCAAGTTTAACCATGCTTCACATATAAGACTATCCATAATCGACAGTTCCCAATCTTATACTGGACGGTTTAAAATTTTTAATACCTCATCAACTGTCTTTGCCCCCATCAATCCGGCCCGAACATCAGGATCTTTCATCAGACCAGAAAGAGAAGAGAGTATTTTTAAGTAGTCTTCGGTCTCTCTTTCGGGAGAGAGGATAAGAAATAAAAGATTCACGGGATTACCATCCAGCGCCTCAAATTCAACCCCTTTTGCACTCCGGCCAAAGACGATACAGGTCCTGTTGACCAGATTGGTCTTGATGTGAGGCAGGGCAACCCCATAGCCCAATCCGGTGCTGGCAAGATTCTCCCTTTCCAATAGTAGATTTAAGACTTCCTGACTCTTATCCTCGGGTAAGAGGCTATTTTCGACCAGCACCCGGACCAGGGCACAGAGTGTCTCGGTCTTGTCCTCGGTGGTAAGATCGAGCACAATCTGCGATGGTGTTAAGAATTTCGAGATCTTCAAAGTATCTTCCTCAATTCATTCTCTTTCTCTTTTGTGGTCAAGGCAACAATAGTATCATTTGCCGTTATGATCGAATCGCCTTTAAGCAGAACCGCATTACCATCCCTGATCGCCGCAATCAACAATGAATCTGCAGGTAGTCCCAGGTCCTTAACCGCCCGGTTGGCAGCAGGCGAAGAGTCGGTAATTTCGGCCTGAACAATCTCGAGATTCTTAAAGGTCAAAAGCGGAGTCAAGATACCAATATCGAGTTTGTGGCCGATTAAGGCACTGATTAAATTTGTCGTATTGACCACGAGATCAACCCCCAGGCTCTTGAAAATGTCTTCGTTCTTTGGTTCGTTGACAATCGCCAGTGTCTTGGGCACCATAAAGAGAAGTTTTGCCAGTTGACAGGCAACGAGATTCTCTTGATCAAGACCGGTCAAAGCAATAAACATATCCGCTCGATTTGTCCCAACTGTTTTAAGGGTTGAAAACTCACAGCCATTGCCAAAATAGATCGCCTCACCCAACTCTTTAACCAGGAGATTATATTTGTTACGGTCACGCTCAATCACCAGAACCTCATGCCCCTCAGCGATCAGGGCCTTGGTAAGGTTATAACCAATCTTACCTGCGCCAACAATTATAATGTACATCTACCCTCCCTTCGCTCTCTTCGCTTTTATACCAAACTCTTTTAAGATCATCGATAACTCTGTATCCGTCGGGCAGATTGTTTTCAATCCTAATTCGCGATAGGCACCAGCCTTTACCGGATCAAAGACCCGCACCAGTATTGCCTCCTTACCAAATTTGTGGCGAATAATCTGGGCCGCCATCAGATTGGAATTCTCATCCGAAGTCAAAACCGCAATAATATCTGCATTCTCCACGCCTGCACTCTTCAGCAGTTCTTCATCGACAATCCGACCAGCGATCTGTTGACCGGAAAAATTTTCAGTTAATGCCGAAAATGCATTGGCATCTGAGTCAACCACGGTCACATCCCACTTATTTTCATTTAACATATTGGCAAGCATTGAACCAACCCGACCACAACCTAAAATCAAAGCCTTCATACTTCCTCCTGTATGCTCATTCAGGTTGACGATCAATGATTACTTCACAGGGAGCCCGCCTGAGGACCGTCTCTGAAGTTCGGCCGAGAATCTTTTCCGGTAAACCGATAACCGGCCTGATCCCGATGATGATTAGATCGGCATCTTCCTCTTTAGCCAGACGGATAATACCTTCACCGACTTTTCTTGCCCGCTCAATCTTTGCCTTCACCGGTAATTCTCGATGGCGGACAATTTCGACCGCACGTTTAACCGCATCATTAGCAATTGCTTCGGCCTTGGTCATTACTGCATTCAGCGGCAGAGTAAAAGGGACCTCAAGGACATAAGCAATTATTATCTCGGCTTTCTGTTCTTTCCCCAATCGACAGGCAAGTTCCACCGCTTTTTCTGAGTAGGTCGTCCCAACCGTGGGCACGATTATTTTTTTGATCGCCGAGACTGCAACCTTAGCCTTCGCAGTCGAAAGCGACATCTGGGGTGGAGGATGGAGCATCCACCAGATAATACCAAACATCGCCCCGGAAAATATAATCGCCATCACTGCACCAAGAAAGGTTATCTGGGGAGTCGGGCTCATCTTCTATTTTTTTCTCCTTTTCAGATTGTTAATGAAGATGATAATACGATAAACCCCGTAGGCGAAAAGCAGAGAACTGAAAAGTCCGGCGCTAAAAAAGTGAATATATCCTTTAGCCCGAACAAAGATAACACAACCGAGGGTGATGAATAATAAGCCGGAAAATGCCTGATAGACCAATCGCCAGTTAAAGACATTCTTATCAATCTTATCCTGCAGATCCATCGCTTTTGCTCCTGATCAGATTCTCATCCCTTTCTTTAAGAGCCTGTTTGTATAGCTCAACCAGTTCAAACTCTTCTGCTGAAGTCAATATCTCAATCTGATCTTTCTCCCAGTCTCGTTTAATACTCTTAAATATCGGCATACCATTTTTACGCCTGAACCAAGCATAATATACGAGACAGACTATGATCCAGACCGGCCCAGCAATTCGGCCAATGGTATGGGTAAGGATTACGGCAAAAAGTATCGCACTGACCCCGAGAATCCCGATGAAACCCAGGATCGGAATCTTAATATCTAAACCCTTTTTTCTTGCCTTGATATTGAGGGGCATCGTGTAGGGGCGTGGCGTTAAGGGGTCGGAAAATCGCAGTTTTATTAAAGAGATAAACACCAGCAAGTACCCTAAACTGGCACCAAAGGCATACATATTGCCCAGTGTATCCAGCACCCTGGGGGTCAATGCCGAGAGGATTGCCTCTAATGCTCCCATACAGGAGAAGACGATTATTGTGCGGACTGGCGTATGGAACTTAGAGTGGACCTCATTGAACCAGGGACTGATCAGATTCAACTGACTCATCGAAAAGGTCACCCTTGAAGCCCCCATAACCCCGGTATTTGATGAGATTAACAATATTATCGCCCCCAGTATTGCAGAAAATGGTCCAGCAAAAGCACCGATATACGGCAGGGTGCTGGCCAGTTTAGCCACTGGATTGGCTTCAGCCTCAGCAATCTCCTGCCAGGAGAGAACGCCCAAACCCAGGGTCGAAAATGCTGTAGCAAAGATGAAGACTGTAAATATTAAAGAGAGCGATGTCCGGGGAATAATTGTTGCAGGCCTTCTCGTCTCCTGGGCAGCCTGAGAGATTGATTCTAAGCCAACATAAGAGATAATCGCAAGCGACGAACCATATAGAAAGTTATGAAATCCGGGAAACTGGGTCTTCCACTGATGGGCTAAGAGTTCAGGCTTCCAAGCAAAGAGAAAACCGATGATAATAATCGCCGACTCGGTTATGATACTGACTGCACCCAAGATTTCGTTTAAGAGCGATGATTCCCGAACACCACGAATATTCAGCCATATGAGAAAGGCTATTAGCAGCAAGGTCTGTCCTACCCAGACCGGATTGACTCCATGAAAAGGGCCGATCGTGACCGACATCTTCGCAATCGCCGGGAAGAAAAAATTTATATAACCGGTCGAGGCATAAGCAAAAAGTGCAATATCTATCGTATAGTCAAGAAGAAGGGCACACCCGGCGATAAAACCCCACAGATCACCGAGTCCTCTCAAAGTAAAATATTGTCCACCCCCAGCCACCGGGTAGGCCGAGGCAAGTTCAGTATAGGCCAGCCCTATCATAATATAGACAATTCCGGCCAGAGCAAAAGCGAGATTGGTTGCCCCCTGGGCAGCAGCCATAACCAGGCCGAGGGCAACATAGACATCAGCGCCCACATCTGCATGCCCCCACATAAAAGAGCCCCAAATTGTAACATCACGCCGCAATTCAGCCTTGGCTTCAACTTTGGAATTAGTCATATTTAGGTATTAAACTTTTATACAAATCATAATTATAAGTAGCCCACAGAAAATATCTTGAGAGATTTTTATTCAGCGATATTGAGTAAAACCCAACAGCGATTATAATCATTTTTTGGCCATTGTCAATCTTTAAACCTGTTCCAACCTGGGGTCAGCGCTCGATACCTATTAACCCCTGAAATTTCAAAGGGTTAATCAAACTCAAAAGTGCGTAATTACGATCAGTTAAACTATGATCCCGCCGGTAAGAGTGGAAAAGGTTAGTGTTACAGTAGGTGCAGTACTCAAGAGAGGCAAGTTCGTTTATCCCCTTGAGCAGATAACGGTTGGCACATTTTAAGTCTAAGAATATCATCTCCCCTTTCCGGATAAAAATCTCCTCGGGAAAATCTTTTTTGAAAAGGTCGTATCGGTCTTTATCGATTGAGTAACAACAGGGGCCGATACAGGCACCAAAGAAGTAAACCGGTTTTTTATCAAATTTATCAAGCATCTTCAGGGCGATCTTGTTCAAAGTCCCTTTCCATCCCGCATGGACAATACCGATTCGGTCTTTAGCAATAAAATAAATCGGCAGACAGTCGGCAACCTTTACCCCAATAAATATATCACGCCGACTCGTAACCAGTCCATCACCAACTGTTGTCCTTTCGCAATCAATATCGACAACCCTATCAGAATGAATCTGGTTTAAGAAATATACCTCTCTCTGCTGTTGAACCTTTTTAAAGACACTTCTCCCTTTCTTGGTAGTCATAACTGCTACCGTCTCTTTTCCATTAAAAACAAAGAGACTATCATTCACCTTCTGCCACACCCTGGGACTCCCTTATTTCTTTGAGCTTGACCATAATCCTTCTTTTACCCTGGAAAGAGTCTTCATCAATCGTAAAGACCGCATCGATCCTGGTCTGACCAACTTTTAACCCGACAATCTTTTCACCCATCCCGTAGCCAATTGCGGGCAGGGCTTTTTTCTTCTCGCGCAGTGCAAACCTGAGGTGCGAATTGGCAACAACCCTTGGATAACCAACCACTTCCAATCTTTCTCCCAGAAAGGTAGGGGTCGGATTTTCTATGCCGGTCGGTTCAAATTTTTTAAGAAATTCAACCAGGTGGTAATCGATCTCGGCGAGTGATATCTTCGTGTCAATATAAGTCCTGGGGGTAAAGAGATCTTCAGGAAATTGACTCGCATATTCGTTGATACGGGTTTCAAAACCATCAATCTTGGACTGTTCAATCACCAGACCTGCTGCCTGTTTGTGTCCACCATAGGAAACAAGTTCCTGCTGGCAATACTTCAAGGCCTGAGCCAGGTGAAATCCCGGGATACTCCGACCCGATCCCTTACCCCGTTTATCCTTCAGGGCAATCAGAAAAGCAGGTCGATAGAAACGCTCGACGATCCTCGAGGCGACAATCCCGATCACCCCTTCATGCCATCCCTCACGGGCAAGAACAACCACCCGGTTTCGGTCTTTTTTCTCTTCATCGATTAAATACAAGGCTTCATTCAGGATAAGATCCTCGATCTGTTGACGGCGTTGATTCTCCTCTTCGAGCCGGGAAGCGATATGGCCAGCTTCCTGATGGTCCTCGGTTAAAAATAATTTCAAGGCAATCGTGGCTTCAGCCATACGACCACCAGCATTTATCCTCGGCCCAATTATAAAACTTAAATGGTAAGGGGTAAGCATCTTATTCTTTAAGCCGGCACGATCAATTATTCTCTCGAGACCGATATTCTCAGTCCGGGCCATCCGCTCCAGGCCAAACCTGACCAGAATGCGGTTCTCATCAATCAAGGGGGCAACATCGACAACCGTCCCTAAGGCACATAAATCGAGGTAATCTTCCGCAAGTTCGGGCTTATTTAAATAGATGGATAACGCTTGAATCATTTTAAAAACTACACCCGCTCCGGAAAGCTCTTTGAATGGATAATGGGCGGTTACCAACTTGGGATTTAAGAAGACAAAAGGCTGAGGCAGTATCTCACCCGGTTCGTGATGGTCACAGACGATAACATCAATGCCTGCTGCTCGGGCCATATCGATTTCCGCAACCGAACTTGTTCCACAATCGACCGTAATCAAGACCGAAAATTTATGCTCCCGGGCAAACTCAACACCGCGAGTTGATAGTCCATAACCTTCAATTATCCGATGAGGAATATAATATCCGGCATCAATCCCGATCCCTTTTAAAAACTGAATCAACATCGCAGTTGCGGTTATCCCATCTGCATCATAATCACCATAAACAAGAATCTTTTCACCCGCCCTTTGAGCCCCGACAATCCTCTCAACCGCCCTTTCCATATCTGCAAAGAGGAATGGTGAATTGAGGTATTTAAGTTCGGGGTTGAGAAATCTCTCAATCGCATCTTTCGTATTATATCCGCGATTCTTCAGTACCCTTAATACTGGCCCGGGAATACCGGGTAGATCCGGCATATCTGCAGTTTGATCCAGCAAGATCCATTCCTTCATCGCTTAAATTTACTCCAACTATCAATATTGTCAATTAGCAAATAAAAAGCCCCGCCGGGAAAATAGCGGGGCCTGATTGATCGATGATCTCTTAATCCAGCAGAATGATTTTTGCTGTCGATTCTTCCCTTTCTGTATTCAGCCGGCAGATATAGATACCGGCAGGGAGACGTCGACCCGAATCATCACGCAAGTCCCAGATCAACTGGTCAGTCTCTCTGACCAGTTTGCCGGTGATGTCGTAGATCTTTATGCTCAAACTTTTATCCCTGTGATCTGATATCTGAAATCTAACCCAGGTCCGGGCAGGATTGGGTGATACCTTTAACTTCGGGATCTCCCCTGCTGGGATAGTTAGTTCTTCAACACCTGCTGCCATTGGCACTGCAAGCCGCGCCAGACCCGCAATCGCTGCCTTGACACAACTGGTCAGGAATGGAATTGAATAGCCGGGAGCACCCACTGAATCGTGTGAAGTATGATAATGGGGATTACTCGTATAGTGGTGTTCAATACCACAGAATGCTGGATAACCATTATTCCAGAAAGAGGCATGGTCCGAAGAGCCAAACCCGAGGCTCTGACAAATCGTCCGCTGGGTCGTATAGGTATCGACTGCTGCCTTGAAGGTATTATACAGCACAGTATCTGCCCGGGTGCGTCCGATCGCCAGTCTTAATGTATCGGGATTGGTCTGCTGATACATAATCATATCAAAATTGAGTGCACCCAGGACACTGTCGCCCTGGGTTCGAGCATTACTTGCATAGGCCGCGCTCCCATAAAGACCCTGCTCCTCACCGGTGAAGGTGATAAACCTTATACCATTCTCAAACCGGTAACGGCGCATAATCCGAATCGCCTCAAGCACGCAGGCCGTTCCACTTCCATTATCGTCGGCACCGGGCGAAACCGAAACCGCATCGATATGACCACAGATTACATAATATCGCTTCCAGTTGGGATATCTGATTCCGCGCTTGATTGCGATGCAATTTTCCGCATAACTAGTCCGATAGGGATGGAGATAGACACTGTCAGCTCCATAACTGCGACATTTATCTCTGAACCAGCGCACCGCCAGCGAGCAACCGCGATAGGTCGAATACCTGATACCGAAGTTCTTGGTTAAGATATTGAGAAATGACAGAAGGGTATCGGACGAGACCTGGCTGACCATCTGCTGGATCAGCGTATCGATCAAAGGACTTGAAGGTGGGGCAGTGAAACTCTGATAATCGCGTTTTATCACCATCGGATCGAAGAAGACCTTCTTCAATTCGACCTGCATCATATTTAAGAAAAAGATATTCTTCTCTTCAGTTCGGAAGATAACTGCCTGACCATCATAATCGAGAATATCACCATAAGGCTTTAAGTTATCAATCGGGACCCATTGCGCCGGATAGACGATGTAGTAACTCTTACTCCGGGGACTGGTGTCGAGTATCTTATACTTGAAATTATGCAGGTCGAGAAGTGCCCATTCACCATCGCTGATTATTGCCAGACAGAAACCATCCAGTTCATCAATAATACAGATCTGCATATCCGCCAGGTCGTATATTCTCCCCTGGGGATTTAATTCAATCCTGACAAGGTATTCAATTGGTGCGCCGGCAATTATTGATATCATACCAACCAAAAAGAGTATGCCAAACTTCTTCATAGATACCTCCTGCGTTAAACAGACCAAGAGCATACAATGATACTTGTTATTCACCGAGTGTCAACAGTTTTTTCGATTGAGTACCACTGAGGTACGCTTCATCAAGAAAGGAGTTCTATTGAGATAAAATAGCATAGATGGTTGATAAGGGGCAATTTGAAAGTGCTCCTTTATATTCTATAGACTTCTTGACATCGGAATAATTGAACATATAATCTAATCCGGTAGAATGATTTTAAAAGAGATATATAAAACTGCCAGACCCTATATCCGCTGGTGGTGGTTTTCAGGGAAAATTGACCCGGAAGTAGTAAAATATCAACTTGACTGGTGTAAGAAAAGTAACTTCGGCGGCGTGGAACTCGCCTTTATGTATCCCCTGCCCAATTCCGAGCCCGGACCTGAATGGCTCTCTGATGAATGGAGCAAAATCGTCGCCTTTGCCAAAGAATATGCGACAAAGATTGGTCTGGGTTGTGATTTTACCTTTGGCACTGCCTGGCCCTTTGGTGGTTCATTTATTGAAGAAAAGGATGCGGCAAAGAATTTTTATGGTCTCTCTCCACAGCGCCTTGAAAAATCCTGGGAGATCGCCCATTCAAAACAGGGATTTATTTTGAATCATCTCGACCATAAGGCACTTGAAAGGTATGCCGAAAAAATGGGCAGGGTACTTGAACCGGCATTAAAGATAAGCCCTTCGGCACTCTTCTGTGATTCCTGGGAAGTGGATACCGAACTTTTATGGACCGATGGATTTGAAAATTTATTTATGGATGAGTTTGGTTATGATATCAGATTATATATTCGTGACCTTGATAAAAGGCAGTCAGTGCGTTATGACTATCGCAAACTCATTGCCCGATTGATTATCAACGAATTCTACTTACCTTTAACCGAAATATGCCATCGCCTCGGGGGAATCTCCAGGGTCCAGTGCCATGGTGCACCGACGGATTTGCTTGAGGCATATTCAAAAGTGGATGTGCCCGAGAGCGAGGCATTGTTATTTGATCCGCATTTTTCCCAGATTCCTGCCTCTGCCGGTGCATTGAGCGGGAAAGAGATAGTTTCGGCTGAGGCATTTACCTGTATCTATGGCTGGTTGCCATATCCTGGGCCTGGACCCTACCAGGAAAAAGAACAGATTGCCGATTTGAAACTCCTTGCTGATGCCCTTTTTGCCAATGGTATAAATTTCATCGTCTGGCACGGAATGCCCTATAATCCACCCGGAGGAAAAAATCGTTTCTATGCTACAGTCCATACCGGACCGGATTGCAATTTTGTTAAAGAACTTCCTGATTTCAATCAATATCTTGAGAAGGTGAGTAATTTGATGCGTTCAGGAAAACCCTGTGGTCAGGTTGCAGTCTATCTACCCCTTGAAGACACCTGGATAAAGAATGAATTACCTGAGGAACTCCAGCGTCCAAGTGCCCATTACCACTGGGAATTGCAGTATGTAAAATTTCCCGAACATTTAATAGGATTCGGGCCTTTCTGGGTGACGAACCATTTTCTTGCTAATGCCGAATATGCCGACAATCGTCTGAAAATCGGACAGATGAATTTTGATCTTCTTTATATTGATGTTGACTGGCTCGATATTAAGCCACTACAAAATTTACTAAGACTTGCCAAAATGGGTTGCCCAATCTGTATCATTAAAAAACCAAGCCAGCCCGGATTTAATAAAGATAAAAAATATGATACACTAATAAGAGAACTATTTTCTCAGAAGAGCGTGAGCGGAATATTACAGAAAACAGCAAAAAAACCACCCCTGATTGAAGGACATTTAATCCCTGAGTTCTGGTGTCGGCAGATTGACGAGGATATGATAATCTTTTTCAGCCATCCAATGACAAGGTCAATAACCTATCCTATGCGCTATGGTCAGTCGTTCTGTGAGACTGATATGAATGTAAAAATTTTAATAAATTATGCTGGCCATAATAATGGAATAAATTTACAATTTAAACCATATCAGGCGATAATTTTGAGAATAAGTAAACAGGGTAATATAAAATTTGAAGATATAAATCTTGTAATACCACCGCCCTCAATCCAGGATCCTGACAAACATAGGAGGAAGAATGCCATTAGTTGATATAAGAAGAGAGGCAATTCGTAGAAAACCTGAAGAATTAGTTAAACATCTTAGAGATTTTAAACTCGATCTAAAGTTTTCCGCAGGCATCTGGTATTTCTCTCCACCCGACTCAAGATTCCATGATAAATATAAAAAAGATTTAGATATAAGAAGACGGCTGGATATCGCAGCAGAACTCCAGGATTATGGACTCACCGGACTTGAGGCACATTATCCCAATGAGATAAATGAAAAAAATCTTGAAATCTGGAAGAAATTTTTGAAATCAACCGGGATGAAACTCGTTACCATCGTCCCCCTTCTATTCCGGGATAAGGATTTTGAATTCGGCTCTCTCTCAAATCCAATAGAAAAATACCGGCAGAAGGCGATTGAACTGACAGTAGAAACCCTGAGATTGAATAGAGAATTTGATACCGATTTCGCGGTTGTCTGGCCCGGTATTGATGGTTATGAAAATCCATTCGGCATTGACTTCTTCCAATTCTGGGACAGATTTGCCCGGGGTCTGGCACAGGCAATGGATAAAGTCCCGGGTGTGCGGATTGCATTTGAACCAAAACCTTATGAGCCACGGGGCAGAATCCTTTTTGGCACCACTGCAGAAGGGATGTTATTATGCCACAAAGTGGAATCACTTTTAAGGAACAAAAAGAATCTTGCCCTATTGAAACAGGGGCACAAGTTGTGTTGTATGAATCCGGAGATTGGACATGCACTTATGGCTTATGAAGACCTTGCCTATGCATATTCTCTTCCTTTGAGCGAAGCCCGACTCGCCCATATGCATCTCAATTCCCAGCCACTGGGAAATTTTGACCAGGATTTGAATATCGGGGTTGTGGCACCTGAACAATTTGAGGCACTCTTATATGTCTTAAAGATGCATTCTTACAATGGCTGGTTCGGGATTGATATAAATCCGGAAAGGATGGATGTCCAGACCGCAATAAAGATTTCAATTGATGCAATAAGATCTGCAAATGACCGGATAAATGCAATGGACCATGAATCAATAGTCTATGCAATAAATAATCCGGATAAGGCGCGGGGTTGGATTGAGGCATACCTGATAAGAATGCGGGCATTGAGACCAGAAAAATTACCTGAACTGCCCCGACTCAAAATTAAATGAAAGAATTGCTCCTGGGGATTGATATTGGTACGACCGGTGCAAAGGTAGTTTTGATTGCTTCTGATGGCGATATCATTGCCACTTCTACAAACGAATATCCTGTATACATACCGAAGCCAAACTGGTCTGAGCAGAATCCCGAAGACTGGTGGAAGGCAACGATAAAGGGGATTAAACAGGTACTGGCAAAATCCCGCACCAATCCGAACCGCATCGCAGGAATCGGGCTGACCGGACAGATGCACGGGTTGGTCATCCTTGATAATAAAAAAAATGTTTTAAGAAATTGTATCCTCTGGAATGACCAGCGCACGGTAAAAGAGTGTATAAAAATAAATCGCATTATCGGCGCAGAAAGAATGATAAAGATAGCGGGAAAGCCCTGTCTGCCGAGTTTTACTGCTGGTAAAATTCTGTGGATAAAAAACAATGAAACCGAGAACTACAAAAAGATTGCCCATATCCTTTTGCCCAAGGATTATGTGCGCTTCAAACTCACTGAAACCCAGGGTATGGATGTGGCAGATGCCTCAGGAACCTGTCTATTTGATGTAGCAAAGAGAGACTGGTCAGATGAGATAATAAATGGACTGAAGATAAAAAGGGAATGGCTACCACCGGTTTATGAATCACCGGCGGTATGTGGTTATGTGAGCAAGAATGCTGCAAGATTGACCGGTCTAAGAGAAGACACCCCGGTTATTGCCGGTGCTGGTGACCAGGCAGCCCAAGCAATCGGCACTGGAATATATGAGCCAGGAACGATATCGGTAACAATCGGCACTTCTGGTGTCGTATTTGCCGCAATTGATACATATCGGTATGATAAAAACGGCAGACTGCACACCTATTGCCATGCAGTATTTGATATGTGGCATTTGATGGGTGTGATGCTTTCTGCCGGTGGCAGTTTGAGATGGTTAAGGGATCTGTTATACAGCAATGAAAAGATTTACGCAAAAAATAAGGGGATTGATATCTATGATTTGATTACAAAAGAGGCAGGCACAATCCCACCTGGTGCTGAAGGGTTGGTATTTCTCCCTTATCTTTCGGGAGAAAGGACACCCCATCCTGACCCTTATGCAAGGGGTTTATTCTTTGGCTTATCATTGAAGCATAGCCGACCCCATCTTGCCCGCGCTGTGATCGAAGGTATAACATTCGGCTTAAAGGACTGCCTGGAATTATTAAAGGATATGGGAATAAGATTTAATCGGGTTCGGGTCTCGGGTGGTGGTGCAAAGTCTCTGTTATGGCGAAAGATAATGGCAGACATCTTTAACCTTGATATTGTAACCGTGAATGCAACCGAGGGTGCAGCATTCGGCGCTGCACTAATTGCCGGTGTCGGAACCAAAGTTTATAGAAATGCAAAAGAAGCCTGTAAAATGACGATCTATGAGACCGGTATCACAAAACCGGATAAAGATTCTGAAATCTATCAAAAATACTACAAATTGTATAGGACGCTCTATCCTTCAATCAAAAATCAATTTAAAGATTTAAATAATATCATGGAGTAAATAATGTTTAACCTTTTTATAAAAGAAAAAAAACTCTATCTTGATGAAAAGGCAATTCCCCTGCTCAGCGGTGAGGTCCATTACTGGCGGCTCGCACCTGAATCCTGGAAGGCAATTCTTGATAAGGTCAAAGGACTCGGACTTAAAATTGTATCAACCTATGTCTGCTGGCAGTTCCACGAGGTTGAAGTCAATAAATACGATTTTACCGGTAAGACCGACCCGAGAAGAGACTTAAAATCTTTCTTGGAACTACTCAGTGAAATGGATTTTTATATAATTATCAGACCCGGTCCCTATATCTATTCTGAATGGATAAATTTTGGTATACCTGAACGGCTTGTCCCTTATCACCGGCTCCATTTAGAATTTAAAAAAGAGGCAGCCCACTGGATTCGTGAGATAACAGAATTTTTGAAACCATACTTTGCCACCAATGGCGGAAGGATAATCCTTTTACAGCCGGATAATGAAATCCATCCATTCATAAATTTTTATGGTGAACAACTCGGACTCGGTAATACCATGGGTATGTTTCAGGAATTTCTTGAAAAACGATACCGCGATATTACGAATCTGAACCGATTATGGAAGACCGATTACTCAAGATTCTCTGAAGTCCGCGCATTTGATGATTTAACAAAGATTGATTGTAGAAGGATTGATGTCGTGCGCTTTTTATTGTGGTATACAAAAGAGGTTGCGCGGTGGAATAAAGAGATCTACCAGAAATGTGGTGTTGATATACCAATCTATTTCAATGTTGATACCATTGGTGTCCAGCCCTGGCCCTTACTGGAAAAGATCGCTGATATATCTGCCCCGGATTATTATCCGACCAACGAATTTGACAGGCGTCCGGATGAACACCGCCATTTTCTCTTTTCCATTCGCTATGTCGCTTCCTATTCAAGATTACCATTTATTGCCGAATTTGAATCCGGGATATGGCATGGCTGGCATTATCAAACCGGCGCTTTAAGTGCAAATCATTATCGTTTATTATGCCTTTCCGCATTACTCGCTGGTGCGGCCGGCTGGAACTGGTATATGCTTGTAAACCGCGATAACTGGTATATGAGCCCGATAAATGAATGGGGTATTGAGCATCCCGAACTATTTTCAGTATTCAAAAAAATTGTGGAGATTTATAATGAGATTAAACCACCTGATTTGAAAAGATGCTGTGAAGTCGGAATTGCTGTAGACTTTCTCCAGCAGGCAGTCTGTAATAAACAAAACGAGATAACATCAGGCATTTATGCTGGTGATGATTTATTAAAATCTTTTTATGATACGGGTATAGATTTTGAATTTTTTGACCTGAATTATAATGAGTGTGATAAACCAATCCTTTTTTATGCCGGTGAAGAATGGCTGTCAGCTGAGTATCAAAACAAGATTTTAAAATATATAGAGAATGGCGGGCATTTTGTTATAATTGGTAAGCCGGTTTTATTTGACGATAATCTCCAGGACGCAAACATTCTAAATATTCCTGCGCCTGAAGGTATAATCGGCTATGAATTGAGTCCAAGAAAGATCCGGCTCAGGCTTGGTAACAGAGAAATCAATACCCAATCACCTTATATCTATTATTTTAAGGAAGTCCCGGGAATCCCGATAATGGCGAAATGTCTCAATACTACATTCTGGTTCACGAATTTACCAACGGGAAGTGATTATATCGTCGGTTATATCCAGAGTATTGGAAAGGGAAGATTGACCTTCATTGGCTTAAGACCTGATGCTGAGATGCTCGCCAATCTTTTGCTTGAATTTGCGATAAATATCTATTGTCACACAAAGGAGAAGAATATCCATTCCGCATTATTTAGACGCGATGATAGCTACTATCTTATTGCAGTGAATAACAATAATAATCCCTGCGGTGTCAAGTTCACCATTAATGCGGGACTGGACCGTATTTATAAAATAACGGATTTGATAACAGACAAGACCGAGATTATTGATTTCCGGCATCAGAATTTTATATACTGGCATATTGATAAAAAAGATGGAATTGTCCTGAAAATCACTCCGCAGGAGGAATGAATTGTCTATGAAAAATCCTGAATTGAAAAAGATCATTGATGAGATCGGCGAAATCGGCAAATTCCTCTGGCAAAAGGGCTGGGCAGAGCGCAATGCCGGAAATATCTCGGTTGATGTGACTGAAGTATTACAGGATAAAATTAAAACGCTAAAGAAAGGAGAAAAGATTTTATTTCCTGTTCCAGACCCGATTTTAAGTAACCGTATCTATCTTGTCATGGCTAATGGTGCCCGGGCACGGAAGCACTTGACAAAGAAACAACAAAGAGAATGAAGAATCATCGGATAAAAAGTTTTAATCTCAAAGATTATGTCTGATACTTATCTCGGTATTGACCTTGGTGCAGGTAGTGGCAGGGTGATAGCAGGGATACTTGAAGAAAAAGGCAGATTGACAATAAAAGAATTGCATCGTTTTGCCAATGATACAATCCAGATGCCGGATGGCTTGCATTGGGATATTGAAAATCTTTATCGCGAAATCTTAAAAGGTTTGTCAATTTGCGCTAAAGAAATAACGAAAAAGCCTGTCTCAATCGGGATTGATACCTGGGGTGTTGATTTCGGGCTCTTAGACAAAAATGGCAATCTGGTTGCACCGCCATTTTCCTACCGCGACGGCCGGACCAGGGGAATGGTTGAGAAATTCACCAGCAAGATTTCTAAAGAAGAGATATATCAACGTACCGGGATTCAATTTATGGAAATAAATACCCTGTATCAACTCTATGCGATGGTGGTCAACGATAGCCCGCTGATCAAAAAGGCCGCAAAACTCCTTTTTATACCCGATATCATAAATTATTTTCTGACCGGAAAGAAATTTGCTGAATTCACCTTTGCAACAACCTCCCAGATTTATAATATCAATAAAAACGAATGGGATGAAAAAATCATTGAGGTGCTCGGTGTCAGTCCCGATATATTCCCGCCGGTCATCAATCCCGGCACCAGTATTGGCAGGATAAATAGTGAGGTATCATCAATGACCGGATTGAAGGATACAACAGTGATTGCAGTTGCATCCCATGATACCGCATCCGCGATTGCCGCAGTCCCGGCATTGGATAAGGATTTTATCTATATCAGTTCTGGAACCTGGTCACTACTCGGGATAGAGTCGGACAGACCGGTCATAAACGATAAGACCTATTACTATAATTTTACGAATGAAGGTGGTGTAGAAAGAAGGATATGTCTTTTAAAGAATATAATGGGGCTCGGAATATTACATAATTGCAAAAAGGAATGGGATAAAAATAAGATTTATTCTTATGAAGAGTTAATTGGACTTGCCCAAAACGAAGAGAGATTTCGCTCCTTGATTGATACCTATGATCCTCGATTTTTATACAGTAATAATTTACCCAAGGAGATAATTGAGTTTTGTATAAAGACCGGTCAAAAGACACCTGAAAATATCGGACAGTTTGTACGTTGTATTCTGGAGAGCCTTGCCTTTTCCTATCGGAAAGTCTTGAACGAAGTCAGAGAAATAAGTCAGACTGATTATTCCTGTATTCATATAATTGGTGGTGGTGCCTTGAATTCTTTGCTCTGCCAGTTCACTGCGGATGCTACTGGCTTAACCGTCTATGCCGGACCAGTTGAGGCAACGGCAATTGGCAACCTTCTTATCCAGGCAAAAGCAAAAGAAAGAATAAAGTCTCTTGGACAACTGCGGGCGATTGTCAGGAATTCATTTGATATCAAAGTTTACCAACCTAAAGAAAAACAAAAATGGGATAGATATGAAGAAGCATATCAAAATATAGTAGCAAAAAATCGTAAAGGAGAATAGATGAAAAATAAGCTTATTGAACAATATAGATATGCCCGTGAAAAATATCACAAGTTTGGGATTGATACTGAGCAGGCAATAAAAAGACTTGCGCAGATAAGTCTCTCAATCCATTGCTGGCAGGGTGATGATATAAAAGGATTTGAAACTCAGGGTTCAGGACTCTCAGGTGGGATACAGGTCACGGGAAATTATCCAGGCAGGGCAAGTAATATTTCAGAGTTGCGCAAGGATTTAACAATGGCACTATCTTTAATCCCGGGCAGACACCGTATCAATCTCCATGCAATCTATGGTGATTTTGGGGACAAAAAGATTGAGCGGAATGAGATTGGAATTGAGCATTTTCAATCCTGGATTGACTGGGCAAAAGAAAAAAAATTAGGGCTTGACTTCAATGCTACACTATTCTCCCATCCTCTGTCTGAAGATGGATTTACCTTGAGCAGTAAAAATAAAAATATAAGGGATTTCTGGATTGAGCATGTCCGTCGTGCGCGAGAAATTGCTACCTATTTTGGCCGGGCATTAAGAATGCCCGCGGTCCATAATCTCTGGATACCGGATGGAATGAAGGATATCTGTGTTGACCGTATCGGTTATCGGAGTCTGCTCAAAGATTCACTTGATAAAATATATTCAAAAAAATATCCTGAAAAATTTTTAAAAGACTCCCTGGAACCAAAACTCTTTGGAATCGGTAGTGAATCATTTGTCACGGGTTCATTTGAATTTTACTTAAGTTATGCCTTAAAGAATGATTTAATGCTCTGTCTTGACCTCGGACATTTTCATCCCACCGAATCTATTGCGGATAAAATATCCTCTTTGCTTTTATTTATCAAAGGCATTCTGCTTCATATCAGCCGGGGCGTGCGCTGGGACAGCGACCACATACCATTGTTTGATGATACACTCCGGGAATTGTTTTCTGAAATTGTCCGATGCGATGCGCTCTCAAGAATTTATATCGGGCTTGACTATTTTGATGCAACACTCAACCGTATTGGCGCCTGGGTCTTGGGTGCCCGTTCAGTCCAGAAGGCATTATTATACGCCCTGCTTGAGCCGATAAAGATATTAAAAGATTCTGAAGAAAGAAAAGATTATATTTCCAGGCTCGGTATTTATGAAGGAACAAAGACATTGCCTTTCAGTGCAGTCTGGGATTATTTTTGTTTTATTTCCAATGTACCCCTTGACCCGGACTGGCTTGGCACAATAAAAAAATACGAAAAAACTGTCCTGAGCAGGAGAAAACACTAATGTAGTGTCAGTACGCCACGCTTTATGGCGGATCGTTGTGCAGAATTTTAGATACTTAAAAACGCTGGATAAACATTAAAGTGTAAAAAATAAATATCTGACTCCGCTGTAATCCCTGCGGATTCAATGGTTATCGGCGTTGCTGAAGAAAAATTAGAAAAATAGATAAAGGCAAGAATGACATTGATTTGAATTCTGGGGTTTATTTTATAAAGAAAGATGATGATATTGAAAAGTTGGTGATTTATAAGTAATTTTTTATTTTTCATCCTGCTGAAAGTGTGGGTTATATTTTCAAGTATTGGGAAGATACTCTAATTTGATTAAATTATCTATTTTCGGTAAGATTATTTTTGATTTAAATCGATTCGTTGACAAACTGTCACTTTTTGTTATAATCAAAGGGAAGTAATTCTGATAGCAGATTTCGGCTTCAGTTTTTTTGCCGGGATGGCGGAATGGTAGACGTAGAGGACTTAAAATCCTCTGGTCTTTAAAGACCGTGGGGGTTCAAATCCCCCTCCCGGCATTTTTGCTAAATTGCCGATCAATCTTTATTATATTATGGCTTAAATGTGAACTCAAGAGTCAATGGTGACTCAACCGGTACCCCATCTTTAGTTGCTGGCTTGAATTCCCACTGCTGAGCAGCCCGGAGTGCTGCTTCTTCACATAATGCGTTGCCAAAACTCTTCACCACCGTTGCATTCTTGACCTTACCATCAGCCCCGACGATGACTCGTACTTTAACGACACCTTCTGCACCGAATTCGCGCGCTGCCTCGGGATATATAGCATTGACCCGCTTTATTATCTGAGCCTGGGTCTCTATCACCGGCTTAGGCATAGGCGGTGGAGTTACGACAGGTTTAGTCGTCTCTGGAGGAGGGGTCTCAGCGGCTTTAGCCCTTGCTTCAAGTATCTTTTCCGGTTCGACAATCTGTGGTGGTTTTGGAGCCGGTGGAGTAGGCGTCTTTGGTTTAGGAGCTTCAGCCGGTGCTATCGGTGTAGTTGTAGTGACAGTTGTCGTCGGCGTCGGAGATGGTGATGGCGTCGGCGGTGTCGTCGCCGCAACGGCGATTGGTCTTCTTTCTGATTCAGGTATCCAGTATGCATAAGACTCATAGATACTCGGCCCGCTCTCCTTAATCCCTCTGACCCTCTTATAGGTTGCCGAGATTTCATTGGGTATGACAAGAAAAGTAAATGGTTGGGATTCGTAGATAATCTCCTGAAACCTGTCCCAGATCTCCTTTGCTCGACGCCGACTCAATGCCACCAGCCCTTCATCAATTAGACTATCAACGACTCTGTTCTTATAAACAACAAGATTATATCGACCACGCTGAGGATCAGAATACCAGTATATTGAGGGATCAATCTTCTGAGAAACGCGCGAACCCATTATATAGCCATCAAATTTGCCGGTTAGAATGCTGTTGACGAAAGAATTCAGGTCGAGGGCTTGAACTTTAACCCGGATACCGATCTTTGCCAGTTGACTGGCTACCTGATTGGCAATTGCCACCCGAAGAGTATTCTCTTTGTTGGTAATCAGATTTAGTTCAAAAGGGCGACCATCTTTCTCTAAGAATTTGTCTCGATCTACATCAGTAAGACCCTGTTTTAATAAGATATCCTGGGCAACAAGAGGATTATAGGTTATTGGTTTAATCTTATTGTTGTATGCCCAGCTGCTTGGTGGTATTGGACCAACCGCTATCGCTCCCTGATCAAGGAAGTTTTCTTTCAGAATTTTTGGCACATCTATTGCCATAGTCAGTGCCTTTCTAATTTCGATATTCTGCAACAAGGGGTGTCTCAGGTTCCACCCGATATAGATATAACTGGAACCGGGCTGGGAACTTATGACGATATTCTGATTCTTCTGCCATCTCTGGGCAAGGGCAGGTGACACATCGGTTATCATATCGATCTTTCCATCTTCAAAGTCTTTGGCCATTGCCTCAAGGTCGGTGTAGAAGATAAATCGGATCTGATCAAGCGGTGGCCGGCCTCGATAAAATTCTGGATTGGCGACAAGTTCCAGGGATGAACCCCGAATCCATCTCTTCACAATAAATGGGCCATTTCCAACTGGATTTTCACCAAACTTATCGAGATCAGGATTCTTTTCTAAGATGTGTTTGGGGACAGGCTGGATATCGGAATCGATCAGTTGATCACCGTATACTTTAGTAAATCTGAATCGTATCGTATGGGGCCCGAGCACTTCTGCTTTTTCGATATTTCTGATGCTTGTGATATTCGGGTAACCAGTCTTAGGGTCTTTCATCTTTTCAAAAGCATAAAGCACATCTTCGGCCGTAACCGGTTTACCGTCCCACCATTTGACATCTTTTCTTAATGTGTAGGTGATCATCTTCAGGTCCTCTGAATATTCCCAGGCAGTTGCCAGTTGGTTGATAATCCTACCGGACCCGGGGTCAACTCGATGGAGATGGAGGAAGAGCATATCCATAATCTCATTCGAACCGGTCACCGACGGCTTTAATGGGACTAAAGAAGAAGGTTCTTCCATAGTGCCAATCACAAGTGTTCCCCCGGGTTCACCGGTGAGTTTCTCTTCTCTCGGCCCGCAACTTAATAGAACAATAATAACACCAAAGGTTAACAATTTTTTCATCGCAGACCTCCTTTTGCTTGATTATGACTGCTGCTTAAACACTGATATCCTCTTTTTTACTTCAAAGTCCAGATTCATCTTCATATATTCTACTGAAAAAAAACCTCTCTGTCAACCGAGATGTGAAGGCAGAAATTTTGCCTTTCTTATCTTCTCTCGATCAACATCGATTGGATAGTTGCGTACAAATACCTCTTCAAAGTCGTAAACATCCTTAAAATCCTCTAACTTATCCTCAGTGGTCTTCTTCAATAGTCCACACTCCACAAGATTAAAAACGATATGTCCGAAATCGAGCGTCTCTTTGATGCCCCAGTATGCAAAAACACTCTTGACCATAAGGCCAAACTTCTCCTGTGCCAGATCTCTTATCCCACCCAGAAGTTCTCGGCCGGTAATATGTCGTTTTACTTCCAGTTTTCTTAAAGTATAAGCCAGGGCTTCAAGCACAAAGATGTAAGCTTCATAGTGATAACGACTATCTACTTCGAGGATTTTACTTAGTTTATCAATCATCTTTCTAACAATACTACTTCTTTATGCCCTTTTTCCACAAACCCGATTTCAATCCCACCGATTTCACTAAGTCTCTTAGAAACCATCCGATCAACAAACGCAACCATACCAATACCCATGTTAAATACATTATACATTTCCTCTTCCGGAATATTCCCTATTTCTTGAATTTTATTAAAGATCGGGGGTATCTGCCAGCTCGATTTCACAATGCAGGCCCGGCAACCCTCTGGTAAGATCCGTTCAATATTCTCATAAAAACCACCGCCGGTAATATGAGCCAATCCGTTTATACTTCTTAAATGAGGTCTGAGTTTTTTATGATATGAGATATGGGGTTTCAGCAATTCAGTGCCGAGGCTGTTTTTAAGTCCAGGTAGATAGGTGGATATACTGTATCTCTTATTTTTGAATAAGACTGCTCGTGCTAATGAATAGCCATTGGTGTGAAGGCCATTGGAACGAAAACCGACGATCAGATTACCCGGCCTGATTCTTCTCCCATCAATAACATCTCCTTTCTCGATAACACCAACGATAAAACCAACCAGGTCATAAATACCATCAGGATAGAAGCCAGGCAGTTGAGCGGTTTCGCCTCCGATCAGCGCCACTCCTTCTTGACGACAGGCCTGGGCCATCCCCTCAACAACTTCACCGATAACCTCTGGTTCCAGCCGGGTATATGCAATATAATCGAGAAAAAATAAGGGCCGGGCACCCAGGGTAAGGATATCATTGATACAGTGATTGACAATATCCATCCCGATCGACCGGTGCTTTCCCGCCATCGCCGCGATCATAATCTTGGTCCCCACACTGTCCGTACTGGCAACCAGGACCGGTCGCTTAAACCCTCTGATCTCAAAGAGCCCGCCAAAGAGTCCAATCTCACTCAGGACTCGTGCATTGAAGGTTTTTCGGGCAAGCAACTTGATTCTCTTTTTTATCGAACCCAGACCTGCTCGATCAACACCTGCATCTTTATATTTCATACTGAGTCTCCGCTATTCGGACAATGGTGGAACAATTCTGATGCCCTTCATCTTACCCGGGCTGTTATCAAATAGTTCAATTACATAAAATACCATAAGAATGAAAACCTTTTTGAATTGACCATGGAAATAGCTGTGAATCAGATTGACATATTCCAAGAGATTCCTCTCATCTTTAGATGCAGTCCGGTCATCAGGATGAACCAGCCGGGTTATTGCCCTTATCTCAAATGAAGGGTTATCAAGAAAGACAATCGATGCAATTGGATTCTCCATCAAATTAAGAAAGGTATGGGTCTCAAAATCGGGCTGGGTATATAACTCAAGCGAAGTCTGTTTGGTCCAGTCAAATAGATTCCGGTCCTGATAGAAAGATTTTAAAATATCGATCTTTTCCGGCATTGAATATTTAATTGTCGCTTTTAATCTCTTAATCATAGATTCAACCCGATCTGCTCTCGGTGCACAACCTATACCCTTTATCGCATTGTTGATGGTGACCCGGGAGTCGAGACGGTAGCCACCATAAGTTGCGACCGCACCCGAATGGGGACCGCTCAGGTCAGGCATTGCCCCGCTTTTAATTCGTTCAAGGCCCTTGAGCCGGCTTGTTAAATTCCATTCAATAAAAGAATCACTCAGGGGCTGGATCTGATAGTCATCCCATTTTCCATTAATCCGGGCATGGATTATCCCCTTGCTCAATTTTGATAAATCGACATTATTCTGCTTAAAACTCTTACCGACCCAGTAATTAATCTTGCCCTTCTCCCATTTACCAGCCAGGGCAAAAGGGATCTTCCCCAGGAAGAGAATTATCGGTGTTAAAAAACCGAAGATTTTTAAAAAGGTTCTTCGGTGCATCTTTTGACCCGTCTCCTTCATCTCTACTCCTTTTCTTAATCACGCTTCTTGACCATCTTCAAAAATTCAACTTCGGATAGAATCTTAATACCAAGTTTTTGCGCCTGATCAAATTTTGAGCCAGGGTTCTCACCGACAACAACATAATCGGTCTTTTTACTCACACTCGTTGCCGGATGACCTCCTAAAGAGGCAATGAGATTCTGAGCCTCGACCCTGGTCATCGATTTAAGTTCGCCGGTCAGAACAAAGGTCTTGCCCGCAAGCGGTTTTGGCGTCCTCTCTTTTTTCTTCTCAAAACTGAGACCGGCCTTCCTCAACTGTTTAATCAATTCGAAATTATGTTCATCCTTAAAATAGTTAACAATACTCTCGGCCATAACCTCACCCATCCCCTGGATCTTTAAGATCTCGTCAGTTGAAGCGGCTTGAAGATTATCAATCGAACCGAAATGTTCAACCAGCAGCCGGGCAGCATGAATCCCGATATGTCTGATCCCGAGTCCAAAAAGGACTGACTCAAAAGGTCTTTTCTTGCTCTCTTCAAGACTATCTAAGAGGTTCTGGGCCGACTTTTCTCCCATCCTTTCAAGGCTGGCAATAGTCTTGAGATCGAGACGGTAAAGATCGGCAAGAGACCTGACAATCTTCTGATCAACCAGTTTTTCAACCAGGACATTGCCGAGCCCCTTGATATCCATTGCATTACGACCGGCAAAATGGATGATCCGCCTCTTGATCTGGGCAGGGCAGGAAGTGTTGATACAGCGATAATCGACTTCATCTTTAAGTCGGTAGATCCGGCTGTTGCAGACCGGGCACCTTTCCGGCATTACAAATTTTCTCTCCCGGCCCGTCCGTTGATCTTTGAGCACACCAACCACCTTGGGTATAACCTCACCACCCTTCTCGATGATGACCCGATCATTAATCCTGATATCCTTACGCTTGATCTCATCCTCATTATGGAGGGTCGCCCGGGAGATTGTCGAACCCGAAAGGGGTACCGGTTCAAGGATCGCAATCGGCGTGATCTTACCGGTTCTACCGACACCGAGCTCAATCGCTTTAAGAAGGGTAATTGCCTGACGGGCCTGATATTTGTAGGCGATCGCCCAGCGCGGGCTCTTGGTCGTTGTACCTAAGATCTTCCGTTGCTCAAAAGAATCGACCTTGATCACCATCCCATCAACTTCAAAGGAGAGATTATCCCTCTTCGTCGACCAGTGGTCGAGTATCTTTATCACCTCCTCGATCGACGAACAGATCTCAATCTCCGGGATCGTCTTGAAACCTGCCTGAGAGAGTTCTCTGATCAATTCGTAATGGGATTTATACTTAACCGCTGGTGGTGCGGGAACCGTGTGGATAAAGATATCCAATTCCCTTTTGGCCACCTCAGCGGGATCGAGGAGTTTAAGCGTCCCGGCCGCCGCATTTCTGGGGTTAGCAAAGATGGGCTCATCATTATCTTCCCGTTCCTGATTCAACTCTTCAAACTTCTTCTTTGAAAGGAAGACCTCTCCTCGGACTTCAAGATTCTGTAAATCCGGGTTATCCGAAAGGATGCGCAGGGGAACAGACTTGATTGTTTTGATGTTCTGGGTAACATCATCACCCCGGACACCGTCACCGCGCGTTGCCCCGGTCTGAAAAACTCCATTTTTGTAATGGAGTGCAACGGCAACTCCATCGACCTTAAGGGTCACCTCATATCTTATCTTCTCTGCTATCTGTTTCCTGAGCCGGCGGTCAAATTCCAAGACCTCATCGATAGAATAGGTATTATCAAGGCTCAGCATCGGTATTTTATGTTCAAAGACTTTAAATTCTTTAAGTGGTTCACCACCGATGCGCTGGGTTGGGGAATCAGGCGTAACCAGCTGGGGGAACTTCTTCTCAAGTTCAATAAGTCTCTGCATGAGTTGATCATAGTCGTAGTCTGATATCTCAGGAGAATTGAGTACATAGTAGCGATAGTTGTGATAGTTAATCAGCCGGCGTAATTTTTCAATCTTCTCTTTTGCTTCATTTAAGGTCATAGAAAATTATACTCTTTAATCACCTTATGTCAATGGTTACCTGCAATATGAGGTGGTAGATTATCTAATAAATCTGAAACTGACCGATTGAGAAAAGGTTGGTGTATTCAAGAAGCAGAGATAAGTTCCACTGGCAAGAGACTTCTTGCGCCAGATCAGTTTGTGAAGACCGACCGGAAGATTTTTTTTAATAACCGAACCGATCTTCTGTCCTGAACTATTGTAAATTGAAATATCCACCATTCCCTGAGTCTGAAGAGCAAAGGTAATTCTGATCTCCCCGGTCGCGGGATTGGGGAAAATTCTGAGTCGGGGGTTATACGGGAGGATTAACCGGTTGGTCCTATCGGGCTCTGGCCGATGAATTATAGAAAAGTGATCAAAAGTCTCACCGGTCGGTTTGATCCCCTGAGAGGAGATTGTATCACCACAGATATCGATCAGAACAAATTCATAAGTTGTCTCCCGGTAGGCGGACCAGGGCTCGAGAGAACCCCAGAAGAAATGGAGTGGCGCACCGCCACCACCAGAAACGGTATAATGGATATTATTGACCACACTCCTTTCATAACAGTGATTATGCCCCTGAAATGAGAAAGTGATATTAAACCGCTCAAAGAGAGGGCAGAGATACTCCCGGATTGTGAGGTTGCTCGAGTGGGCAAGATTTGTAGAATAGGGTGGATCATGAAAAAATACAAAGATATGCCTGATGGTCGGATCGGCGCTGTCAGATAAGAGTTCATTCACCAGCCAGTTATATTGAGGAGAATCATTGGTATAGGGTGAATAGTTATCGATACAGTGAAATACTGAGTTGCCATAACGAAATGTATACCACCGTTCATTATTGGGTAAGGCAAAAAAGGTATGCCAGTTGATTATGTTTCCCAGATCGTGGTTGCCCAGCGCCGGGAAGAGACAGACCTGTGAAAGGAGCGAACTCTCAATATTAAAAAATGTCTGATATTCTGATGATGCACCATTCTCCGTAAGATCACCGGTATTGAGAATGAATGCGGGCCTGGGATCTCCCCTGAGCAATTGATCGATGACCATCTGGTGGGCAAGGCTGTCGGTTCTCGTGTCACCGATGACCGCAAAACGGAAAGGCTTATCGGGCTTAACCGGGGAATGAAAGGTGTAGTCCGGGCTTGTGTCAGGTCCGGAAATTACTCGGTAATGGTAGACAGTATCCTGCATCAGTGACGGAAGCCTCAATTCATGCTGGGTGGTTGAATCGAGATGGGTCACTTCCAAACCATACAGAATGCTCAATCCATACTGGACCTTTCCATCCTGAGCCGTTATTGTCTCCCATCTGATGACAACACTGGTATCGAGCAGATTCTGAAGATAGGGCAGTTTAAGAAAAGAAGCAAAAACACCCGAAGAATAAATCAAACCAATCAAGGTAATGAAGATTAAATACTTCATCGGCGAAAATCTCCAGCCGCTTACCGGATTCTCACTCCTCCATTGAGCCGGACCAGATCTATCGCCTCTGAATTATAAGATTCAACCAGTATTGCATCCTTTCCCGTTCTGATGATCTTTATATTTTCATACCACTGGCTCTCGACAAATAATATGATATGACTTCTCAGTTTATAGTTGATACCTATACCACCGCGAATCTCATAGCGTGCCCCTTCGACGAAGCGGGGATCGATAACATCGCGGGCGCCTTCAAATTTTTCAATGCCAATACCCGCAGCAATATAGGGACTGATCTTTGGACCAATCGGTTGGGCAAAGAAAAAGTCGGTATCAAGATTCTGTCCGAAGTTGGTCGATGTGCCGCGGCGGTCAAAAAGGCGTAATTCGATGATCTCGGTGCGCAGATAGATTCTCTCCCTATAGCCGATCAGGAGTTCGATGCTACCACCTTTATAATTCTCGGTGATCACATCCTCTTTAATATAATGGTGACCGGCTACCGTATCTACATATTCGGACCTGATAGCAAAATCTCCCCAGTATCTCGTTACCTTGCCGCCAATACTGATTGAAAAAGGCAATTCTGATAAGATCGATGTTATAAATAAAAAAGATGATAACACAGATAACCTCCTGCCTATAAAATTGATCAGCCGTAGATTATACCTTAAGGTAATCCTGAGTCAAGGGGTTTAAAATATTGAATCTTATTCGGTTTTAGACTTAGGGGTGGCCTTGATGTAGATATACTCAGCCTTCAAATCCCATCGACTGAAGGCAGCGAGTTCAAACTCAGTATTCAATCTTATGGCATCAACCGGACAGGATTCGGCACACTGCTCACAATGGACACAGCGATCATTGTGAATTACCATCTTGTATTTTTTCTCGGCCTCGTTTACCGTTGTTATTTCAATCGCCTCAGCCGGGCAGTCGCGCTGGCAGGCATAACAGACAATACACTTCTCCGGATAGAGTATCGGTGTTCCCCGGAAATCCTTCGGGACTTCGAGTTTCTCAAAAGGATATTTAACTGTGGCCGGTTTTTTGAAGATGTGTCTGATCAGTTCCGGCAAAAAGGCGGCTATCTTCATACTGATTTCTCCCTTAATAGGATAGAGATTTTACAACTATCACAATCAATAACTGAAGAACTGCGAGAGGTGCCAGATAACGCCAGGAGAAAGATACAACCTGGTCAATCCGGATCCGGGCACAGACCGCCCTGATTGCAGAAAGGAGCAGGATAACGATTAAAGTCTTAATGATAAAATTTATAACACCCCAGATCAGTCCGCCCGGGAAACCACCTAAAAATACCGCAGCAATCAAACCTGCACCAACAACCATCTCGATATCTGAGAGTAATCTGAAAAAAGCAAGTTTTTTGCCTGAATATTCAGTGAATGTCCCACCCACAATCTCGGTCTCAGCATGAGGAACATCGAATGGGACTCTCTCCAGTTTTGCCTGCAGGGCAACCAGCGAAACAAAGAAACCGATGATATTAACCAGGAGGAGGAGCGGGGTCTTCTGATAAAACCAGGTAATCTCGAGAAGCCGCCAGGAACCAGCCAGGATTGCCGGACTCAATACTGCTAAGAATAAAGGCACCTCATAACCGAATAGCATCGTCAATACACGCACACCACCAACAATAGAAAATAGATTCGTTGAATGCCAGCCGGCAAGGAAAAAGGCGAGGGTCGGTAAACTCAGTAAGAACAGGATCAATATTAAATCGCCCGGAAATGAGTTAAAAGTAGGATCTGATTTATAATGCCAGACCGGTAAATACATCGCCGCCGTGGCGACAACCGCTAAGGCGAAGACTGGCAATGCGGAAAACATTCCCCGATCTGCCTTCTCCGGAATAATATCTTCTTTTGCCATCAGTTTAATGAAATCGGCTATTGGCTGTAATAGTCCACGTGGGCCAGTATATAGAGGCCCAATTCGATTCTGCAAACGCGCATAGAATTTTCTATCTACCCACTCACAGAATGTCGAATAGAGAAAGAGAAAGAGAAAACCAGGATAGATCAGGAGATAAAGTATTGTCTTTAAGATATCCATTTTCCAACTCCACTTTTGTTAACAAGATTATCAGGACAACAGATTATCAGGGAGTGAATATCAGAATACCAGGAGATCAGAGGGTCATAATTACCCGATATTCTGTTTACCTGATATCCTTCTTCCCGATACCCCGATGACCTGATATCCTCTTTCAAAATGGCCATATTATTTCCTTCTTCACCGGATTCTTTTTATAAAATTCAATTGACCATTTACGCAATTCCGCCATTGTCATAATCTTGGATTTCTTTGTCTTTATATCATCAATCTGGATCAACCGCTCCGCACAGCAAATACAGGGGTCAATGGCTGCAAAGATCAATGGGATATCGGCAATAAATCCATTCTTTAACATATATATCGTTGCAGCATAATTGCCAAGTGTCGGTGCACGCACCTTTAATCTTTCTGGTTTATCACTGCCGTTAGACTTAATATAATGAATATTCTCACCCCGGGGTGCCTCATATTTACTCACTACTTCACCGGGTTTAACCTTCCTCGGGGCCTTTACCTTTATCGGGCCCGAAGGTAAATTCTTTAATATATATTCGCAAATCTTATAAGACTCAAACAATTCTTTTACCCGAACGACGACCCGTCCCAGGACATCACAGGTATCGGCAGTGCAGACCTCAAAAGGGATCTCAGCGTAGGAGGCGTATGGATCATCCTTGCGCACATCCCTTGGGATATCTGAGGCTCTTAAGGTCGGCCCTACTGCACAGAGTTCTAATGCCTTTTCCTTGGGTAATTTACCTACACCAGCGAGCCTTGCAACAAATGTCGGCTCATTGGTTCCGATATTTGCATAATATGCAGTGCGATTTTTCAAAATCTCAAGATAATCAAGACACTTCTTTATCTGTAATTCGTCAAGGTCTCTCCTCACTCCGCCAAAGGTATTTATCGCATAGTGGACACGGTTACCCGAAATGATTTCAAGGATATCCATTACCAGTTCACGGTCGCGCCAGGTATACATAAAGAATGTATCAAAACCTGCCTCATGCCCCGCAACACCGAGCCAGAGCAGATGGCTATGGATACGCTCTAACTCAGCAACAAGGGTGCGGATATATAAGCCTCTCTTTGCTGGTTCAATCTCCATAAGTTTTTCAACCCCCTGAACAAAACAGGTGGTGTGAGAATGGGAGCAGATTCCACAGATACGTTCAGTCAAATATATATTCTGGATATAAGTCCTTGATTCCGCAAGTTTTTCAATACCCCGGTGATTATATCCCAGCCGTAAATCTGCATCTTTAATTATCTCGCCTTCGAGTGTCATCCGCAGGCTTACTGGCTCTTTTAAGGCGGGATGTTGTGGACCGATTGGGACCTTAAACTCCTGAGCCTCCATTATTTACCTCCCGGGATTTTTTCTTCAGGACGCTCAAATTTCCAGTCCTTACGCAATGGATAAACACCTTCAGGCCAGTCATCAGCAAGCAAAAGGCGCACTGGATTGGGATGGCCTTCAACCTTTATTCCAAACATATCCTGTATCTCTCTTTCATAAAGCGTGGCACCAGGGATAACACCGGTGATTGTTGGTACCTTCGGGTCATTTCTCGGTGTCAGTGTCCGCACAGTCAATACACAATTTTCATTGGCAAGATGATATAATATTTCAAAATTCTCACCCAGATCGACACCGGAGATGGTAGAAATATGATAAAAATTAAATCTCTCTTTTAAAAACTGTACTGCCTCAACAAGGTTTTTCTTATCAACCTTTAGAAAGATTCTTCTTGAGGCGGGATTGGTTATTTCTAAAATTTTTTCTTTCAAGCCCTGTTTGATCTTTTCTAAAAGTTCTGTTTCGCTCATATCTTCCTCAATCATAATGTCTTCAACAACTTATAAACCCCATCAATCACTGCATCCGGACGGACTGGACAACCCGGGATATAGGCATGGACTGGGAGAACCTGGTCAATACCACCGATGATATTATAACAACCACGATAAACACAAGCACTCATTGCACAGGCGCCAACCGCAACTACAAACTTCGGTTCAGGCACCTGTTCATAGATTCTCACCATTCTATCCCGGCTTAGCCTCGTCATCGGACCGGTACAGACAATCACATCCGCATGCCTTGGTGTTGCCTTTAATAAAACACCAAACCTTTCCAGGTCAAATCTCGGCATAAGTGCTGCAAGGATTTCAATATCACAGGCATTGCAGGCACCGGTATTCAAATGCAATACCCAGGGTGACTTTATCCTCGACCATCGCACAAGCCAGCTTAACATCCTATCTCCTTGTAATTAATGCAACCACTGACAAAAATATCATTGCCAGATAAAATATGCCAAAAAGGGCGACCTTTCCCGAGGGGATTGTCGCCACAACCAGCGCTGCCACATGCATCATTGTGAAGAACAAAGCCACATAGAAGAAGAGACGATAACCGAACTGCACCTTGGTTCCGGGGATATCTTCACCACATACATAAGTTGCACTCTTACCCGGAGTCTTTTTAAATTTAGGCGCAATTAAACTACCAAGTCCATAGATAAGATAGAAAATGCCCAGAAAGATTATAAAGGCGATAGGTGGGGCAATCAGGATATCAATCATTTATTATCCTTTCAACTTCGTCAATTTTCTAATGTCAAGACTGCGGGTGTGTCGATATATGTTAATGATGATTGCGAGGGCAACCGCCACGACACTAACCTCAATCACAATAAAAGTAATCGCTAAACACTGTCCGGTAAAGATAAACCCCTTAGCATTGGCGGTTGAGATTATCGCCAGGGTGATACCTTTGGCAATAACCTCAATCCCGATTAGAAGTTTAATTAGATTCCGCATCGAAAGAAGACAGTATAATCCAATAAAGAAGAGTATTCCACAGAAGGCAATATTAAAATACCAGTCACTGATCAGATTAACCATTCTTATCTCTCTTTCGGAACAGGGCTAAAACCGAGAAGACCCCGGCAAAGATTATGCCAATCTGGCCGACGAGGTCAAAAGTCCTTTTGGTCCAGAAGATCTGGCCAAAACCGGCCGCTTCCTGGACCCGGGTCTGGGAAAGTGAATATTTACTCAAAAGCGCATACATAATCAAGAGGTCGAGAGCAATAAACCAGATAAAGAATAAAGGAAAGATGATACGCGGTAATTTACTCTCGGCCACATCTTCGCCCCGGGTCAAACCTATGGTTGAGACAAAAAGGACTGTAATCAAACCGGCCACCACCGAAATCTCAAATACACCCGCATAATAGGCGCGCATAAAAAAGAATACGACGGCAAGAAAGATACTCGCCGCCATCAGACTGAGTGCCGCCTTGAGCAGATCCTTGCTCAATATTGCAAAGATAGAGAATAGAGTCAGTCCGCATAAGGATATTAAATATAACGCCTGCATATTAACTCCTAAAGTCCCAGATTGTGAACGCTGGATAAAACACCCGCTTTCAAGATCGCCGCCGCCGGTGCTATCCATTTCGACAGGATAAACGGAAATGCAATACCAAATATGATACAGACCAGGGCAATAAATATCGTCGAAAGTGCCATCCAGAAAGGAACCTCTTTCACCTCTCGCCAGGTCTGATTCAATTTGCCAAAGAAGGCCCGACGCTGGATTATTATATAATACCATAGTGTAACCACACTTGCCAGGATGGCGATAAAGGCAAAACCGTAGGCCCGGGCTTCAAACAGACCGATAATGATGAATAATTTGCTCCAGAATCCATTTAAGGGTGGGACGCCACTAACTGCCAGTGAACCAACAACCGAAGTTGCGGTAGTAACCGGTAACTTCCGGCCCAGACCACCCATCTTATTTAAATCCCTGGTGCCGGTGGCATGCTCAACTGAACCAGAATTCAAAAACAACAACCCTTTAGCCAGAGCATGGTTCAATATATGGAATAATGCACCCATCAGTGCAAACTTCGTTCCCGCACCGATACCAAGAATGATATAACCAACCTGACTGATCGATGAATATGCGAGCATCCGTTTTATGTCACTCTGACCGAGGGCGAGTAAGGCACCAACCAGAATGGAGATGATGCCGAGATACATCAGCAATCCGGAAAGGGCCGGGGTCAGGCCAAAAACATTCAGGAAAATCCTGGTCAATGCATATACCCCGGAGACTTTTATCAACAGACCAGAAAGCATCGCCGAGATCGGTGCCGGTGCACTGGGGTGGGCATCGGGCAGCCAGGAATGGAAAGGTACCAGCGCTGCCTTCAGACCAAAACCAAAGATGAAGAATCCGATACAGACACTGAGAATAGATTTAAGTTCACCCGCCGCAAATGTCCGGGCGATACTATCCAGTTGGAGATTGCCGGAAATCCCAAAAATGAGAGTAATTCCTAATAGCAAGAACGCCGTCGCTACTGCCGAGAGCATCAGATATTTGAATGATGCCTCCAGTTCATCGTGGCCCAGGCCATAGGCAACAAGTCCGTATGAAGAGATGGCTGCAATCTCAAGAAAGATATAGATTGTAAATAGATCCACCGCCAAGACCAGCCCGCTCATCCCACCAATCATGATTAAGAAGAGGGCATAGAAGATCCCCTTCGATGTATAATGCTCCATATAGTCAATCGAGAAGAGTGTAACTCCAAAACTTACCAGATAGATGGTGAAAAGGATAAAGAGACTGAAACTATCAAGGCTGATAACCATATTCAATGGTTCGTTAAACCACTGTAGTTGCCGGGCACCGAACATCTGCCGGGCTGGGCCGATTGTATAGATAAGTAAAAAGAGAATCCCCGCATTGGTTAATAGATCCGGAAGAAACCGACGGGACAATTTTTCAATCAGGGGCAGAACTGCCGCCAGGACAAAGGGGAGGATAATAAAGAGCACAATCATAAATTCCTCTTCACCTTATAAGAGATAGTAAGACATAAATAATAATAACCAATCCCGCAACACACCAAGCTAAATAGTTGGCATAATGGCCATTATGGGCATACTGGAAGATTTTTGTGCCTATCTGACCAGGAACCGTTATGATCTTCTCATAGAAATAGTCAACCGGCCTGTCTATTGCGACATATAGCATACGGGCGAGCCCTTTTAAGAATTTTATTCCCTGCTCATAGATATCAAAAAATCTCGCCTCTGACCAATCATAAAGGGTTCTGATGATGGGCAGTTTATGAATCACTTCCGAGGCTTGATGCGCCTGCTTCTCGGCCCGGTTCCAGCCGTAGAGGTGAATGGAGAGAGCAATAAGAAGCATAAATATCGAAACTGATGCAATCGGGCTCATCAGGTCAAGGGCATGGGTGGAAAAATCAATATCAATATGTTCACCGGCCATGATCCGACCTGCAATAATCGGTTCTAAAAAGAGTTTCAGCGGCAGATAGTTATAAACGCCGAAGATGATCGAGAGTATTGCCATTATAACCATTGGAATAAGGAAGGGCGATTCACACTCTCTTATCTTCGGAACCTCTCTGCTCCTCGGACCGAGAAATATTGAATGTCCCGCTTTTAAGAACGAAGCAAAGGTAAAGATGGCACCAACCCAGCCGAAAAGGGCAAAGATTATAAATCCGGTCTCGTAGGCACCGTGTATTACCATCTCCTTCGATACAAATCCATTTAAGGGCCAGATCCCGGATATCGCTGCGGCCAGCACAAGATAGCAAAGGGCCGTTATCGGCATATCTCCTCTCAGTCCACCCAGTCTCTTCAATTCAGTCGTTCCTGTCCGATGCTCAACTGCACCCGCGACCATAAAGAGGCCCGATTTGTATATCGCATTATTGAGCATATGAAAGATACCACCAACGATACCAATCGGTAGTGCGGTGCCAATCCCGAGAATCATATAACCATACTGGCTGATTGCATGAAAGGACAATAATTTTTTATAATCCTTCTGGATCAAAGCCATCAAGACGGCGAGGACAATCGTAATTCCGCCAATCGTCATCATTAAAATTGACATCGGACTGTTCGGCTCAATAACGAACAGTTCAAGCGCAACCTTGCTTGCCAGATAAATGCCCAAAAGTTTCTCAAGGGCACCGGGTAAGAAGGCCATAAACGAAACCGGCGCATCAATTGCCGCATCCGGAATCCAGGTATGGAAGGGGAGTGAACCGCCTTTACCTAAGGCACCGATCAGGATGAGGATGAAACTTGCCATACCCAGACCAACAGGCTGGATAGGGTTCTGAGCAATCTCCGTGAATTTCGCCTTGCCCGTAATCGCCCAGAATATAGAAATTCCGAGGATCATACAGAAGTCGCAAAAACCGTTGATGATGAATGCCTTGATTGCGGTGCGCTGCGTATTTTCCGTACTACCCAGGGTAATAAATCCGTAAAGCGTCAGTAACAAACCTTCCCAGAAGAATAATAAAACAAGGAAATTATCGGCCAGAATTGCGCCATTAGCAAAAGCGAGGGTGAGGAGGAGGTATAAATAATATTCATTTACTCGCTTATGACTGGCCATTTTTATCACTGAATAGAGAGATATTAAAAATCCGAAGATATTTATCCAGAGAAGGGTAAAGCCACTGAAGTGATAGAGCCTCAGGTCAAAACCAAGCCCATCAATCCAGTCCAGGCTGAGAGTTAAATTCCGGCAACCGAACAGAAACCAGGCGATATAGACGCCGATTATCAAGCCAAGGAGGGTAATGGTTTCTCTCACCCCTCTTACCGTCCTGGGAATTATAAATGTTATGATTGCCAGGAATACGGGCAACAATATAGGCACCAAGAGTAGCTGGGGGTTCATGGTTTCAACCTCAGAATTTCAAGGGTTGCAATATTTGCTAATTTCATTGGGTAAGTGATAAAAATACCCGTGAGGATTGAAAGAAGGGCAAGGACCGAAACAACAAAGATCATCGAATTTGTTCCCTCTTTGACTGTGATCTTTGCCTCACCAAGAAAGACCATACTGAAGACCCGATAGAGATAAAACGCGGTCATCACTGCAGTAAAGAGGGCAACCGCTGCGAGACCAACATTGCCCGATTTTACCGTTCCAAAGATCACCATAAATTTTGAAAAGAATCCCCCCATTGGCGGAATACCAATAACCGAAAATGCCGAAATTAAAAAAGCAATCGCGGTGATGGGCATTGTTTTTATCAAACCACCAAGGTGCCGGATATCCTTGGTATGAGCATTATGTTCGATAATACCCGCACAAAGAAACAATCCGCCTTTGGCCAGGCCGTGCATTAAGAGGTATAATATCGCGCCGGTAACTGCTGTTGGTTCCAGAACACTCAGGCCGAGAAAGATGTAACCGATCTGGCTAACCGTGGAATAGGCCAGAATTCTCTTTAAGTCATTCTCCACGGTTGCTGCACCGGCCGCGACCAGACTGGAAATCACCGCCAGGATTGGGATAGCAACCTGCCAGCCCTCCGGGATGGCAAATGTGTAATTGAAAATTCGGGCATAGGCATATACCCCGATCTTGACCAGGACCGCTGCATGCAATAATGCTGTGACCGTGCTCGGAGCAACACCCGCATCCGGCAACCAGGTCTGAATCGGCACGGTTGCCGATTTAGCAAACATTCCGATTAAAATCAGTAATACCGCCGAACCAGGGACCAGGGTCCCGCGCATCGACAGGATATTAAAGGTCTGGGTCTGATTATAAATCTGAATGAAACCGAAGAGCATCACGACCGCACCAAAAAATGTAACCAGAAAGGTCTTATCCGCCTTGATAATGTGAATCTTGTCTCGATAAAAACCGACCAGTCGCCAGGAGCAGATCGCTGTGATCTCCCAGAAGAGGTACATAAATATCAGATTTGCCGAATAGACCAATCCCATCATTGAACCGATGAAGAGAAGGACCATTAGGTAGTATTCATTCTGATTCTCATCATGACTTACATAACCGATAGAATAGACGATAATGAGCATGCCAATAAAGGAAGAGACGATAGACATAAAGACCGAGAGCCCATCAACAATCAGGTAAAAATCCATTCCCATGGTCAGGGGACGACCAAAAGTATGCACTCCACCATTTAAGACAAACGGTATCAATAAGAGGGGAAGAATTGCAGTCACGACACCCAACAGGATCGACCAGCAAGAACGGGCCGATTTTGATATTAGCCCCGCTAAGGGGATGGTCAATGAACCGATTATTGGGACAAAGATTGTTAAAATAACCAAAAGTTCAATATTCATTAAAAAGTTGTTCTATTTTATTCAAAATTTAAAAGATGTCAAATATTTTTTTTAATCGCCTCTTCGATAATCTTGATCGAGGCCGAGGTTCCAATCCGAGTGGCACCGGCCTCAATCATCGAAAGGCAGGTTTTGTAGTCACGGATTCCGCCCGATGCCTTTATCCCAAAATCAGGACCGACCGTTTTACGCAGGAGCAGGATATCGGCAACTTCAGCCCCTCTCAAATTAAAACCGGTTGAGGTCTTAACAAAATGGGCACCGCACTCCATTATAATCTTTGCCGCCTGACTCTTCTCATCATCGGTCAGGAGGCAGGTTTCGATGATGACTTTGACAATATGGCCTTGTGCTGCCTCGACCACCGTTGCAATCTCATCTTTAACATAATTTAAATCTCGGTTTTTGAACTTTCCTACATTCATAACCATATCAATTTCATCAGCACCGCGATCAATATTGTCACGTGTCTCAAACTTTTTATTTGCAATCGAAGTGGCACCGAGGGGAAAGCCGACAACGCTCGTAATCTTAATTTCTGGGATTAAATTTTTACGGGCAATATCAATCCAGCAAGGATTGACACAGACTGAATAAAAACCATATTCCTTAGCTTCGCGGCAAAGCCGGATAATATCATCTTGCGTCGCCTCGGTTTTAAGGATCGTATGATCGATCAACTTTGCCAAATCGGCCGGATTTAAAATCCTTATCGACATAATCTCTCAATCCTTCAGGATGGCATAATTCTCAAGGATGAATTTTTAAAATTGAAATTTAAAAATTTATAGTTTGTTTCATATTTAGAACGCCGAATTTTAGAATCTGCTTCTATTTGCATTCACACTTTCCTTGATTCAGATTCTTCCCGCACCTGGGGCAGATACCAGAACAGTCCTGTCGGCAGAGCGGCGCAATGGGCGTGGCCAGAACAATGGTTTCCCGGATGCCGATACCGAGATCAATTGTGTCTCCCTGAAAATAAACCCGATCAATATCTTCATCTTTAAGTTCAACCCGCTCGCGTAATGCATAGGGGTCTCTACCTAATATGTAGTCAAGTTTAAAATTCTCTCTTATTAGAAATAGAATCTCTTCAAGGCATCTTGAACAGTTAGTTATGATAATTGCTTCGACTGTGCCCTGAACCCGCACAAAGTTACTACCTCTGAGTATCTCAAGATGTGCCTTGATATTTTCTTTCACCCGGGGTTTGGTTAACTCGAGTTCTTCAGGACTGACTTCAAAATCTTTCACATCTTCCATCTCGAGACACTGGAGACTATAGGTTAAGGACATCTTAAATTTACCCTATGGTTTCTTATTCATTCCCCGGATCCATCACTGGAATCCCCATAGTAATGACGCCCGGTCGAATATCTTTCAGTATGCCTGCATTCCGGGAATCGGGTGCAGGCATAGAAACGACCAAATTTTCCTTTCTTTAATAACATCGGGCTATTACACTTAGGGCAAACCTTCAATTTCTGCTCGATCGGCTCAGTATATTTACATTCGGGAAACTTATCGCAGGAGTAGAACTTACCGTACTTTCCCCATTTGATGATTAAATCGCTTCCGCATTTAGGACAGGTCCTTTCGGTTTTAGTTATCAAACTCTTCTTGATTTCGGCCGAGGCCGATTCAAACTCTTTAACATCGATAATAAATGGCTCATAGAATTTTCTTACCACCTCCTGCCAGGATTTATCACCCTCTTCAACCATATCGAGTTCCTTTTCCATCCCTGCGGTAAAGGAGAGATCAAAGACATTCGAAAATTTCTTTATCAGTATCCTGATAACGGTCATGCCCAATTCGGTGGGCACAAGTCGCCCACGGTCTTTTTCAATATATTGTCGATCGAAAAGGGTCTGAATAATCTTGGCATAGGTGGAGGGGCGCCCGATACCATTGATTTCGAGTTTCTTGATCAGGCTGGCCTCTGAATATCGAGCCGGTGGTTCAGTAAACCTCTTTTCGTCGATAAGTTTAATCAGGGTTACCTTCTCCCCGGTCTTAAGATCAGGGAGGCTATCTTCTTCGGCCGGTTTCAATCTTTCGAAATCCGAGAAGGCCTTAAGATATCCCGGGAATTGTAACTGGGTAGATACCGCCCTGAATTCAAATTCTCCATCTGGTGATTGAACAATGACCTCTTTGACTCTATAGACCGCATCCGACATCTGGGTGGCAAGAAACTTTTCGTAGATCATACTATATAATTTGTACTGGTCTTCATCAAGGTACTCTTTTACTGATGCCGGCGTCCGGAGGATGCTGGTCGGTCGAATCGCTTCATGTGCGCCTTCTGAAGTCTTGCGATCTTTATATTTATGTATGGTCGGGCTTATATATTCTTTACTAAAATTGTCTCTAATAAAACGTCTTAATTCAGCAATTGCGGCATCGGCCACCCTCCGGGAGTCAGTCCGCATATAGGTTATAAGACCGATTCGACCCTCTTTAAGTTCAACCCCTTCGTATAATGCCTGAGCAATGCGCATTGTCTTACTGGCGGAAAAATTGAAACGCCGGATTGCTTCCTGCTGAAGGGTTGAGGTGATATATGGTGGAGCGGGCCGCTGTCTCCTTTCCGAAATCTCAAACTTTTTTATTGTAAATCCGGTCCCCGGTTTAAGTTTCCGCTTTATCTGGTCTAAAATCTCCTCATCCTCGATCCGCTGGCTCTTCCCTTTAATTGAATGAAGGGAAGTTTTAATTTCAACATTCTCCTGGGTTTTGAATATCGCTTCAACTACCCAGTAAGGAACAGGCTTGAAAGCAATAATCTCATCTTCCCGTTCACACAGGAGGCGGAGAGCGACCGTCTGAACCCGGCCGGCTGAAAGTCCCCTTCTCAATATGCGCCACAGGAGGGGGCTGGTAAAGTAGCCAAATATACGATCCAGCACCCTTCTTGCCTTATGGGCATCAACTTTCTTAAAATTGATATCGGTAGGATGGAGAAGGGCTGAACGGACAAAGGAAGGGGTAATTTCGTAAAAGAGGACACGGTGGATTTTAGGTTTCCCGGTCTCTGACCTATGATCAGAATTTAATTCCTGGGCAATATGATAAGCAATTGCCTCCCCTTCCCGATCTGGGTCACAACCCAGATACACTTCATCAACATTGTTCTCGACCGCCTTTTTAATTTCGGAAATAATCCGTTTCTTTCCTTTAATTGTAATATAGGTCGGCTCAAAATTATTGTCGATCGCTATACCAAGTTTAGATTTTGGTAGATCCTTTATGTGACCGCTCGAAGATAAGACAAGATAATCCCGGCCCAAAAAACCTTTGATTGTCTTTGCCTTGGTTGGAGATTCAACAATTACCGCTTTCTTAGCCATAACCTTTATTATAGTTAAAAAACTTGATATGTCAAGAATTAACCATCTGGGGATCTGGCAAAAGTAAGTAAATTGGCTTGACATCAGATAGTTTATGGTTAAATTTATCGTTATGTATGATGTGATTGTAGTTGGTGGTGGCCACGCGGGTATTGAGGCCTCATTGGTAAGTGCTCGACTTGGAATGAAGACCCTCCTCTTCACCATGCAGAAAGATATGATCGGGCAGATGTCCTGTAATCCAGCAATCGGTGGCTTGGCCAAAGGCCACCTGGTTCTCGAGGTCGATGCAATGGGTGGTCAGATCGGTCAGCTGGCTGATGCTACTGCCATCCAGTATCGAATGCTCAATATCGGGAAAGGGCCGGCGGTCTGGTCGCCGCGAACCCAGAACGATCGGATCGAGTATAAAAAAGAGGCACAGAAGATACTAATGAGGGAACCAAATATTGAGATAGAAGAGGATGAGGTCAAAGAACTATTACGGGATGGCAACCGGGTTGCAGGAATAAAGACCCAGAAAGATAAGGAATATTTTGCCCGGGCCGTGATTCTCACCACCGGAACCTTCTTAAAAGGTCTTATCCATATCGGGCTCGATTCCTTTAACGGAGGAAGATTAGGAGAGAAAGAATCTTCGAATCTTTCTGATTCCCTGCAGAATATCGGTTTATTCTTGGGTCGTCTTAAGACCGGGACCTCTCCACGAATTGACGGTAAGACAATAGATTTTAGCGAATTAAAGATTCAACCCGGAGATGAAAACCCTTTCCCTTTCTCCTTCCGGACTGAAAAGATAAATATTGAGCAAATCCCCTGCCATATCACCCATACCAGTCTCAGAACCCACCGGATAATTGAAGAGAGTTTAAGTCGCTCACCGCTCTTTTCTGGTAAGATTAAAGGTATTGGTCCAAGATATTGCCCATCGATTGAAGACAAGGTTTTTCGCTTTAAAGACCGACCGACTCATCCGATCTTCTTAGAACCCGAAGGGAGAAATACCAATGAATACTATATAAATGGGTTGTCGACATCTCTGCCCTTTGATGTCCAAGTAGCAATGGTCAATTCAATTAAGGGGCTGGAGAGGGCTGAAATCCTCAGGCCCGGTTATGCAGTTGAATACGACTATGTCTTGCCCACCCAGTTACGCCATAACCTCGAGACCAAACTGATTCAAAATCTATTTCTTGCCGGACAGATAAATGGCACCTCGGGTTATGAAGAAGCGGCTGCCCAGGGATTTATGGCGGGTGTCAATGCGGTTCTGAAGATCAGGGGCGAGGAACCGTTTGTGCTCAAGAGGTCCGAAGCCTACATCGGTGTCCTGATCGACGATCTGGTCTTAAAGGGGACTGAAGAACCTTATCGTATGTTTACTTCCCGGGCTGAACACCGTTTGCTTTTAAGAATTGACAATGTCCTCGAAAGATTGATGCCCTATGGTCGAAGATTCGGTCTGATCAGTGAAAGAGAATTTAATGAACAGAAAGAGCAATGGCTTATGGTCGAGGAAGAGATCCGAAGGCTGGGCCAGACACGCCTTGATCCTGCCCGAATAAATCCGATCCTTGAGGCAATCGGTGAAACCCCGGTCGATCAGCATCTCCCACTCGCCACAATATTAAAAAGACCAAAGGTAAGATATGAAGATATCACCCGGATGGACGGCAAAGGATCTCTGCCCCCTGATCTCAGCCGCAAAGTCGAGATCAGGATTAAATACGAAGGATATATCAGGAGAGATGAAGAACTGGCCAAGAAATTTTCTGAAATGGAGGCAAGAAAGATCCCCCCCTGGGTCGATTTTAATAAAGTGCCCGGACTTTCGAATGAAGCGAGAGCAAAACTCTCAAAGATCCAGCCAGCCAACCTTGGTCAAGCTTCAAGAATCTCAGGTATAACCCCATCGGATGTAATTGTCCTCTTCTATTTTATTGAGAAAGGATACCGGGATGAACGATCAAATCATTAGTCTGATTTCAAAATTTATGGAAGTGGAAAGTATAGCAACTTATGGTCCCCGTATTATTGTTTTGGGTAAGATTCGCGAGCCCAGGAGAGAAAATATCGAGAAGATAAAAGATGAACTCAGGCCCTTCGATTACCTACCTATATTTCAGATCAAAGAGAAAAAAGAGATGGTTGAGTGTTTTCCGTATTTTCTCAGGGAAGAGAAACCAAAAATTCTCCTCAACTTAATCCTATTTATTGCGACAATAGTATCGACCCTGCTGGTTGGCAGTTATCACCAGATCGGGTCCTTTCCCAAGAGACCGGTGGATTTGGTTGCCGGCATCCCCTTCTCTTTCTCCCTGATGGCGATTTTGACCTTTCACGAGTTTGGCCATTATTTCACCGCCCAGAGAAATAGAGTCAAAACCACCCTGCCTTTCTTTTTACCCATCCCCCATCCTTTAATCGGGACCTTTGGGGCAATTATGAGGATCAAGACATTGATTCCGAACCGGCAGGCTCTGGCAAGACTTGGTATGGCAGGCCCTTTGGCCGGTTTTATAATTGCCTTACCCCTGACCGTCATCGGCCTCTTCTTCTCCAAGGTTAAATTTACCGGTGAGGGCGTAGCCGGTATCCATCTTGGCGAATCGATACTATTTGCTCTTTTAGCAAATATTATCCACCCGAATATCCCTAAGGGCTATGACCTGTTTCTCCATCCAATGGCTTATGCCGGCTGGCTCGGTTTTCTTGTTACCTCAATGAATCTGATGCCGATCGGCCAGCTCGATGGCGGGCATATTGCCTATGCTCTCATTGGCAGGAGGAGACTCTATATCATACCCGTAATAATTCTTCTGCTCATTCTCCTTTGCCAGGGCTGGATCTACGGCTGGTTCTTCTGGCTGGGTATTGCACTATTGTTAAGCCGGCGCGACCCGGTTATACAGGATACCATCACCCCCCTATCGTTTAAGGACAGGTTAATCTCTTTAATCCCTTATATTATCCTGATTCTCACCTTTACGCCGGTACCATTTATAGTGAAGTGAAAGTAGAATGTTCACTTCATCTGTCTTATCCACTCTTCATCTCAGCAATATCAAAGAGTAGGTCCGGTTTATATTCTCGGTCTTCACATTTAAGAAGTAAATACCTGCCGGACAACGATTTCCGTGTTCGTCTTCGCCTCTCCAAACAAAGCTCTGTTTTGTATTCACTGACCTTACCAGTTTACCGGTGATGTCGTAGATCTTTAAGTTGACGGTTCTCGTCGTCTGAAGATTGATGAAAAGTAGTCTCTGGAAGGGATTGGGCCTCAATTCGATCTTGAAGGGTCGCACCTGACTGCTAACCTCTTCGCTAACACCAGCATTGACGGTGCAGTTACCTTCATAGGGAATCCGGTTCTGCTTGCTTGCGGTCACAAACATATTACCTGCGGTCCGGGGTGAGATGATAAGCGTAACCTGACCAGCACTGTTGGTAAAGCCTCGTGCATAGACCTCAGTGCCTTTCCAGAGACAGACCAGAACCGATTCCAATGGTGCATAATTGCCATCAACGGTCACGGTAAATGGAATATTATTACCGACATTGATACTGATGGGGTGAGAAACCGTCATTCTTTTTGGTCGGTCATTCCACAGGCGAAGAGCCGGGTCACCGAAGATGTTCTTTTCATATGCCTCCCAGCGCCAACGTGAAGAATCGGTCGTGAACCCATACCGGGGAACGAAGTTATCCTTAGTCCTTGCCACTGCCTGACCGAGATAACAGTAGTTGGAACACCGGGGCGCACCGTAAGGCAGGATCTTATAGAAATAGTATTGATTGAAAAAGTTAGCAACCCAGCGCCAGCCGTAGCGGGAGTTCATCATTATGCCAACAAATCCGTTCGGTGCATGGACTGCCATATTTTCTGCCAGGCAGTCACCATTGGTCGTCCCAGTTCGATCAAAACCACCACAATCGCAAGCGGCGCTGAAAAAGACATTAAGTTTGTTGACATTGGTAAGAGCAATAGCATCGTTGCTTGTCCAGTTACCATCATCAAGTACCAGAGCATCAACCAGGCCATGACCATAATAGGCACCGTGTCCATAACCGGCATTTAATGAATCGGTGAAATTCCGTCGTGTTGGTGGCACACCACTTCCACCGCTCGTGTACATCCGACAGTCAATCCAATCAGGTGGGGTTGCCATGGCGATCGAGTCATGGTTCGGATAACCCTCAGATACATTAGCCGGGAGCAATGCCTTTTCGATATAGGTTGTATCCGGGTTCTTCTCAAACCGGAACAACTTGGCCAGATAGCGCGACGCCTCAACAATCTGGTCGATTGTAATCATACCGACATAAACATCTGAGTAACAATCGACCGAGTCCGCCGTCGCAAAGGGAAACTCACCATAGGTTCCATTTCGGTTACAATCCCAGGTTCGATCTAAGTCGGTGAAATACATATCACAGGGCAAGGTGTCACGATAACTCGAATATATTGCCCGACACCTTCGATACTGCTGGACCGGGTGATCCTGACGCGCAATGAAAAAGAACGATGTCCCCCAAGTGGTGTCGGCATCCTTAATAAAGTTACGCATCTTTTCAGGGATATCCCTGCCTGGATAAACGCTGACACTTTCGATACAGCAAACCCGGGATGGAACTCCCAGTTTGGTTCGCCAGTCAGCCAATTTTTGCATTGTATCCTTAAATGCAGATGGGGTGAGGATGACATGCTCATAATTGCCCGGTGGCAGATAAGGAGATCCTATGATCCCGACATCCTTTTCCGGGGGTCGAAAGCGCCTGAGGTCTTCGGGATTAGAAACCAAGGTCATCAAATCACTGGTTAAGTATTCTAACTGTCGGGATGTTTTTCGCACTGGAGCCACCACATTTTCTTGGTAATGAATCTTAACAACAAGGTTTGTGATTAATGAGAGTCGATGTTCTTTTGGTTGATAGTGGACCGGATAAACAAAGAAATCGACAACCCGAAAACCACCTTTCGAGCCGGTATGGACATATTCGATAACTTCAGATGGGTATGGTCGGCTGGAATTATAGATATGAGGATCGGGGGCAACGAAGGGCGGCTCTTTGGTTTCCGAAAGAGGCAAGCCCGGTTGAGCCGGATAGACATAATATTCACCAGGGATTGTAACCTCTTTCATCGAAACAACTTCAATACCAGTAGCAACTGCTGTTGGAGGGATACATACGGCAAAAGTATAGGCGGGCAGTTGGGGTGCACCAATCTCTTCAGTTGGCGGCACCATCGCCATCTGGACCACATCATATCCTTTTTCTTTGCTTAGTTTCAAATCAGCAGGGTTGAATGTATAACTTTGGATGAGTTCGCCGGCAGAAACGATCATAACAAGAAAAAAGACAATAAGGAATTTCTTCATCACTACCTCCTACCTGCTGCTATTATAAACATACCTTTTAAAATGTCAATGATAAAATGTAGATAAACCCATATATCAAGCCCAGAACAAGGCTTTTTTAGTGGATGCAAAGAATTATTTGGGGGAAATTTCTGGTGAGGGGATAATAGTAGTATTATTGCCGAGATGTCTTATAGATAAAGTGATATTAACCGGCGAGCAAAATGATCAATAGCGAAGTAAGTAGTTTGTATGATATAAGAAGAGCGGCGTTTGCGGCAAAATTTGTGAAGTATGAAGATTTGACTAAACCAGTCCTATTCAGGCGGTTCCAGACGCTTCTGCAGAGGACGCTGTTTACGCACCCTTTCAATGATGTCGCGAATCTTCCGCTCAAAATCTGCCTGAAAGACAAGAAACCTTGCCCGCTGCTCGATCGTTAGAATCGATTCCATCTCTTTTCTTAACACCGTCTGTCGCTTCTGAAAATCGTCGCGCATTCTTTCGAACTCTTCGATCTTAATCCTGAGTTTCTCATCCGAAATTTTATCACTATGGAGTAATTCTCTCAGTTCATTAAATTTCTCCATCCGTTTCTTAAAAAATTCCTGCTCCAGACGCTGATGTTCTTTAAATTTCGGTATAAATTTTGCAGTCTGCTCTTCACTGAGATTTAGTTCGTCAATAACTGTTACCAGCATCACCCTTTCTATCCATTTTCTTGGTTCAGGAGTATCGGGTCCCCGTGGTTCGGGCGAGGGATCAACCGGTTCAGGCGGTCGCTGAGCAAAAAGGTTCGAGATAAAAAAGATAAATGTAAAGATGATCAATTTACGCATCCTGTAACCTCCTTATATAAAATTATGTTCCATTGAATGGACCAAACTGATTCTTAAGACTTTTATAAAAATCTCTCTGTTCACTTTCGGTTAATTCCTCGAGTAATTCGGACATCTCTACACGATTATCGAGATCAGCACTGATCTCAGCAAGCGATGTTCCTGTTTTGATCTCGATCAACTCTGCCAGCAGCGTAACCTGGATCGTATCTGAACCTTCGTAGACATACTGAGCGGGTGGGTAGTAAAAGCTCGGTTCAAAATCTTTACTGCCGCGATTGAGCAGGAAAATAAGCAGAACTGCAGCGGCCACAGCGACCGGTGCCGGGAAGAGATATATTATCCGGAAAGGAGATCTTTTCCTTATTGCCTTCTCGATATTATCTCTGATTATTGACCGATTCGGTTCTTCGACAACATCTGCCTCAAGCAATGTATAGAGGTGTCTTAAATCGGCAACCTCCTTACTGCAGACCGGGCAGAGGCTGAGATGCTCTTCAACTGCCCGTCGCTCATCGGCCTTCAGTTCGCCTTCAATATAGTCAATCAGTATCTCTTTCTTATAACAGTTCATATTAATACCCTAAGTTTATCAAGGACTCCTTCATCTTTAATACCGCAAAATGGTGATGCGCCTTTACCGCACCGGTTGAGATCTTTAAGATCTCGGCAATCTCGTCAAAGGAAAACTGGTTGAAATGGCGCAGGATAAAGACCATCCGTTGCTGTTTGGGGAGTTTTATCATTGCCTGGTCGATTGCTCTTTTCAGTTCCACCCTTTCTTTAAAATCTGAGTCACCCCGCGTTGGTTCAATAGGTCCGGCCGTCTTTTCCTTACGTCGGAATGAAATGCAGTGATTCAGGGTAACACGATAGAGCCAGGTTGAAAACTTGGCCTTAAAATTATAAGTCTTTATTTTCTTGTAGATCTTCACAAAGACCTCCTGGGTAAGATCCTGGGCATCAGCGCAATTCCGGGTAAATCGATAACAGATGTTGTAAACTGTAAGATGATATCGGTCAAACAATTGGTTGAATGCAACTTCGTCTCCGCTCCTGAGCCGATTGACCAGACTGATCTCATCTTCTTGACGATTATTCTGTTCATTACTCAAGCCTGCTTCACCAGTCATATAATTTTGACGCAGACAAGATTATCTTGGTTTAAATTGTTGAATCTACCCGGAGATTTTTTTATCTTTTGATTTTCTTTGACTTATATAAGGTTCGACATGGACTGTGGTCTTGGTACCCAGTTCCCGGTCAATCGCCTCCTGAACCTTTTCACTGATATCATGTGATCGGCTGACATGCAAATTCGGCTCTACCTCGATATGGATTGAAACAATCTTTATTGAGCCATACTCATGAAGATCGATTTCGTGGACATCTTTTACCCCGGGGATCTTACTTGCGATTTCTATTATCCGGGATTTAAGTTCGGGCCCAGCACCTTGTCCCATTAGATTAGATATCGGTTTGCGGCTAAGTCTAAGGCCGGTATAGATTATCAGCATTGAAACCAGTGCGCCTAAGATTCCATCGAGCCGATAGATTCCAAACATTGCACCCAGGAAACTGAGGGCAATTAGAAATGTAGCAATTGCATCACTGCGGTGATGCCAGGCATCAGCCAACAGGGTATCAGATCGAATAATCTTTCCAAGATTGATAGAAAATCGCGCCATCCATTCCTTAAAGATGCCGACGCTGACCATTAAGATAATTAACCACCAATTACCAACAATTAGAGGAGGATTGATAATCCTTTCGATTGAGTGGATAAAGAATTCAAAGCCGACCGTTATCAGAAGAATTGCAATTATTAGAGTAGCAATATATTCACTCCGGCCGTGACCAAAGGGATGCTCCTTATCAGGCGGTTTTCGGGCAATACTGAAACCGATCAGTACACAGGCCGAGGTTATAACATCAGAGAGTGTATGGAAGGCATCGGCAAGCAAAGCGATGCTATTGGTAAAGATTCCAATGAGTAATTTAATGATAAAGAGAACCGTATTGCCGATAATCGATACCCAGGCCTCAAGAAAACCATATTTTGACCGGACCTGTTGATCCTCAATCTTATTATAATTGACAACAAACCTCTTGATTAAAAAATTATTAAGCCCTTTCATAATTTTTATCCGTCAATATTCATATTATAACAAAAAAGGACTTCTTTAAGAGAAGTCCCACAGGTAAAAAACCTGTTGCCGAAGCCCGACCCCACCGTATTAAATACTAAATTCGAAACCCGAAACCGACGGAGTCTGTTCTTCTCAACCAGGAATAGAATTAATGCCAAAGAACAGAGAAGCGAATAAATATATCCGAAGATATGATTTTAGTCAATATCAGATTGTAAACCTGAAAAAGATATTTCTTGGAATAGTTGGCGAAATGATCGACGGTTACTTTTGATGACTTTAGTTAATTTCATAAAACTGAAGCGAATAAAACTCCCCCTCTGATACAAATCCTCATAAGTAGCAGGTATTAAAACCATTTTACCGAAACCTTGATTATTCAGGGTTTCTTTATTCGATAACAACCACCTTTCTGGTCACCGCTTGGTCACCGGACGAGAATTTCACAAAGTATACGCCAGGACTAAGTTTGACTTTGACCCACTGACCAGGAATCAGTATCTTTGAATAATTGCCAACCAACTGGCCGGTAGAATTATATATTTTTAGTTCGGTATTACTGTTGAGGTTTAATCCCTGTAATTGGAGCCCGGCCCTGCTTGGATTTGAATAGATTCTCAAAGACGGTGTTTTCAGCGGCGGTTGAGCAAACCCTTCTTCAACGCCAGCATAGACAAGGGCAAATCCTTCATAGGGTTTGTAATTTCTACCAGTGACCGTAACAAAAAGAGTATCAGGCATCGTTGTCCGGATGGGTAGGGTTACCGAACCGCTGGCATCAGTGAATCCTCGATTATGGACCGAGGTGTCGGCCTTAGCCATAAGTCCAACCAGGGCACCTTTGATCGGAGCCTTGTCGCCATTCACGGTGACCGTAAAATTATAGTTGCCAACCGGGATGGCCGTAGGATGGCTTACCGTTAAATTGAGCGGAATCGCTGACCAGAGATTCAATTCCGGATCACCGAAGTTATTGAACATTTCGAATTCAAGTTCAGTATAGGTTCCACCTGGATAAGCCCGGTACATATACATCTTACCATTGTTGGTCGCCTGGCCAAAACAGTTTAGAGTGTCGCGGAAATAGCCGAGGAAAGTCCCGACCGCAAGCGAATCGTTGTAGCCTGAATAGCTTACCCTCGAAGAACCGAAATAACCACAGGCACCTTTGGTCGCGCCATCTTTGGCACCAGCGACAACAAAGTATTCAGAAAGGCAGCGGGGCGAATCATAACTTCCGGTCAGGCAGGTTGGGCCGATAACCACCGGCTGCATTTCACCATTTGCCTGGGCTTTGACCTGAAGTGTGTCATAATAAGGTGATACATTATACCAGTAGGTAACCTCGCCGTGACCGCGGTAGAGCATCCAGGATCGGCCCTGCCTGAGTTTGCTGTTAATACTATCAGCCCGGTTCAATCCCCAGCGCTGGAAAAGAGTATCAACTTCAGTAAAACCGGCATAGGTCTTCATAATGTTCATACAGCGAATGCAGGTCGGCCAGAAGCGATTGGGGTTGCCTGACTCATAGGCACCGATGGTTGTTGCTTTTTTATACCAGTCGGTCTGAACCATATAAGGATTCTTTTCATACTTTACAAGTTTATTGACTTCATATTTCAATTCGATCGTATCTTTAATTGAAATCCTGCCTACCATCAGGTCGGCAAAATAGTCACTGCCTTCATGTTTGGCATACTGATGATCAGTCGCATTACTGCTCACTCGATGCCAGCAAGGGACATGCTCGACATCTCCAACTAAAAGCACATAGTCCGGGGCATAGGGCCAGTTAGTATAAGCAGTATGGATGTAGTTGTAGATCTTTGCCGAGTCAAGCGGCGTGCCAATCTGGGAAGTCCTGGTTACAACCGTGCGCCAGCCTTTCTTTCTCTTCCACTGTGCTAATGGCAGGATGTGATTGTAGAAATTGTCCGGGACAATAATGAGGTAGGTTCCATCAATCGGTGATTGCGGTGGTGCGAGGAAGTCGTAATTTATAATAAAATTCCGATATATTTTTTCAAAAGCCCTTGAGGGAGCAGGCCGGAATATCTCCTTGCGGCTAATCGAAGATATGCCTTCATAAATAAGTTCCAACCTGAGCTGTGTGGCAACCTGAAGTTCGTTGGTCACTGGATTATAGCGAACCGGTTGAATCAAGAGCGGCACCACCCGATAATCGCGAATCACGGCCGGTTCCTCGAGCTTTGCCCAGTTATCAGGATAAAATTGATTGGTCTGATAACAGACCTGGTCAATGACAAAATCTTGAGTCTCAAGATTCTCGGGTAAAGGCGGCTGCAAGGGAATAAGGTTGATATCGGTAATGGTCTTGTATTCTACTTTTGTGATCCTCAACTTAACATCGCAGTCGGGTGGTATGCCAACAAGCCGGCACAGTATCGGGATCTGGGGTTTGCCGATCTCGGTCAGTATGCCTCCATTTTCAACTGGCAACGAAAGATTATTATAGATCCTGCCATTCACTTCAATATTTTCAATCAGCACCCCTGGTAAAGATAGTTCGATGATGGTCTTCTGACTATTTGAGGTGATTACCGAGACATCGCTTTTTGATTCATAGGGTCCGGTTAGTGTAACCCATGATGCAAAACTTAAGGCAACACATACAACAACAGCCAGTAATACTTTGCGCATTTAACCTCCTAATTTTATATTTTTGCCACTCTGGTCAGGAATAAAATCCGATCTTACACATTATATATCGATTATCAACTCCCCCGTTAAAAATTTTAGAAAAGTATAGTCAATAATCGCAAATTGTCAAGATTAAATTTGAAAATTGTCGGCGCACAGCGAAAATGTCCCCTTTAAGTGCACAGCAAAAATGTCCCCTGGTGTGAAGCAAATGCTCTATAGGATTGAATTGAATCAG
>CBFGIV010000001.1:0-194778 GCA_965648915.1 Caldifarciminota bacterium | reverse complement strand
CTGGCGTGATATGTCTGGAGTGATTAAGAAAAAGATTGAGAAGGTGGCTTAAATGATTATAATATCGCCGTTAAGGTTGTGTTATTATGAATTTCCACGAATATCGGGACACAACCAATCAAACTGACAATTCTATAGTTACTCCCATCAACAACATAGATTCTATAAAATCCCAAAGATTCGGGAATTGGAACCATCTTAGCACTTGTAGGAAATCTGAATTGCCCTATGCCATTTCCTGAATCACCATAAACAAGAAGGGGGGCGTAGCTTAAATTATCATAAACCCGTAAGAGAATAATTCTGTGATTGTCGGTGTCAGTAATGAGAAGATATGAACCACCTCCTGGATAAGGCAAACAGTCAACATCTTGAGGTTCAGCAAGATATCCTTCCCAAATATAATCCTTAAGTCTCATTGTCTCCCGTCGTGCACTGTAAAAGTACCTTGCGATTCGGTTATTGCCTTGATCAGCAACATATATATAGTAAGTATCAGGCTTGCTTTCGAAAACTACCGAATCAATTGCAATACCTAATGGAAATTCTAATTGACCAATCCCAGAACCTCTTGACCCGCATTTTTTAACCCAATGACCTACCCTTTCACCAAGACTGTCTATCCCTTCAATATAAACGACTTTGCCATCGATCATCTCAGTTATCGCTATCAGCCATGTCTCATAGTTTCCAGATCTCATCTTTACTTTCGATATCCCATAACACTCATCAAACAATTCCCCGCCGAGGTGTTCCCTCGCCTCAGACCAGGTGAACCGTTGAATGGGATGGGGTCTGGTTAATAGATTACAGGGAACTAATTTCGCATTTAGAGAGTAGACAGTGAATAATAATGTAACAATAATAAATTTTTGCATCGTTTTCTCCTATTTTTTCTGACGGGATTTTTCTAATAAATAGCGGGTTTCAATATATCGTGGGTATTTCTTCATCGCTTCCTCTTTATTAAGACCAAATTCTAACATCTCGGCTAAAGGAGTATTGGGATATTTTTCAAGAAAAAGAAGCTGGGTTTTCCTGTCAGCAAATCCTAAAGTCGATGCAATGTAATGAGCATAGTAAGCGAGTCTTGAGTCCGATTTTGCAATCTTAATGCACAGGTCATGAAATTTTTTAGCGTCTTTGGCGTAAGGTATCCTGTCACCATAAGAAAAATATTCATCTGCGTAAGAGGTCCACTCGTTAAAGATTTCTTTTTCTATAACAGGTAAAGAGACGACAACGAAATAATCAATTGCAGATGTCAATGTTTTCAGGTCTTGTTGGCTCTTATCCACTAAAAAGCCAGCCGTTGCAAAAATACAAAATGATCTGCCTCCTAATTCTTTTTTATTTAGTTGAAAGTTTTCCAGCCAGAGCAAGTTATACCAATAGGTTGAATCGTAGGGGTCAAGTGTAAATAATGACCTAATGGGTGCTAGCACGTGTTTACCTATTTTGTATGTGTATGGGGTAACAGTTTTTGCTTTGGGTGAAAGATAAAAATCTAAATTACCATAAACAAGTGCTGCTGTTCCACATTCCCCACATATTTCTACGGTTTTTCGACTGTTGTTAATCAACCAACACTTCACAATCAATGGTTCACCCACTACAATTGAATCTTTCATAATCTCAATCCTAAAGGTTAGCTCCATATCATCAGCATAAGTTAAAACTACAATACTGCTGGTGGATAACCAAAAGAAGAAAAATAATGTTCTGTTCATTTTTTATCCTCCTAAAAAGTTCATGGTTTATTTTTGCCTAATTTATTGATGCAGCTAGGGCAGAAATCTGTGAAATAGACATTTCGCGGCACTTCTGTTCGCATAATACAGGTACCAGTATATTCATCATCGAGATTAAATGCGTGTCCCAACTCATGAGCAGTAACCCACTTGTTTTTCTGGCCAAATAAGAAATGGAAGGTATCTTCATCTATTTTAATACGTTCCATTGCAATTGCAGACATAGACTCGTTATATACAGTATCATTTGCGCTTGTATAAGTAAAACCTAAACATAAGCTTTCAACTCGAGGATTTGGAGGAGGTTTGTGATATATTAAATGCCTAACCGCACAAATATAAACATACATTGATTCTTTCGGGTATAAAGAAGATAGTGAGCGATGGCCTTCTAAGAAAATTTTAATCGAATCATCACCATTCCAGCAACTATCATTAAGATATTTGGGGTAAGGTGATATTGAGTGGTTATCTTTAATTACGCAGAGCCTTTTACACGTATCTGCTTCTTTTAACTCACCTTTAAAGAGATCAAATATTATCTCCGCATACCCTTGCATTGCATCGTATTCACAATGGACCTGTTTCTTGCCGGTGGGCTCTTCGCAGTCATATTTAGTGCCAATCATTGTTGCAAATATCGAAAGAGAAAAAATTATCTTTATAATAGAACAAAATTTACTCATATTCACCCCTTGAATTAAAAATAGTCACTGCTGATTGTGTCTGGTAGTTGATTAATAAAGAATGGCCGTCTGCGCGCAGTAATCCCTCGAGAGAGAGAGAGGTCTCAGTATTTTTCTTAAAAAAGTTTTTTGTTTATCCATAAAAATCCTCTAAACTTAAAAAATCAACTTCCCGATCAAATGAATCGAAAGTATAACGCATTATGTTCAGAACCCATCTTTTGTCAAGTCCAATTTTAAATTTTTTCAACTGCCTGATTGGCTTTTATTCTTCAATTTCAGATTGGACTACTTTCCGGAATTGGTCCTTGGCCCTCCCCTTGCGTGTGTATCTTTTCCGGTCTTTAAAGACCCGGGTCGGCTTATGGGGGACGCGGCGCTTATAAGTTCTTTCAATCTTTATTGTTTTATGCATAATGTTTAATCCGTTAGATTTTCTCAGCCCCCTTTGTTTCATAGCGCAAGAGATCGATATTCTTCAGGGTTCGTAAGGTTAGTGAAACTTGAGGAAATGACATACCGGATTCATTAGTAATTTCACTCGGTCTCTTGTTACCAATGAATTTGACAACCTGATAAGCATCAGGATTTCCAAGCACCAGGCATATTCTTGAAGCACAGTTCTCCGTCCCGGTCATTTTTTTACGCATGATTTGATTATATTCAAGACTTTACACCCGTCAACTGATCAATTATATAGTTGAATACTTATTCAATTGTTTAATTATGATAGTAGTTTTGGTAGGAAGCGCAAGTATTACAAAGGGTAGAGAAACTTTTAAATTGCTACAGGTTTTCCGCAATCTCCCAGGCGTGGTAGGAACTGCGAACCAGCGGGCCTGCCATTACCGACTTAAAACCAAACTCCCGGGCACGATCCTTATACCGGGCAAATCTTTCAGGCGGGATGAATTCAACAACCGGCAGGTGGCTTCTGGTCGGCTGGAGATACTGACCGATCGTCAAAATATCGACCGCCGCCTTTCGTAAATCCTGCATCGTCTGGAAAACTTCATCCTCGGTCTCTCCCAATCCGACCATAATCCCGCTTTTGATCAAAATTGATGGATCAAGTTCTTTTGATATCTCAAGGACCCTGAGTGATTTTAAGTAACCGGCGCGATGATCCCGCACCCGCGGAGTGAGTCGAGCCACAGTTTCAAGATTATGACCGAGGACAAAAGGTTTTGCCTTAATAACTCTTGCCAGATATTTCTCCTCGGCGCCGAAGTCCGGGATGAGTGCTTCAACTTTGACATCGCCGCAGAATTCTCTAATGGCAGAGATAGTCCGGGCATAATGTTCTGCCCCGCCATCTTCAAGGTCATCACGGTCAACCGAGGTTAAGACCACATAATTTAATCCTATCTTTTTTACCGCCTGGGCAATTCTCACTGGCTCATCAACCTCGAGATATCCACCAGGATTCCCTGTTTTAACTGCACAGAAACGGCAGTGACGGGTGCAGACATTACCCATAATCATTATCGTCGCCAATCTCTTTGACCAGCATTCTCCTCGATTAGGGCATCGGGCATTTTCACAGACAGTGGTGAGGCGAAATTCTTTCAGAATCTTTTCGACCAGAGCAAATTCACCGTAACCCGGCAATCGAACCTTTAACCACCGAGGTTTTTTCTTCTGGATCAAATCCATTAAAAAATTATATGTTAAATTTTTCACTATGTCAAGAAACAGTCTAAGCCAAAAAGATTGACACCGGCAATTTTTTTTATTATAATTATTTACGATATGGCCATTAAATTCTTATCGGTTTTCTTTTTACTCTTATCTCTTGCCTGTAAAAAGTCTATTCCCTATCAAATCAATTGCCGGGTTTGCAAGAAGATAATTCAAACCGGATCTCTCACCGGAACAATTGAAAACCATCTTGATTTTACTTACAACCCGGTTGCCAAGATTGCGTACCGTGATACAGTCTGCAATGCCTGCCTGAATGAAGAGATTACAATCCGGGTTGGTGAAATGACACGCTGCCCGGTCTGTGGCAAGATCCTCGCCGACTCAACCGAATTGATCGCGTTGAAACGTATCGACTCAATAGAACTCTTCCCCCGGCCGATAAAAATTCTTCAGGGGCAATCCTGCAGTCGGCGATGTAAAATTAAATGGCTTCACCCTGACTGGTCAGAGGCGATCTGTAAAATTATCGTCGACAAAAAAATCGTCTTCGGGACGACAAGAAGTCAGGTCCTTGAATCCTGGGGACCACCGGGCAACATAAAACGAATAGTTACTCCCGATCGGGTTACTGAACGATGGATCTATAAAGATTATATACTTTATTTCGAAAAAGACAGCCTGGTGAGATGGGAGGATTGATTTAATTGATTGGAACCGCGGTAAAGATTCTGCGCACTGCTAAATCAGTTTTTATTTTAACCGGTGCCGGGATTTCAGCCGAAAGCGGCGTCCCGACTTTTCGGGGATCAGATGGTCTCTGGAAAAACTATCGGGCTGAAGAATTGGCAACTCCCCAGGCCTTTGAGCGTAACCCGGGCCTTGTCTGGGAATGGTATCACTGGCGGCAGTCAATAATTCTTAAAGTGAAGCCCAATCCCGGACATTATGCAATAGCGGAAATGGAAAATCTCTTCCCCCGATTTCTACTGTTAACTCAGAATGTTGACGACCTGCATCGTAAAGCCGGCTCCAGAAAATTCTTAGAAATTCACGGCAATATCTTCCGGGCACGGTGTACAGTCTGTGATAAAAAAATCGGTCATACCCTCACACCAGAACTCCCCCACTGTGAATGTGGTGGGCTTTTACGACCGGACATCGTCTGGTTTGGTGAAGCAATCCCGCAAGATGTCTGGAGCGAGTCAATCAATTTTGTCCAGCAGGCCGATGTTGTCTTTATTGTCGGGACATCAGCCGTGGTCTATCCTGCGGCGGCAATACCCCAGATCGCCAGGGATTATCAAGCGAAGATTATCGAGATCAATATCGAAAAAACTCCGATCTCAGATTTTGTCGATCTATCAATCATCGGTAAATCGGGTGAGATCCTTCCTAAGATTGTTTCGGAACTAAAACAAACCTGATGGATTCTGATTCAACAATATTCGATACGGGGATAATCGAAGGCTTTTTTGGCAAGCCCTGGACCCACAAAAATCGCTTATCGATTATTGAATTTATCAAGGAGGTTGGACTTGGATCTTATATCTATGCGCCAAAAGAGGATCCATTTCATCGAAAGAATTGGCGCGCATTGTATCCGGTCGAGTCAATAAAGAATTTCAGAAAGATCATCAACCAATGTCAAGCCCTTGATTTAGTCTTTAATTTTGCCCTCAGTCCCGGGCTCTCGATTCAATACAGTTCTGAGTCCGATTTTGAAAAAATCTGTCGCAAATACGAACAGATGATCGATCTCGGCGTCACTGCTTTTTCCCTCCTTTTTGATGATATTGATCCCGGACTATCTAAGAACGACTTAAATGTTTTTACTTCCCTTGCCCAGGCCCAGACCTGTATTGCCAATAAAACCTATCAATACCTCAAAATGAAAGTACCTGATCTTAAATTCTTCTTCTGTCCAACCGAATATCGAGGGACCAGAGGTTCGGCCTATCTGACTTACATCGGGAGACACCTTTTGCCGGAAATAAAGATATTCTGGACTGGGCCATCGGTCATATCGAAAAGAATAACAATCCGTGATGCACGGCAGATCAGCCACATAATCAGAAGAAAACCCGTACTCTGGGATAACTATCCAGTAAATGATTACGAACCCAGCCGTCTTTTTCTTGGTCCACTTCAGGGACGGGATCGAAAATTGCTGGACCATCTATCCGGCATCTTCTTCAATCCAATGAACCAGGCCGAGGCCTCTAAAATAGCCCTAACCAGTTGTGCATTGTATGTCCGGGCACCCGAAGTCTACTTTCCAGAACGTATCTGGCCATTGATTAAGAATTGTTTCAGCAATTCCGCCAGAGGGGAGATCTTCTTCGAAAATTTCAAGCCTTCAATCTTAAATCCCGAAGAATCTGCCTCCACCAGAATTATCAAACAGGGTATTGCTACCCTCAGGCGCAAAGGGAAGATTGATATTTACTCCCTTAACAAACTGGCCGATAAAATAAACACAGTCAAATTAAATCTTTTCCCTCAAAATTTAAGAAATGACTTTGAGCCATTTTTGAAAAATCTTAAAGATTGTGCCCGGATAATTAAATTGATTACAAAAAAATATAACGGGAATCAAAAAAGGATTAAAACGCTTATTGCCCGAGTCAGAATCAGCAAGAGAAAGGAGTCCAGAAATTACTTCGAAAATCAGGTTATAAATCTCAGTCAACTGGTAATGAAGCAAAATCAAAAAAATCATCACTGACATCAACTCTACCATTAATATCCTTCCCCGAAAATCTGTAATTTCTTCCCAAGATGCATGGACAGAGTTTGTCCCGGTCGAAATAACAAAATTGTCAACCCTCATTCGCCCGGAAAAGGCTCGCAATCACACCTATTATAAATAATACAGGTTTAATTTCCGGTTACGGTGTGTAGGTCTATACATAATAATATTGACACTTTTACAATTTTAGATAAAATTTGGTGTTTATAAGAGTTTATAAGAACAATAATAAGATTCTCTTGAAAGGAGCCCAATGTATCAAATCTTTTTTTTACTTGCTCAACAACCGAAGAGTAATCCATTAGTAAGTTTTTTACCTTTTATCTTAATCCTGGTCGTTTTCTATTTTCTACTTGTTCTCCCTCAACAGAAAAAGCAGAAAGAGCATCAGAAGATGTTGAGTCAACTTAATAAAGGTGATCGAGTTATAACCTCAGCCGGTATATATGGAACAATCGCTAATGTCAAAGAGAATACTGTCTCACTTTTAATCGCCGACGGCGTCAAAATCGATATTCAGAAAAGCCATATCGTCGGCAAGGTCTCTTCCTCAGAATAAGGAATAGAAAATGCGGATAAATGCCTTAAGACTTTACGACGAAAAGATCCTGCGCCAGAAGGCAGAAAAGATTGAACAGATCGATAAAAAAATTGTTGCTCTTGCCCAACAGATGATCGAGGTGATGAAAAAACATAAAGGAGTTGGTCTGGCCGGTAATCAAATTGGCTTTCGTAAACAGATAATTACAATTGATCTGCAACCTTGCGGTTATAAAACCGAGCCCTTCGCCCTGATCAATCCCGAAATCGTTGATGTAAGCGGCGCGGTTGTTGATGAAGAGGGTTGTTTAAGTTTTCCCGGCCTTTATATCAATATTGAGCGGCCCGAGAAAGCAAAGGTAGTGGCCCGGAATATCAAAGGCGAAAAAATTGAAATCTATGCCGAAGGCCTTCTGACAAGAATCTTATGCCATGAAATCGATCATCTCCGGGGCGTCCTTTTTATCGATTATGCCAGTAAAGAACAGCGAGTTGCCATAGAGGAATTTTTTAAAAAATTCAATAAAAATCAAGACCGGACAATCAAGATAAATTGAAAATAATCTTCTTCGGCTCACCGGAATTCTCTCTTCCTTCATTAAGACTTATAAAAGAGAACGAAGAAATTATCGCCGTCGTCACCTCACCTCCAAAACCAACCGGCCGGGGGCAGAAAGAACAGAAGACACCCGTCCATATCTTTGCTGAAAATTCCGGATTAAAGGTATTCACCCCGACCGAGCCCAATCATCCCGAATTTATTTCAACAATCGCAAAGTTATACCCGGAGTTATTTGTCGTCGTCTCATATGGTTTTATATTGAGCGGCGATCTGCTCCGGATCCCTAAGTTCGGCGGGATAAATCTTCACCCCTCGCTTTTGCCCAAATATCGTGGTGCCGCACCAATTCAGTGGACATTAATAAACGGCGAGACAAAGACCGGTATAACTATCATCCAGATGAATGAAAAGATGGACGCCGGAAAAATTATCCTTCAGAATGAATTTCCCGTTTTGCCGGACGATAATTATGACCGGCTGAGCCATCGACTCGCCGAACTGGGGGCACCGATCCTGCTTGAGGCGATCAAACTGATCAAATCCCAGAATTATAACCTGATAGCCCAGGATGTATCGCAGGTAACCAAGGCACCAAAGATCAAAAAGGAGAATTGCTACATAAACTGGAATCAATCTACCGATACGGTTTATAATTTCATTCGCGGCCTCAGTTCTGAGCCCGGGGCAAGAACCCGGTTTCGGGGGCAAGAGTTAAAAATCCTGGCCGTAGAAAAATCAAACGACAGAATACCACCCGGGACAATTAAAGTTACAGGTAAATTACTGCTGGTCGGCACTGCTGATGGATCGGTCTCAATCTTAAAACTACAACCGCCCAATAAAAGACCCCAGACCGGGATCGATTTCATCAATGGTTTTAGACCGAATGACGGCGAGGTCTTAAACTGAATCCCCGTTTCGCAGCAATATTAGTCTTTGAGAAAATAAAGAAAAAAAAGATTACCAAACAGGCAATCGATGATCTCTTATCGACTTATCGCCTTTCTGAGAAAGATCGTGCCTTAGTAACCGAAATTACTTACGGCACGATGCGTAACCGGGCAATTATCGATAAAATCATCAATAAATATCTGAAAGGACCAACTTCGGGACTCTCCCCTTATCTGCGTAATATCCTGAGAATATCGGTCTATCAATATCTATTCCTTGAAAGAATACCTGCCTATGCCATTGTTAATGAAGGGGTAAAACTTGCCTACCGTCAAAAAGATAAGAAATTTATCAATGCGGTATTAAGAAAAATCATCCAGCAGGAGAAAAAGTCTACCCCGGATCTTCTGATTCGAAATTGGCTCACAGATAAAATCATCAAAATCTATGGTGAGAAGACGGGTCAGGCGATACTCCAATCTTTCTCTACCAGGCCCAGGTTCTGCCTCCGGGTCAATCGGTTGAGAACTACCCGGGAAGAAATCCTTGCGCTTCTCGAAAGTCTCGGTATTCAGGCCAATCCAGGCCACTGGCTCGATGAACATATCATCGTTGATCGACTCGGTCCGATTCGCCATCATTCGATAGTGAAAGAAGGTCTGGTTTCAATTCAGGACGAAGCCGAAGGATTGGTTGCCCACCTGCTCGGGCCGAAAGAAGGTGAAACCGTCATTGATTTCTGTGCTGGACCGGGTGGAAAGGCTGGCCATCTTGCCGAATTGATGAGCCGGACCGGGATGGTCATTGCCTTCGACATCGATCCTGAGCAATTAAGACTGGTGGCTGAAAACCGCAATCGACTGAAACATACTAATATCTATCCGGTTCTGGCTGATAGTCGCAAAGTAAAGAATCTCGACGCCGATCGGATACTGATCGATGCCCCTTGTTCAAACTTAGGCACGGTATGCAAACGTCCAGAAATTATAGATCGGTTAAAGCCGGAAGATTTTTCAAAACTTGCCCGTCTGCAATTGGAATTACTTGATGCGGCTGCATCAAATCTGAAATCCGGTGGTATCCTTATCTATTCTACCTGCACAATAATGCCCGCTGAAAATGAAGAGGTCATCAAACAATTTCTCGATAATCACAATTTTGAGATTGAACCAGCCCATCAATTTCTTCCCCCCGGAGTTTCACAGATATTTTTAAAAATTTTACCCCATCAATTTCGTACCGATGGGGTTTTTGCCGTAAGGATGAAGAAAAAATAACCAACGGCCGATGATTTCTATAAAATGAAAATATTATTGATTTTCCTTAAAGATTCGCTATAATCACTGAAGTTTTGTTAAGTATAAAATATGTGCGTGGTCAGAAATTCAAGATAAATTTTAGGCGTAGTAAGGGCTCATCTGAGCCACGGGAATGAGTTGAGCCACCATGCTCCTGAAAGGCGCAATCTTATGGTGGCGACCTGATCTACAATTAAGCGCTGGTTATAATAAGAGACAGGGTTTTTAATGGGTTAATAGAGTTCGGGCGAATATGAGCCCACAAGCCTAAAATTTCATCTTTGAGTCAAAAACTATGGAGGTAAATTGAAAAGAAGAAAATACTATAAACGCACTCAGGTAGAAGAATTGGTCAAATATTGACCACGCACAAATATAAAACGGAGGTATATTATGTTATCCCAGATGCCGATTGAATTAAAGAAGATAAAAAAGACTGATATCGATAAAGAAATATTGCGTCTCGGCATGATTGCCGAGCTGGATGCGGTAAGTTTATATGAGCAATTGGCCGCTATGACCAACAATCAGTATATAAAGGAAGTAATACTTGATATCGCCCGGGAAGAAAAGACCCACCTTGGGGAATTTCAAAGCTTACTGTTAAAAATCGACCGGGAACAGATAACAGAACTGGAGAAAGGCAAGAAAGAGGTTAATGAATTGCTAAAAAAGTAATCATCTTTTTATCATTATAATCAACTATGAGAAGTGACGATAGAGCTGGAACTCTCAGGTGGTTGATCTTCAAACAGACAAGTGAAAATTTCCCTTATCGACTCTACATTGAAGAGGCACCAGGGAAATTCTTGATTCTGAATGTTCAGGACCGCTGGCCCGGTCCGAATCGAAAAATTTATTGCCTTCAGGATAATTCACCGGCCGACCAGACACTACCTTTAGAAACACCGATCGAGTCCTGCTCGATCCTTAAAATCGACCGCTATGAAAAAAAATTGAGCATCATCCTCAACCGTAAGGTAAAAAAGCGCTGCTGGTTTATTTTTTTAAAAAAAGAATACAAGAGCCGACCGGGTGAGTATTATACTCAAATCTTCTGGATTACTCAGAGCTCCACAAAGATCCGCCGGCCCGGTGCATATATCCCAAAAGCGCGAGAAGGACCCTGGTGTGAAATTGTTATTGATAAACGTGAACACTATCCTTATCGTTTTACTTATGCCCAGACCCGGCGAGAAAATTTACCAGTTGGTGATTATGCTCTCCTCAAGGACGGCAAAATTCAGGCAATTGCTGAGCGCAAGACGCTGGACAATTTTCTCCACGAAGTAGCCACTTATGATTGCCTCAAAGCTACCCTTCAGGAACTCTCTCTCTATCGATTTAAAGCCGTAGTATTTGAGTCACCATACAGCGACTTTATGCATCCAGCAAAAATCAAACCCTACCGGGCATCATACATCGCCGACCTTCTATCGGACCTTGTGGTATCCTTCCCGGAAATTCAGTTTATCTTCTGCGAAAATCGTAAATTTGCTCAAGAGTGGATCTATCGCTGGTTTCTGAGAATCAACAGTATTGAAGAATGATTTTAGAATTACCATTCATTCGATGAAAGTATTGGTTCTCGGCTGTGGTATGCAGGGGCGCGTAGCCAGTGGTGATCTGGCCCAAAGTGGGCATAAGGTCACGGTCCTGGATGCCAACCCCTCAAACCTCAAAAAAGTTAGAGGCCTCAGGAACCTCAGATGTATGAGGTTTGATGTCACCGATCGGGATCGCTTGATTGCATTAATCAGATCTTTCGATGTTGTCCTCGGTGCCCTTCCCGCTGCACTCGGTTTTTATGCAATGCAGGTCGCCACTGAGGCCGGGGTTGACATTGTCGATATGTCATACCAGGCCGAAGACCCCTTCCGCCTTGACCAGAGAGCAAAAAGGCACCGGGTCAGAGTGGTGCCGGATGCCGGGTTCTGCCCAGGTCTGAGCAATATCCTTATCGGTGAAGCAGCAAGCGAAATGGGAAAGATTGACCGGATCCGTATCCTCGTCGGAGGTATTCCCCAGAATCCAATTCCACCTTTTAACTATCGTATTACCTGGTCGCCTGCCGATCTGATTGCCGAGTATACCCGACCAGCTCGTATTGTAAAGAATTTTAAGATCATCATTATGCCCGCCCTGAGTGGTGTTCAAGAATTTAATCTGTCCCGGGTCGGCCGTCTCGAGTGTTTCTATACTGATGGTTTAAGGACATTACTGAAAACTTTTAAAAATGTCCGATATATGGAAGAAAAGACCATCCGGTATCCAGGCCATGCCCAGCTCATCAAGACAATGTTCGACTGGGGTTTCTTAACCACCCCGACGTTCAAATCAGACGATAAAAAAATTGACCAGGATGAATATACCGTATCTTTCTTAAAATCGATTTTCGGTTCAGTCGATGAGAAAGATCTCTCAATATTAACAATTGAGATAAGGGGCAGAAAAGAGAAAAGAAAATATACCTGTGTAGACTATTATGATGAAAAGAGAAGAATCACCTCGATGGCCCGGTTGACCGCTTATACCGGGTCAATTATAACTCAGTGTATCAAATCTTATCCGGGATTTGGCGTTATACCACCAGAATACCTGGGACAAAACAGGAAGATCGTCAGTTTTATCCATTCAGAATTGAGAAAAAGGAAGGTCCATATAAAGAAATCTTTTATTAAATCTTGACAGATTTAATAATTTGAATAGAATTAGTCAAGGTGATGCAACCCAAAAAGCATTTTAAGTCTAAATCCATTATTGCTGGATCTAATCACCTTCAGGCCCGGATTGTCCATTACCAATTAAAATTCGCCGGTACTTAAGTCAAAAATGAATGTAATTATCCTGGCCGCGGGTATTGGTAAGCGTATGAAATCGAAAATACCCAAGGTTCTCCACCCTATCCTTGGCCGACCTTTAATTCGGTTTACCTTTGAACTGGCCCATTCGCTAAACCCGCAGAAGATTATATTGGTGGTTCCCAGAAAGTTCTCAGCGTTAAAGAGATGCATCGGGATAAAGGGTGTTACATATGTCATCCAAGATCCCCCGCTCGGTACCGGTGATGCAGTAAGAAAAGGGATTGCATCATTGAACTATGGATCAACCCTGATCCTTTCTGGAGATGTCCCTCTGCTTAAAAAAGAAACCATCTCAGCCTTAATCGATTTTCATAGAGATCATATTTCAGACCTGACCATCGTTTGTGCGCGGCTCACAAACCCTTATGGCTACGGTCGCGTCCTTAAACGCCGCGATGGCCAAATTAAGTGCATCATAGAAGAAACTGATGCTGATAAGCAAACGAAAAAGATAAAATTGGTTAACGGGGGCATCTATCTGGCTAATATTCAACCCCTCAAGCAGGCTCTTGCAAAGATAAAACCGGACAATAAGCAGGGTGAATACTATTTAACCGATGCCGTAAAAATAATGATCAAAATGCGCAATCGTGTCTTTCCCTTTACCGTGGACGATCCGACCGAAGTCTTAGGCATTAATTCTAAATGGGATCTGGCACAAGTCAGAAACATCATCAAAGAACGATACTATATGAAACTTACCCGGGAAGGTGTTTTTATCGAAGATCCACTATCAACTACCATTGATTTAGATGTGAAGATTGGCTCCGGTGTAACGATCCGACCGCATACAGTTATAGAAGGTAAATCGGTCATCGGCAATAACAGTATGATTGGTCCGTTTGTCTGGATTAAAGATCGTCGAGTTAAAGACAATAGTGTGATTTCCTTCAAAAAGTTAATTTAAGGAACTATCTTGAGCCGATTAATTTATATCCTGCTTGTCATCGTCGCGCTGTTTCTGAGTTCGATCATTTACCATGGTATAGTAAAATCGAAACAGGAACAGGATTTAAAAATAAACCGGACCATGCAGATTGAGATCCTGAATGGGTGCGGTGTTGACGGATTAGGGATGAAAGTCAGAAATGTGGTCCTGAAAAAAGGATTTGATGTGGTGCGAGTCGGTAATGCCCGCCAGAGAGATTTTACCGAGACGGTGGTCCTGGAGCGAAGCGACGAAAAACTTACCAACGCCAAACATTTTGCCCGTCAATTTGGCATTAAAAATATCGGTCAGGACATCGACAAGTCGCTCTATCTAAGTGTTACCGTTATTGTGGGTCAGGATTATAAAAAGGTCTTTCGTGGCGTTGAAAAAGAACTCTAAATATTTAGCCCAGCACTTAGCCCAGGAAATCTTGAAAAAAAAGGGAAAAGAGATAATCATCCTCGATTTAAGAAAGATGTCGCCAATCACTGATTTTTTTGTTATCGCTACAGGTCTTTCTGACATTCATATAAAAAACGTGATGCAAACCCTGATCGATTTTGAAAAGCCTCATCATGTTGAAGGACATGAATCGGCTCATTGGATTCTTTTAGACTATGTAGATGTTATTGTTCACCTCTTCCTCAAAGATATTCGCGAATTTTATGGACTTGAGCGTCTCTGGGGCGATGCCCCGACGATAAGGATTGAAGATGATTAAGCCGATTGTCTACAACACACTTAAAGAAATCCTCCCCGACCTGCCCCTCCATCTTGAATATCCCGCAAATGAAAAACACGGTGACTATGCACTCACTTCAGCCTTTGCTTTAGCCAGAGTTGAAAAGCGCAACCCGCTTGAGATTGCAAATGAAATCGCCCGGAAAATTTCCTCCCCTCTATTTAGTAAAGTTGAGGTTATGCCTCCGGGCTTTGTCAATCTATTTCTCTCGCCCGAATTTCTCTATACCAGTCTCCAGAAGATGAATGTTGATAAATTAACTTCGCCACGGCCAAAAAGAGAAAAGGTTCTGATCGAGTTTGTCAGTGTCAACCCGACCGGCCCCTGCAATGTAGTGAGCGCTCGAGCCGGAGCGGTCGGTGATAGTCTGGTGCGTATATTTAGATTCCTTGGCGATGATGTCCGCTCAGAATTTTATGTCTGTGATACCGGGGGGCAGATAGAAAGTCTTGGTCAGAGCCTCCTTGCCCGGGTCGAAGAGCTTAACGGTGCCCCATTCCTTCCACCACCAGATGGTTATGTTGGTGAATATCTGATTCCGATTGCTAAAGAATTTGTCGCCTCGGGATTGAGAAAAGATGTCGCCACTGCATCTCGTTATTCAGTTGAACAGATTGTTAAACAGCAGAAAGAAACCTTAAAAAAATTCAGGATTGTCTTCGACCGATGGTTTTATGAACACGAGATCTATGAAAAAAAACTCGATGAAAGAGTCATTCATATCCTGAAAACAAAGAATCTCCTTTTTGAACAGGAAGGTGCGTTGTGGTTCAAATCTACTGCCTTCGGTGATACTCGCGATCGGGTAATCCAGACCAGGAATGGTAAACATACCTACCTCCTGCCCGATATCGCCTATCACTGGGATAAGTTCGACCGCGGCTTTGATCGACTTCTTACCTTGCTTGGTCCGGATCATCAGGGGCATGTGCCGAGCTTGAAAAGTGGGGTCAAGGCGATCGGTCTGCCAGTAGATAAACTTGATGTTATGATCGTCCAGCAGGTAAATTTAGTGAAAGGTGAAAAGATTCTACCGATGTCAAAGCGGGGCGGTGTCTTTGTAACCCTTGATGAATTGATGGATAAGATACCAGTGGATGTCATAAGGTTCTTCTTCCTGATGCGGACTCCATCTCAACCCCTCGATTTCGATATCGAACTGGCATTAACCGAGACCGAAGAGAATCCGGTTTATTACATTCAGTATGCACACGCCCGGATCGCCAGTATCATCAATTTTGCCCAAAAGAAAAAAATCCCAGCAGGGGATGACCCGAATTTGAAACTCTTGACTGAACCCGAAACTCTCAGACTCGTCAAACAGATTCTGATTTTTCATGAAATTATCGAACACTGCTGGTCAACCCTTGAGCCCCATCATCTCGTCTACTATCTATTAGAGCTGGCAAATCGTTTTCACTACTTTTATCAGAAGCATCAAGTTGTAAGTGATAGGGTTGAAATATCCCGGGCACGTCTCTTCCTCGTCAATAAAGTCAAAGAAGTAATCAGGTGTGGGCTTGATCTTCTTGGTATTACAAGTCCAGATAAGATGTGAGGGTATTATATGATGAATACTTTGGCAAAGAGGTATGATAGCTGTACTGGCTTAAGTTCAGACCGCTGGTCGGTTATGGCAATAATCAATCTCTGCGCCAAAATAAGGGTTTTGTTGTACTTAAATAGTGAAGAAAATTATTGAAGGAGGTTTTGTGAACCTTTCATCTCTCTTACTAAAAGATCGCATCAATCTCGATATCAAGGCAAGGAATAAAGAGGAGGCCATACGGGAACTTGTCTTGATGATTCAGAAGGGGGGTGATGCCGAAGTCCTCATATCCACCCTTTTGAAGCGTGAAGAACTGGGTTCCACCGGAATCGGTCGCGGAATAGCGATCCCCCACTGTCGATCATTAATCGTTGATAAATTAGAACTTGCCGTGGGGAGGTCAACCAAAGGCATAAATTTTAACTCAATCGATAAAAAACTGGTTCATATTATCTTTCTGACTGTTGCACCACCCCAGGACCCTGAAAATCAATACCTACTTACACTTGCACATCTCGTCCAGATCGGCAAGGAACTTTCCAAAAAAGATTTAATTATGCAACCCAAGACTGCCGAAGAGTTTATACAGTTACTCGCCCAGGTTGAAAAAGTCATTGCCCGGGGGAAATGATGAATGAAGATATGGAAATCTTAATCAAACTCCACGATCTCGACCTGCTCCTGAAAGAACTAACCTCACCCAGGGTGCGGGAGCAGTATAAAAAAATCGGCTTTAGGGTTGCCGACCCATCGCTCGAGGTTCTCAAAGAAAGAGATTATCTGGCAAAAAAACTATCCAAGGAATATGCCGAAGCCTACGAGAGAATCAGGAAACGATACGAAAGGGCCCTGGCACCGGTGATAAAGGGTTTCTGTTATGGCTGTTTCCAGAAACTGCCCACGCAGATGGTCTGCAACCCCAAAATCATTCAATACTGTCCTAACTGCGGACGAATTTTATACTGGGTAAGATAGTAATATCTTTTAAGCCTTAACCTGATTAATAAGGAATTGACGAAGCTGGTCAATTGCCTCAAGAATTTTTGAACGATCTCCTCCCCCACCTTCCGCAAGGTGGGGCTTACCCCCACCACTACCACCAACAATCCTGCCCACAATCTTTATCATCTCGACGGCATTGAACTGCTGGGTCAGATTCTTTGAAACAAAGACAATATAATTCAGCCGCTGGTTCGATCCACCAAAGAGTATACCTATGACCTGTTTAGTCTGCTCATTAACCGCATCCGCAATCATTCTCAATTGCTCAACATTAAATTCCGAATAACTCAGAACAACGAATTTGACCGGACCGACCGCTTCGGCTTTTTCTAAGAGTTCAGCCGTCTTAAACCGTGCCGCCGATTGGGCGTAGCGCCGGAGCTCCTCGTTAAGTCTCTTATTGATCAATAATTCCCGTTCTACCCCCTTCACAACATCCTTACCCACCAATTGTCTAAGGACTTCAACTGTTTCATACTGAATCTTAATATCCTTATATGCTCGTCCTCCAACCAAGGCTTCGATCCGTCTTATACCGGCAGCGGCGGATGACTCGGTCTGGATTTTTAAAATTCCGATCTCTCCGGTTCGATCGACATGCATCCCGCCGCACAGTTCAAGCGACACTTCTTCAATTTTGACCACGCGCACCATCTCTCCATACTTCTCACCGAACAGGGCGATCGCCCCCATACGCTTGGCTTCGCTTAACGGCATAATCAACTTTTCCACCTTCAAATCCTGTCGAATCAACTCATTTACACCATTCTCAACTTCATCGATCTCGGCTTTACTCAATGGGTTAAAATGGAGAAAGTCGAAGCGGAATCGACCTGGTTCAACCAGAGAACCTTCCTGGCGAATATGTTCGCCAAGAACTTTTCGAAGCATCGCCTGGAGGAGATGAGTTGCGGTATGGGCCCGGGAACTCTCCTGACGATGATTTATATCAACTTCCGCCTTAACCCGGCCGGGTCTGAATACCCCGTTGACTTTTTCACATTCGTGGACGATAATCCCCTGTGAGTAGAAAACATCAGCCACCCTCAATGTGAAATCATTGCCCTGGATAGTTCCGGTCTCACCGATCTGTCCCCCTGCCTCGGCATAGAAAGGTGTCTCTTCAAGAACAATCTCGTATCGCTCATCCGTCCCCGGTTTGAGCCATCGAATAATTTCCGTCTCGCAGAATTCTTTATCATAGCCAACAAAGCGACCGCTTCCTTCTTTCAGAATATTCCAGGACCCCTGCCCTGCAAATCTTGCACCTTTTCTCGAGGTCAACCTCTGCTCTTCCATTGCCTTTTCAAAACCTTCCTTATCAATTTCGATATTCCGTTCGTGGGCAAGTTCCACTATCAAATCAAATGGAAACCCATAAGTATCATAAAGTTTGAATGCATCCCGACCATCAATAATTCTCTTCGCGCTGACAATCGTTTCGAATTGAGCAAGTCCGGCATCAAGCGTCTTCAAAAAACGCTCTTCTTCGGATTTGATAATCAAGGCAATCTGATTCTCCTTGGTTGCGATTTCGGGATAAGGTTCTTTCATAAGGTTAACCACTGCGCCTACGAGCCGGTAAAGGATCGGCTCTTCATATTCGAGCCGCTGGGCGGAACGGAGGGCCCGCCTCAGGAGTTTTCTCAATACATAGCCACGTTCTTCATTAGAAGGTATGACCCCGTCGGTGATGGCAAAGACCAGAGCCCTGATGTGATCAGCGATAATATTAAAGTTGATATCTGCACTTCGGTCTTTGCCATATGCAAGACCAATTATATCCGCCACATTGTCGATAAGAGGTTTAAAGACATCAGTATGATAATTGGACCGCGCCTTCTGGACAACAGTCAATAACCTCTCCAGTCCCATACCTGTATCAATTCCCCGGTTCTTCAGCGGTCCGCGCGTACCATCCAGTTTCTGATCAAACTGGGGAAAGACAATATTCCAGATCTCTAAGTACCGTTCACAATCACAGCCAACATAGCATTCGGGTCGGCGACAGCCATAATCTTCACCCATATCATAAAAAATTTCCGAGCAGGGGCCACAGGCACCGGTGCCACCGGCTGGTGGCCAGAAATTATCCTTCTCGCCCAATCGAACTACCCGGCTGGGTTCCAGACCGACATCCTGTATCCAGATATTATAAGCCTCATCATCATCTTTAAAAACCGAGGCAAAGAGGCGGTCTTTATCAAGTCCCAGAACATCTGTCAGATACTCCCAGGCCCAGAGGATTGCCTCCTTCTTAAAATAATCACCAAATGAAAAATTTCCTAACATCTCAAAGAAAGTGTGATGGCGAAGGGTCTTACCGACATTTTCTAAATCGGTGACCCGCAGACACTTCTGCACACTGGCCGCCCGGCGATAGGGCAGGGCGACCGTTCCCGCAAAATAGGGTTTAAACTGGACCATCCCCGCGCTGGTAAATAATAAGGTCGGATCATCTTTCGGCACCAGAGAGGCACTGGGGACAATGGTATGGCCTCTCTCCGCAAAAAAGTTTAAGAAACTCTCACGTACTTCAGAACTCTTCACCTACCACCTCACTTACCACCTTTGGGGTAAAACCACGATTTATCAAGAGACGATAAATCCGCGCACGATCCTGTTCCTTAATCTTCGCTCTTTTCTTCTCCAGAAATCTTCTGATCACGGCTGCCTCGTCACGGTCTTTTAAGTACTGATCGATCAGACCGGCTTCAATACCCTTGGCCAGCAATGTACGTTTAATAAAAATATTACCTCGGGGATTGAGATTGGTGTAATCGGCAATAAACGATTGAACCAGCCTTTCCTCATCGATGATTTTCTTTTCAATATATTCATCAATCACTTCACTTATTATCTCATCACTATAACCAAGATTTCTCAAACGCTCCCTGATCTCTTTTGGTGTCCGGTCCCGATAAGAAAGGATGCGCGCCAGACGATTTTTGAGTGCCTGCCTTTCTTCATCTTTCAAGATCCGGGTAAAAAACTCTTCAGAAATCTCATCCCCTTCTTTGAGATTGAATCGAGTCAAAATCTCAACTCCGATTGACATTCGATACTGACCATCAACATAGATTGAAAAGCGTCTCTTATTTCTTCTCTGAACCTTTATGCCGGTTATCACCATGGTAGGGGAGGTGAAGGGCCTCTCTGACTTTCTGCTCAATTGAAAGAGCAATATCACTGTTGGTCTTCAAAAATTCAATTACTGCATCCCGGCCCTGACCAATGCGCTCATCTCCGTATGAAAACCAGGTTCCTGACCTGGTTATAATATTCTTTTCTGTTGCCAGATCAACCAGTTCACCAAATCTTGAAATTCCCTGTCCATATATTATATCAAATTCTGCTTCCTTAAAAGGTGGTGCCAGTTTGTTCTTGACCACCCGAACTTTTATCCGATTACCAATAACCTCTTCCCCTTTTTTGATACTGGCGATTCGCCGGATATCGAGCCGGATTGTTGAGTGAAATTTTAATGCCAGACCACCCGGTGTTGTCTCTGGACTGCCGTACATAACCCCGATCTTCATTCGAATCTGATTGACAAATATCGCAATTGTGCTCGACCTGCTTATGACCGAGGTCAACTTTCTTAATGCCTGAGACATCAGTCTTGCCTGCAGACCGACCTGCATCTCTCCCATCTCACCTTCGATCTCAGCCTTAGGCACCAGTGCCGCAACCGAATCGACAACCATAACATCAACCCCTCCGCTTCTGGTTAGAACTTCAGCGATCTCAAGCGCCTGTTCACCAGTATCAGGCTGGGAAACCAGCAGTTCATCGAGGTTTACACCCAAGGCCTGAGCATATTTGGGGTCAAGGGCATGTTCGGCATCAATAAATACCGCGGAACCGCCCAGCTTCTGTGCCTCAGCAATTGCCGTAAGACCGAGTGTCGTCTTACCTGAAGCCTCGGGACCAAAAATCTCCACAACCCTTCCCCTCGGTAAACCACCAATCCCCAGGGCTGCATCTAAGGCAATCGAACCCGATGAAATCACATCAACCTGAGCGCGTCCGCCTTCTTCTCCCAGACGCATTACTGCGCCTTTACCAAAGGTCTTTTCAATCTGTGAAAGTGCCATCTGCAAGGCCTTGCTCTTCTCGTCCTTCGCCATCAATTCCTCCTTTTTCCCGACAGACAATCATATTTAATATTTACCATTTGTCAACCGGGAAGAAAGTCCTGTAAACAAAAAAATCTATTCACCGATTCAATCATCTATCTCCCGAATCGGTTACCGGAAATGGCGTTTACAATATCTCGAAAACACCATATATGTTATCCACTAACCACCCGAGGTAAGAGATCTTCAGAATATTTAAACTTTCTTCCTTATCTATGCGTCATAATTATAAAAGGTGTAATAACTATTGACTTGTTCCGAATATTAATTATATTTAATTGTCTAATAGTGTTATGTATATGCCCTGCTGCATAAATCATCTGCATTTTATCTCAGTTTGTAAGGACACCATCCGTTGCCTGCTCTGGAGGTAATTTGCTGGTTGCAGACAGTAAGTCAGATAATGTTCAAAAACTGAAGATCTTATTAAAAATTATCTGCCTTCTCCTTACCTTTCTTCCCTCGGGCGAGATCTCAGGAGAAAAAACTGGTAGTCTAATTCCGACAAAATCAATCTCCGGCTATATTCAATTCTGGTTCAAATATAATTTTGATGAAGAGACAGTCCCGGAAAATGAATTTCAAATCCCCCGGGCAAGAGTAAGATTCAAAAATACTATCACCGGGAGGCTCCAGACCGTAATTGAGATCGATGGTGGCAGAGGACGATTTAGTTTTAAGGACATTGGCATCGAATGGCAATTCTATCGTTGGTTGGGATTCAATATCGGTCAGCAAAAAATCCCTTTCAGTCGTGAAGAGTTGCGATCCGCCAGTAAACTTCTGGTCATCGACCGGGGTGAAGTAAATGATGCTTTTGGCAACAATGGTTATCTGGGTAGAGATATCGGGGTCTCAGTCAATGGAGAGGTTATAAAAGATCGAACGCCGATCGCCTATTCTCTGGGAATCTTCAATGGTAACGGTGCCAATCTTGCCGGGGATAATGACAATACCAAACAATTTGCCGAACGCATCACTGCTGGTCCTCTCCATAATTTGGCCTTTGGCCTCAATTCAACTCAGCGGTCGGATTCGATAACCCATGACCCACTGATTGCCTATGGCGGAGATCTCTCATTCCAGAAATGGGGGCTGACCCTTGAAGCTGAGATCCTTTCCGGGGATACCGAAATCGATAAGGGTATGGTCGGTGGTTATCTGACCGTCCTTTATCGAATTGGCTGTTGGGAACCGGGCCTCAAGGTCGAAAGATTTTATCCCGATGAACAAAAGACTGGAGATTATCTCGATACTTACACCCTTAACCTCGGCTGGTATTTTTATAGAAATCTAAGTTTCAAGACCAATTTTATTGGCAAACATAGGCCTGATCAAGATTATAACTATCGAATAATCACTCAGATCCAGGCTGAATTTTAATAAAGGAGAATATATGTCCGGAAAAATAACATCTCTTATATCAATAATCTTTTTCACATTTATGGGCTGTTTTGGTGCTGGTGACTCAGAACTCCGTAACACCATCTTTATAAATGAATTTATGGCTTCAAACGCATCCACTTTTATGGATGAACAGGGTGATTATGATGACTGGATTGAACTATATAACGCTGGCGATCGCCCGATCCGTCTGAAAGGAATGTATCTTACCGACAACTTCTCCAACCCGACCAAATGGAAAATCCCGGATACAACAATTACTGCAGGCGGTTTCTTGATATTCTGGGCAGATAATGAACCATCTGAAGGTGTGCTCCATACAAATTTTAGATTGGATGCAACCAACGGTGAAGGGATTGGACTTTATGACACTGATGAAAATGAACAACGGCTGATCGATGCCCGGGCCTTTGAACCTCAGAAGTGCGATACCTCTTATGGCCGTTATCCTGACGGCGAAAACAACTGGCAATTCTTCTCAAAACCTACACCGGGCAAGGCAAATTACGGTGAAAAATCGACATCTGTAGATAAAAAGTAAATTGTGTCAAAATTATGCTGGCCCCTGAGTGGTCTTCAATAAGAATTCTGGGACTGCTGGTTCTGGCTGTGGTACATAGTGGATTGACACAAAACTTTTATGATATAAATAGGGTTAATAAAATTGAACTCTTCTTCTCTGAACCCAACTGGGATGAGATCCTGGACAGTCTCTATGCCCGGGGGCAGGGTGAAAGGCTCGTAGGAACTGCATTAATTAATGGGGTAAGATTTGACAGCGTCGGTGTAAGATATAAAGGTCAGAGTTCCTATCATCCGAACCGGACCAAGAATCCACTGAACATCCGGTTAGATTATATCATTAATAATCAATTATTGGATGGCTCTTTTGGAACGTTAAAACTATCAAATGTCTATAAGGATCCAAGTTTTGTCCGGGAGGTCTTAAGTTATGAGATCGCGCGCAAATATATGGCGGCCGGAGGAGCAAACTTTACCAATCTCTATATCAATGGCCAGTTGATCGGTCTCTACACCAGCACCCAGGATGTGGATCGCTTTTTCACAAGAACCCATTTTTATAGCGATGAACATCCCCGTTTCAAAGGCGTGGTTGACTTAAATATCCCTCAGCCTACAGTCTGGGGTTATTTTGGTGAAGATTCTACTCATTACCTTGACTATTACGAATTGGAATCCGATTCCGGCTGGCACGACCTTATCAATTTTTTAAATACGTTCAACAATAACAACTCTTCGGTGGAAGCAGTCCTGGCTGTTGACCGGCTCCTCTGGATGCTGGCTTTTGACATCCTTATGGTCAATCTCGACTCACCTGTTAATACAGGTCAGAATTACTATCTCTACAAAAGCAGTTCGGGACAGTTTAACCCCATCATCTGGGACCTGAATGAAAATTTTGGTGCCTACCGTCTGATTGCTCCGGGTCGTTTCTTAAGTTTAATCCAGATGCAGAGGCTCGATCCTCTGTTAAATCTATCAAACCCTTATTATCCGATTATAAATAAAATCCTCTCCAATCCGACCTATCAGCGGATGTATATCAGCCATATGAAGACAATAATTGCTGAAAATTTTTCTAACAACTGGTATAAGACGAGGGCAATTGAAATCCAGCAGATTATCGACTCTTTTGTCCAGGCCGATCCCAATAAATTTTATACTTACAACGACTTCATTAAAAACATTACCAGTACAGTTGGAACCGGGGCTCAGGCGATTGTCGGTATTACTGAGTTAATGGATGCCCGGGTCAACTTTCTCCTCAATCATCCAGCGCTCCAGGGTATCCCGCCTTTTCTCTCCAGTCCCTCCTGGACTCCAACCAGAGTCTATCCCAATACAACATTATGGTTTTCAGTAAGAGTCGACAATGCGGAGCTGGTTTTTCTGGGTTATCGGCAGAGTAAAGAAGATGCTTTTAAAAAAATCCGGATGTATGATGATGGTAATCATAATGATGGTATGGCCGGAGATGGAATCTATGGGACTTTCATCAAGGTGGGTAGTGGTGATATTGACTATTATATCTATGCCGAAAATTCGATTGCAGGGAGATTTCTTCCTGAAAGGGCTGAGTATGAATTCTATACCATCCCTCTTTCCGGTGGAAAATTCCTCGCCCTCGAAAATAATATCCCCAATCCTTTCAGCCATTCAACAAGATTCAGGTATCATATACCGTTTAAGAGCCGAGTCTTGCTAAAGATTTACGACTCAGCCGGTCGGGAGGTAAAAACGCTGGTCGATGATCAAAAAGAGGCCGGCACTTATACAGTCTCGCTCTCAGCCCATAGTGGACTTTCGAAATACGGGCAGAGGCTCACCAGCGGGATATACTTTGCCAAACTTAAACTTGTCCCGGTCAATGATGAAGAGATTGAATATGTGGGGACAACAAAATTTATCTTCTTAAGATAGGAGGAGAGATGAAAAGACCACTAATAAATCTCATCCTTTTAACTCTTCTATTAGTAACGCAAACAATCGGCCTTGAAACTTACACAATTTATAATAATGTTAACAGTACTACGGTCCGATTGATCGATCTCAATGGCAATCTTGTTAAGTCCTGGTCGTGCACCCGTCCCATATCCTGGAATATGCCCTATCTGATCCTTCCCGATAGTATAATCATTCGCTCACAATCTGTACCCAATCCCCAGTTACCAGCCGCCGCCTATGGTGGGCACATTCAGAAGATTGCCTGGAACGGAACTGTCCTCTGGAATTTCATCTATTCTGATTACAATCATATTCAGCACCATGATATCCAGCCCATGCCTAATGGTAATATTCTGCTCCAGGCGGTCGAGCGTAAGACCAGGGCCCAGGCCGAATCGCTGGGCCGGATTAATATCAGCGGCGAGATGTGGCCGGATATGATTGTTGAGGTTGACCCGCGCACCGATAGCATTGTCTGGGAATGGCATATCTGGGACCATCTGATTCAGGATGTCGATCCTTCTAAGCCAAATTATGGTGTGGTTCGTGAACACCCGGAGTTGCTCGATATCAATTGTGGTCAGGTCGGACCTTATGGCGGAGATTGGATCCATGCCAATTTTATCGATTACAATGAGGAACTGGACCAGATTATCTTCAGTTCCCATAATCTGAGTGAAATATTTATTATTGACCACAGCACAACGACCGAACAGGCAAGAGGCCATCGGGGTGGCAACAGCAATATGGGTGGCGATATCCTCTATCGCTGGGGCAATCCTCAAAACTACGACCGGGGAACCTCAGCCGACCAGCACCTCTTTGTCGTCCACGGTGTCAACTGGATCGATCCGGGTCTGCCCGGTGAGGGACATATCTTGATGTTTAACAACGGTGACCGACCGGGCACAAGCGGTGACTCTTCCAGTGTTGAAGAGATCATCCCACCCCGCACCGGCTATACCTATTATATACATCCTGATTCGGCTTTTGGACCCAAACAGCCCTGCTGGGTTTATTCGAATGGGGCCTCTTTCTATTCAGGCCGTATCTCCGGTGCTTTTCGGCTCTCCAATGGTAATACCTTTATCTGTGAAGGCCTGAAAGGCCATCTATTTGAGGTAACCCCTTCAGGCCAGGTCATCTGGAATTTTAACACAGGCGGGCAGGTAGCAAATGCAAAAAGATACGACTTTGGATCTGCAGCCGTTAAAGATTATTCATCCTCTAACTTAAGAAAATCTCTATTATTAGAGGCATCTCCTAATCCGTTTAAAAAATCCACAACCCTAAGATTAAACCTACCGGTTAAAGGCAGGGTCTTATTAATTGTCTATGATCTTGCCGGACGGGTTGTTGAAATTCTGGTCGATGAAGAGAAAGAAGCAGGTAGTTATGAAATTAATTTTACCCCTGAGCAGAGTAATCTCACTGGTTCAATATCTCCAGTTGGTATCTGTTTTGTGAGACTTATGCTTCAAACCCATTCTGGAAAAGATTACGAGATTTTTCAGAAAATCATTAAAATTGTCAAATTGAAGAAAAAATAAATGAAAGAAGCCATTGTGGTCATTATCATTTCAATTATCTTTTATCCGGGTTGGTCAGCCGAAAATTACACGCTCTACAATGTTCTTTCCAGCACAACCACCCGGCTTATCGATCTCAACGGCAATCCTGTAAAATCCTGGACATTTACCAGAACCCCTTCAGCCAGCACACCCTGGTTGATCCTGCCCGACAGTATCGTCCTGCGTGCCCAGACCATTCCCAATCCACCATTACCGGGTGGTGGTGCCGGCGGACATATTCAAATCGTGGACTGGAATGGAAACATCAGGTGGAACTACTATTTTTACGGACCGAACTATATCCAGCATCACGATGTCCACCCGATGCCCAACGGGAATATCTTGCTTATCGCCTGGGAACGCAAGACCAGGGCCCAGGCTGAGTCTTTAGGCCGGGTAAATATCACAGGCGAGATGTGGCCCGAGATGATTGTTGAGGTAAATCCCCGAAATGATAGCATTGTCTGGGAATGGCATATCTGGGACCATCTGATTCAGGATGTCGATCCCTCCAAACCAAATTACGGTGTTGTCCGTGACCATCCTGAACTTATGGATATCAACTTTGGCATCCTTCCTCCGAATAACGGGGACTGGATGCATACCAATACCTTAGACTATAATCCTGAACTGGATCAGATCATCTTCAGCAGCCACAATACGAGCGAGATCTATATCATTGACCACAGCACGACGACTGAACAGACAAGAGGCCATCGGGGTGGCAACAGCAATATGGGTGGAGATTTTCTCTATCGCTGGGGAAATCCCCAGGCTTATAGGCGGGGAACCTCAGCCGATCAACGCCTCTTTGTCGTCCACGGTGTCAACTGGATCGATCCAGGCCTGCCCGGTGAGGGACATATCCTGATGTTTAACAATGGTGACCGACCGTACACAAACGGTGACTCATCGAGTGTTGAAGAGATCATCCCGCCCCGCACCGGCTATACCTATTACCGGCATCCGGACTCAGCCTTTGGACCAAAACTGCCCTGCTGGATGTATTCGGCCGGGACCTCTTTCTTCTCCAACCACCTTTCCGGTGCATTCCGTCTATCATCGGGTAACACCTTTATCTGCGAAGGGACCAAAGGCCGCTTGTTTGAAGTAACTCCATCCGGACAGGTTATCTGGAGTTTTAATGCCGGGGGCCAGGTCCAGAATGCGAAAAGGTATGATCTAAGTCCAACTGGAGTTGCCGAGCAGAAAACGGAAAATAAACAGAATCAAACAACAATCAAGATCTCGCCCTGCCCCTTTTCATCCTCAACGCAAATAACCTGCTTCATACCCCATCCACAATTTCTATCGATCGAGATCTTCAATCCCACCGGCCAGCTGGTAGAGACGGTATTTAAGGGCTGGATCCAAACTGGCCGTCGTTATTTTATAATCGGCGATCGCCTTCTGCCCGGTGTCTATTTTTTAAAAGTTTCATCCAACAATATGCAAAAAGCGATTAAGTTTGTAAAATTAAAATATCAAGGAGGAAGAAGATGAGAAACCTTCTTGCCCTATTTATTCTTATCTTAAATGCAGGGTATGGTTATGAAACATATACGCTCTACAACCTCACCAGCAGCAATACTGCTCGGCTGATCGACTATAATAAAGTCCTGGTCAAAAGCTGGACATTCAGCCGTCCGCCATCAGCAAGCACGCCTTACATAATCTTACCGGAGAGCACAATCATTAGTGCCCGGGCGGTAAGCAATCCGTCAATGCCTGGAGGTGGTGCGGGTGGACTCATCCAGAAACTCAGCTGGAACGGTGCTCAACTCTGGAATTATACCTGTTACGGCCCAAACTATCAGCAACACCACGATATCGAACCACTACCCAACGGCAATGTCCTCTTCATTGCCTGGGAACGCAAGACCAGGGCCCAGGCTGAGTCTTTAGGTCGGGTAAATATCACGGGCGAAATCTGGCCGGATATGGTCATTGAGGTTAATCCTGCTAACAACAACATCGTCTGGGAATGGCACGTCTGGGACCATCTGATCCAGGATGTCGACCCTGCCAAACCGAATTATGGGGTAGTTCAGGATCATCCTGAGCGGTTTAATATAAACTTTGGTCCAACTGGAGACTGGCTGCACTGTAATGCCATCGACTATAATGAGGAGCTCGACCAGATCATTCTCAGTTCTCATAACTGGAGTGAGATCTATATCATCGACCACAGCACAACGACCGAACAGGCCCGGGGTCGCACTGGCGGAAGGAGTGGTATGGGTGGTGATATCCTCTATCGCTGGGGCAATCCAAGGGCATATAACCGGGGGACCTCAGCCGATCAGCGCCTCTTTGTTGTCCACGGTGTCAACTGGATCGATCCAGGCCTGCCCGGTGAGGGACATATCCTGATGTTTAACAATGGCGACCGGCCGGGCACAAGCGGTGACTCATCGAGTGTTGAAGAGATCATCCCGCCCCGCACCGGCTATACCTATTACCGGCATCCAGACTCAGCCTTTGGACCAAAACTACCCTGCTGGATGTATTCAAGAGGGACGGCTTTCTTTTCCAATCACCTTGCCGGCGCCTGGCGTCTGTCCAACGGCAATACCTTTATCTGTGAAGCAACCAGGGGAAATCTCTTTGAAGTAACACCATCGGGTGAGATTGTTTGGAACTTCAGTGCGGGTGGTCAGGTTGCCAATGCTAAACGGTACGATTTCAATCTTACTGAAATCGAAGATAACTTTCTTAAGAATCAGTCAGAAATTAATTTGACAATTACGCCCAACCCGGCCCGATCTCTGACCAATATCAAATATTCTCTTTCGGCCCGGAGCAAGGTTGTATTGAAAATCTGTGATGTCACAGGACGGAATATCAAAACTCTATTCACCGGGGTTAAAGAGATGGGAAATTACCAAACGACCTTTGACACAGAAGATCTTGCCGGCGGTATCTATTTTGCAACCCTTGCTATCCAGAATCAAAATTTTAAATATTCAACGAGTAAATCTTTTATTGTTTTAAGATAACCTTCGGAGGTAATGATGAAAAAGATATCTCTTTTAATCACCCTGATAATTTTGCCTGTCACCATTATCGGTCAAACTTGGGTCACGAGATATAATGGGCCCGGGAGTGATGTAGATCGAGCAAAAGGGATTGTTGTTGACGGGAGTAGCAATGTCTATGTCACCGGTTCAAGTTTTGGCTCAAACACCTATACTGACTATGCAACAATAAAATATAATGCAGCGGGCGTGGAACAATGGGTTCGCCGTTATAATGGTCCGGCCAGTATGTATGATGAAGGCCAGGCAATTACCTTTGACGGTAATTACCTCTATGTTACCGGTGGGAGTATGGATCCTAATCTCTATACCGATTTTGTAACCATTAAATATAATACTGCCGGTGATCAGCAATGGAGTGTGCGCTATAACGGTACGGACAATTTTGACGATTATCCCAACGCCATTGGAGTTGACCCTGCCGGTAATGTCTATGTTGTCGGCTACACCAGTGGCACAACCACAGGCTGGAATTTCGTGACCGTCAAATATAATGCCGCAGGAGCGGAACAATGGGTTCGTAGATATATAACAAGCGACGAGGATTATGCAGTCGCAGTCAGGATCGACCCCAGCGGGAATGTCTATGTAACCGGTAATAGCGGAGATCCATACTTTATGACCTGGGACTATGTAACGATAAAATATGGTCCGGCTGGTGAATCTTTGTGGCTAAAAAGGTATAATGGGCCGGCTGATAGCCACGATGAAGTCCGCGCTATGGCAATTGATGCGAATGGAAATGTCTATGTGACGGGAGGTAGTGTTGGTTCTGGTTCAAGCTGGGATTGCACCACAATCAAATATACTCCTTCAGGTACTGAAGAATGGGTCCGCCGTTATAATGGACCAGCCAATCTGGCTGATTGGGGAAATGCAATCACCGTTGATGGTTCAGGTAATATCTATGTCACCGGCGGGAGTGCGGTTACTGGAAGCGACTGGGACTTTATCACGATAAAATACAACTCTGCTGGAGTCGAACAATGGGTGCGGAGGTATAATGGACCGGCCAATGATTTTGATGAAGCTCAGGCAATAGCCACCGATGGCAATAATATCTATGTAACCGGGAAAAGCACGGCCTCCAACCTTCACACTGACTATGTTACAATCAAATATAACACAAATGGTGACTCGCTATGGGTGAAACGCTACAATGGTCCAGCCAACGACGATGACAACCCCCTGGCAATCACGGTAGATCAATCTGGTTATCTGTATGTCACAGGCGAAAGTAAGGGTTCAGGTACAGAGTTTGATTATGCTACCATCAAATATCCAGTTACCGGGATCGAGGACGAATATTCAAAAAAAAGCATTTTATTTGGAGAATCAATCCAGATCTTACCCAATCCCTTCCGGCACTCAACTACAATTCAATATCAGTTATCAAATCCCGGTTATGTTTCATTGAAAATTTATAATGCAGTAGGGCAGATGATCCAGACTTTAGTCAATGAGCATAAAGGACCAGGTATTCATCAAACCAACTTTTATCCCCTGCGACTTACCAATGGTGTCTATTTTGCCGAACTTGATATCTATCCTGACGACCGATCGACTACCAAACAGTCATTAAAGAGAAAATTATTACTTATTGAAGAATAATAAGGATGGGCGATGAAAAAAAAGCATCTCTTTATAAATATAGCAAAAATTTCCCTAATCCTGATACTGGCTTTAATTGTCATTATCCCGCTCAAAGTGCCATATCAGATCACCACCACCGGTGAGGTCCGGCCCCTCCGGATCTGGGCACTCACCCGCGGTGAAGGAGGACAGATCCAGGCCCGATCCTTCAATTTCAAAAAAGGAACAGCCGAAGGTTTTTCGGTAATTCAACTCCAGCGGGGTGAAGATATGCGTTTTATCCTCAACCCGTTGCTTGCCGAAAAGAAGGAAATTGCTGAAGGTGATACGATTGGCACTATCTATTCCAGTGAATTTGAAAGGGATTTAACCAGGGTTAAAGGTTCACTCGAAGTGGCCCGGGAAGAACTACGCCTTGCCCAGGAGCGTTCACCCGGTGGTCAAACTAAACTAATCCAGGCAAAGATTGATGCCCTCGAAAAGGAACTGGCAGTATTGTTAAAACGGAAACAATCATTTTCAATTCTTGCACCATTCCCGAGTGTTATTGTCCGGCTCGCTACTCCGGCCGAAACCCTTCTACTCCTCCATGATGTCCGAACCCGCGTTGTGCTTATGCCGATCCCGGATGAATATCTGCCCGATCCCGAAGAGATTCAGAGCGTAGAACTGTCGGTGGGCCAAAGTCGGATTACAATCGATCGGTCAAACTTTTTTATAAGTCCTAATCGGGTTCATATTGCCGGCCGGGAAGTCGTTATCGGCCGGGCATTGATTACCGAACAGGCCTTCACGATTCCATCCGGTATGCTCATCCGCTGCTCGATCCACTGTCAACCAGTCATCCTCCGTGTATATCTCAGAAGGTTTTTTGAAAGAATGATTACCTGATTGAGCAATTAAGGTCAAATTATGGAAAAGATGTCTAATAAACTGGAATACAAGTTTCTTGTCCCACTGGACACCATAGATTCAATTCGCCAGACAATTATGCCCTATGTCGAGTTTGACACCTATACAAAAAGAAGGAAAGAGAAAAGATATACGGTCCGCAGTATTTACTATGATACAAGGACTTTTGATTGTTATGAAGAGAAGGTCGAAGGATTTCTTGAAAAGAAAAAATTTCGCATCCGCAGTTACAATTCTCTTAAGGAATGCGACACGGTCTTCTTTGAGATCAAACGCAAACTTTACGACTTTATTGAAAAAGACCGTTCTTGTTTTAAGTGGAAACAGACCTTAAATCTTTTCACTGCCTCAACGCCTGAACTTATGAAGATTCTATCGTGCTCCGGAGACAAAAATGAAACCGCCGCCCGCCATTTTTTTTACTATTACCTCAATCGACACCTTTTACCGGTCATCCTCATCATCTATGAACGTGAGGCATTCTACAGCAAGTTTGATAAATCTCTGCGCCTCACCATCGATCAGAACCTTCGCAGTCGTCTCTTTCCAACACTTGATATGCTTTATGCCGAATCGGACTTCAAATATGCCCTACCCCATACCGCTATCCTCGAAGTAAAATTCTACCGCGGACTGCCCTGCTGGATCCAATCACTGATCCAGCAACATAATCTGCAACGCCTTGCCGTCTCCAAATATGCAATCTGCCTCGATTCGCATCCTGAGGCATACAATTTTATTCATAAATTTGCTTATGTGCCTGAGCGATTATTATTACATCAATAAAATTTTTATCTCTCTTAAGGAGGTATGAAGTATGTTTGATAGTCTCCAAAATATCAATCTCTTCCCTACGACCGGCCCTCAAATAATCGCCAACATCGTCGTCGCATTGATCTGTGGTATCTTCATCTCCTGGTTATATCGTATAACCTATCGCGGACCAGGATATTCGTCAACCTATGTTAACTCCCTGATTTTGCTTTCGATGATCACCTCGGTGGTGATTATGGTGGTGGGTAACAATCTTGCCCGGGCATTTGGTCTGGTTGGAGCTATGTCGATCATCCGTTTTCGCACCGCAATAAAAAACACCCAGGATATCGTCTATGTCTTCTTTGCCCTTGCTATCGGTATGGCAGCCGGTGTCGGCCTGTATAAGGTTGCTTTTATTGGCACAATCTTTATCGGTCTGGTCTTATATATCATTTCAAAATCGCGCTTCGCCGCACCTGGTCGTGAAGAGTATCTGCTTCAGTTCTATACAGAATCTGGGGGTGATATGTCTCCTTCCTACCAATCGGTCTTCGATAAATACTGTAAGCGTTATAAAATGATTAATGTCAAATCGACCGGCGAAGGCAATCTCCTTGAACTATCTTATTATGTTAAACTCAAAGATCGAGAGCAGAATCAGAATTTTGTAAAGGATCTCCGTCAGACCAAAGGCATCCAGTATGTCAATCTCTTCTTTGATGAAGATCAGTTCTGATCTTGATCTATTTCCCGCCCCCACCGATTCGTCCCGTATGTCTTAAATCATGATGAAACATTGGCCAGGACGAGTTCGCCAGGGATGAGTGTCCGACCAAGGCATAAAAATAACCATCATCAGAACCGAAATAAATTGTACCATCTGGTCCGATCGTCGGCGAAGTGTGGATTATATTATTTGTCCTGAACCTCCAGCGCAAAGATCCATCTGGATTCAGGCAATAAAGGAACCCCTCGTGGTCACCAAAGATAATCGCACCATCTGAGGTAACCGCCGGTGTACAACTTATCTTCCCCCGTGCCTGATACTTCCATTTTAGACTGCCGTTGGGGTTCAGCGCATATAGACAACAATCCGCTGAACCACAGTAGATAGTACCATCCGGAGCAATGACCGGTGAACCCTCAATGTAACCGCCGGTCAAATAATCCCATCTTATCGAACCGGCTGAGTCCAGTGCATAGATTTTTCGGTCCAGTGAGCCGAAGTATATGGTTCCATCCGAACCAATCGCCGGAGAAGATGAAGACAGGTTTCCGATAAATCTGTACCACTTCAATGTGCTATCCGGATTGACCGCATAAAAATTTCCGTCCGTTCCCGAGAAATAGATAACCCCGTTAGCACTGATGGCGGGTGAGGATTGAATTGAACCTGGGGTTCGGAAACGCCACTTCGGTGTACTGTCAGGATTAAACGCATAAAGTGAGCCATCACCGGTTCCCACATATATCGTCCCGTCAGAACCGAGAGCAGGTGAAGATGAAATGTCGCTTCCTGCCCAGTAGCTCCACTTCAAAGTGCCATTAGGATTCAGGGCATAAAGATAAAAATCTAAGGAACCAATATAGATCGTGCCATCAGCACCAATGGCCGGTGAAGAGTTTATGGCAGGTTCACCAAAAGTTTTATACTTCCATTTCACTGAACCATCACCATTAAGGGCTATAATATAGCCATCACCGGTGCCGAAATAGATAGTTCCATCTGCACCAAGGGCGGGTGAAGAGCGCATCCAGTATCCAACATTGTATGCCCATCTTAAATCACAGCCAGCAAGATTATTAAACACTATTACCGAAATTGTCTCAGAAACGGCCTCATTTTCCGAGTGGTCTAATGCCTTTGCATATATCAGGTGTTTTGAACTATCAGGGAGTGATTCGGTTAACCATTGATAGGTAAATGGTTCTAAGGTATCAGATCCCCTTAAGGTATCATCGATGTAGAGATCGACAATCCTGACCCCTTTATTGTCTTTTGCCTCGACGCTGATAATAACGGTATCGCTAACAGTTGAACCATTGGTTGGTGAACTGATGCGAACTTCAGGGGGCTCATTATCTCCACATCCATACCAGAGCAAAAAACCGACCAAACCAATTTTCAATCTCTGTATCATTGTCGCACAAAGAAACTCTTCTAAATAAAGACCGAATTACCTTAAATTGAAATTATCCTTAGTATACCTCTTTAATTAAATATGTCAAGTTAAATATTGTCTGTTCTTCAGCAAACCTTCTGACCAATTACTCCTACAGAAAGAACGGTATAGAGAAACAGCTTCTTTCTCCTCAAAGATTTCTGCAATTTATAAAATTCATCAGTTAGCCGGCCAAGATATCCAGGATACATCGGTAGGCCAATTTTCAACCTCCCGAGTCCGATCCGAAAAATCTTGTAGAATATCCCGGGTCTTGACCAATCACCATATACATGAACGACCCTTAAACCGAATTGCTGAACCAGTTGACATAGTGACTTTACAGTAAACTGTCGTTCCCAGCCACCAAACCATCTCTTTATTAACATAAGACCGTGTTTCATCAGGGTATAGATATGAAAAGTCTGAGGGACATCGATCAGAAGATAACCCCCCGGTTTAAGAAGTCGGACATTTTCTCTTAATAGGACAAAAGGCGATTTAAAGTGTTCCAGCAGTCCCTGGTGTAATATAATATCGAAAGAATGGGCAAAAAAAGGGGTTGAGCGTGCATCAGCTAAGACCAGATTCACATACTTTCCCTCGCTCGTCTGGTATGCCTTCATCAGTTTCAAACTATTAACACTGTAATCTAAGAGCACAACATCTCCACCCATTTCGGCAAGTCGATAGCCGGTCCGACCAGTCCCGGCACCAATTTCGAGTATCCTCTTATGATGAAAATCCTTTACCACTGATTTGATTTCATTAACAATATCAGTAACCGGTGGATAGATATCTTCGACCTTCCGCTCGGCCCAGAATCTATCCCAGATCTTTCGGTCATCAATATTTTGGATCTGAATCATCGAAATTGGAGTTAAAAATTCCTCAGGCTACCTGGCCCGGATGTGATCTTTTAGCGCCTCGACATATGAGTTATCCAGAAGAATTTCACCGATCAGGACACGGCCGTTCTTGCGTCCACCATGACAATCGGAACCACCAGTGATCAATAGTTTATTTTCTCGGGCGATCTGGAGAAGTCTCTCCCAGCAAGTGCGACTGTGTTCCGGGTGCCAGACTTCGATACCTTCTATTCCTGATCTTATCGATAAGGGGATAATCTCTTCACTCCCGTATACACCAGGGTGCGCCAGAACCGGGACACCACCAAATTGCTTTATTATCCTGATTGCCTCCTGGGGCTCAATCTCTTTCTTCGGAACATAGCATGGAGCATGATAGCCAATAAAACGGTAGAAGGCCTCATCAATTGTTGAGACATAGCCCTTCTCTTTCATTGCGGTTGCAATATGGGGGCGCCCCAGGACACCTTTCTGTTGCGCAATATTACAAACATAGTTGTATTCCAGTTTGATACCAAATTTAGCCAGTTTCTCAATCATCTGTCGAACTCGATTCTCGCGGAAACATTTTAAATCGGTCAGATATCTGATCAATTCGCTATTCTGGTAGTCACAATAGTAGCCGAGGATATGAACATCGATTTCGTGGTAGATGGTGCTCAATTCCACTCCGGGAATAACCTCCACCTCACGGTCTGCAAGATCAATTGCTTCTTGAACACCCGCCACCGCATCATGGTCGGTTATTGAAATTGTTTTTAAATTTTTATCCTTAACATATTCAATCACCTGCTGAGGCGATAAAAGACCATCTGAATAATAAGTATGAATATGGAGGTCAGCTTTCTTTGGGAATGAGTCCAAGGTCATGCGATACTTCGGTCACAATCTTCTCTTCAATAACATCCTTTTTTAACAGGAAACCTTCTAAGAGTGCATTATCACAGATTGCATTTATCAAACGCGGGATACCGCGTGAATTATTGTGGATAATCTTTATTGCCCCACTGGTAAAGAGGGGCCGATCACAGCCAGCAACTTTTAATCGATGGGTAATATATTTCAGGGTAGAATCGTAATCGAGTGGCTCAAGTATACAACGCACTGCAATTCTCTGATAGAGGGGGGGATCAAGCTTTAAATAATCTTCCATCTCGGTTAATCCAAAAAGGATGAAGTTTAACAGTTTGCCCTTCTCCGATTCCAAATTGAGTAAACCGCGAATCTCTTCCATAATATCACGCCTCTGTAACATATTGGCTTCGTCAATTAAAACAACGATCGTTTTACCCTTTTCATGGATCTCAAGAAGACGGTGATAGAGCGATGTTATAATCTGGATCTTATCATCCGTCCCTGAATCAGCTTCGAACATCAACGCCAGTTTCTTTAAAAACCAGAGTGAGGTTATTTCTGAATGAATTATCACCAATAAGGTAGCTTCATAACCATTCTGGATTAAATGGTCAAGCAGCCTCCGGGAAAGGGTTGTTTTACCGGTCCCGATGTCACCAATCAATACGGCCAATCCCTTCTCATTTTCTACAGCATGAACTAATTTAATAAGCGCCTTGGAATGTTGAGGACTGTTGTAGTAATATTTCTCGTCAGTGGTAAAACTGAAAGGATGTTCCTTAAGTTTATAAAAAGTCTCGTAGTCCATCAGACCTCCTTATCGAGTTAGTGCTCTAACAGATAATTTCTTCATGAAAGTCTACCGTGCGTCTACTACAGGTAAGTGATTCTTGATTTCTTGGGCTGGGTAGTTTCGCTCTCTTTTACTTCTTTTACATCCACTGGCTTCCTCTCAGCAACCTGGTGTTTAAGCCCCTCAATCTTGACCTTTACTTCTTTAACCGATGGGTCGAGAGAATAGGCCTTGGTATATAATTGAACCGCTTTATTGACATTTCCTTTGCTTTCGTAGGCCTGGGCAAGAAGGTAATATAAACCAAAATATTCGACCGGTTTGTGGTCCGGTATACGCAGACCGGCTTCCATCACCGTAATCGCATCATCGATCTTATCTTTTTCAATCAGGCAGGCACCAATCATCTCAAATGCCTTGAGGGCTAAATTTCGGTCCTTGGCGGCAATATGGAATTCTTCGATAGCCTCAGTGTATAGTCCCATCCCCTTATAGGCGACACCAAGGTCATAATGACTATGATAGTCGCCCTCACCAATACTTTCAAAAACCTCTTTACGAAATTCTGAGAGAAGATCTCTGATGTTCTGGAGAGAGGTAGGAGTGGTTGTTTCTTCTTCAACTTCAGCCTTGAGGATCGCACCGAGATCGATATACTCTTCCTTGGCCGGTTCTTCATACATAGCCAATTTTTCCTTGGCCTGGTTATTATCTGGATCAAGTGTCAGAACTTTTTTATAGAGAGAAATTGCTTGAGATTTGGCCTCACGGCGTAACAAAGTATCGGCCAGTTCCAGTGTGCTCTCAATCTCCAACTCTTTGTTCTTAGTATAGCGGGCGATTTCGATCATCTTCTGACGGGAACGCAAATCGAAAGGCCGGAATTCAACAATTTTTTTAAAAACCATCAATGCCTTATCCCAGTCTTTATTATTAAACGCCTCTTCTGAAGCCATCCGATAACATTCATAAGCCTCATCCATATTACCCAGATTCCGATAAAGATTTGCAAGTTCCAGCATACCATCAATAGTCTGAACCTGTTCTACAACCTCTTCTCTCTCAGCCTGAACTGGCGCCTCAACCTTCGTTTCTTCTGTTTTCTCTTCGATCTTCTTCTCTTCTGAAGTAATGGTTGCTTCGGCTTTGACCTCTTCTTTCGCTTCCTCAACCACTTCTTTGACTTCTGCTTTCTCCTCAATGACCGCTGAGACTGGTTCCTGGTCTGATAACTTTGAGATTGGCTCCTCAACCGGGGTCTTTTTTTCTTCCTCAACGCCAACCTTCTCTTCCTTTTTTTCTTCTTCCTCAGTAGTAACCACCGGTGTTTCTACTTCAGTTTCAGCAGTCGCCGTTGGCTCTACGGTCTCTTTTTCGACTTCTGTCTTCTTTTCTTCACTTACTTCGGCTTCTAATAATTTAGCAATCTCTGGTGACACCAGTGTCTCCAGACTGACCTTCTCGGTCTCAGCAATATCAATCTTGGGTTTGGGCTTGATCTCGACCTTGGGCGCTGGCTTTACAACCTCCTTTTCAATCTCTTTCGCCTCTTTCAATTTACCCTGATCTTTATAAATCTCCGCCGCTTCTTTATAGAGCACAGCCGCTTCATTATCATGTTTGAGCAATTTATGAATCTCGGCGATACGTGTAACAATCCGGGGATTATTGGGGGTCAACTCTTTTATCTTAGTATAAATTTCAAGTGCGGTCTCAAGTTTATTCTGTTTGATCATCTGATCTGCATATTCTAAGAAATAAGTTGCCGCCTCACCTTTCTGATCAAGTTCTTTATGGAGTTCACCCAGGTAACGGTAGATCTCGGTCCGTTCCTTATCAATTCTTAAGATCTTCTTGCAAAGGGCAATGGCATTGGGAAAGTAAGTCTCATCCCGAAAAACGATTACGCCCTTTTCGTAAGCATCCATTGCTTCTTTATTCTTGTTCATCTTCAGGTAAAGATCACCAAGTTTGTTAAATAAGGATCCGTCGTTCGGGAAACTGGTAATTGCCTTTTCTAACTCAGCAATCGCCTTAGGGATATCCCCTTTGGCTTCGAGTTCCGCAATCTTCCGCTTGGTATCGTTTAAGTCCATATTACTCAACCTTTAAGCCCAGGTTGACAACAACGCGTTCGATTATCACATCATCGATCTCGGCTTTACGCTGGACATACCCTTCGAGCAGAGCGTTATCACAAAGCACATTCACCAGTCGGGGGCGGCCATCTGAATAGCGAGCAACGAGCTCAAGAGCACGTGCAGTAAATATTGATTTTACGCAGCCGGCGATCTTCAATCGATGATTTATATAACCCTTAACCGTTTCGGCACCCATCGGCCGTAATTTTACCTTAATCGCGATGCGTTGATAGAGTGGTTTGTTTTGACTTAGATAAGTCTCAAGTTCAGGTAAACCGCTCAGGATAAATGTCACCAATCGAGTTTCAGCAATCTCCAGATTCAAAAGCCCCCTCAGTTCCTCCAATATTTCCGGGCCATTAATCTTATTGGCCTCATCAATAATAATCACCGTCTTTTCCCCGCGATGATGAATTTCCATCAGTCGATCCGAGATGCGGGATATAATCTCAGTTGGTGATGAAGAAAAATCTCTCAGGCCAATGAGATTGCCAATGCGTGTTAGCACCCAGCCTGTTGGAAAACTGGCATGAGTCAGAACCAGAAGGCCAGCCTGAAATTTACCCGAAGAATGCAGTTCAGTTAATATCTTACGAACCAGGGTTGTCTTACCGGTTCCAATCTCCCCCAGAAGCACAGCCAAACCTCTGGTTCCCCGCGCCGCGTGCATCAGATATTCGCGCGCAATAGCATGTTGAGGGCTATTAAAATAGAACTTTGGATCAGGTAGATTGGCAAAAGGTTCAAATTTTAGGCCATAGAAGCTTTCATAACCCATCAAACCTCCTAAAGGAAAACAATATTTTCTTCACTCCTTTTCGGTTCAACAAATTTTGTCTCAGGTTTTTCAAAACCGAACTCGGGCATCTTCTCTGGTGTTTCCTCAATTATCGAATAATCGACCGGAGGCTCTTCTTTCTCCTCAACAAATACTACCGGTTCTTCCTCAATTACTGGTAATTTCTCCTCCTGAATTTCAGGCACAACCGGTTCTTCTTCAATGATGGTAACTTTCTCTGTTGGTCGCTCCTCTTCAACTATTTCCGGGGTCGCCTCAACCAGGTCGGCCCGGCCTTCGGGTTTAACCAGTGTACCACCAAGCAATTCATACAATTCCTTAGCATCACGATAATTTTCTTCGGTTCGTAAAATCCTTTCTAATTGAATCAGGGCATTCTGATAATCTCCCTGCCCTTGATAGGCAAGAGCCAGATTATACCTTATGCCCAGTTTCTCTCTTTCACCGATCGGTGCAACCAGGCCCTCAGGCAATATCTTCAATGCCTCAGTGAACCTCCCCATCTTTACCAAACAAGCCCCTTTCATTTCGGTGATCAAAGCCCGTTTCCTGCTATCTTCAGTTTTAATCACATCAAGATTGGCCAGTGCCCGATCGTACATATGAGAATTAAAAAAAGCCTTGGCCAGGTCCAGCCTCTTATCCACATCCTCATCGACCCATCTTATCTTACTCTTAAAATCTTCAAAGAGTTGATTCAATCCTTCTTTAATTTCAGTTCTTTCAGCAGGTGCGGTCTCTTTCAATAAAAACTCAATGTCCGCAATCTGTCCTTCGATCGACGGTTTCTCAGGCATCTTGCCCATTTCGAGAATTTTACTCAATTCTTCATGTTCTTCTTCTTTAACCTCTTCCTGTTTCGGAAATGTGTCGACTTCAGCAATAAGATCCTTGAGAAAGTCACTACCAACATACTCCTTTGACTCGGTCTCAATTTCTTTTTCTTTTTTAACCTCTTCTACTTCAGGTTTTGGGGCTGATTTGCTACTGAGGTGTTCGATTTCGGAAATTGCCTGAGGATTATTAGGATCAACCTCCAGAACACGATTGAGAATCTTCCTGGCCTCTTCTAACTGGCCCATCTTTAATAGATCATTTGCTGCCCGCAAAAATTCAACAACCGCCTCCTCTTTAGATCCGATTTCTAAGAGCAGATTACCAAGCTCAATACGGCTCTTCGGATCTAATTCTTCCCCACCGTCAAATTGATTGGTAAATTTAATGATTTCATCAATTAAAGGCTGATTTTTCTGCTCTTCGGCTAAAGCCTTTATTCTTGTAAGTTCACTTCGGGCTTCTTCTTTGCGGTTTAAGATGGTCAATAACTTACAATGGATAAAACGCAACTCTAAATTTCCCGGGTCAAAATCACATATCTTTTTTAAGGCATCAATAATTAGTTCATCCCGGCCATTCTTCAATGCCTTTTCACAATAACTTATTATTCTCTTTACCATCTCATTACCCAGGCCGTAAGATTCATAGAAACTGGCGAGCCGCCCCAGACGCTCTAATTGATTGGGCATTAAACTATTTGCCTTTTCCAAACAGATAATTGCCCGTTCATAATTGCCTTCTGTTGCAAAAAGTTCGCCCGCCCTTTCGTATCTCATAACCGCTTCGTCTCGATATTCTTCCTTTACCGCAATATCGCCACGCAACTCCAAAGCCCGAGGATCGTTCGGGTTTTGACTCAAGTATCTCATCAATACCATCAACGATTTTTCAACAGCACCTTCCTTAAAATATGTTATTGCCTTACTAAGCATATCTTCTGGCATAAATGACCCCTTTTAAACCATCAATACATTATATCGCTTTATGACAATTTTGTCAATATCTTATTTAGCGTTTCCTCATAATCGAAATTAAACGAAATTTCAAGGGTTTTAATCTTATTTTTATAATTATTCTTAAATTCTTCGTCTTTTATTCCAGCCAGATTAATTAAAACATTAAGTCGCGCTCCAAAAAAAGCGGTAAAGAAAGAATAGACCGCAACGCCTATATCCGAAACCGCTGAAGCCAGTCCTCTTTCGGCAATAGTCTTTGCATATTTTAAGTTCTCAGTTGCCTTATCCATAACACGGTAGGGAACTTCAGCCGCCCCCTTCAAAGCATCTTCAATCTTCTGCCCTTTCAATAATTTCTCTTCATCAGTATTGTCTGATAATTTATACGCCTTCATAACCTTATCAAAAGACTCAGCATCTTCCCTGACTAAATTTAAGAATTCTAATAGTTCTTTTTTTAATCTCACTCCCAGATCAGAGAGAACTTCATCTTTTTTAGATTTCTTCAGCGTAAGCTCTGTTACCATAGTGAGCAATGCCACGCCGAAAGCTCCGCACAGGGCTGAAACACTACCGCCCCCCGGGGTTGGTTTTGGTGCAGCAATGGCCATTAAGTAGTCGAAGAGTGATTCTTTGGCCTTGAGTCGATTTTCCAGAATCTGTTCATCCTTAAAGTTATCCATCTGGAGATAATAGACGGCTGTGTCGATCAGGGCTTTTTGCGGGACCATACCAACAATCTCGCTATTTTTAATCATCACTCCATAGCGCTCGGCTTCACGCTTCACGGTTTCAAAAACCCGAAAGAGCGGTGTCCCTAAATAATTTGTCATATTTATCGAGACCTGGCCTAAAGTCTGAGATACGGGCTCTTCAGTTTTGATTTCAAAACCGAGCGCCTTGGCAAACTTAAAACCCCCATCTTTAAACCTTATTGCCTTGGCAACTTTTTTGGCGATTGAGACGTCCGGCGTATTCAGATTGATATTATAAGCGATCAGAGGGAATCTTGCTCCAACGACTGTTGCTCCGGCCGAGGGGTGAATACGGGCCTCACCATAGTCAGGTTTACGCTTCGGATCGGTTTCGATTGCGGTTCTTAACCCCTCAAATTCACCTTCGCGTAAATTAGCCAGATTCTGACGCTCGGGGCTGGTCGCTGCCTCTTCGTAGAGATAGACCGGTATCTTCAATTCCCGGGCAATTCGTTCACCGAGTCTTTTCGCCAGTTCAACACACTCAAGCATTGAGATATCACTGATCGGTACAAATGGGATGACATCGGTCGCTCCAATACGGGGATGCTCTCCCTTATGCTCACGGAGATCTATTAACTCGGTAGCCTTTTTACATCCCTGAAAAGCTGCTTCGAGGACTGCCTCCGGCTCACCGATAAATGAGATAACTGCACGGTTGTGATCGCCATTCATCTGGATATCTAAAATCTCAATTGCGGCTGAACCGCGCATCGCATTAACAATCTGATCAACTATCTCGGCACGACGGCCTTCACTAAAATTTGGGACACACTCAACGATCTTGCTCATAAACGACGACTCCTTTCTTAATAACCGATTTAATAAAATTGTGACCGAAACGGTAAGGTATCTCCCGGTAATCTTTTAAGCCTAATATTAAGATATCTGCCTGCTTGCCAACCTTCAAACTTCCCAGTTTCTGATCCAGTCTTAAGGCCCGGGCAGCATTGATGGTTGCTCCGAGCAGTGCATCTTCTAAGGGTAAATCATACAGGAAACAGGCCAGCCCTATAATCAAAAACATCGAATTGACCATACAGGTTCCAGGATTAAAATCGCTGGCAATGGTAACCGGTAATCTTCGCTTGAGCATATAGGGGATATCAGGCTTCTTTCTGATTTTTAAAAAAAGTGCGGTCCCGGGAAGAAGCACAGGCACAACACCCCCTCGTTTTAACCAATCAATCCCTTCACGATCAGTATAGATTAGATGGTCAGCAGATGTTGTTCGAAATCTCCCTGCAAGTTCTGCTCCCTTACAGTTCGTCAATTCATCCGCATGGATCTTCAACCCCAGACCGAGGCTTCGGGCGGTTTTAAATATCGCTTCAGTCTCTTTTTTATGAAAGGCGATTTCCTCCATAAAAACATCACAAAAATCGGCAAGGCCCTGGCGGGCCACAGCTGGCAGCATCTCTTCAACAATAGCCTCAACATACCTCTTCCGTTTCCAGCCGGGTGGAATCACGTGCGCGCCAAGAAAAGTAGCAACTACATCAACCTGGTTTGTTTCTTTCAGTCTCCTGATAACCTTCAGTATCTTCAATTCGTCCTTAAGCGAAAGGCCGTAGCCACTCTTGATCTCTAATGTAGTTGTGCCCTGGGCAAGAAGGGTTGATAGATTCTTCTGGGCTTGCTGATATAATTCTTCTTCTGATGCCCTCCGTGTTGCCTGGACCGTGCGCATTATTCCACCACCTCGTTCGGCAATCTCAGCATAGGACATACCTTGAAGACGCATTACCATCTCATCTGCTCGGCTGCCAGCAAAGACCAGGTGGGTATGGGCATCAATTAAACCGGGCATTACCAGACAGCCCCGGGCATCAATAATGACTGCCTCTGATGGTGGTTTAATCTTCCCGATCTTCAAAATCTTTCCATCCTCAATCAGAATCGAAATATTCTCTTTAACCCCGAGACCTTCCTCCATCGTCAGGACCTGGCCAGCTTCCCTAATGAAAACCACCATACTTTATAATATGCTAAGTCTCCAGTAGAGTCAAGAGAAGATTATAGACTCCATCTGTATATTCTGCTTGATTTTTTTATGCTTTCAATTATATTTGTGTTGTGGTAGGGATCTATTTATTAATTTTAAACATATTTAATAGTTCACCGCTGGTCATTACCGAGGTGCTGGCAAATGTCAAAGGGAGCGACAGCGGTCTACCCGGAGAACGGAATGAGTTTGTGGAAATTTTTAATATCTTAAACGACACAATCGACCTGCGGAACTATTATATCTATGATTTTGACCCGGCCCGGGCCGATGAAATCTATCCCTGGACCGATTCCACCATCCTTATAAAGTATCCCAATATCCGTATTGGAGACACTAAATTTTACCCTCAGACTTTTGCTCTGATCCTCGATCGCGACTACACCCGGCCCGATACCGGTCAGTATCTACAGCCCTATCAAATTCCGGACGGCACATTAATCGTCACCACTGATGATCATACGATCTGCGATGGCCTCAGCAGCAAAGACCCGATCATCATCTATTCGGCAGACCTCGCCTGCACCACATCCTTTGGCACACCTTATAACCCGAGCGATACAATCCCCTTCGATCCCGGTGATGGCATATCACTTGAAAGGGTTGAAATTGATCAACCCGATAGCATAAATAACTGGTGGCCTTCCCTGGATTCTTCCGGCTCAACCCCGGGAAAGGAAAATTCGGTAGCAAAATCTTTCGACCTGATGATTGATTCAAAAATGATTACATTCCGACCGGCCACCGCCGAGTTCGGTGAAGATGTCGAAATTCAAGTTACTATCACCAATCTTGGATTAAAGTTGTGTGATGACTGGAAATTACAGGTATTTGCTGATAAAAATAGAGATTCTCTCCTCAACCCGGGCGAGATGATTTCAGAATTGACCGGAGATAAGATTCCGCCCCTTATGAAGAGCACATTAAAAACCGTCTATCAAAAACCATCCCGGGGCGAACACTGGATCGGTGCCCGAATTCTTTTCACCCTCGATAAAGATACATCCAACAATCAGGCATTCAAATCCTTCTGGGTTGTCGGCAAGGCGGGATCGATCGGTGTCTATCCATCACCCTTCTCGCCTGACGGAGATGGAATCGATGATCTCGCCCAGATCGATTATCGCCTCCCCGGTCCGAATGGGGATCTCACTATCTCAATCTATGATGGCCGGGGAATAAAGGTAAAGGACCTGATCAACCATCAACGGGTATATAATGACCACGGGACAATCTTCTGGAACGGCACCGATCAATCAAACCGCATCACTCCTGTTGGTATCTATATTATCTTTATGGAATATAAATACGAAAATAGAACTACTCGGGCAAAAAAGACGGTCGCCTTAGCAAAACGAAAAATATAATCCCACTCATCCATACTATCTCTGCTTCACATTATCTTTACAGGTCAGACCGGTGACTGCCGGGCATCTAATCTTGACTTTTCGATAACTCTTAAAACCCATCTTAATTACTGTATAGCCACCGATCTTGATGTGATAATCGCGAATCGTCCCCGATATCGTCCGGTCCGGATGTTCCCGCCAGGGCTGAGCCCTTTTCCGGCGATTGACGGCAATGATTAAATAGATCTCGCCCTCCTTGGTCGAAATCAGGTCGGTCGGTGAAGGTTTAATATCAGCCAGAGACTGACCAAATTGTGTATGAGAATGAAAGTCACCAATAAATTCCAGACCTTCACCAACTAATTTTAAAACCTCATTCACTCTTTCTGCCCTCTTCCAGTCAACCTCGGCATGGGTATAACCAACATCGGCTGTTTGATAGGGAATTGCATATTCAATAATAAACTTATTTTCGCCCCGGACACCGACCAGAAAACCGATTGTCTCTTTGGCATAAACTTCAACGACCGAAGTGACAATTGCGGTAAAGGCAGGGGGATTTATAAAACACTCGATCAAGTCCTCTTTAGCCATCGATCGATCCGTTGAACAACCTTGTCCCGACCTAAAATTTCCATAATCTCAAATAGCCCTGGTCCACCTTCCGAGCCGGTAATTGCCGCCCTTACCGGATGGACAATCTCTCTGAGTTTTATACCATTCGCCTCGGCAAATCTTCTCATCTCCACTTCAATCGCTTTCGACTTAAATTCTGACCCGGCCGTATTCCTTAAGAATTCTCGATATCTTTCCAGAAGACCAAAGGCCTTTTCATTGCGATACTTCTTTATTACCTCCTCTTCGTAAGAAAAATTATCGATAAAAAAATAGTCGGCTTTTTTAATATCACTAAGCACCTTGAGCCTCGGCTGCATCTGATCACAGATTGCCCGGACCCTATCCTGATCCCGGACAATCTCATCATCGGTCATAAAACCTAAATTGACAATATAGGGTTTCAGCAGTTCAAATAATTCTCCTTTTGATCGCTTGAGGAGATATTGTTGATTCATCCATTTCAGTTTCTCAATATCAAAAATTGCATTGGCCGGATTGATCCTCTCCAGGGTAAAATTCTGGATCAACTCTTCCCGGCTTAAAATTTCCCGGTTATCACCCGGTGACCAGCCTAAAAGGGCAATATAATTGAACAGCGCATCGGGTAAAAATCCTTCTTCCTTATATTCAAGGATTGAAACCGCACCATGACGCTTGGAGAGTTTGCTCCGGTCCTTACCCAGGATCAGAGGCAGGTGAGCAAACCAAGGAATCTGCCAGCCAAAGGCATTGTAAAGCAGGATCTGTTTTGGTGTATTATTAGTATGTTCGGTGCCACGAACGACATGGGAAATCCCCATTTCATGATCATCAACGACGCAGGCAAAATTATAAGTCGGCGTGTGGTCAGGCCTCATTATGACAAAATCCTCGATGTCCTTTGCCTCACGTCTGATATTCCCATATACAATATCCTTAAATTCCACCGGGTGATCCGGCACTAAAAATCTAATTGCCCGAGGTGCCTGAGCCTTTTCTCTCAATGCACGCTCCTCTGCTGATAGCCTGAGGCACCTCCGATCATATTGCCAGTTTATCTTCTGCCGGTAGGCTTCGGCCCTCTCCCGGGCCAATGCCTCAGGATTGCAGTAGCAATAATATGCCTGACCGCTCTCCAGTAATTCTGATGCATAGCGTTCGTAGATCAACAGTCTCTCGGACTGATAGTAAATCTCGGCCCAGTCAAGGCCGAGCCATTTCATACCTTCAAGGATGACCCCGATCATATCACCGGATGAGCGTTTTACATCGGTATCTTCCACGCGGAGAATAAATGTGCCATTAGTATGTTTTGCAAAAAGCCAGTTATAAAGGGCGGTGCGGGCCGAGCCGATGTGGAAAAAACCGGTCGGGCTTGGCGCCATTCGAACTCTGATAGATGACTGGTTATTCATAAGTAAATTATTAATCTTTCAAGGTGCTAATCAGTTGGTCCGGGCTAAATATTGAAAGCCAACGGAGAGGGGGAGATTCGAACTCCCGTCCCACCTTTCGGCGGGAAACCGCTTAGCAAGCGGGTGCCTTAGACCGCTCGGCCACCTCTCCTGAGTACATTTTAATTAAGGAGACGGAGAGCGAGGGACTCGAACCCCCATGCCCCGAAGGGCACCTGATTTCAAGTCAGGCTCCTTACCAGTTAGGATAGCTCTCCAACCGTCCATTATATTTGTTTAGTTCATCATTGTCAATTAAAACATTGACTTTTTAATTTTTTACCCTAATATATTTTAGATGGCCCGAATCAAGAACCTCATCCCCGCGTTGATAATTATCATCATTACTGGGGTTATCTTTTCTCCGACCCTTAAAAATGGTTTTACCAACTGGGATGATGACCGTTATGTTACTGAAAATGTTCACATCAAGAATCTCTCCCTAAAAAACATATTTAAAGCCTTTACCTCATTCTATGTCGGTTCTTATCTACCCCTGACCATCATCTCTTATTCAATTGAATATAAACTATTTAAGTTAAATCCCTTCCCCTACCATCTGACCAATCTGATCTTCCACATCCTTAACTCCCTCTTGATCTTCTGGCTCTTCCAGACCCTGGTCCAAAAAAGGTGGATTGCTTTGATAACGGCTCTATTATTTGCTATCCATCCTTTAAGGGTTGAGTCGGTTGCTTGGGTCTCTGAGAGAAAGGATGTCTTATATTCTTTCTTTTATATCGGTTCATTGATTCTTTACATCTACTTTCGTAACCGAGCTCAGAAAAAATTCTTCTACCTCTCCTTGATCTTTTTTGTCCTCTCACTGCTTTCTAAGTCGATGGCAGTAACCTTACCCCTGACCCTGATCATTTTCGATTATTTCCAGAACCGAAAGTTTGACCAGGGGGTCTGGATAGAAAAAATCCCATTTTTTGCCCTCACCGGTATTTTTTTAATTATCGCTATCTTCTCGCAAGCCTCAGCCGGGGCCGTTTCGCACGAAGGTGCATTTACCATAATTGAGAATCTGCTGGTTGCAAGTCATAGCATCATCTTCTATCTATCAAAGACCATCTTCCCTCTTAAACTCTCCAGCATCTATCCCCTGCCCGAAGAATATCTTAGACCTTCTTCAGCTATCCATCTTCTACCTCTAATTGCCATAATCCTAATTGTCAGCCTTATCGTCCTATTAGCCAGAAGATCTCGGAAGTTGATATTTGGTGTGACCTTTTTTGTAATAACCCTTCTCCCAGTTTTGCAGATCGTCCCGGTCGGACAGGCAATTGCTGAACGGTACACCTACATCGCTTCAGTTGGAATATTTTATCTATTTACTGAACTCCTAACCTGGTTTAATTACAAAAAGTTCAGCAGTTCAAAATTGGTTAGAAATCTCTCAATTGGCATATCGGTCATTCTAATTCTGTTATTTTCCCTGATAACCAGGCAGAGGTGTAAAGTATGGCGGGATAGTATAACACTATGGAGTGACGCATTAGAAAAGTATCCAGCAATTCCCCTGGCTTATAATAACCGGGGGCTGGCTTATTTCACAAGAGGGAATTATCAGCAGGCATTGAGTGATTTAAATAAAGCCATCGAGATCGACCCGGGATATGGTCTTGCCTATAACAATCGCGGCCTTATCTATCAGGCAATGGGCAATTTTACTCAAGCAATTGCTGACTATAGTATAAGTTTGGAGATCGATCCTTCATATGCCAAAGCATATAATAATCGAGGCCTTGCCTATTACAGTCAGGGCAAACTCGATTCCGCCCTTGCTGATTTCGACTCCGCCATCGAAATCGAGCCGAATAATCCCAAGGCTTATAACAATCGAGGGCTGGTCTATTTCAGTTTAAAAAGATATGACCAGGCGATTATGGATTATAACACTGCCCTTGAAATCGATCCGGGTTATTTTAAGACTTATAACAATCGGGCACTGGCATACTACAGCAAGGGTGATTATGAACAGGCAATCAACGATTATAACGAAGCGCTCAAGATAGAACCCAATCAGGCAATCATCTATAACAATCGTGGACTCTGCTATCAAGCCAGAGGTGATTATGATCAGGCAATCGCCGATTACAATCGAGCACTCCGGTGCGACCCTTACTTGGCAGTTGCTTATAATAACCGCGGGGTGGCTTATTTAAAAAAGGGTGATTACGATAAAGCCCGGCGTGATGCCCGGATCGTAGTCGATCTCGGGCAATCGCCGAGCCCGGAATTAAAAAACCTGCTGACTTCAGCACAGAAATAATCTTTTTTGAAACTCCTGTTCCTCCTTAAGATCTTACCCGGTTACAACCTTTTTTCTCTTTGACAATAAAATGATTAAAACAACCACCAGGAGAATAAAGATAATCAATGAAATCAGATTATGGAAAATCATTGCGATCACAATTGTAACAAGCGAAAGGACAAGTGCAACAATAAAAGTTGCGATACCGATAAGACCACGACTGATACCACCCAGGAAAGGTAAAACATCAAGCACGGTGCTGATCGGTGCGAAAACCATTGTCAATCCAATCCACATCAAAAGAAATCCGACAACCCTTAAGATCCAGCCCATAACCTTATGCTCCATTTTGAGCTGGGCAATCGCTTCATCCCGGGTTCCACTCAATGCGCGATAGATTCGATTCTTACCTTTATGGAGATAGGGGACAATATTCATCCCTTCTTTTTTACCAAAAAGGGTTACGTTCAATCCCGAGCGGATCCCGGCAAAACTGATTCGTATATCTCCGACCTGGGGTTCGGCATAGGAACCTTTCCCCAAATAGATATATTCATTACCAATCAACTGACCATTTGCGGGGAGGATTACATTTTCATTCGTCAATAAGATCGGGTCGGGGTCCGGCAGTCCTGCAGATCGGGCCTCAAAAGCATAAATCCCGATCCTGGCCTCAGGACTATAAAACTCAGTGCTTTTTACAATCAGGGGAGGATTTTCATGCCCTTCAGGATATTTGAATTCACTGGCCGGTTCGGGATTTGCCGTCCACGCCTTTTTGTAACGATAGACCGTCTTCTCTTCGGTAGCGCCACCGGTCTTCTTCTCCGTGCTTGTCTCTTTTTCCTCAACCCAGGCGAACATCTCAACCTCTCTTTTGAGCATAACATATCGATCGGGTTTCAGGTATTCAGGATCACCAATCGGTGTTGAAGTTTCGATCATGCCGGTGACTGAAACCATTTTTCCTTCAGCCAGAGTTAAATCTTGGCCAGAATTGAGGACCACCGCAGTCTCGACAACCTTCCCAATATTTACCCGGCCCTCATTTGTCCAGAGAACAACAAAAGAGACAATAAACATAATGATGCCAATCGGTATTGCAATAATCGATTTTATTATCTTCGAGCCATAACCAACTCTTTTTACTTCCACAAACTCTTCAGGCATAAGACCTCCTTTACTTTGTAGTCTTTTTACTTAAGGCATAATTTCAGCACAGGGTTATACATCACAAAAATTTTATGATTCTATTCATAATTTCGAGTATGTCAATGCCTTAAAAATTTTAACATTTTAGGCGCAGGATCTTTTATTATCTTGACAAACTTGATTCTTGTGCTATATTTTAATTAGGAGTAATCATTGCTGAAGAGTCTGGTTTTAAATACAAAATTTCTACCTCCCCGCTTCCCCGAATCTGTTCTCTATCGAACCCGGCTCCTCGATCCGATAAGTAAGAACATCAGTAAAAAATTAATTTTGCTCTGTGCCGGCCCAGGTTATGGCAAGACAACCCTCGTATCAACCCTGCTCGAATCCTTAAAGTTTAAATTCCTCTGGTACAATATCGATAATAACGACCGCGAACTCGATATCTTTTTAATCCATCTGATTTACGGCATTAAGAGTCGCTTTTCTGATTTCGGAGAAAAAACACTGGCCGCACTCGAGATCGGCGATCCGGTGAAAAACTTCCCGCTGGTTATTACTACCTTTATTAATGAAATATGCGCAGCAATCCAGGAAGATTTTTATATAATATTTGATGACTATCAACACGTCAGTCGCTTAGGACCGATAAATCGACTGTTTGAGTATCTCTTCGATTACCTCCCATCCAATATCCATATTATTATGACAACCCGTGACTATCCCGCATTTTCATTAACCAGACTGCGCGCCCGGGGAGAACTTTACGAGATCCACACGCCGGAATTAAAGTTTACGCTTGAAGAGACGATCGATTTCTATCGCGGTCGGATACCAATCGAAGAATTGCGCGGGGCCTGGGAATATTTCGAAGGCTGGATTACCGGTATTCAGTTTTTTATCCACCTCCCAAATCATAAAAAGATAATCCCTTCCCATCTGACCGAGGAGACGGTATTTGATTATTTTGCCACTGAAGTCCTGGCCCAGCAGCCGGTACCGATTCAGAATTTCCTGGTCAACACATCAATCCTCGACTGGCTATCCCCTGATGTCTGTAATCACATCCTGAAGATAAACAACTCTGCAGAATATCTTAATTATCTCGTCACCAAGAACCTCTTCATCGAAGAACTTATCAACAAACAGAAGGTATATCGTTATCATCGCCTATTTAAAGAATTTTTAACGAAGCAACTCCAGAAAGAAGGCCCTGAGGTAATTAAAAGTCTTAATCGGGATGCCGCTAAATTTTTTGAAAAGAATCGGGATCTAACCAATGCGATTATGTACTACCTTGAGGCCGGAGAGTTGAAGACTGCCGCCTCGATCATTATCAAAAACTATCATCGCGATATGGTCACACGCGGATGGAGTGGGCACCTGACAAAATGGCTTAATAAGTTTCCCCGAGAATTTATCGAATCCGATCCCTGGTTACTTTTTATCAAAGGTTCAATCCTTATGGAAACGGGCTACTGGGATGAGTCCTTTGATCACTATTATAAAGCCCAGAGACTCTTTACCTTTAAAAACCATCGACTGGGTATGTCAATTTCCAATTATCGCCTTTCTATCCTGTTTAAACGCCGTGGAGATCAAAAGCAGGCCCTGCGCTTTAGCCGAAAGGCACTTAATTTAGTCCCTGGTAAAGAGAAAGAACTCAAAGCCTTAATCATCAATTCCATTGGTGCCCTTGATCTAACCAGGGGACGATATCGTGGCCTGGCCCGGCGCTTTAATAAAGCCTATCTTCTGGTCAGAGGGGAAAACAGCCGACCTGAAGCAATAATCCTGACGAACCTCGGTTTGATTTCGCAGATCACCGGTGACCTCGATAGGGCAAGAGAGTATTATCAGCGCGCTATTATGATCGGGGAGAAGGCGGTCCTGCCCGGCATCAGTATAATCTATAACAATCTGGCAACAATCAAGATGCTAACCGGCGAATTCGAAGAAGCAAGAAAACTATTAGAAAAGAGTAGGTCTACTGCCCAGAATTACGGCGATCAGAGAGCACTCCTCACCACATTAATTGCCTGGAGCGAATTTTATCTTTTACAAAATGAGAGTAAAAACTTCGAAACCTCGATCAATGAAGCAATCACCCTCAACCAGAATCTTCGCGAAAAGGAAGCGGAAAAATTGATCGACCTTCTCTTAGGTAGATATTATCTTAAAAGTGGCGACAACTATAATGCTCATCGCTGTTATACCAGGGCCCGGGACACGGGTAGTGGTTTCATCCTTGTGCAGGCGCTGCTCGGGCTTGGTGTAATTGAGATGACCATTCACCATTTTAAGAAGGCGCACGCTCTCTTCTTGCAGGGTGTCGAAATTACAAAAAAATTGGGAATGAAATATTTTATTACCGACGCTCTTTTACATCTTGCAAAACTTGGACATCGGATCAACAAATCTGAATCGGTAAGAAAGTATCTATCGCAGGCACTGAACCTCGCCCGGCAAAAAGGCTATGAGTTTCTCGTGCTTAACCATTTCCAGGATAACGGTTTCTACCTCATAATTGAGGCAATAAAGTCCCGGATCTGTCCTGAATATATCCACCAGATTCTTAAACGCAGTAAGATCGAGATAATAATGAATTTAATCAAGGTAAATAATCCTCAGGTTCAAAATACGGCCCGAAAAATCTTTACCAGAATTGCCTTACAGCGTGGCTATTATTTAAAGATTGATACTTCAGAAACTTTAAAAATCCTTATCGCACCCGATTATGAAATTCCGGTAAAGTGGCATTCACAAAAGCAAAAATCACTCTTCGCATATCTGATCACACACCCCGGACTTCACCACCAGGAAAAACTCGCTGAATATTTCTGGCCCTCATCATCTCCAAACCGATCTCTTGCCAACCTGCGCTCATCAATAACCCATCTCAATGCCCAATTTAACTTCTGCCCACGATTGATCAATCGTATTGGGCAAAATTACGGGATAAATGAAAAATATCCAATGCGCGTCGATTGTCTCGAGTTTCAAAATCTCTGTAATGAGGCGAAAATTCTGGAAAAGAGTAATATTGAAGAGGCAATTAAAAAATACGAATCGACCTTAAATGCCTATCCCGCCAATTTTCTTAACGATAATTTTGATAACTGGGCAGAAGATCTCAGATCCCACCTTAAGCGTCTTTATCATTCCCTGCTGACAAATCTGGTCGATTACCATTCGAAAACTGGTGATTACCACGAAGCAGTAAGGTACCTCTTGGAAATCATTGCCCTCGAGCCATTTTATGAGGAAAATTATCATCGCTTATTTAAATTGTATGCCCGAATCGGGGATTTAAAATCGATCCGGGAAAAATATCATCAGATGCAGGCGACCTTCCTAAAAGAACTCAAACGCGCTCCCTCAACCAAAACAACTGAGCTTGTTAGAACGCTGACTGAATAAACATTATTCTGATCTATTAAGCGTCCCGGGCTTCGAGTTCAATCAAAACGCCATAAGTCGATCGCGGATTAATAAAAGCAACCTTCTTCCCACTGGCGCCGATGCGGGGTTTTTCATCGATGAGTTCTATACCTCCATTTTTTAAATCGGTGAGTGTCTGTTCTATATCATCGACTTCAAAAGAGAGATGATGGATACCCTCGCCCCGCTTTTCGATAAATTTTGCAATAACTGAACCTTCTTGAATCGACTGGAGAAGCTCAAGTTCTGTCTCACCCAATTTTACAAAGGCGATCATTATCCCCATATTTTCAAAGCGCTTCACTTCGCCACATTCAAGCCCGAGCATATCCCGGTAGAACTTCAATGATTTGTCAATATCCCGGACCGCAATCCCAATATGACTCAGTCTCTTAATCATAAACACCCTCAATCATTGTCTTTCCTCCTGGTCGTTAATTTTGCTAAGAGGAGCGAAGATTCATACAGGACTATAAGTGGAATTGCAACCAAAAGAAGCGTAAAGAAATCGGTCGTTGGTGTAATAATTGCACAGACAACAAGCAATCCGACAATTGCCTCAGCCCGGTGTCGGGACAGACTTTCAGGTGAGACGACATCGATCTTGATTAAAAAATAAACAACAATAGGTAACTCAAAAAGAATTCCGCAGCCAAATACACACCAGAAGAGAAAGGTCAGATAACGGCTGACATTGATCATTGGTGTAAGAACATCGCCGCCAAAGGCAAGGAGGAACTTAAGGCCAAGGGGGAATAGAATAAAGAGACCAAAAGACCCGCCGATAAAAAAAAGCACCGTCCCGAAGAAGAGAACAGAAAGGGTATAACGCCTTTCCCGATCGGTTAGGGCTGGACCGACAAATGCCCAGAAATGATAGAGGAGAACCGGGGCACAAATAAGAAGCCCGATATAGATCCCGACCTTGATGCGTGTAAAAAAAGCCTCGGTCGGGGCAAAAAAATAAAGTTTACCAACTGATCGGGCAAGAAGTTTAAGAACCGGTGAGGAAAGGTAGTAACCAATGATTCCAGCAATTACCAGGCTGACAAGGACTTTTATAATTCTCAGCCGGAGTTCCTCAAGGTGTTCTAAGAAAGTCCCTTCTTTCATTTAAATTTATCAGTCGCAATCTTTAACAGCGACTTATCCGTCGCTAACCATAATGTATCTAAAAAAATTGCCATCGAGTTTATCTTCTCTTCAGGCAGAAAGGAGGCAGACCGATAAATGCGGGTTGCTGGATTATAGATGTCCAGACCTAAAAGCGTCCCGAGATAGAGCAATTCACCATCGGTCGCAAAGCAGGTCAGGTTCATATAAGGAAGGGCAGAGAGGGAATCGCCGTTAGTCTCATAAAGTTGACGATTAAATGAAATAAGGTAGTATCGATTAATATCAAATCTTATAATATCAAGAAAGGGAATATTGATTAAACGCTCCCAGATTTTGCTGTCTCTTTTGTAGCGGTAGAGTCCATTTTTAGTTGCCGCATAGATATAGCTGTCATCAGAAATTATCTTGTTAATATGGATATTCTCAAGTCCTAAAGACAGGACCGAATTACTCAGGGGGTTTAATCGATAGACGCCACTGGTGGTTGCGAAGATAATCTCGTTGCTGTCGAGGGTCAAGGTGGTTACATTATTTCTAAGATCACTGATCGGATAGGCAAACTTCCCTTCGAAACTCAGCAGACGATTAGCACTGCTGATATAAATTCGATTCTGATACGGAATGAAGGCTTCTATATTATTCTTGCAGATGAAATTACTGAATGAATCCCCTTCCCAGTGATAGATTGAGATCGAGCGATCGCCCAAAAAATAAAATCGACTGTCATCTTTATAGATTACCCGGATATTACCGGTGTAGGGGCCGAATGTGATGTGAGATTTTTCCCAGGTCAGTCGGTGATACTTAAAGAGACCATAACCGATGGTCCCAACATAAAGATCAAGACCATCTTCAAAGATGGCACTTATTGAATAGCGATTGAAATCTTCATCATTATAATAATAGGGCGAGAGGAAAGGGAATTTTCTCAACATCTCATTGGTGGTCATTTTAAACCATTTCGCTTCAGGTGGGATCCCGGCCCCCGGTTCAACTTTACCGGTCCTTTTGTGAAACCTGAAGAGGTTTGTGCCCCGATACCAGTAGAGGTATTCCGGACCGATGGCAAATGACCTGATCGTTGCGGCATTATCAACGCGGAAGATCTTCAGGGTAAAAGTAAAGTCATTAATACGAAAGATATTGTTAATACCGGTTATCCAGAAATCCCCATAGTCGACATCATAGCCCACCAGATTCGGCCTTTCGTCCAGACGGATGGTCCGGATTATCCGGTAACTATTATTTTTGTCAAGAAAGATGAGATACTGGTCATTGGTAACGAGCAGGTGACGCTCACTTGCAGCAATTGATGCGATTCGCCCCAGAGGTGGTATCTCTAAGTAATCGATCCTGGCGAAGAAGACCAGAAGTGCAAAAATGCCGGGCATAATGATTAACCCACCGGAACTGAAATGAGACGGAGTGGATCCTCTTTTCTGTATTCCTCATTGAGTAAAAAGTTGATCGCTTGAGGCAGATATTTCAAGAGGTCATTTGCGTTCAGGGAGTATTCATTAGTATTTTTCATTGCACTGTTAGCCGAGAGGCCGTGGAGAAAGACACCAAGGTTTGAGGCTGAGACCGGCGATAATCCCTGAGCCAGAAATCCTCCAATCATTCCAACTAAGACATCGCCCGAGCCAGCCGTCGCCAGGCCGGAATTACCGGTCGGATTGAGATAGGCCTGGCCAGAAGGTTCAGCAATGATGGTCGGCGCTCCCTTTAATACCATTACGGCATTAAAATCCTGAGCACACTTCAAGGCGATAGTAATTCGTTCCTGATTTATCTTCTGGGCTGGGATCTTAATCATTCTGCTTAACTCACCCGGGTGCGGGGTCAATATTTTCGGGACTTTGATCTTTTTAAGAATTTTTGGGTGATCAGCAATATTGTTGAGACCATCGGCATCAAGAATAAAGGGTATATTTATATTGAGGATAAGTTCCTTTAAGAATCTCCTGGTCTCTGTGTTGGTCGTAATACCCGGGCCGATTACCGCAACATCCGAATCTTCGGCATACTTAAATACCTGATCAAGCGCCTTATAAGAGATAGTCTCCTGATCGGTCTGAGGCAGTGGAATCTTAACCACTTCAATAAGTTGTGCCTCAACTGGATTGATGATACCCTTCGGGACCCCGAGCCGGACCAGACCGGCTCCGACCTTCAAGGCAGCGCGTGCCGCCATACAGGCGGCACCACTATATCCCCGGGCACCCGCAATAATTAGAACATAACCAAAAGTTCCCTTATTACCCTCAGGGATACGGAAGGGAAGAAGTCGATGCATCTCTTCCGGAGTCAGGAGGGAAAGTGGCCCTGAGTCAATCATTGAGTATGGAATACCAATATCCACCAACCAGAGATCACCGGCACAGGCACGACCGGGATAGAGAAGATTACCAACTTTGGGCAGACACATTGTCGCGGTTAAATCGGCATAAATAGTACATCCCTCAGCCTCTCCTGTATCACCATTGATCCCTGAAGGGATGTCAACCGAAAAGACAAAGGTGTCGAGTCTGTTTATCAGGTTAATAACTTTCTCGTAGACCCCTTCCGGCCTTCCGGTAAATCCAGTCCCGAAGATGGCATCGATTACCACATCTGGTTGAAATCCCCTGACCAGATTGAGTATATTTTTATCGTCTTTTACGGTAATGACCTCCAGACCGCCTCTACATGCAAGTCGATAATTGGTAAGGGCATCACCTTTAAGTCTCCTCTCTGATCCGAGTAGAAGAATCTTAACGGTTCCACCCCGATTCTTGATATGCCGGCCGATAACAAATCCATCACCGCCATTATTGCCCGGACCGCAGAAGATCATTACTTTTAAGTTTCTCACAGGAAAGATCTTTTCAAGTATGTCGACACAGCCCCGGCCCGCATTTTCCATCAGGACCGCTCCGGTAATTCCTAATTTCTTCTGCGCCCAGATGTCGATACTTCTCATCTCTTGATTGGTTACAATTCTCATACCTATATCTTAACTTAAATAAATTAAAAGTCAATAGTCTTGCTTGCTATCTGAAAATAAAGAGCGGGGCTGCCGGTGGCAGCCCCGCTCTACTTAGAGGCAATTTAAAAAATATCTATTGAATGACAACCACCTTTCTCAGACAATTATTCTTTTCAGAACCATAGCCAACAAAATAGACACCAGGACTGAGGGGAATCATCAGATCGGAACTGATCGATCGGTCGGAAATGGTTTTAACCAGTTTTCCCGCAACATCGTAGATCTTCAGTCCCGGGCTTCGATCTCTGCTCAATCTTGTATCTTTTAATCGGATCCTGATTCGGCCTCGATCCGGATTACTTAAGATGGTATATCCATCAGGTCTTTTTGAACCCGAATTTGGTTCCGCAATTGAGGTCGGTGGTGTAAAGACGACGATCGCCCTCAGGTCAAAATTGCGTTTCAATCGCTGCCAGATTCGTCCATCATAGGAATAGAATGAACGATGGGAAACATTTGATCCATTATCAACACCCATTGGATAATAGGCGTTGTCGGTCTGGAGGCAGAGCCAGAAATCAGAAGCATTTTCAAATATCACCGGACGGGTAAGATTGATCTCATTCCAGAGATCAGAAGAAATACCGGATTGAGAATGGATGATTGCGCCGGGTATTGAATCGGCCGGGCCTGAATTATATACGAAAAGATTATATGGGAAGACATGATTGAGAAATACAAGGACCGATTTTAATGTGCAGAATTCTTGAGGTGAAAATCGGACTGCGGCAAAATAAGGTTCACAATCTCTGCCTTCAAAGGAATAGGGATCAAGATCATATCTGATTGTATCCCTCCGGGCCTGGGGATAGCGTGGGGTGGCTGATACCTGCTTTTCAAATTTACTTTCACCCTGGGGATAAAAACCGGTTACCACATAGTAATAGGTGTAATTATGGATGACCTTGCGGTCCTCATAGGCTGGTGCATAGGAAATATTCAGAAGAGGATATGGTCCACTATTTACATTCCGACGATATATCTTATAATAGAGCGGCTCCTTACCACTTTCCCAGGTCAGGGGGACATAGGGCAGATTGGACTGGGCGGTTAGATTTGATGGTGACCTTAAGCTCGAATCGGCAATATGTGCCTGATATGAAAAGCGTCCATAAGCATTGGCGGAAAGAAGTACCGGGATAAGAACGACCTCATTGTAGTTCTCAAAATTCGGCACCATTACTTCGCCTTTCTGACCCGGGCCTTCGATCGGGACCATTACCGTCTCATAATTCAAACCTTTTCTGGTCAGAATCGTCGCACCCCAGTTATACTGGTCATCACCATCAAAGGCAATGATGAGGTGGCCACTCCTTTCTGGCTGAAAGACGATGTAGTTACTACTGAGATAACTCAGAGAATGAGCGGTTGTTCCATTCTCGACCGGATACTGATTATGGTTGGCTTCGATATAGATCAAAGGAAAGTGCTTACCATCGCGGTAATGCTTTCCATCGTCCCGGGAATTGGTTATATAGTTCCAGGTTGTAAACTCCTGAAAGGCAGTATTGAGTGAACTACTATTCTGGGCAAGTGTCCGATTAATCGCCTGAATAACATTTTCATTCCGGCAATGTTCCCAGATCGTCCGGATCGTCCCGATACCAAATCGAGATTGGAGGTAGTGATTGAAGATACAACTCGCATACATATGGATATTCTCAGTCGTCAACGAGACTTCAGGATGTTTGAAGAATTCAGGCAGGTAATTAAAATAGTCATTAACTTCATCCCATATTATATCCTCCATCCAGGTTGATGAGATCTCCATATACCAGGCCTCTTCCTGATAGTCATAGGCGAACTGAACCGCATGAAAGAATTCGTGGGCCGAAGTAACCTTTAAACAGCCTTCAGGTGTACCAGGGAATCCTTCATAGTCATTTTCCACTGCGATGTAAGAAGGTGCATCTTCCCAGGGTTCTGGTCCAGGTGGTTCTGGTGCACAATAACCATAATATTCCATATTGATAATATAGACATCATACCGGCCATCACCACCCCTCGGGCTGTCACTGGGTGGCGCATAGTAGCCTAACTGCTCAACCTCTTTGGCCCAGGCCTGTTCAAAGAATTCGGCACAGTTATAGACATAAGCCGTATTGGGAACACCGTTTGTTCCACTGGTCGCATAATGGATCTTGAAATGGCCACCCGGACTGTCATAGGTATAAGGGAGGCTGGGACGACCAAGCAGGACTTTAATGCTGTCTCTGGTCTTCGTCCCGAGTTTTTCCCAGTTTTGGTAGATTTCGACAATGACTGGTGTGGCACACTTCTCATAATAGATATCTCCCTTGAGGTATTCAGGTAAGTGGTCTCGCCCTTTAATCGATAGCGCCTTATAAAGAATTTTTTGTTCAAAGGAGATCTCGCCTCGATCAAACGCTGCTTCTATTTTTTCCACCGAAGTCCGGGCAAATGATAGACTGTAAAAGATCAATAATAATATAAGGGTTGTCTTCATCTTCACTGCTCCTCCAATCGATTAACTACCTCGCAAGGATGACCTTCTTTATTGAATGGTATGAGCCAGCAATCAACTCACAATAGTAGATACCACTCGCAACTCTTTTACCATTGTCGTCAATTCCCTTCCAGAGCAGATTGTATCTGCCGGGTTTTTCAAAATGGTTTAACAGGGTCGCCACCAACTGACCGGCCGGATTGTAGATTTTTAAAGAGACATTGCCTGGCTGGGCAAGGGTGAATTGAATGCTCGTCGTCTTTGTAAACGGATTGGGATGGGGGGAGAGAAATTCCGTAACCAATAGCGGATTATTTTTAGACTCACCAATTTGATTCTGATATCCGGGCCCGAGATTCTGGACAAAGAAGTTTAAGACATAATAGCCACCCGAATCTTTTGGCGCTCGATAGATGTAAGGGACATATTCATAATACCAGTGCCAGTAGGGCAGGGAATCCGGGATATAACCCATATCGGCCTTGATCTCGAGCAATTTACCCGCTTTAATGGTGTGGGTATATTCGGCACCAACACTACCTGCAATCCGGAAAGCCATATTCAAGACCTTGACCCCGAAGACAAGATTGGCAGAGGACGAGAGGACCGATTGATTTACCTGCTGCTCAGAAAGTCTTATATACCAACCGCCCTGGGTTCCCTCGCGGGTAATGTGATAGATTGGATGATTAATCAGCATCAGTTCTGAGGTTGGCACTGGATAGCCATTGGGATAGACAAATCCCCTGGGATAGGATACAACCCGGCCCGGACGTTCGAGCGGGGGCAGGAGAATCTTTGGTAGACGGGGTATCGTATCAGCATAGGCGCGATAATCCTCATAGTAGAGCGGCAGGGCAGAACTTGAAGCCTTGGGCACGTTCATATTGATTGTATCATTATGATTATCACTCCCTAAGAGATCGTTCGGGTCGAGGATTTTATAGAGATAAGAGTCGTAATAGGTTCTCGTTGCAATCACAACAAATTTTCCAGTCTTGCTCGAAAATTCAAACCAGTGACCCCATTCATAGGAACGGGCATCGCCCAGATATTTCTTAATACCTGCCTCAAGCGATGCCATTATCTCGTATTCAAAGAGGCCGCCAGGATACTGTCCTTTGTAGCCGATATTGGTGTTTGCCTTAACCGAGACGGTCGCTTCCCGATTCTGATTCTGCTGAAATCCTTCTCCATACTTTATCTTGCACTCTCCTACCACAATACCATCCTGATAAGGAGGCAGGGCCAGGACAAAATGGGGCCAGAGTTCACTCGAACAGAGATAAGGACCGCCGAGTAGTTCAATCTGGGCATTGTCGCCGTCATACTCACCCACCGCGATACGCACTGGATTCTTACTGCCATTGAGATTAAAAGAGCCCTCTTTACCCTGATAACTGTAGATGTGGACCGGTTTATGATATTCTGACCCTTCACCATCGAGAGCAAAAACTTCCCAGTAGCGATCCCGATCCGGATTTCCGCAGGCAACATCTTTTAGGTATCCATAGTCAGTGCCCATAACCTTAATCTCCTGGAAGGTGCTGTCAGCTGGATTATACTGATAGAAACGGAGGCGACACTTCTCCCAGGGCCAGTATTTATCTTCAAGGACAACAATCTCCGCCCTCAGATCGCCCTGGACATTTCCACCGGAAAGTGCCAGCCAGGTGCCAAAGGTTTCATCTTTAACCGGTAATTCAAAATGGAATGAACCGGCTTTTTCTGAGATCACATCAAACCCTCGCTTGTCACCCGAAGTAATAATCACCACCTCGTCCTCCCGGTCACCATCAATATCACCGGCAGTGATGTCGTAGATTGGTCCTTTGGCCATACTCTTTCTCAAAGTAATACCACTGGATAAATTCCAGGACCACCAGAAGATGGAGTCTGATGAGGCCGCGATAATTTCATAGCCAGGACTTATTGAATCGTGGAGATAGTCACCCGCAGTGATATACTTTAAGTTCCTCTTACCACAATCATAGTCCACACCGATCCAGTCTCCGGAGGAGTTTCGATATCTTATATAGATACGGTTGGGTGAAGTCGAGCGTAAACCGATAATTTCATCAAACCCTGAACGGTCGAGATCGCCTGCTGCGATATCGATAAGACCGCCTGGCAAGGCAAAAGATTTTACATAGGCATTTCTTTCTGGTTCATAGACATCATAATAACCATTGTCCCGGGTATCAATTACAAATATTTCATCGTTGGGGATGAGTTTAAACCTTGTGCCCAGAGGTAGGGCTGAATAGCCAGATACGAAGAGAAAAAAGACTAAAAGAAAATACTTTTTCATAAAACCTCCTTACCTACATTAGTAATGCAAAAATTATGCCCGATTTAACCAATGTTAAATTATGAAATTACAGGAGTTTTATATAACGGCAGTGGTGATCTTTTAGCGGTGTGTAAACTTTACACGGTTATTATAATAACATCTGTTTTTATTGAAAATTACTGTATACTTTTTACTCAGTGCAGGCACATATTTATTTGAGCCGTGGATTAATCGAACTTGATTAAATCCTTAATGTTTATACGATATCTCTTCAATAAGTTATATAATGTCTTACGGCTGATCTCTAATTCCTGGGCTGAACGGGTGACATTGCCCCGGTTCCGAATCAGGACACTGGTCAGCATCTCTAATTCGAGCCTTTTTTTGGTCTTTTTTAATGAAATATCCTTTACTCTTATCTGAGGATGAAATTCGAGGTCTTCACCAGTAATAATGCCATCGATGTCATTTATAACACCACGCTCAATATAGTGTTCTAATTCCCGAACATTGCCGGGCCATTCATAGGAACAGAGTTCTCTTATAAGATCATCATCAATACTTCTGATCTTTTTATCATATTTCTCTGAATATTTCTTAATAAAATATCTGACCAGGACCGGTAGATCTTCAATCCTTTCCCTTAATGGTGGTAGATGGATGGAGACAACATTGAGACGATAGTAAAGGTCCTTGCGGAATTTATTGTTTTTTACCTCCTCTTCCAGATTTCGATTGGTCGAGGTAATGATCCGGATATCGACCTTGAGATTGGACTTCCCACCAATCCGCTGGATCTCCTTGGCTTCAATTGCTCTTAAGAGTTTGATCTGAAGATGAAGGGGCATATCGGCAATTTCATCCAAAAATATCGTGCCACCGTTTGCCTCCTCAAACCGTCCCCGGTATTGAGTGTAGGCACCGGTAAATGACCCGCGCTCGTGGCCAAAGAGTTCACTCTCCAGAAGCCCCTCGGGAATAGCACCGCAATTCACCACAATAAATGGCTTTTTACTCCTCATACTCAAGTTATGAATAATACGGGCAATGAGTTCCTTACCGGTACCGGTCTCACCGGTGACGAGGACCGTTGCATCGATGGGTGCAATCTTTTTAACCGTTAAAAGTATATCCTGGGCAACCTTCGATTCACCGATAAATTCAATCTGTTCCGGGGTTATCTCTTCTTTCAGGACCGAGTGGGTGATTGTACTACCCCCTTTATTCTTTGAAACCCGCAGGGAATTTTCGGCTTCAATTATAAGTTGTTCACAATCCTCGGGTTCACCCTTGGAAAAGGTAACGGCACCGATACTTAAGGTAATATGAAGGTTCTTTTCATTGATCTTAAAAAGATAAGACTCCGTCACCTCCTTAATGCGCCGGGCTAAAGATAAGGCACCGGTCTCATTCGTTTCCGGCATCAAGAGGCTGAATTTATCTCCACCCTGTCGGGCAAGGATATCAACCCCCCGCAGATTCTCTTTGATGATCCGGGATAAAGATTTAAGAATAAGGTTGCCTCCCTGCCAGCCGTGGATATCGTTTATCTTTTTGAAATTATCAATATCGATCAACATAAATGAAAACTGGCTGTGGTATCTTCTTAAGCGACAGATCTCTTGATTTATTCGGTTTATCATATAATTCTGATTGTAGACACCGGTTAGAGGATCACAGATGACCGAGGTATAAAGCCGGGCGTGTTCAATCGCAATAGCCGCCAGGGCTGAAAAGGATTCAAGCAGAGCCTTATCGAATTCTGAAAAATCCTGGACCGGTGTTCGGGAGTCGAGATAGATAAGACCGATGAGACGGTTTTTGTAGAGCAGGGGCAGGCAGATAATCATTGCCAGTCCAAGAGCAATAATACTCGATCTTTCACTGATTTTCTTATCTTTATAGACATCAGGTAGGACAATCGCCCGCCCTGTCGCTGCTACCTCATTGACGATACTGCGACTTAAATCGAACTCATGGCGGGCAATAGTCTCTTTACCAAGTTTTCGACTGGTGCGAAACTGGAGATGGCCATTTTCGTCTAAAAGCATCAAAAAACCACGCTCCGCTTTAGCGATCTTTATCGCATCATCGACCACTTCGGTTAAAAGTCGATCCAGATCCAGGGTTGAACTCATCTCTTTGCTCAAACTTAATAAAGTTACGATACTGGACATATAATTACGCTCCTTAAAGAATTCCGGTCTGACCTTCTCTTTCAGTCTCTTTATCTTCCTCTTCATCCGGTCGAATTCACTCATTCTTACTCCTTTCAAGTAAGGCAATACTCTGGCGGAGGCGCTGCACCCGTTCACTCTGCAAGAAAGCATCCTGCAAAGAGCAGTCTTCCAAATTCTGGTAGATCTCTTCGTGAATAGCAATTGACTTTTCATAGAATTTAAGGGCATCAGTAAAGTTTTCCAAAATCCGGTTGGCTTCTCCCAGGTAGAAATAAATATCATCTTTGAGTGGCGCCAGCAGAGATTTTTCAATCAATTCCCGCGCCCGGGTGAAAGATTCAATCGCTTTGATCGGTCCGGAAATAGAATCAGTATATAGCAGACACCGTCCCAAAACAAGTTGATACCGGGCCCGCAATTCTCTGGTCATCATCGCTTCATTAATTTCGATCAAGCGGTGGTCAAAGACTCGCTCAAGCAAAGACTTATTTAATAAAGCCTTAATAAGTTCAGGCATATTTCTCAGTTCCGTAAAAATTCCAATCGCCCGATCAAGACACTTCGATGCTTCATCCTTGTTGCCCTGAATCCGGTATAATTCGCCTAAAGCCGAATAGATCTTACCTTCGATAACCTTCATCTTCATCCGCTCTGCCTGTTTGAGTGCATCGGTAAAGTATCTTTCGGCATCGGACAGAATTCCAGTTTGAAGATAGGCCTCACCCAGTCCGCACCGAGCGAGGATCGCACCGGCCATCTCTCCAATCTCTTCCCTGATCATAAGACTTTCATTAAAGTGTTTTATCGCAACTGAATACCGTCCGGTATTTACCAGACTGTTACCCAGGTTCTGTAAAGCCATACTCAGGACTGACTTATTCCCGATCTTCTGGCAGATATTACCCGCTTTATTAAAATACTCAATTCCGGCCTCGTAGTCAAGACTTTCGCAGGCAACAATACCGAGATTGTTAAGAAGCAAAGCCATTCGCGATTTGTTGCCCAGACGTTGATTCAGTTCCAGCGCCTGTTTGAAATACTGTTGGGCCGATGCAAAATCCGCCCTTTGACTTGCCAGCGCACCTAAATTGTTTAAAGCCGATGACATCCCGGCAATATCGCCAATTTTACGCCAGAGCCTTAAACTTTCAAGATAATACCTGTTCGTCTTTTCAAAATTTCCCCAGCGGTTATGTAAGAAACCAAGGTTACTTAAAAGATTACCCATCATCGGGAGATTATTTATCCTTCGGACCAGGATAATCCCCTGACGATAATATCTGCTTGCTTCCTGATAACGACCCAGATAGAGACTGTTGGCACCAAGCGCATTATAGATATGAACCATTGGCTCGTCGCCGATTTTCTTTGATGATTTTTGCAAGAATTCGCTACACAATCTTATTCCCCTCTCATATTCACCTTTGCGGGTGAAGATTGAGCCAATCTTGCCCACTATGCGCGCTTCACTATTATAGTCATTTTTTGACTCAAATAATTGAAAGGCGCGCTTGAGGAAAGCCAGGGCTTTATCCCAGATGCCCTGCCTTTCATAAATATCACCAATCTTTTCTAAGATGTGCGCCCGCTTTGACTTATCGTTCTCAAAGAACCGGAGCATCTTGTGGTAATAATGCAATGCCTGATTCAGCTTACCCTGCAGTGTATAAATGTCAGCAAGATTTTCGATAATCTTCCGATACTGTTTCCGGCTGATCTTCTCTTTTATTAATGATGCAAAGATACTTTCCGCCCTTTCATAGTTATAAGTCCTTATTCCGTTCTCACCGCTCATTATCCCGTATTTTATCGCCTTGATGCGGTTATTGCTTCTTAAAAAATGGTCGGCCAGACTATCAATTATCTCTTTCTTCTCGCGGTTATAATTTTTCTCCAGATAATAAGCATAGCGGGTGTGCCGACGAATTACTTCAGTCCGGGGTATTCTATGGTAAATGAGCTCGCGCAGATAAGAATGGGCAAAAGCGTAATGATAACTTTGCCCGGTGCGCACTTTAGTGAATATCCCCTGTTCTAAAACCGGATTGAGCAATTTCAAAAAATCGGTTTCGCTAAAACCACCCAGTTCTCGCAATTGAGTAAGATTAAAATTGGCACCGATTATCGCGGCACAATTTAAAAGTTTTCTTGACCCTTCGGGTAGGCGATCGATACGCTGATAGAGGAAATCATCGACAATTTTTGGTTTTTTTATTCGCTCGGGTGCGAAAGTCTTACTTTTAATCAACTGGGCAAGAATCTCTTTCAAAAAAAGGGGATTACCGGCAATCTCAGGGCTATAAAATTTGATTATCTTTTCGGCAACCGCGGGGAGACGAGTGGCCGTAGTTACCAATAGCCTAATCTCTTCCTGAAGAAGGGGAGAAAGATTGATGAGAGAGATGTATTCTTCTTCGGAGTATTTCGGCAGATTGCTCTCACTGGTTTCAGAAGTCCGGAATGTGCTGAGAATTAAAATCCGGGATCGGTTGAGATAGAAATTTCTCGAGAGGTAATCAAAAAGGTCCAGGACCGGAGACTCGGTCTCCTGGACATCTTCGACAAGAATAACCCAGGGACGCCGACCCCGAATCTGAGCCTGGCTGAGCCAATCAGCCAGACGATGGAAGTATACTGCCCGGGCTTCAGGTAAAGTAAAATGAGGAGGATTAGTGAGATATCTTTCTTCAAGCGCAGATATAGCCACATCGCCTTTTTTCTTCAGTTCATCCAGAAGTCCATTAACGAGATCGACGATTGTTTTCCCCGGGGCATCGACTTTAATGGTTAAGGCCCCGGCCAGTTCTGCTTCGATAAGAAAGACTGAGGCAAGGCGTGTCTTACCAATACCCGGTGGACCAGAGATTATCACCCATCGGATACTTGAATCAGGCTGAGTGAAGATTTCCGTCAGGGTCTGTAACTCCTTTTTCCGTCCAACGAAAGGAACGGCTGATTGAAGTTTAAATCGATCTCTGACTGCGGGCTTAAAGTTTGCAATTTCTGCAATCGTCTTTATTACCTCGAAGCAGTTCTGTATCCTCTTTTCCCGATCTTTAACCAGCAGTTTCAAAACAAGATCTGATAACTCAGAAGGAATTCTATGATTGATATGTACCGGTGGTCTGGGATCCTCGTAAAGATGTTTTTTCACCACGGTCGATACATTTCGTCCGGAAAAGGGTAGTCTTCTGGTTAACAACTGATAGAGGAGGATACCCATCGAATATAAATCGGCCCGATGGTCCACATCCTTCCCGGTTAAAAATTCAGGCGCCATATAAGGAATGGTGCCCCTCAATTCTTTGACCTCACCAACCTCTCCCGCAATACCAAAATCAAGAAGTTTCAATATCGGCCGCTGGCCATTTTTGACTAAAATGTTATTCGGTTTTATATCTAAGTGCAGGATATTCAATGAATGGATATATTGTAATGCTGATGCCAGTTGATAAATCAGATGATAGATATGACTCAAACTTAAGTTTTGTGTTGCGTCCAGAATATTGCCGCCATCAAAATACTCCATTGTAAAGTAATAGTAATTGTTACTGATGCCAAAATTGTAAACCTTGATGAGATTGGGGTGTTCGAGGGTTGCGAGGAGCCGAAACTCTTTTTTGAATCTTAATATCTCTTCCTCTCGTCCAATTTTTGATTTTCCGGGGCTTAAAATCTTCAGGGCACAGAGGGCACCGGTCTTCTTTTCAACAGCTTTATAGACCACCCCCATTCCTCCCTGACCGAGTTTGTTTAGTAGTTGATAGCGCCTCATACTATCCTAAAAAAGTAATCTAATCTTTAGCAACCATCTCTGCCTGACAATCATGAGAACATCCTGCTATTTTAGGCTTGGCACATAGACCTTCAATATAATGTCAGATAGAACACTCCGTAAAGCCCTTATCTCGGTCTTGAATGAGCCACCTTCTCTTTTTGGCCGTTTTAAGATTAAGCCGTAGTTGTTAGTCGAAAACCATTGCTTTACTATCTCAGTGACATCTAACTTTACCCTTTTTGTATCCTGTAATCTCAGGAAATATCTTGCCGCTTCAAGACTATCATAGTCACCACCCGGCTTTTGCCACGGAAAATTCCAGGAGACAGTGCTAACATCCCACTCTTTTGTTATTGAATAGGCCTCAATCGTTATCATTGAGTCGGTTCTTGTGAATGTGGGAAAAGAGAATTCAGCATAGTCAATTCGTTTGTTCGCAAGATTTAACGGAAGATCGAAGAGAACAAGAATACGATTGTTATTTATGCTATCCGGTGTTTGCGGTTTAATAAGCACACAGCGACTCGGTGAGATGATTATGTTGTCACCAAATATTACAGAAATAAGGACAAAAGAAATGATAAAGATTTTTCTCATTTTTGACCTCCTTATCGAGTAAGAACTATCTTTTGGGTCTGATGCAATGTTTCGGTCTCAAGAGTGCCGAAGTATACACCGCTCGGCACCGGTAAACCATTCTCATCTAAACCATTCCAGGTGACTTGATAATGACCTTTCTCTTTTCCACTGAGATCGAGGTTTTTAACCAATCGGCCCAGGCTGTTGTAAATTTTTATTGCCACTTTGCTTTTTTTGCCGAGATCATATCTGAATGTTATCCTGGTCTTAAAAGGATTGGGATGACCTTTGTAGAATTTGGTCCGGACAAACTCTGAAATAAGAACTGATTGACCGCCCCCACCTCCAGATCCGGTAAGCCATGGGTCGTACTCAACATTGCCCACAAATTTCTCCGGATCGGGTGGATCTGATCCCCACCAGTTCATCTCGGCCATAAGCGGAAGACCGGGTGAATCATCATAAAAGACATGATATATGTAACTATCGATGATAGAATTATAACCGGGCGAGTCAGGATATACTCCAAGATCAGGCAGTGAATTACCCTCAGCCCAGACCGCATGGACATTGAGTTGAAAGAAAGAACGATTGTGATTGGGTAATATCTGACCCCGGATAACCGGACGCGATCCGTTCACACAATATAAACCGATGTAATTTTCTCTGATGTGCCAGAAATCTCTGATGGTCGGCGAAGCGAACTTCATACAACATATTCCGGCCTGTCCAAAGTGCTCAATATAGGAATGGCCATAGTCATTGATTGCACCAATTCCACTACCGTAACAGTAAAGCCCATAGTTATCAGGCCAATCTAAACCGGTTATTAAATTACACTTTGGCATAGGATCGTCATAGAAGTTACAGGATGAACGACCTCTCAGGTATATACCATAACCGCTGGTCTGCTCGATGTAATTGCCAGTCAGATTTAAACCACAATTGACCGCAAATATACCATATACCTTATTCGCCGTTAAATTATTACCGCCTATTAAAAATGGATTGCAATTTTCAAGTCTTAAACCATAAACCTCATTCCTGGTTATCGTGCAATAGTTAAGAGAGAAATTATCGGTCTTGCATTCGATGCCGGCATAAGCATCCTGAATCCTTGCATAAGCGATAGCAACATCACTGTTTGCCTCAGCCCTTATTCCATACCAGTCACCAGTTTGAGGTAAAGACGCAAGTGATAAGAATCTAATTGAATCGGTTTGAGTTGCGACAGCATTTAAGGTTCCCAGAACAATCAACTCACATTTATCAGGATTAATCCCTGAACCAGTGCGATCAAAATCGGGTGTGAAATAAAGATTGGTATTGGGTTGAATAGTCAGGGTTATGCCTGAAGGAACCGTAATATCCCCCGTAACTATATAATCACCAGGGCCAAGAGTCGTATTCTCGGTTATTGTTCCTGAGATATAATTGTCAACATAATAATAGGCGCCTTTACTTGTGCCACCAAAAACAGTATCCTGGATATTAGGTACAGATGCGAGATCAAAAACCTCACCGGGGTCAAGTATTCCGCGTAGAGGCCAATATATAGGCGTCTCAAGCCAGGTTGAGCCGTAATCTGGGCTTGTATAAATATGACCAATTCCATCCAAGTCTTTCGTTGCACAATACAGTATGTTTATTTCGCTCGGATAAACATCTATATCGACGATACTATCTTGCTGAATCGCACTTTCGCCAATACGCATCCACTGTATGCCACTGCTGACATCTCTGCGCCAAAGTCCAATGTTCGTCGCTGCATAAATATATTTATTCTGAGGATCAATAGTCAACTTACTTATCTTAGGATATGGCGGCTTTGGTGGAGGCTCGACCGGAAATCCTTCATTGAATGCATAAACATTATTTCCAGCATCAGGGCTATAATATACTCCGTAATTGCCTCTTGCGTCACCAAGGTATATAAAGTCGGGATTATTATACTGCATAGCAATCGTATTTGTTTCAAAATTCCAGGGCCGAATGCGCATTCCCCAATTTTCACCGCCGTCATAACTATACCATAAAAATGGAACCGTAGTCTCAATAAAGCCGGTGCCGGCATATACGCGTTCAGGATGAGTTGGAGAATAACTGATAGTATTAATAAAGTAATCTCCCCATACACCGTACCAATTATAGCCACCATCAATACTCTTTTTTATAGAATCCGGTGGATCATACCAAGCGGTCAGACAACCTCGCAACATTGCCTGTGAACTCCCTGTTTGAGCATCAACCGCTTTTGTGCGAAAACCGAAGGTATTTACTGTTGACCAAGGCTGAACTGGGTGTTGTAAAGTAACTTGATAGTTCCAGATACAATTATCTTCTGAAAAAGTCAAAACTGCTGGCTGTCTTGGAAATATGTAACCAACACTTGTTCTAAACAGCGTGTTCACTCGCTCTTCCCACATGTCAGGCTCTGGACCAGGTCTTAAATAGAAACCCGACATCGTCCCGGCATACAGGCGATTAGGATTATTTCTGTTTATTCCAAGGGAATGGACAAATAGATCCCTGAGCCCACTATTGTAAGGAAACCATGTCTCTCCACCATCGGTGCTGCGTAAGACACCCATTCCTACATCGGATTGCATCTCACTACCAACTGCCATATAAACCGTCAAAGGATTATTGGGATCAATAGCTATATCGGTCGGTGGAATATTATAGAAAGAGTGCTTAATTTCCCAGGTCTGGCCTGCATCGGTTGTTCTTAATATACCACCAAGAAACCTGAAGGGTGCAATCTGTGAATAGAATCCAGCAAAGATTACATCTTCCGAAACTATCGCCACGCAAGTGGCTTCTGAATAAGGCATATTGTCCGGCCCTCCAATATGACGCCAGGTTAAACCATAGTCAGTGCTTATCCAAACGCCATGGTAGGCGTGATTAAGATCTGATGACCAGTCTACAGAAAGGCACACCCAGCTGATGAGATTAGAGTTAAACGAGAAGTCCGTCACACTAAGAATGTCGGGATAAATTGGGTTAACAGAGGTCCAGATATTTCCACCATCAGTACTTCTAAATAGGCATTCTGTTCCTGGCTGACGACTATCTGTTCCAAGTAGTAAATAATCTGGACTCGTTGGAAACATGCCAAGTCGTGAAGGATACAATTTCGAGGGTAGACCATTATTCTTTGTAACCCAGCTTACTCCTCCATTGGTGCTCTTTAAAACACCATTGTTTGTTGTAAATCCAGAGACCCCTTTGTAGACAATATCAGGATTGTCACGATTGGTAACAACACATCTCACATACTGACTCGAAGGACCATTGGAGAGAATGTCCCAACTTAGACCCTCGTTTGTTGTCTTAGCCAATGCAGTGTCTTTATTTACAGCATAGATAATCGGAGTGTTAGAAAGAGTATAGCCGATTGAAAAGTCAGTGATTTTACGTGCCATAAATGGGCCATTTGAGAAGTCCCAGTATGGCATCTGTGGTTGACCAATAAGGACGCTACCTGATGCCAAGAGTATGATAGATGTTTTTATCACTTTGGTCATTTTTACCTCCCTAAAAAGACGACTTTTTTTACTAACTTTTTTCCCCCATCGGGAATAATAAAGTAGACACCCGGGGAAAGTATCTCGCCTTTGTCATTCTCCCCACACCAGATAGTCTCCCCACCTTTTAAGTGTTTTACTATGCGTCCTGAGGCATCGAAAATGGCTATTTTAGAGTAAGGGATTGATTTGATATAAGTCTTGTTTGTAAACGGATTGGGGAAAACTGTTAAATAAATATGATTTAATCTCGATCCCTTTTCATCCTTTACTTCAACCGGCAGTCTCGTTCCACGAAGATAGTAGATATCAAAAGTATCGTAACGACGGTGGTCCCAAATTACATGTAATACAGGAAAAGAGACCGCTATTGAAGGCGCGAGAGCAAGTACAGATTGAGATGGACATCTAAATATATCTTCGATTGGCCACCAGGTGTCACCTTTATTTGTCGAAGCACGAAACTGAATGGATCTGGGCTCTGATCCTGAAGAAATTTTGTCCCAAATAAGATAGACATCATTATACTCCGCACTTATATCATAATCATAATCTACGAGATGATGGTCAGTGATCTGTTGCTCCGGTAGCCATGATAAACCGTTATTGGTTGAACGACGCAGAAGAACATCATTCCAGATGGAACCGGAGTATTTACAGCTAAGCCAGGGTAGAAATAAATACCCAGAATCAGCAGCAATGTGACAACATTTCGAGGCTTTCGGATCCTCAGTAATGTCAGCAGGGATTGACCAAGTTTCCCCACCATCAGTGCTACGGGTGTAGTATACAGAGTCGAGGAATGTATAGCTCAAATGAAGTGAATTACAATCATAGCACAAACCCTCACTGTAAAGAGGTATGTGCCGATTTACTACCCGGCGAGGTAACCAGGTTATACCGTTGTCGGTGCTTTTTCTAAATGATAGCGAGGTGTCAATACCGCAACGACCCACAACAAAGATGGTATCACCACAACCTGCAATCCCGTTATCTTGGCCCATATATTGCCACAGTGTTAGAACGCTATCCCATGTCAAACCATAATTCGTACTTCTTCGGTAGTGCAAGCGGGAATCTGCCCCTAAATAGCGCTGAATCCATATGCAATGAACGTAGTTATTATTAATGTATAATTTTGGTAGGATACAAGAGGTAATGGTATCATTAAGTTGTCGCACATTACTCCAGGTTGTGCCCCAATCAGTGCTAAAGCGATAAAGAACTCTCTTATCCATTTCTACCCAAACTGCATGCACATAATTCCCTTGAGCCTCAATCCAAGGGTGAATGTTAAAGACGGTATCATTGCTCAAATTTACTGGTGTTTCCCAGCGGATTAAAGTATCCTGGGCAGAGAGAACTGAAGTCAAAAATATCGTTAACAATAGCATCCTCAAGGTTAAGAATTTTATATCAGCACCGTTTCGGTTAGGCCTATTCATAATTCACTCTTCTTCTTAAGAAAAAAAATATATGAAAAATCAATTTTGTCAACAGCCATCTTTATACTTAGTTTTAGAGGCTCAAAGTCGAAAATGTATTTACATGAGTTGGACACAATTTTACGATAACGCTCTAAAAATCATATCTTTCAAACAAACACCTGATTTGGAAAAGGACCATAGATTTCCTTAAAAAAATATGCGTATAATCACATCGAAAGATATGAAGAGGTTCTATTAACCAGATTATAGACAAAAGGGATAAAAAGCAAGCATAAAAAATCGGAGAAAAATCTCCTTTTCAAGACAGTTATGGTTCTAAATTCTAAATTCTTAGGCATCTATCCAGTTAACTCATATGGAATTAGCGAGCAGGTGAATCGTTTTGGAAATTGTGAAGACTTGCCCAAATTGGTCTTTTGGGTAATGTCAACCAGGCATTTCATTATTTAGGCAATTGCCTAAATACGAAAATGCGATTTAATCGGACTTACGGTCAACTCTCTTTAGAGAATCTCTAACTAATTATTGATAAAAATTATCTCCTCGATTTTCAAACACATATAAATATTCCACTAACCGAAAACCGAAGAAACTATGCGGCAGGTCAAGATCGCCAACTGTATGCATTACTCTGCCTCCATAGGGCTGCAGTCAACCAGCGGGCAGGTAATTGATTGATTAAAATTCATCGACCAACCAGTAAGAGTAAAAAGAATAAAGTTATTGCCCGGGGTCTGCTCCAGGAAAGATGTTAATGTTAACAAGCGAACAAAAGGCGGGCGCGACGCCCGCCTTAACTTTGCGAAGATTTACTCTAAGACAAAGATATTTTTCTTGGCGCAGATCTCCTTGAGTTGTTTGGGCCAGACCGTAACACTAACTTCGCCAAGATGGGCGGTTCTTAATAGATACATATAGGTCCGGGACTGACCGATACCACCACCGATCGAAAGCGGAATCTGATCATTCATAATCTTTTGATGATAAGGCAGTTTAAGATTCTCCAACTGTCCTGCCATCTCGAGTTGTTTAACCAAGGTCTCTTTGGTTACTCTGATACCCATTGATGTTAATTCATGTCTCCGTCTGGTCACCGGGTTCCAGACCAAGATGTCACCATTTAAGCCGTGGGTCGGTTTTCCGGTCTCTTTTGATGTATCAGTAATCCAGTCGTCGTAATCTGCTGCCCGCATCTCATGGGGATAACCATCTTTTAATGGCCAGCCGATCCCGATGATGAAGATAGCTGGGTATTTCTGGAGAATAAGTGTCTCGCGTTGTTTGCGGGGAAGATCCGGATACATATCGAGGATATCCTCGGCATGGAGAAAAGTCAACTCTTCGGGAAAGTCAGGATATTTGCTGGTTTTGAGCTCGGGATAGAGTTCCTGAGCATACTTGCCCGCACCGCGGATAACCTTCCAGATTTTTCGAACCGTATCTTTAAGAAATGCTAAATTTCTCTGATCGGGCGTTATCACCTTCTCCCAGTCCCATTGATCGACATAAGAACTGTGGTCATGGTCTAAGAAGTAGTCCTTGCGCACCGCACGCATATCTGTGCAGATACCCTCTCCAACCTTACAACCAAACTGGGCTAGGGCTGGGCGTTTCCATTTTGTTGCTGCCTGAACAATCTGAGCCTGAATCGGCTTATCGAGTCCAAGACCGCAGGGAAATTCAACCGGCGTTCTTGAACCATCGCGGTCTAACATATCGTTGACACCACTTTCCCGATCAACAATTAAAGGCACCTGAACCATTGTCAGATTCAGTTCCTTACAGAGATTCTTCTCGATATACTCTTTGATTGCAAAGAGTGCCTTCATCCGTTCGAGCGGTGGCAGGATTGCTTTGTAATCAGTAGGCAGGATCTTTTCAACCTCTTCATAGGTGCTGACACCAGGCCCTGCCAGGTCCGCCTTTTTGTCGCCTTTATTTGCCATTAAATACCTCCTTAAATAGTGACCTGCTTAAAATAGATGACTTTTTTAATTCTCCGGGAAGAGACTACCAAACATTAAAAGGTTAGTGATTATAAATAAAAAAAGCAAAATGGCAAGAAAAAAATCTTCCTGACCTAATTTAGTGGTTACTCAGCTCTGACTTTTACAGGTAAAAAATGTCTCCTTTTATACATCTTGACTTTTCATTATATTTAGATAACATTATCTAACAATTTATTGTTACCCAATTTTTCCTAAGATATCTTGATCAAAAGGAGTGAAAAATGATTGTTGGAATTCCCAAGGAAATAATCTGGGATGTAGGAATTGTCGAAAAGAGAGTTGGATTGTCCCCTGCCGGGGTCAAAGAATTAACTGCCCTCGGCGTAGAAGTCTTTGTCGAAACCAATGCGGGTGAAGGTGCCGGGTTTAGCGACCGCGACTATATAAATGCCGGCGCCCGAATTGCTTACAATAAAGAGGAAGTCTTCCGCCGGGCTGATATGATTGTCAAGATCGCCCGGCCGGTGAAGAGGGAGACCTGGGATTTTTTCAAAGAAAATCAGATACTTATGGGATTCTTAAGTTTAGCCGTTGCCCCAAAGGAATTCTTTCAGATGCTTATCGATAAGAAGATCACGACTATCGGTTATGAGGTAATTGAAACCGAAGATTTAGAACTACCCATATTGAAACCGATGAGCCAGATTGCGGGCAGTATGGCGGTTCAGATTGCCGGCCGGTTGATGGAAAATACTTCAAAATGGGGAACTGGTATTCTCCTCGGAGGCATTCCGGGTATTCCTCCAGCCGAGATCGTAATTATCGGCGGCGGAACCCTCGGGATGTATGCTGCCAAAGCATTCTCCGGGCTCGGGGCTAATGTCTATATTGCGGATCGAAATCCCAAGCGTCTCGAATTTATTTCCCAATTCTGTCTGGGCCGGATCACCACTATCCACTCCAATCGAACCAATCTCGAAAAACTTGTCAGTTTTGCCGATGTCCTCATCCTCTGTGCTTATATCCACGGTGAACGGGCACCAATCCTTGTTACCAAAGATATGGTCAAGACAATGAAGAAAGGGTCAGTCCTGATCGATTTTTCAATTGACCAGGGTGGTTGTAGTGAAACATCAAGATTAACCCCGGAAGAGAACTATATCTACCAGGTCGATGGTGTCACCCATTTCTGTGTCCCCAATGTCCCGGCCTGGGTGGCAAGGACCGCAACCAAGGCCTTGACAAATAACTTATTGCCTTATATAACGTCTATTGTTACACTTGGAATTGAGAAGGCATTAAAACAAAATTATGCATTACAAAAAGGAACCTGCACCTTCAAAGGCAAAATTACCCATCCCCATCTCGCTACCGAAAACTCTCCCTGTATTGATATAAAATCTATCTTATAAAAGAGGTCTAATTATGAACTGGCTTGATGAATATAAAAGGAAGTTAAGTTCGGTCGAGGAAGCAGTTTCAGTTATTAAAAGCAACGACCGGGTCTTTATAAGTGGAAATGCGGCAACACCATATACTTTACTTGAAGGGCTTGCCCGGAGATCTGAAAAGTTATCAAATGTCGAAATCACCCATGTTCTCCTCTGGGGTGACGAACCAACATCCAAACCAGAAATGGCTGGACATTTCCGGCATAATTCTCTCTTTGTCGGCCCGGCAGACCGCGAAGCAGTGAATGCGGGTCGGGCCGATTATATCCCGGTCTTTCTCTATCAAATTCCCAATCTCTTCCACTCCGGAATTCTGCCCATCGATGTTGCCCTGATTCATACCTCACCACCCGACCAGCACGGCTTTCTCAGTCTCGGGGTAGAGGCGCTCTGTTCCAAGGCTGCGGCCGAAACCGCCAAGATTGTCATCTGTCAGGTAAATGAAAAGATGCCCCGAACTCTCGGCGATTGCTTCATCCATGTATCACGGGTGAATAAGATTGTCGAGATCTCTCAAGAACTTCCTGAACTTATTGCTAAAGAACCAACCCAGGTCGAAAAACGTATTGCCGATTACATCCTCTCCCTGATTGAAGACGGCTCAACCTTACAACTGGGCATCGGTGGTATCCCGGATGCAGTGATTGCCAACCTAAAAGGGCGAAGAGACCTCGGTATCCATACCGAGATGGTCTCGGATGGAATAATGGAGGCAATTGAGTCGGGCATTGTGACCGGAAGAAGAAAGACTCTCCATCCCGGTAAGGTTGTGGCTACTTTTATCTTTGGTTCCAGGAATCTCTATCAATATGCCCACAACAATCCACTTTTTGAGATGCATCCAACCGACTATACCAACAATCCCTTCATCATCGCCCAGAATGAAAAGATGGTGGCAATCAACTCAGCAATTGAGGTTGATCTGACCGGACAGGTCTGTGCCGATTCAATTGGCTCCCGGATCTATTCAGGAATTGGTGGCCAGGTCGACTTTATTCGAGGTGCAGCCAGTTCTAAGGGCGGAAAACCGATTATCGCCCTACCCGCCACCGCCAAAGATGGAAAAGTCTCCCGCATTGTCTCAACCTTAAAAGAAGGTGCTGGTGTGGTCACTTCAAGGGGCGATGTCCATTATGTCGTTACTGAGTTTGGCATTGCCTATCTCCACGGTAAGAATCTCAGAGAACGCGCCCTTTCTCTTATCTCTATTGCTCACCCCGACCATCGCGAACGACTTGAGAAAGAGGCATATGAGAAAGGCCTGCTCAAAAAATTATAGATTTAAATTTATTGTGCCGATTATTAACCACGCATAAATTGAATAAGGAGGTATAATGGCTTATCAATACCTTTTAGTCGAAAAAGAGCCCGGGATTGCGATTATAAAATTCAACCGCCCCCAGGTTCTCAATGCAGTAAATATCGAAACCATCCTCGAACTTGAGCAACTTCTTCAAGAACTTAACCAGGATCAATCGATCCGGGTTATCATCTTAACTGGCGAAGGAAAGTCTTTTGTTTCAGGGTCAGACATTTCTCGACTGGCCGAGATGGACTCCTTAAAGGCTCGTGAATATAGTATGATTGGCCAGCGGGTCCTCGCCTATATCGAAAATATGGAGAAAGTTGTAATTGCTGCGGTGAACGGTTTTGCGCTCGGCTCGGGTTGTGAAATTGCTATGGCTTGCGACATCAGAATTGCTTCAGATAAAGCAAAGTTCGGACAACCTGAGGTGAAATTGGGCTTGATCCCCGGCCACGCCGGCACGCAAAGGCTTGCCCGGCTGGTGGGATTGGGCAAGGCAAAAGAGCTCATCTTTACCGGCGATCTGATTGATGCGAACGAAGCGCTTCGAATCGGACTTGTAAATAAGGTCACAATACCTGAGGAATTACTAAACGAAGCTAAAAATATGGCAAAGAAGATAATCGATGTCGGGCCAACCGCAGTAAAATTGGCCAAGACCGTTATCAATCGGGGTATCGATGCCAATCTAACCACTGCTTGTTCTTACGAAATGGAGGCATTCTCCATCCTCTTTTCTCTGCCCGAGTCAAAAGAAGGGATGAAGGCATTTCTTGAGAAACGTCCACCGAAATGGAGTTAATCAGTCTTACCGTCGAAATATTATCTTCTCCCTATTTTTCCATCTGACTCACTGCCTTTAATTTGCCAGAGGTAGAATTTCTCTTTTCCAAGAGGGAAAAACCGGCTAATTGTAGTGTTCATCTTAAGACGGATGGCCTCAATCTCTTTGCTAATGATGATGTGCCATTCTGAGCGACGCGAAAAATCTCATCCCCCCTCAATCATTTTTCTTTAACCAGATAAACCAAACAGACTAAATAGACCAGACAGACCAAATAGACTAAACAGACCAGAAAGACCAGATAAACCAAACAGATCAAACCGACCAGCATCGTGCATCGATCTTTCTCCTCTACTTTCTATTTACTATCTGACATCTATCATCTATCTTTGTTATGTTAATTCAGTTATCAACTGATTGAGACAATATGGTGTATAGGGTATTCTAATCCTGGTCCTCGGGTTTTTTATGTTTTGTGAAGAAATAATAAAATATAGTTCTGCCTCTGTTCACATTATTCAAAATTTTCATCTTTTGCCCTCAACCATTCTTTATTAATACGATATTTGCGGGCAACAGACTCAATTACATATTCAGGAACCCGCGCACCAATCTTTTCCAGTTCCCCGTAATAAGTGGGCGATAAGCCAATGGAATGAGCAAAGGAGTCGATATCTAATTTTAAATGCTCCCGGAGTCGCCATAATCTTTGGGGCACACCATCTCTATTACACTCTATATCTTGCCAGTATCGCAATTTTGCAGGGGTGTAAATCTTCTTTAGAAACTCAAGCATTGCATTCAATATTTCTAATCGCTGTGTATAGATATTCATATTCCGATCAGATTTTTAATATCCCGAAGATCGATGTCCCGGCCTGCTTCAGTTTTCATCTTGATAAGAGTCTCCTTATCAACCACATAAATTCTGATATTCTCAATTTCCAATACAATTCTATTGGTCTTGTTGTAATCATAGATTAAAGCAACATCTAACCGGTAATTACCAGCAGGATCTATAAAATTTATAACTTTTGCATTCTTGTTTTTTGTCCAATCGTCTCGTTTTTCTTTACTACAAAAGTCGATCGGTGAAATTGGAACAGTTGGTCTCAGGTTAAATTCGTTTAAGACCTTAATGAGTTTATCAACATTTTGTTCGGAAAAATCTAAGATTATGTCAAGATCAAAAGTCGCTCTCGGGACGCCATATAATACTGCAGCCACACCTCCGATAATAATATATTTCACCTCTTCTTCATAGAATCTTTTTAAAATTACAAAAAAGGGCGGAACTGATTGCATCATTACCTCACATTAAGATTCATAATTACAGTTTTAATTTTTTTAAGTATCCTTCAATTAAGATTATATTCATATCATAGCAAAAGTAAAGAAAGAAGAACGATAATTCTAACTCCGGTCTACATGTCTGCCTTTTTCATAACCAGATCCATAAATTTCATCTTTATTGTCCAGTTTAAGTACAGAGGAAGTAGTTCAGCAGGGATTTTTTCTCTCAGTACCTTTTTTCCGCCCGGATAGATTTTTTTGATCTTGAAGGCATAAATGCCTTCAGGCGCAGGGTAGATATTTCTCCCTTTTCCCTCTCTCCTGAATACCGCACGGCCAAATCGATCCATTGCCCAGGGATAAAACTTCCTCTTCTGAGTTAATTGTTTTGTCTGATTAGCCCTCATTCTTATATAGTTTGAATCTTCACTCCAGGGAAGAAATTCGAATCTCACTTCCCGCCAGGGTGGTTCAATCAACTCCCGGCCAAGTGGAAAGATTTTCAAATCGACCGATTTAAAAAAAGCAACATCATTCTCAATCAGCTTCAAAAATTGCTCCCGGGTCAGACCGAGTCGATTTAAGTCCCGCTCTGGGTTAAGGGATAAGCTGAGCAAAAATCCTGCAAATTCAAGTTCCTCACCCCAGGCCAGAAATTTCCTCCCCATAGTGATTAAATCTGAATCAGGCCTTTCAATTATTAAATCTTTAATAGCTGCATAACGACTGCTATCAATTACAAAACTGTCGATCGGTTCATCAATCTTTTGCTTCCACTCCAGCAGAGTATCGAGCCCTTTGAAATCGAAGAAACTTAATCCGCGCGCTGAAGCCTTCTCTATTTTATCCATCTGCCAGTAGGCGATCTTTCTCATCTCGGGCCAGATCAGACCGATTCCGAATACTGCATCCCTTCTTCGGGCCAGACCAAAATTTACCATATCAGTGAACAGGCCGGTATCAGGTGTATATGACATAATAACCGGATAATCAATGAAATCACCCCATCGCCACCACTCCTGGCCAAATCGATAATGTGCCTGACTCGGTAAACTAAAAATGGCTGCAGTTATTGCACATCTCCAATCCTTACAAATTGTTTGAACTTTACTTCTGACTTCCTTCACCAACTGAGCAATATAGTGATTTCGCCACCGGTTAAATTGATAAAAATGCCAGACCATCCAGCGTAAATAGAGGGAAAGACGCGGGTATCGAATCAGGTCGAGCCAGCGCAGGGTATCGGCCTCAAGGCCAGAGAAAATAGCAGCCATTTCACCTTCAGGCAATCCCCATAAAGTTCCCGGATACCTGATAAAATCGAGATGGACGCCATCAACCCGATATTCTCTGGCAATTTCGGCACAGATATCCGCAATATACTGACGAACTTCTAATCGTGCTGGATCGATATAGAGCCCCTCCAGTCCATAATTCTTCCACTCATCATAACTATATTGCGCCATTGAACGACCACGCACATCTTTGATAAACCACTCCGGATGTTGATAAAAAATATGGCGGGTCGAATCGGGTGGTGTCGCTAAAGACCAGACGAGCAGAGTATTGATCCAGGCATGAACCCTTAACGATCTTTTGTGGGCAACCCATAACAAGTAATCGAGCGGATCATAATCCACCAGTGCAACTTTAGTTAGATACTGACTTTTGGGTAAGACTTTTGAATCATAATAGGCATAGCCACCGATTACAACCTGGGCATAGATATCGGTGATCTTAAAAGTATCAGCGATTGCTATTATCTTTGCTATCGAATCGGGAGAGACCAGCGCCGAGGCCCTAACCCACATCCCCCGATGCAGAGAATCTGAAACATTAAGAAGGGCAATTAAAATTAGATGCATAAAGAAATTTTAACGATAATCATATTATCGATGCTTTAAACCCATTTAGAGTTTAGCAAGGAAAATAGTTAAGTCAAGGAAAAAGAAAGCCAGACTCCATTATTAAATTAACATTTTTTCTTTACTTTGTAGAAAATTTGAATATTATTAGTTTATGGGAAAAAGGGTGGTCGTTATCATCCTCGATGGTGTTGGTATCGGTGAACTCCCCGATGCCTTTAAATATCAGGATGAAGGTAGTAATACCCTCGGCAACCTGGCCGAAGCAGTGGGTGGATGCCATCTGCCGGTTCTTGAATCTTTAGGTATGGGAAAGATTATCAGAATCAAAGGACTTAAAAATAGTATCGAGGCAATTGCCTCCTATGGCAAAATGGCAGAGGTCTCACCGGGTAAAGATTCGACTACCGGCCACTGGGAGATCTGTGGGGTCATCCTTAACAGACCTTTTGCTACTTATCCCGATGGTTTTCCCGAAAAATTAATCAAAGAGTTTGAGAAAAGGATCGGGCGTAAGACCCTCGGTAACATCCCTGCTTCAGGAACTGAGATAATAGAAAAACTCGGTCCCAAACATATCGAGACCGGCTATCCGATAATTTATACATCGGCTGACAGTGTCTTTCAGATCGCTGCCCATAAGGAAATCATTCCGCTGGATGAACTCTATCGTATGTGCGAAATTGCCCGAACCCTGCTCAACGGTGAATATAATGTTGCAAGGGTCATTGCCCGACCATTTACTGGTAAACCGGGCAATTTTAAGCGAACCCCTGAGCGCAAAGACTATTCGATCACCCCACCCGAATCGACCCTGCTCGATCTCGCGGTTAAAAAAGGATATGAGGTCTGGGTAATTGGTAAGGTCGATGACCTCTTCGGTCATCGAGGCTATACAAAATCATTCCATTCAGTCAATAACCACGAATGTATGAAACTTCTGAATGATGTTCTATCCAATCTGAAAGAAGGTATCATAATTGTTAATCTGATTCAATTTGATATGGACTGGGGGCACCGCAACGATATCAAAAATTTCTATCAGGGTTTGCAAGACTTCGATCAACATTTAAAACAGACTATGAAACATTTCAAAAGAGACGATCTAATCTTTATCACTGCTGACCACGGCTGCGATCCAACCACACTATCGACTGACCACTCCCGGGAATATGTTCCGCTTCTGGTCTGGGGCGAAAGATTTAAATCCAATATTAACTTAGGTGTCAGGAAGACATTCGCTGACCTTGCCCGGACCGCCGCTGAATATCTGAATATAATGGGGTTAAAAAATGGGCAGAGTTTCTATCCAGAAATACTTAAAACTATTTGAAAAAGCCAAGACCGCGGTTCGGTTCGCATATGCACCATATTCCAAGATTGCAGTCGGTGCTGCGCTCTATACTAAAAATCGGAAGATTTTCACCGGTGCCAATATTGAAAATGCATCTTACGGTCTGACGATCTGCGCCGAACGAGTGGCAATCTTTAAGGCAATATCTGAAGGTGAGACATCATTTCGGGCGCTGGTGCTCTATTCCAAAGAGATTGACTTTATCACACCCTGCGGTGCCTGTCTGCAGGTCCTTGGTGAATTTTCACCTGATATTACCATATTTACGATTGGACCCTATGATCAGGTCAAAGCCTACCCTTACCGGCAACTGCTGGCTAAAGAATTTAAACTCAAAAGGAATAGGTAAATGGAGTGCTATCTCTCAATAATGCTGAAAGATGTAGCAATGCAGGATTTTTATCGAGTTCTCGATTTTGTTCGTTCTTATGGCGGCTCTGTCTTTGAGACCAGCAAGAACATTCTTACTGTCTTCTTTGATGATGTCAATGTTGCTGCCCGGGTTATGCACAGCTTGACCAAGAATTTTACAAAATGTGGTGGTGGAATATCTCTCTACCCAGGTCTGGCTCAGGGTCTGGCCAAGATTGCCAAACCGGGCGAGATCCTTCTCGCCGAAGAAGTTATTCAACCTTTGATGAGCTGGGTAGAAATTACCAGTATGGGGATGCTGACAATGGAAGGGATGCAGAGCGAAATCCTGGTCTACTCAATCGATACGCTTAAAAAGGATTTTGAATTAAAACCTCAAGAGCGTTACCCCCTAATCATAAAAGAAGAAGAGTTAAAACAGTTAGGCACAATCACCGCTGAGATTTACAAACCCAGAACCTGCCTGGTCGAAATTTACGGTCCGGAAGGAATCGGTAAAACCACCCTGGTCAATCAACTGCACGATGCGTATCCTCAATTTAAATTCATTGTGGGTAATTGTTATAATTTCATACCCCACTTAACTTTTGCCCCCTTTCTTGAAATTCTCGCCCGTATTCTTAAAATCGAAATCGGGGATAATAGTGAGACAATCCATAAAAAAATTGAAGAAAAGATTAAAGCCCTCGATATCAGTGACATTGCAACTGCTTTTTATTTTTTAACTGACCTCTTTGGTGTGAGTGAAGAGGATAATATTATCTCCAAATTAGACACAAAGATGAAAGAGACAATATTTACTACCACCATCCGTGAAGTTCTGGTGCGTGAATCCTGGGATAAGGGTCTGATTTTAGTCTTTGAGGATATTGATCACATTGACACCTCCTCAATGAGATTGCTCCGTTTTCTCATCAATGAAATTAAAGAAGAGAAGATAATGTTTATCGTAACCTCGGAATTTCGTCCCCGCTTAAAAGATGACTGCTACACCATCGAAGTTCTGCCCTTAAAGAGTGAGGACCAGGATTTCCTGATTCGAAAATTTATTACCGATGAAATAAACATCCCCCCGGCGACTCCCCTTCACCTTTATCAGTACTTAAGACTGTACGAAGAGACGAGCAATATGACGATGTATAGATTATTTGCCGATGAGACTAAACAACTATCAGTTCCCCTGTCTTTTGGCGATCTGGCATCGATTATCGATCGACGGATTAGCCTTCTCGATCCTGATGAGCAGAAGATACTTCAAAATATTACCCTGCTGGGTATGGAGGTAAATACGGAACTGGTCAATCAACTCTTCCCCCAGCGCGATTTTTTCCCGATCTTGGAAAAGGCGGTGGAACTCGGTTTTCTGCAGAGGAAATTCGGCCATTATCGTTTCAGCCATCGGGTCATTCACCAGCGCTTCTACGAAACAATCGAGGATAAAAAATCGGCGCACTCGAAAATGGCCCAATTTTATGAAAAGATAAATAGGTATTTTGAGCATATTGCATTTCACCACATCCAGGCTGAAGAGTATGATGAAGCAATCGGCGCCCTGCAAAAGTGCGCGCTTTATGTAAAAAGATTGAATGGCTGGGACAATGCCATAGAGTATCTCACCCAGGCCCTGGAATTCGTTCGCAATAAAATTGACCAGGGTGGACAGGCCGATGTCAATCTGGTAATAAGCCTCTACGAACAGATGGGCGATCTTTATCGAGAAATGGGTGATGAGGAGAATGCACTCAGGTACTATCGACTTGTTCTCGATGGTTATAAAGATATCCTTAAGTAATGCTCCTTATTTTTTATCTCTTCTTCCAGATTGACTCTTTTCAGATTATCAACTACCAGGGTAACCAGATCATCTATGCATTGGATAGTGAAAGAGTATTTATCTACGATAGTGCTCGAATCGACTACGGCAACATTGTGCTTGAGGCCGATACGGTAATTTATAATCTCAAAAATAATACCCTCGAGGCCTATCCTCATCCTGTCCTTAGTCAGAATAAAGATACCATTTATGGGACCTATCTCCGTTACAATATAAAAAATAAGAAGGCAATGATGCAGAACGGGAAATCGAGAATCGAAAAGGGATTCTTCTATGGAGAGAAAGTCTTCTGGGTTGAGGAACAGACCTTTAATGTCGAGCACGGTCGCTATACCACCTGTGATGAATCTATTCCCCACTATTACTTCTATTCACCGAAGATGAAAGTATTCCTTAATGATATGGTCATTGCCGAACCAATATTTCTTACCGTCCGTGGAATACCCTTGGTCTTCGCACCTTTCTGGTTTGTGCCCATCGCCCGCGAAAGGAAATCCGGCCTTCTCCCATTCAAGGTCGGTCGTTCAAGCACTGAAGGCAAGTATATTAAACAGTTTGCCTATTACTGGGTTGTGAATGACCATTCAGATTTGACTTTTATGATTGATGCAATGGAAAAGAAAGGCATTAAACCGCAGATCGAAGGGGTTTGGGCTTACAAACCCCATACTGCCGGGAACTTCAGCGCATCCTATATCAAAGAGACGGATACGAAGATCAAGCGGTATGCGGTCCAGGGAAGATCATCGAGCGAAAGGTTTTTTTTCGGCACAACGATGTCTGCCAACCTCGACTTCGCCAGCGATAAATATTATATCCCGGATTATTCGGTAGAAAGAGAACTGTGGCTTAAAAAAGAAGCAACCTCAAATATTTCGATCTCCCGGCAACTACCCTTTGGCTTTAACTCAATTCACGCTTATCGCCATCAGGATTTTGAAGCTGACAAAATTGATGAACGGCTGCCGTACTACACAATCACAACAACCCCTTACAGTCTCTTCGGAATTATCTCCTCAAATATTAATGGGACTGCAGTCCGGCAGCGAACCACATGGCAGGACACTGTGAGTGAGTATTCGGCTCTGGGAGTAAATTCTTCACCCTCCTTAAGTCGTAATCTTTTCGGGCTCTTTACTATTACACCCGGTATAACCCTTGACTATGCACTTTTTAATAAAGATCGAATCGGCAACCGCTGGCCCGGCCGTTTTGCCTGGTCATTTTCAACCGGCATCTCTTCTAACCTCTATCGGGTCTTTGCCTTTGAAGGTCTTAACCTTCATAGTATTCTTCACAAAATTACACCTTCGATGACTTACCATTATACACCAGACTACGACTTTTCTCGGTTTTATCAGGTAGCCGGGATTGCCAGTTATTCGTATATCAATAATATCGATTTCGGCATCAGTAATGAATTTGAAGCCAAGATTGGTGAGCAGAAAACAAAAAATCGTCTCTTCGGTCTTAACCTGATGTCCGGTTATAATTTAAAAACCGATTCGCTCAATCCGGTTGGGCTGAGTTTTGATACCCGTTATAACTTCTTTCCTCCTCCCTGCACCTCTTTCGCATTAAGAATCGGGGCATCGCTATATCCTTACACATATGAATATACCTACAATATCGACAATTCATTCCAGATAAAAATCAGAGACCTATCATTGACTATTGGCCAGACCTATGTCCGTGATGGTGATTATGTCGTCACCGGGCAACTCAGTTTTAAGCCAACACCAAAATGGTCGGTGGCACTGGCAACTTCATATAATGTCACTAAAAATGAAATTGCCAGTCGTTCTCTCAGTCTTGCCCGCGATCTTCATTGCTGGGAAGGGATTTTTAATTTCAACAGTCTCGGTTCAGAATGGGTTTATGATTTTATGATCAGAATAAAAGCGATACCGGAGATATCAGTCGGCCGGGGAACGCTGGGATTTCTCCTGCCGTAATGATAAATCTGATCCCCTCATTACTATTTTTCGCTTTATCGATAAATTAAGAAAGAGGTAAACATTGAACAAAATTAGAAACCGGAAATGGCCTGAAGGCGACTTAGAATGAGACTGTGGTCATTAGATCCGTCATACCTGGATGGTAAAGGGTTGGTTGTGGTCTGGCGTGAAGGTCTGCTGGCAAAAAATGTCCTGGCGGGAAAAACTATGGGGTTTAAGACCCATCCCCAGTTGATAAGATTCAGGAACCACAAATATCCCGTCGCTGCCATTAACGCCTATCTTACTTTTGTTTACTATGAAGCCCGCAGACGCAACTATAATTTCGATAAAAACAAGATTTGTTTAACAACAAAAAAACTGATGATCTCCGTTACGACCGGTCAACTTGTCTATGAATTCAAACATCTAACAAAAAAATTAATGACCCGAAGTCCGGAATACTACCGGATAATCAAGAAGACCAAATTAAACAGAATCAAAGCCCATCCAATCTTTCGGATTATCAAAGGGGATATAGAGTTCTGGGAAAAGTATTAGATTCCGTGTTAGTTCTTGATCTATCTTCTGTTTTACATATAATTATTTTTGCCAACCCAAGGAGGTAATGTGGATGAGCGATTGCGGATCGGTCTCAATGCCTTGCCTAAATTCGTTACTTATGCCGATCTCAGATATATCGAATATGAGAAAGAAGAGATAATCATCAAAAATGGTAAAGTTGAAAAAATAAACAGAAAGATCGATTCCGGTATCGGGATTCGTTGTATTGCCGATGGTGCATGGGGATTTGCCGCAACCTCTAAGGACGATCAGCAAGCAATAACAACAACGGTCCTGACCGCGGCTGAAGTTGCCCGGGCCTCGGCTTTAACCAAAATAAAAGATGTTTTACTTTCAGAGAAAAAACCAACCTCAGGTAAATTTATAAATCAGGTTAAGAAGAATCCATTTAACCTAACAATTGAAGAAAAAATTGGTTATCTCATAGAATGTGACCGATTAATAAGGTCGGTTAAAGGGATCAACATCAGTGAATGCTGGCTCAATGCCTGGCGGGAACGTAAGTGTTATGCTGATAGTGAAGGTTCGGACATCGAGCAGAATTTTATTGGAATCTGGTTTTTGATCCGGGCTACTGCAATCAGGGGGAATGAGATGCAGTGGCGAACTTATCCTGAATTAATGGGTCAGGGCTTAAATTGTGGATGGGAATTGATTGAGGAACTCAATCCGCTTGGCCAGTGTGAACGGATTGGCGAAGAAGCGGTTGCCCTGCTTGACGCCAAACCCTGTCCTAATGAGTTCACCGATCTGATCCTTGCCCCGGCTGCGGTCGCAATCTTTATTCATGAATCGGTTGGTCATCCAACTGAACTTGACCGCGTCCTTGGGACCGAAGCCAATTTTGCCGGAACTTCACATTTAACTATTGATAAATTAAATAAATTCAAATTCGGCTCTGAATTGATTACGATTGTCGCCGATGCAACAGTTCCCAAGGGCATTGGTTCTTTCTGGTTTGACGACGAAGGTATACCAGGCCAGAGGACAGAACTGATCAAAGACGGCATCTTTACTGGCTATCAAAGTTCCCGGGAAACCAGCGTTATCCTTCAACAAGGATCAAATGGAACAATGCGGGCGGAAAGATGGTGTCATATCCCTCTGGTCCGGATGACCAATATCAATCTGGAGCCGGGAAAGGGAACACTCGAGGAGATTATGTCCGATACCGACGGTTATCTACTTGATGGATTCAAATCGGTCTCGATTGACGATCGCAGATTAAATTTCAGTTTGGGCACCGAAATCGGCTGGCGCATCAAGAATGGTAAAAAGATTGAAATGATTAGAAACCCTGTGGTTTCAGGTATTACCACCGATTACTGGCAAAGTTGTGATTTTGTCGGTGGCAAGGAGTCATGGGTTCTTTATGGCCTACCGAGCTGTGGCAAAGGAGAACCCCAGCAGGTAATGAAGGTGGGGCATGGTGCGCCGCCGGTCCGATTTAAAAATGTAAAACTGGGGGTATAATGAATCAGTACCAAATTTCTAAGATAAGGCAGAAAGTCGACTTAACCAGATTCGCCAATTCAACCATTCATCAGAATGTTACCATGGACGAAGTCGAGACAAAGATTCTTTATGCCGCCGGAAAAAGAATTGGTGTCCTGTCATCAATCGGTAAAGAGATCGACATCGAAACCGCAAAACACATTGCTCAAAATTCGATGGAGAATCCCGATTTTGTCTCACTCGTCGATAACGAAGAGGCTGGTGTTCCAGAATACCGCGGAAGCTATTCCCCATCAACGGCTCAGACTAAACCTATGCACCGGGCCGAAATAGTAAAAGAGGTCATTGAGTTATGTAACAAAAAGAGACTACAGACCGCCGGATACTTGAGTACAGGATTTTATGAGATGGAGATCAGTAATTCACTCGGTGTCAATGTTCGAGACCAGGCAACTATGGCTGAATTTTCATTAACCGTCACCGGTGAAGGCACCGGCTATTCAACCGCAACTTCGTTTGACCTGAGTCTCTTAAATATCACTGATCTTACTAACCGGGCAATCGAAACTGCCATGAAAAATATAAAACCAGTTATGATTGAGCCCAAAAAATACCGTGTCATCCTTGAACCGATGGCAGTTCACGACCTCTTTGGTTTCCTCTCCTGGTTAGGTTTCAGCGGCCTGATGTATTATGAAGGGCGCTCTTGCTTTGCGGGCCGGCTCAACCAGGAAGTTGCCTCACCCCTCATCACATTATATGATGAGCCTATTACTGGTCTGCCCAATCTGGGGATTGATGTTGAAGGCGTGGCAAGGCGGAAGACAATACTCATTGAAAAGGGTGTCTTGAAGAATGTTGTCTATGACTCCTATTCCGCTCATAAGATTGGAACAAAATCTACTGGTAATGCTTATGAACTCATATCACCTTTCGGTGGTTTTCCCTTTTCAATAACCCTTGCCCCTGGTGAAACAAGTTTTGAGAAGATGCTCGGTGAGACCGAATATGGCCTTTTGATAAAGAGGTTCTGGTACATAAGGGTTATCTCCTGGAAAGAAGGTATCCTGACCGGAATGACTCGTGACGGCACATTTTTGATAGAAAATGGCCGGATCGGTCCGGCGGTAAAAAATCTCAGATTCCAGATTGCCCTGCCCGAACTATTGAAGAAGATTGTCCGGGTTGGCGATAAACTCTCCCTCTATGAATTTGGCCGTTTCCCCCATCTATTAATCGATGATTTCAACATTACAGGAATGACCGGAAAAAAAGAGTCCGGGGAATAAATCCCCGGGACTCAATCATCAGTATGTACCACAATATCTTAATGATATACTAATACCACCTCAATGGTGCCTTTGATTGAGGCGGGCAATCGGAGTCTCTTGAATATCATCTCTAAGACCGAACCAATACACTTTTTACCTTTAAATTCCTTAACCTTTAGTGACTCGACCTTGCCATTTACCACTTTAAGTACAACGGTCGCTTTTTCTAATTTCCACTTCTTAAAAGATTCTTCCAATCTGCTTTGTATCTGACTGGTAATCGCCTTCTTAATATCGTCAAGACTGACACCAGCCGGCACCGAACCACCGGCTACATAGAGCTGAGCCAACTGTTTTGTCCGGTCAGGCTTACCTGCAGTGGTTATTTCTTCTGTGGCCATTGGTAAGGCGCGCTGCATAGTGAGACCAGCAACCACTGCATAATCGCTGACCCCCTGAGGCAGAGGTAAAGGCTGTTTAACAGTGACAATCTCGCCGGTCTCACGAACAACCTTATCAACTGCCACGAATGAGGTGTATTCAGTCATCAGGTGGTATTTTAAGCCCAGCTTTGTTACCTCCTCCTTTACATCGACGCCAACCCTTCCATAATCAGCAAGCCGGGCAATGCGCTCCCGTGCCCAGAGGTATTTCAGGGCTCGGTTCTGATTATCTTCGCAAGATGCTGTGACCTCGATCTTCTTTACATAGTCACCCCGGGGTGTTCTACCAACAACCTTAATCTCACCCGAGGCATTTTTATATTTCCCGAACAGAATCAGAGGTCGTTCAGCGAAAAGATCAGGCATGGCAATCGGCTCAACTTCATAGGCATCAAAATCTTCAAAGGTGACTTTTATATCGGTGAGCAGAGGGCTCTCAATGTAACTGATAAACTTCTCTGCGGCCTGTTCAGCCTCTTTTTCATCAGTTACCACAAACGGCTCGCCTTTACCAATCCTTGCGATACCTTCGATTAAATAACGATTGACGCCGGTGCCGATGCCAAAGGCAAAGAAGTTTGCCTGATCGAGATTGTCGCGCATCAAGTCAAAAACTCCTTTTTCTACCGAAACATAACCATCGGTAGCGGTTACGATAATACGGGAGAGCCCTTTCTTCTTTGGCAAAGCCAGCGCTCTTTTGAAAGCATCGAGGATCTCAGTCCCGCCCCCACCGCTCTGGGCCATCAACATCTCTATTGCCTTCCTCTTATTCTCTTCGGTGGCTGGCAATGGCCGATCAGATAGAACCTGGGAACTGCCAGCAAAAAATAGTATATTGAAGTAATCCTTACTTCTCAAACCAATAATTATCTTTTTGATTAAAGCCTTTGAAACCTCAAGAGGGAAACCATGCATCGAACCGGAGACATCAACGATAAAGACATATTCACGGGGCGGCACCATATTAATATTAATCTTGTCCGGTGGTTCGAGCATCAAAAGGAAAAATTTCTCATCCTGGTCAGGATAGAGGAGTAGTCCGGTATTAATCACATTACCTTCCAGGTTATACCTGAGAACGAAATCGCGATTTCCTCTTCGCTTTTCTTCCTCCGCGAGAGCAATCTGGGCTTTGTTACCGGTTTTGTTAATCTTTACCTTATGTGAGGTTACCCAGACATCAGCCAAAGATATCCCCGAGTTAACATTTATATTTATGTCAAATTCATAGGGCACTTCTTCGCCTTCATGAAGATAGGGTGACACCAGCCAGTTATCCTTTCCTTTAATATCTTCTGGATTAGACTCACCCGTATAACGTGGTCCGACCACCGTCGGGAAAACCCATTCATAGATCCCTTTTTCCGGCACCAGCATCTCAGTATATTTAACAACCACTTCGATCACATCACCCGGCATTATATTGGCAACCTTCATTTGAAAAACATTGGGCCTCTTCTTTTCAAGGAGTGAGGCAACTTTACCTTTCTCTTTTGCTTGCTCATAAATCTTCTGCGCCTTCATTCTTTCTTCAATTTCGGCTTCGATTATTCTTTTGCCGATTTTCATGGTCATTGCGTGAATTGCCGACTTTGTACCGAGAGGAAATACATAGACTGCCTCGATCGTCTTTCGGCCATCATTTTTATATACCTGGGTCAATTCAATCTCTGCCACAACTCCCGCGATATTGACTTTTACATCATTTTTCAGAAGTGGGAATCTTTCCACCTTTGGATCACCTTCAACCAGGAAATAGGGCGAAAGTCCTTCCCTATCACCTTCCCCGGGCTGGGCTGCCGGAACGATCCTATCAGGCAATATTAAGAAAAGAACAATCGGCAGAATTAAAGATATCAATCTATTTGTCATCTTTGCTCCTTTATCGTCAAATAATTATACAGGAAATTTGTTAAAAAATTCCTTGAAGTGTCTTTCATTTTTTAAAGTTAAAAATATTATATAACTCTGCAGCCATCGGTTTGTCTAAATTTTTCAAAACCTCATATTGGTTCCATGCCGATAGACTATCTCCAAGATTGAAATAGATTATACCGAGATTAAAATGTCCATTAATATGATTCGGATTCAATTGGACCGTCTTCTTAAAAGCAACTAAAGCCTCGTCCGTCTTTTCGAGTTTTAAGTATACTACACCGAGACCATAGTAAGCCTCAGCCATTCCCGGCGAAAGTCGGATTACCTGTTTGAAAGATTCAATTGCTTCTTGATATCGACCGAGGCGATTGTAGGTAATAGCAAGATTAAAATAGGCATCGGTAAAGCTAGGATTGATTGCGATCGCTTTTTCATAGGCTTCAATCTCTTTGGCGTATTGACCGAGCCCTCCGTAATTTAAACCGAGGTTAAAATACAACTCAGCCCGATCGGGTTTTAATTTTATTGCATTCTTAAAAGATTCAATCGCCTCCTGATGCCTGTTCAAATTGGTATAGGCTATACCCAATCCATTATAAACATCAAAACGCATATCCTTAATGTCTCTGATTTTATCGAACGCCTCAATCGCATCATCATAAGATCCCACCTTAATGTATGCCAGCCCCAGACCATAATAGACTTCAGGAATGCCCGGTTTGATGGTCAGCGCTCGGTGAAAAGATTCAATCGCCTCGCGATACCGTCCGAGTTTAGTATATGTGATCCCCAATCCATTATATGCCTCAAAATAGTCCGGTTTGATTCTGACCGCCTGTTGATAAGCGGCGATTGCATCTTCTAAACGATTTATCTTATCATTGATTACCCCGAGGTTGTAGTGGGCCTCATAATAATTTGGTCTAAGTACTGTCAATCGTTTTAAAACCTCGCCACCATCTTGATAGCGCTTAATTTTAATAAATGCCAGGGCCAGACCATTAAGTGCTGAAGCATAATCGGGTTTAATCTTTAGTGCATCTTGATAGGCCCTGATTGCGGCTTGATTATAACCAAGTTTATCATTGCAGAAACCAATCTCCACATAAGCCTGAACGAAATCTGGATCTCGCTCTATCGCCTTTTTCAGATAAGTAAGTGCATCTCGATATTTCTCACTGTAGATAAGATTCAAACCTTTATCGTATAATTCTTTTGCCTTAAAGAAAGCAATCCCGGCCCGCCCTGAACTCCACTCGGCAAGCACCTGGTCAACGGTCTTCTTTAAGTTGTTTATCTTATTACCTATCGTGGCAAAGTATTGCCATTCTCCTTTCTCCTTTTTCCGGCAGGTAGCCACACCAATAACTTCTCCTTTTTCATTAATGACCGGGCTACCGCTCAATCCTGGATATATCTCGGCTGAGATCTGGATAACCTGACCTAAATCTAAATGTTCTGATATTCCAATCACATAACCATCATTTACTCTCAATCGATTCTTAAGATCTCTGCCAATCACTTTAACTCTTTCATTCTTCTCGGGCAGTAAACAAGAAACCTTGAGGTTGATGAAGGAATCCGTCGGGTTATCAATCTCTAAGAGGAGAAGGTCATTTTCTTTATCTTCAGCCAGAATTTTTTTTACCGCATAACTTTTCCCTTCATCGGTCAGAACCTCAGCTCGACTCGCACCTACCACAACATGCCAGTTTGTTACCGCCTCACGATCATTGAGAAAAAAACCATTACCCTGTACTCTCAAACTATCGGTCCGGTCAAAGACTCTTATTACAACTGTCGAATGGGCAATATTATTTATGACATCTTGAGCCAGTGCCTGAGTGTAGATTATAAGAAAAAGAGAGTAGAAAAAGATTTTTAAAAAACGGTGGATCAAATGTAGCTCAGCGCTTATCCTCTTCTCGATCACTTAATGGATCGGGAGGTTTTAATTTGTAAATTTTGGGCATCTGACGTTTATGTTCGGTCGCCCTCATCATCTGCTGGATCTTCTCGACAACCAACCGATCAAGACCTTCACCCTGACCGGTCTCAAGGTATTCAAGGGTTTTATCCATAACTGCGTAACTCAAACCAATTTCGCCCTCATCGGTCTGACCGGGCCAGAGCCCTGCCGTTGGGGCGCGTTTGATTATCTCCGCCGGGACACCAAGTTCCTCAGCCAGTGCCACCACCTGATACTTATATAGGTCGCCGATAGGGCAAAGATCGCTTGCCCCATCGCCATATTTTGTAAAATATCCGAGTAGAATCTCGGTCTTATTTGATGTCCCGAGGACTAAGTAGTTATTCAAATTTGCATAATAATATAGGACGATCATCCTCAATCTCGGCTTAAGATTGGCATAACCCAACTGATTCCCCTTCGGCAATATCTCCGCCAGTGTATCAAAAACAGTTATCAGATCAGCCGACTTCGTCTCAATCGAAAACTTACGCGCCAGTTTCAAGGCATAATCAATATCCTGGAGCACACCACCGCAGGGCATTAATAGTCCAAGTACACGATCAGTGGCACGCCGGGCAAGAACACCAACTACTGATGAGTCAATGCCACCGGAAAGACCGAGCACAAAACCTTTTGCCTTCGATTCTTCAAGTTGTTCCCTTAACCATACCACAATTCGATCGGCTGTCTGTTTCGCATCAAACATAGAGTAATAATAACAATATATGCCTTAAAGTCAATATCAAAAGGTGATCCGGGTTTTATTCACTGTAAGAAATCGAAACTGATCCATAAGGCGCCCAGGTCGACGCCTCCTTCTTATAATCATTATTTACATAAATCTCAACTGATAATGTTCCGGCCTCAGTGCCTTTATGAAATTCGCCCTTGACCATATCAAACTCATTCTCCAATTCAACAAAATATGATTCGGGGGTAGTCCCCTGAATTGAAGTCGTGGATGATCGGTTTCCGATGGTGCCATTAAATGGTATCCCCTGAGTGCCGGTGACTAAAAATTCTACCTCTACCGGATAAAATGATTCATCTTCCATACAGCAAAGCAATAAACATATAAGCCCCAATAATAAAAGCCATTTATTCATCTGTCCTCCTGATTAGAAAACTTACAATTCTCTCCATCAACATAATAATAGATAAGAAAATGATTCTGTCAAGATCTTCAGTCACCAAATCTTATTTTTATCCTTGACCTATTTCCCATTCTGAGTAACATTGCTTGTCGGATTAGGATTCGACCTCACCAAATATTACAGGAGGTCTTATGAAAAAAATTTTGATCTCAATTATTCTGTTAACCGTTCTTTCGGCTCGAGAACCGGCTGGAATTACTCTTCTTAAATGGATCGATCCCAATGGATTAACCCCGGATAGATATGAAGAATGGATTAAACAGCATCCTTTTACAAAATTTAACTACAAACTTGATAAAATTGCATACGGTGACAACCGGGCAGGCACCGTCGCCATCCTTACTCAGCAAACCCTTGCCCAACCATTAGTCCGTCAACTTAATCAACTCATAAAAAACCTGAACCTCGAGGGTTATACAGTCTTGAGTTATCAAGTCTCGGGCGGAACACCTGAGACATTAAGAGCCTTCCTTAAAAATTTATACGAAAATAATCATATTGAAGGGGCTTTCTTCATCGGTTATCTGCCTGTCTGCTGGTTTGAAATTGCCAACGATTTTAATGAGTATGGGTATGTCCAGTTCCCCTGTGACCTTTTTTATATGGATCTGGACGGCAGCTGGATTGATACGATGAACACCGGTAACGGAAAGTATGACGGCCACCAGGGTGAAATCAATCCCGAAATTTATATTGGCCGTCTCACACCAACGGGCATCGGCGATGACACCCTGTTGCTCCAGAACTACTTTCGTAAGGATAATGCCTACCGCTTTGATACCCTTGAACTTCAGCACCGAGCCTTGATCTTTCTCGACGATGACTGGATCCCCTGGGCTCCACAGTGGGCGTATGATGTCTCACTCCTCTACCCCGACACCGCCAATTACTGGCATGCCGAGACAACCCGGGCCTCGGTCTACCGGGTAAAACTCAATACACCCCGCGCTTGGGTTGCAGTCTTTGCCCATTCATCGCCCAGTGGCCATGCATTTTATTATAACAATCATTCAACCTATGACTGGTATTACTCAACTGAATATACCAGTCAAAATCCACCCGCCAATTTCTATAATCACTTCGCCTGTTCTTTTGCCCGTTATACAACAAATGGCTATGGTGGGGGACGGGCGATCTTCAACCAGAGTTACGGCCTCGGGGCAATCGGATCAACAAAGACTGGCAGTATGCTTGAGTTTACCTATTTTTATGAACCGTTAGCCCAGAAAAAAAACTTGGGACAGGCATTTAAGGAGTGGTTTTACCACATAACCTGTGATGGTGTCGATTTTATGGAATTGTGCTGGCATTACGGAATGACGCTCCTGGCCGATCCGTTCTTAAAACCGACCGGGCATATTGTCTCGATCGCCGAAAAGACCGAGCATCAGGCTTCAAAAGAATCATTCAATATTCGGGGCGGTATTACGCATAAAAAGGTCCTGATTCAATTCAATGTCGATAAGCCAAGTGATGTAAGTATTTCCGCCTACGACTGTTTGGGGCGTAGAGTTAAAATCTTATTTACTCAAAATAATGTCGCGACCGGGACAAAAATCTTCTGGGATTTCACCGATCACCAGAATCAGGCGTTACCAGGTGGTACATATTTAATTTTCGCACAAATTGGCGCAAATTCTTATTATCGAAAGGTAGTAAAATTTTAAAAAGGCTTCGATAAGTCTCTGGCTCTTGACATCACTTACGGATCAAATATAATTAGTTATGAAGGTGCCCTATCTAATCATTAATATATTCATCTTAATCCCCAATATCTACCAGATTGATATCGCTCTATCCAAGATCGGTCTAACCCGGGCAACCGCCCGCATCGACATCGATGATATGAATTTTTTTGGCGGGGATAAATACCGCCTTCATCTTTTCGATGTATTTATGGATGATCCCTACAAAATACCTGCTTATACAAAGACTTTGTCTAAGAATGCACTTGAGAATAAAGACAAAGTTGGCAATCTGACAATCTTTGCCTCCGCTCTGGTAAAATCTGCGGTTCGGAGAAATCTCATTAAAAATCAGGTTACCGAGTATGAAAATATGTTATCCGAGACCGATCAATTATATATTGCCCTTATCGAGCTCTATAAATTTTTCGGTGATAAATCTGATACGATCCTTCTAAGAACAAAGGCCGATCTCGTTCCCGCTGTCCTCGGTAAGGAGATCGCCCTGATTATTTTAACTACAATCAATAGCCTAAAGTGGCGTCAACTTGCATTCCCCAATATCAGTGAGAGCAAACTGAATCAAGTCTATCGAGAAGTTATAAATTATATAACTATTATGGATACAAGCTCTTTTGAGACACCAGGGGCCAGGGTAGTAGAAAAATTTGTCGAGAGTGTCGATTACGAATATCTCTATACCGGTGCAACCGATCTTGCCCTGATCCTCGATTCAATCAAGGTAAGACTGAAACAAATCGAAAATATCAAAATTAAAAATATAATTATCCCCACACCGCTGGGTGAAATTATCATCAACGGCCGCGAAGATAATATCTATTCCAAAAGCCTGCACCCCTATTTAATTATCGATCTCGGTGGCAATGATTGCTATTTTACCGGAGGAGCCAATCTTGACTCCAGAAGAGCGGTATCAATCCTTATCGACCTCTCGGGCAATGACCAGTACATCAATGATGATAATCACCAACCATCATTCGGTGGTGCCATACTCGGTTACAGTTTTGTTTTAGACCTGGATGGCGATGATATCTATCGTTGTAAAAATATCACTCAGGGCGCCGGGGTTTTTGGACTCGGGCTCCTTTACGATGGTGGTGGCAACGATAGTCTCTTTTCCTTCACCGCCTCCCAGGGTGCCGGCCTCTTTGGGCTCGGCCTTCTGGTCAATCTTGGCGGTACAGACTATTACTACTGTTATCAGCAGGCACAGGGCTTTGGTTATGTTAAAGGCTGCGGACTATTACTCGATGATCTCGGAAATGATACATATATTGCTAATGATTCGGATATAGTCTTCCCTGCTTCTCAGACTAAAGAGCATAACTCGTCACTGGCGCAGGGCGTTGGTTTTGGTAAACGGGCTGATTTTATCGATGGCCATTCCCTGGCGGGCGGTGTTGGATTTCTTATCGATGGTTCAGGTAATGATATCTATAAATGTGGCCTCTTTGGTCAGGGCTGTGGCTACTGGTATGGCATCGGTATTCTCGATGATGAGTCGGGAAATGATTTCTATTATGCCCCCTGGTATGTTCAGGGTTCTGGTGCCCATTTTGCAATAGGTATTTTGCGTGATGGCAATGGTAACGACCGTTATATCTCGACAATGAATATGTCTCAGGGTTCAGGACACGATTTTACAGTGGGATTTTTAATCGATGAATCGGGCAACGACCACTACACCGCCGCCAGCCTCAGCCTCGGCGGTGGTAATGCTAATGGCATAGGAATCTTCTGGGATTGGAACGGAGATGATATCTACGAAATAACCAATGAACTGCTCACCCTCGGTCAGTCCAATATTGCCCCAACCGGTGGATTACGCGATTATATGCTCTGCCTCGGAGTCTTTATTGATGGCGGGGGTAAAGATAAATACTCAAGAAAAATTGCTAAAAATAAAAAATTCTGGATTCAACCCGGACCCGATACGACGCGCCATTTAGAAATGGAAAAGGGGATTGGAATCGATTTTTAAAAATAGCGCCAACGGGATTTGAACCCGTGATCTTCGCCTTGAGAGGGCGATGTCCTAGTCCAGCTAGACGATGGCGCCGTAAAAAGATTATATCCAAAAGATAATATTCGTCAACATTTACCGCTTCGCTTTGATCAACCACACCATTATCGCCTTTTGGATGTGGAGTCTGTTTTCGGCCTGATCCAGCACGATCGAATTGGGGCCGTCAATGATATCATCCGTGATCTCCTCCCCGCGGTGGGCGGGAAGACAGTGCATAATCAGGCAGTCTTGTCGGCAGTATTTCAATAAATTAGCGTTAACCTGAAAGTCCTTAAATACTCTCCTGCGCACTTCAATTTCCGCCTCCTGCCCCATTGATGCCCAGACATCGGTATAGATAACCTCAGCACCTTTCACCGCTTCATTAGATGAATTAAAAAAGTTTATCTGGGCACCGGATTTTCGGGCAAAATCCTTTGCCTTTTCGATGATCTCCCGGGCTGGTTCATACCCCTTCGGTGTCCCGACATTTATGTTCATACCGACCAGACCTGCACCTAATAGTAAAGAATTGCAGACATTATTACCATCCCCGACATAGGCAAAATTTATCCCTTTAAGTCTCCCTTTGTGTTCAAGGATGGTCAAAAGATCTCCCAGGATCTGGCAGGGATGTTCTAAATCGGAAAGGGCATTAATCACCGGGACCGTTGCATACCTTGCCAGTTCTTGTACAGTTTGATGGGCAAAGGTTCGGGCCATTATCAAGTCGACCCAGCGCGACAAATTCCGGGCAACATCAGGCACCGACTCCCGTTTGCCCAGTTGGATGTCGGCCGGAGCAAGATAGATCGCATGTCCGCCCAGCTGGGTCATCCCCGTTTCAAATGTAACACGGGTACGGAGGGAAGGTTTTTCAAAAATCATCGCCAGGGTATAGTCCTTGAGCAACTTATGTTCTACACCTTTCTTCGTCTTTGTCTTCAAATCCCCAGCCAGATCAAAGACCTGTGCGATCTCCTCTGGCATCAAATCACCAACCGAAATAAAATCTCTCTTCATCACTTCTCCTTGAAAAAATTAAGGTCAGAATATTATAACTTAAAATTAATCAAAGTCAATATGGTGTACTACCTATTTCTTCTTTATGCCCTTCGGCTTACAAATATCTGCTCACCTGAATAGTAATTATATGGTGATTTATCAAAGTCACCAAAGACATTTTCTACACTAAAACCATATTTTTCAAGTAACAATTCAGTTTCATACCTGAACAGATAAGCAAGTTCAAAAGTCCAGACTTTTTGGTGAAATTGACCATTCTCATCCGTCCATTCATAAAATCGGTCTTCTTTAAGAGTCTGCCTGGCAAGATCATAACAGGCTTCCGCCCAACGGTAAACATAGACTCCGTTTTCTTTGTCATAAAAACTTCCCATATATATTCTTCTCTTTACCTGCGCCAGGATATCATGCCTGGGTGCAAAGAGGTCAAGGATAAAAATCCCGTTTTCTTTAAGATGTTGATGCACACACTCAAGGCAGGAGCCTTGTTCTTTTTTAGTCAGGAGTGACTGAAAAGACCGAAAGGCAATGAAAATTAATGGGAATTTTTTATTTAATTTAAATGACTTCATATCCCCCTGAACAAGTTCAATATTTTTCTGAATATTTTCTTTCGATTGAGCAATTTTATTTCGGGCAATCTTCAGCATCTCTTCAGATATATCAAGTCCGGTTATCTTTATCCTCCTTTTCGCAATGGGGATTAAAATCCGGCCGGTTCCACAACCCAGTTCAAGCACTTCTCCCCCACAATTCTTAGCATATTTTAAGTAAAAGCCAATATCTTTCTTATATCCTTCATTCTCATAATCATAAAACCTTGCAATCCGGTCAAATGAAGCACCAGCCATACCCTTTCTCCTTTCCCAATTCTGTCATTCAACCATTCTAACATGTTAGAATACTGGAATATACTATGTTTCATAGTAAATACCCTTCGATGTGCGGTTTACAAATTTTGACAGGGCATTTAAGACTTCCTGCACTTCCTTTTCATATTTTATCCAGTAATAAACACTATTTTCTCTTGTTTCATAACTTACAATTTCAAGCCCTTCGAGTTTGGAGAGATGATAATATGAATTTTGTTTGCCATCCTTATTCCTTATCTGTTAAATCATTATAATATTATATGCTGTACATAGTATACCCATAGCCGTAGTAAAGTCAAGCATTCAAGTATTCTAACATGTTAGAATGGTGGAATCATTAATAAGTCAGCGATATTAAACCGTGGTGATATGAAAATTTATTCGCTTTTTACTTTCTGGCGGTAATAACGATAGTAGATGATTGAGTGGATTTTGTATATTTTTTAGCGGGGAGGATATAACCTTCATAGGCCTTGACCGAATGCAAACCAGCCCTCGGTAGCAAAGACTTGATATCTCTCAAGGTATAGATACGATTACCTTCTCTATCTATATCTTTGGCCATCGTATTTATTCTTCCCTTCTTATCAATAAAAAAATATTCGCCGATCTCCCTTTTATTGTGTGCATCAAATCTGGTATCTATCAGGAGATAACCACCATTTATCGCCATCCATGATTTACCATATCGCTGTTTTCGCTGAATATTCTTAATATCAAAAAATAGTTTTCCCCCTGGTTTTAATGCCTTGCTTATTTTCTGGAGAAGTTTTAAATTTTCCTCATCACCGAAAAACCCAAATGTGCCGCTAATCATTATAGAGAAATCGAATTCATTTTCGTAATCAATTTTTCTCATATCATCGACAATATATTCAACTCTTAATCTTTGTTCTTTTGCCTTATTTTTTGCATATCTTATCAGGGAAGATGCAATATCAATGCCAGTACATTTTATTCCTCGTTGAGCAAGGAGCCTTGTATGTTCACCACTACCACAACCTAAATCCAGTAATCTGTCACCCTCTCGGCATCCTAAAACCCTAATTATAAACTCGACAACCTTTTTATCCCATTCATTAATTCCTTTCAGGGTCGAGCGATAAATTACCCGCCAGAAGTACGCCCACCAGTTCCAATCTCTTTCAATTACTTGCATCGATTAAATCACATCCCATAATATTTTCTTTAACCACGAAACTTACGGGCAGAAATTTGGAAACCACCCAGATATTTGTCGCCGCGTGCCTCGTTAATTCAGGAATTCGCACTCGTGAAATTTCTTTCGTGGCAATTGTCCCGAGGGCCATATAAGGAATAATCTGGTCGGTGAGCCATATATCCACGGTCGCATCCGAAGTAATCGCCTTTTTCAATTCCTGCCCCGCCTCAACACCGATCTTTTCTGCTGGCACACCGCGCCTCCCCAGCGCATCCGCCCCTAATTTGCAATTTTTAAATTGAGCACGACCCACAATAAAACAGCCCGGTGACTTAGCATCGACATATCTGTATTTGTACCTTGCCTCAGGGAAGTATCGCTGGAACCCCTGAATCATCCGCTCCGCAACTCTGGCTTCCCGGAGATGGTTGGAAGCAATGGCCAGGGCATCAATATCTTTTAAATCACCACGCTCGAGCAGATCAATATTTTTGAGAACCCCGGGCTTAATATTTATCCTGACCTCACCCCCACCTGCGGGATAAAAACCATGGCGCTCAGTCTCAACAATTATAGAAATCCCTATTTTATTCAAATAAGCACAAAAAATATTTTGAAAATATTCGATCGTTGGGCTAAATGGCACCGCGGTTCCGCCTTTGATTGTTAAATTTAAGTCTGATTCAGAAAAGATTCCAATTGGCGTTAAAGTCTGAAGTACCAAGGTTATTGAACCCGCTGTCTTAGTATCAATCGTGTAACTTCCACCCTTTATTTTTCCTGGGCGAAAAGTGATTTCCATTGAATTCAAGGTCAAGCCCTCAACCCGGGCATCACAAATCTTGGCGGCGGCCCTGATACCTTCAAGGTGTTGTGGTTTTAAGCCGGGTTTTTCCCTTCCTTTTCGGATATTAAAAATTCGAATATCTTTCTGGGTAATCACCGAGAGCGCAATTGCGGTTCTTATTATCTGCCCACCGCCTTCCAGATGACTTCCGTCTATTTCAATCATTGCCGGTAACTATCTTTTCTCTTCTTCAAATTCAATTTTTAGTGTTACCATCTTTTTACTCTTGCGTTCATATGCCACGGCCAAAATTGTCTTACCATCCGGGCTCCAGGCCAGATCGCCGATCAAATAGGAATGTTTGTCATCATTAAGATATGTTATCTGCTGGATATTCTGGCCTGTTGTATCCATCAGAAAGACCTCAGTTTTTAAAGTTAAAAAACCCAGCCGTTTTTTCCACTTAAAAGGCCGGCTCGATATAAATGCAATCCATCTATTATCGGGTGAGAGTTCAGCCATTTCATTCCAGATGTTATCATCATGAGTCAATGGTGTTAAATCAGCACCATTCAGGCCACAACAGTAAATATTATTACTCCACCAATCGAGTAGATTTCCACTGAAGTAAATCTTCTTATCGTCCCGAGAAAACCCGTGACTTTCATACCAGCCCTTACCGCCGGGTTCAAGGTTTTTTATATTCGTAAGATACACACCATTAGAATCAATAATAATATCAGCCAGTTTTAATCGCCAGTGTCCCCAGCGGCTACCTTTTCCCCTTTCATAACGTTCTGCCCAGAGTAATCTTTTACCATCGTGGGAAAATTTAGGGTGGAGTGCGGCAAAGCCTTCGGGATTATCAGTTAGTGGCCAGACCATCTCTTTCTCAAGATCAATTATGTAAAGGTCATTATCCAACCCCATACTCGGTTGGTTATTGACACCGCCGCGTGAGTGCTCATTTTCCACCTGGCAGACAATATATTTACCCGAAGGATGCCAGGCCGGTTGCCCGATGTGTTTATTAACCGGCAAATCAGGAATATTAGTAATACATCGCTCTCCGGTCCGGTCCGGTTTAATAAGATAAATATCATAAAAACTATCTTCTCCTTTGCGATCGAAAGCAATCAACTGATTACCCGCACACCAATCAACTCTTCCGCCATTGTCGAGCCAGATCTCAATATTCTTCACCTTCTTAGCCTCATTCGCGGCTGAAATCGAAATCAAAATCAAACCGGTAATGGTAGGGGTAAACAACGATTTAATACGAATCGATCTAAAGTAGCACTTTTTCATTCTCTTCTTCTTAAAAGTAATTTAATATTTTTTTTATCTCCGATTCAGTATTGTAAAAATGGGGCGATATTCTCAGCCAGCCTTCGCGCAGCGAGACGACTATTTTTTCACGCTTAAGCTGGTGATAAACATTTTCAACATCCATATTTCGGGGACGGATTGATACAATTCCGGATCTGAGCGATTTTGCGAACGGTGAGAGGATCTCGCACTTCTTCTCCCGGGCGTGGTTAAGCAGTCGATCGGTTAAATCAAAAATCTGCTTTTCGATATTTTTTATCCCTGCCCTTTTAAGAATCCGGATCGATTCTTTAAGTCCGCAGATACCTATCAAATTCTTTGTCCCCTCTTCAAAACGGGCTGCGGTTCGCTTTGGTGGCCCCAGAGGAATGAATTTATGAAAACTCTCTATTTCAGCACTGAGCCAGCCGATATTGGTGAGAACCAGTTCATCCAATCGTCTTTTATTTACATAAAGGATACCGATACCCTGTGGACCGCAGAGCCATTTCGAAGATCCGCAGGTCAGAAAATCAATATTAAGTCTCTTTAAATCTATCTCCAGTGCGCCCAGGCCCTGGATAGCATCAACAATCAAGTAAATGTTATGCCTTACACAAAAATCTCCAATCTCTTCCAGATCAAGTTTTACACCGCTTAGCCAGTTAACCCAGTCAATCGAGATCGCTCGGGTCTTTTTATTAACCAGTCTTTTAAGCCGATTTAAAAAATCGGCTCCGTCACCAGTTTTTAAGAATTTTTTTACAACTTCGGGCCAGAGATAGTAAAAAGGATAGAGATTGGCCGGAAAGGCATCAGTGAGAATAATCACCTGGTCACCCTTTTTGAAGGGAATAGAATTCATCGCAATTAAAATCCCCTGGGAAGTATTCTTGACAAATGCGATTTCATCTTTTGAAGCACCAATGAAATGAGCAACAATTCTCCTCGTTTCTTCAAATTCATTCCATAGAATATCTATTGGTAAATCAGCCTGGTAGAGATACTTTTGCACAACCTGTTCAATTGCCCGCGCCGCGGTTAAAGGCAAGGGCCCGGTCGAAGCATGATTTAAATATGTTTTCGTCCTGGTAATGGGAAAAAATTTACGGAAACTGAGTAGTTTCACCGGATTATAGTAATCAGGTTTTTTTAAAAATCAATATGAGATTTGTTGATAGTCCCGGACATCGTGATCAGAAATTTGATTCCTTTCTCATTCACAGGTAGTAGGAGTAAACCAGGGGTGAGATGGTCTATGACAAAAAGTTCACAGGGAGGCTTCGTATTTCTCAGGAGCCTCAGGTGGCAGTGGAGGATCAGCCACCATTAAAGTTAATTTCTCGCCCAGCCACAGGCTCATTATAATATTCATAAAAAAATTTCAAGGGGAATTTTGCTGAGTCCTCTCTACCTTTTCTCCTTCTCTTGACAGGAGTTTTGGCTCCCCAAGATTAAGGTGGAGGGTGGAAAAAAGATTGAAATGATCACCCTCCCATTATCCCCTCCCCTCAAGGGAGGGGATGTATTAATCAAATTCTTCATATTAAAGTATACTGAAATTGAATCTTAATGTTTTTAGTCTCTTAGACTCTACAATCTTACCAGACCCCGGTCTGGAGGTATTCATTAATCGATTTTGCCGCAATCCTCGCATCGCCCATAGCAAGGATAACTGTTGCCCCACCCCGCACCACATCCCCTCCGGCCCAGCAACCTTTCTTGGAGGTCTTCATCGTTGCCTTATCAACTTCAATATTACCCCATTTGCCAACTTTTAAGTCCGGCGTCGTCTGCGGAATTAATGGATTGGGACTCTGACCAATAGCACATACAACCATATCGACCGGCGTTATGTAATTTGAGCCTTCAATTGGAACCGGCTTGCGGCGACCTGAGGCATCAGGTTCACCCAGTTGCATCTTTAAGCACTCCATCTCTTTGACCCAGCCTTTTTCATCGCCGATATGCTTCACGGGGAGGGTCAGATAGTCAAAAATAACTCCCTCTTCTTCAGCCCGCACAATCTCTTCAATGCGTGCCGGCATTTCTACTTTTGATCGCCGATAGACAATATGGACTTCTTTAGCACCGAGCCGGAGGGCGGTTCGAGCACAGTCCATAGCCACATTCCCGCCACCAATTACTGCAACATTTTTCCCTCTAATAATCGGTGTATCATATTCTGGGAATAGGTAGGCCTTCATCAGATTAGAGCGGGTCAGGTATTCATTTGCCGAATAAACACCATTTAGATTCTCACCGGGAATATTCATAAACCAGGGTAGACCGGCACCGGTTCCTATATATATGGCCTGGTATTCTTCTAACAACTGATCGATGGTTGCGGTCTTACCGACGATAAAATTTAAGTAGAGTTTCACACCACATTTTAATAGATAATCCACCTCACGATAGACGATAGACTTGGGCAATCTGAATTCGGGGATACCATAAACCAGTACCCCGCCCGGCTTGTGGAGCGCTTCAAAGATAGTGACTTCGTGACCGAGTTTAATCAGATCACCAGCCGCGGTCAGTCCGCCAGGGCCGGAACCGATAACCGCCACTCTCTTGCCGGTTGGCACTGGCCTTTCCGGAATTTCAACTTCACCCTGGGCTGCTTCCCAGTCAGCAATAAAACGTTCCAGTCGCCCGATAGCCACCGGTTCGAATTTTTTGGCCAGGGCACAGACCTTCTCACACTGGTCCTCCTGGGGACAGACCCGACCGCAAATCGCCGGCAGGACATTCTTCTCTTTCATCTTTTTTATTGCACCCTTAAAGTCTCCTTCTGCAATCAGTCTTATAAAACCTGGGATATCGATCTCGACCGGACAACCGGAGACACAGGTCGGCTTTTTACAGAGCAGACACCTTCTTGCCTCCTGAATCGCCTCGGTTTCATTATACCCATAAGGCACTTCATCGAAATTTCGTATACGGTCCTGCGGCCGCTGCTCACGCATTGGAGTCTTCTTTGGTTCAATCTTACCCGCCATATGAATCAAGCTCCAATTTTGAAATTGAATCTCTAACCATATAGTTCACATTCATAGAAACTCAATGATCTGCGCTCCTGTTCAATATAGGTATGACGCCGGTTTAAAAGGTTGGGCCAGTCAACCTTATGGCCATCAAATTCCGGGCCATCAACACAGGCGAATTTGGTTTGACCCTCAATAATTACACGGCAGACACCGCACATCCCGGTTGCATCAATCATAATCGGATTCAGTCCGACAATTGTCTTTATTGCGTGAGGTCGCGTCGTCTCCGATACCAGATAGGTTAGATATGTGCAGCCCTGAGCATAGACCATATCGACCCTGTTTTGAGCAAGATAAAAGTTAATAAAATCATTGATATGCCCCTTAAATCCCTTTGACCCATCCCGGGTAATCTCGTATAGTTCATCGCTGAACATCTTCAGCCTCTCCTGCCAATATAATAGGCCCTTGCTTCGCGCTTCAATTGCGGTAATAATAAAGTTTCGATTCTCCTTGAAAGTTCGCAGAACCGGATAGAGGGCACCTATACCATAACAACCCCCAATACATAATATTCTCTTATCCTGGACAATCTCCGTCGGTCGCCCTAAAGGACCAGCCAGATCGGCAATCATCTCCCCGGCCTTAAGATTACTTAGTTTTCTGGTTGATGTTCCTACTTCCATAAAGATTGTAGTTATACTCTGCTGATCCCAGTCGATCAGATTCAGAGGAATCCGCTCTCCGTATTCATCAGCCCGAACCACAACGAATTCGCCTGCCCGGGCATTCCGGTGAATAGTGTCGGTTTCAAGCATCATCAGATGGATATTGGGAACGATAAGTTCGTGCCTTAAAATCTTAATCATTATCTATCCTATCTTTTTCAATCTGACGGGCTGATTTTTGATGATTCCCAGTGCCGGATTTCGATAGGCAAAAACCGAACCCCTGGGTACTGCTTCGGTGATAAAGATATTTATTCTGGCCATTAAGTCTTCACCACTGATCTCGACCATCTGACCGGTTTTTAATTTTAATCTCCTCGCATCCCCGGGGTTAATCCAGAGAGAGTGATCCTGGTGTATCCGTTCAAAACCCTTTAATACTGATGACAGGGAGAAGCCACGGAACCGATAACAGTTATCCCGGACTAAAAGGTGGAATGGATACTTATCGTAAATCTCTGCTCGATCCCGATACGAGATTTCAAAATTTAGATCCGGAGCGCTGATCAATCCAATCGGCTCCATTCTTCTAACAATTTCGTCAATAATCCACTTATCGGACATTGCCTCACCTTGAGGTTCTACACCTTTTTTGAAAGTGACTTTCTTACCTTCGATATTAATAAAACTACCATCAAATTCACCTGGCCCGGCCGCCGGCAGGAAGATATCAAAATCAAAAGGTGGCAGGAACAGATCCTGGATAATTACTGTTTCATAGGCGCGTGATAGACAAGGGGTCTCACCAATCAGATAAAGAGCCTTGAGATCTGGATTGGAAACCAACCTGCTCATATCGATAGGATTAAACTCCAGCACCTTTTCAATACTGGGCAAGGGACTGAGCGTTAGATGGTGAATACCCTCCGGCAGTTTTATATCTTTAATATTTGTCTGGTTATAGATCAAGACCGGCTTCCGGCCATACAGAAGACCCCGGGCTTCAGCCAGTCTCATAACATCAAAATGTGCTCCGGGCTTTAGTTTAGATCTACTTAAAATGAGTCTTAAAAATTCTGTTTCCTTCCCGGGCTCGGGTCTGAGCCAGACATCGGCCATCTTAACTGTTTTGGTCTGGATCGGATCGATAACGATCAGCGGCAGGTTATACTTCTTTTTTATTTTAAGGAGCAAGACTGAAAAATCATCAATGATATCGGTACATAAAATAATAAGGGCTGATTTAATTGAGAGGCAATTAAGATTCAAAGATTTGGTGGATAACCAAGATCCATCGACTCCAAAATAACCGCCTTTTAGCCCTTTGAGTGACGCAAGCGCCTCAAGGGGCAGGCTTCTTGAAAAAATTACACCGTAAAATCCTAAATTTTCTCTCAATCTCTCTGCTGCATAATTTAATGCCTCATCCCAGGTAACTTTAACCGTCCGGCCATTCTTCTTTAAAAGAGGTTCTGTAATGCGCTTCGGATGATTGATCATCGGTGCGATCCCGAATCGACCGCGCACACAGAGATCACTATCGTCCGGCGCTGAATTGATCACCTCTCCATTTTTAACACTTAAACTTATTTTACAGGCAAGTGAACACAATGGACACAAACTGGAAATCTTTTTATCCTCCTGGCCAAGATATTTACGGTAACGCTCGGCCAGAGCACCGGTCGGGCAGACATCGATACAGGCCCCACAAAATTGGCAGTCAACATCAAGATGTTTTAAATCAAAAGCAGTACCAACCAGCGTTTGAGGACCACGGTGATGAAAATCGAGAACCCCGGCACCTCTAACTTCCTGACAGATCCGGACACAACGACCACAGAGTATGCAGAGATTATAATCACGTTCAAAGAAAGGATCATATCTTTCGGGTTCAAGCCCGCGGTAAGAAAATTGAAAAGGGATATCCCTGATACCAAATTCTTCAACAAGTTTCTGTAATTCACAATCTCCATTCTTAGAACAGAATTTACAGCCGAAGGTAATCGGTTCTTTTTCGATGCATTCCATATAATTAGCGCACTCTTCTTTTTTAGTGCAGATCAAACAGGAATGTGGGTGTTCAGATAGGATCAACTGGATGGTGAATTTCCTGAGTTCCTGTAATAACTGTGTGTTGGTCCTGACCACCATACCTTCCTGAACCGGTAGCGTGCAGGCCGTCATCGGTCTGGGATTCCCTTCAACCTCAACAATACAGAGCCGGCAACCACCGTAAGGCGATAGTCTTTCGTGATAACAGAGGGTGGGAACATAAATACCTTCCCGTCGACAGACTTCAAGAACTGTCTCGTTCTTCCGGGCGGTAACTTTTTTGCCATCGATTGTCAACTTTGTCATAAATCTTTCCTGATCTTTTAAATATTCATCATTTTATCACCGGGGAGACCTTCTTAACCGCTCTGAATTTTGGCGGGCAGACAGTTAAACAGATACCGCATTTTATGCATTTCGATTGATCGATAGTATATACCTTTTTGGGTTCGCCTTTTATTGCCTGAGCCGGACATTTTTGGGCACAGACCACACACCCACCGCACAATTTTGGGTCGATGTAATAAGAGACGAGTGCTTTGCAGACCAGAGCCGGACATCTTCGTTCCTTAACATGAGCAAGATACTCATTACGAAAATATCGAATCGTTGTCAGCACTGGATTGGGTGCGGTTTGACCAAGACCACATAGGGACGCAGATTTTATACTCTCACTGGCCCTTTCCAGAAAATCGATATCAGCTTCTTCACCGTTGCCCTGGGTTATCCGGTTAAGGATCTCAACCATCTGTTTTATACCCATTCGACAGGGAGGACATTTACCACAGGATTCCTGCCGGGTAAAATTTAAGAAGTAACGAGCAACATCGACCATACAGGTATCCTCGTCCATTACAATCATACCACCCGATCCCATCATCGAACCGACCGCAGTTAGACTTTCATAATCGATAGGCAGATCAAGGTGTTCTCTGGGGATACATCCACCCGAAGGGCCACCGGTCTGGACTGCCTTGAATTCCTTGTTGTTAGGGATTCCACCACCAATTCCATAAATAATTTCGCGCAGAGTGATCCCCATTGGCACCTCAACCAGCCCGGTATTGTTTATCTTACCTACCAGCGAGAAGATCTTTGTCCCTTTACTCTTTTCCGTCCCGATCGAAGCAAACCATTCCGCACCGCGCAATATAATCGGCGGGACATTGGCCCAGGTTTCGACATTGTTGATATTGGTCGGTTTACCCCATAACCCTCTTTCTACCGGATACGGTGGCCGGGTTCGCGGCCGGCCCACCCTGCCCTCAATCGAAGCGATCAATGCAGTCTCCTCACCACAGACAAATGCCCCGGCACCCTGAACAATATCGATGGAGAAATTAAACCCTGTGCCCAGAATATCATCTCCCAGTAGGCCATACTTTATTGCCTGATTAATTGCAATGTGCATTCTCTTTACCGCAAGCGGATATTCCTTTCGCACATATATAAACCCCTTTTCAGCCCCAATCGCATAAGCACCTATGAGCATACCTTCGATCACCGAATGGGGGTCTGCCTCAAGAACACTCCTATCCATAAATGCACCGGGGTCGCCCTCGTCTCCATTACAAATTATGTATTTGGGCTTGCCTCGGGTAGCGCGACACAATTCCCATTTTGTGCCGGTTGGGAATCCTGCCCCACCCCTTCCCCTCAATCCCGATCTTTTTATTTCGGCGATAACCTGCTCTGGTTTCATCGATGTCAGAACCTTCTGCAGTGCCTCATAACCATCAAACGCAATATACTCTTCAATATTTTCCGGGTCAAGCCTGCCCCTGTTTCGTAGAACAATGAGCCGCTGATGTTTGAAAAATCCAATGTCGGACATCTTAGGAACAGGTAATACCTCTTTTTCCGGCACATACATCAATTTCTTTGCCGGTCGTCCTTTTATGAGATGTTCCTCAACCAGATATGGTACATCTCTTTCGGTAACTTTTTGATAGAATATCGCATCGGGCTGGGCAATAACGACCGGTCCTCGTTCACAAAATCCCTGGCATCCAGTTGCAATAACCCGGACTTCATCCTGTAAGCCCCGACGTACGATCTCTTTCTCCAGCGCTTCTTTAACCGCAAAGGAACGATTGGAAACACAACCGGTTCCAGCGCAGACAAGTAGATCTAAACGGAAACCCTTATGTTTCTGATGGAGTACTGGCATATTTATCGATCAATTTATCAACTTTATCTACAGTTGTTTGACCATGATATTCGCCATCGATTACAACAATCGGCGCAAGGGCACAGGCCCCAAGGCAATTAACCGTCTCGAGGGTAAAAAGATTATCTTTTGTTGTGGTCCCGGCCTTAATGCCAAGCCGCTCCTCAATACGATTTAAGACATCGGGTGCACCCCGGACATGACAGGCTGTACCAAGACAAACCGTGCACAGATGTTTACCCCGGGGCTGAAGACTGAATGCAGCGTAAAATGTAGCAATACTATAGATCCGACTCAGCGGGATCTTAAGTCTCTTAGCAACAAGATTTAAATTCTCAAAAGATAGATAGTTATATTCAGACTGAATATCCTGCAGAATCTGGATAATGCTTCTTTTAGGATCAGGATATTTTTTAATTATCCGGTCTATTTTTTTCATAAAAGAGCAAGAATATATCTAAGATTTAAAAAAAATCAAGATATAATTTTTACTGCATTATGTCACGGGCAACTCGACTGTAAATGTCGAGCCCTTACCCAGTTCACTCTCTACTTTTATCTTACCCTGATGTTTCTCAATTATCCCGTAACTTATTGATAATCCCAATCCAGTACCATGGCCAACTTCTTTAGTCGTAAAAAAGGGATCGAAAATTTTGGATAGATTCTCTTTAGCAATACCACACCCGGTATCCGCAAATGAGATAAAGATATTTTTCTTATCCTCGGTAAAATTGGTCGTAATTGTCAATTCGCCTCGATAATTCATCGCCTCAACTGCATTCATAATTATATTGATAAAAACTTGCTGAATCTGGGATTCATCAACATTTACCGGGGGGAGGTCAGGATTGAAAAATTTATTGACTTTAATATTCAAAAAGATCGTTTGCCCTCCAAGTAAAGAAAGGACATCTTCGATAATCTTATTGATGCTTGATGGTTTTATCTGCGGTTCAGTCTGGCGAGCAAAATAGAGAAGTCCTTTAACAATATTTCGGCAACGCTGGCTTTCTTTTACAATCTTTTCCAGACTCTCTCTCCTTGGGTCATCCGCATTCATCTTTTCGATAAGCATATGGCTATAAAGTACTATCCCGGATAGAGGGTTATTTAGTTCATGAGCAACACCTGCAGCAAGTTGACCGATTAAAGCTAAACGCTCTGCCTCAGCGATTTTGGCTTGAGCAAATTCTTTGAGTTTCAGGTCCCGCTCTTGGATCGATGAGACCATAAAATTGAAAACTGAACAAAGATTACCAATTTCGTCTTTCGAACTGATGGTCACTTTTTGACTGAAATCTCCGCCGGCAATTTTCTGGGCTACCGTAGTTAAACGCTGCAACGGGCGAACAATCCCACTTGCCAGCAAAAATGAGAGCCCCACCGCAAAAGCGATACCAAGCATCGTAATCAATAGAAAAGTTAAGACCACACTGTTTCGCAGATCGGTAAATTTTTGTTCAAGAATACCGACATAGAGAATACCAATAATGCTGTCGTCGATATCTCGTATTGGCTCATAGGATGTTATGTACCAATCATGGACAACAAAGGCCCGGGCAATCCAGGGGATACCTCTCTCAAGGACCGCTTCATAAACCTCTTTGGAAACAAGGGTTCCAATTGCCCTCGAACCATCAAGATTTGTAACATTCGTTGAAATTCTGAGATCACCTTGAAATATCGTCGCGGTCCCGACATCTTTGCCCTTATATTTCTCATCCTGAAAAACGGTGTTTTTAATCTTATCGACAATGTCATAATTACGATTCAATAATTTACCACCATAAATTATGCCGATAAACTGCTGCCCTTCATCAAAAATCGGTGCCACACCAGCAATCATCATACCTGATCTTTCATCACCCGTTCGCTGGACTTTAGCTTTGGGTGTGGGCAGGATTGTGATTTTAGCCTGCTCCGCAAGTTTACTACCATCCCGTCTCAACTCACTTTCCGGAATAATTAAAGTGGAAGAAATCGGTCTTTTGTTTCTTATAACCCAATCGATAAGTTTGTTATTTTTGATATTGTCGCCAAAACAATCAGGACTCTGAATGCGCAGAATTACGGAACCATCAGGTGCAATAACATCAAGGATATCGACGGGTTCACTGGTTAAAACCTGATTTAAGATATTCATCAGGTATTTACGATCTCTTCTTATAACTGCTTGCCTCAGGAGTGTTCTCGACGCCTGAAAACGTACTGTATTAAGAACATCCTTCATTGCTTCTCTATAAATTTCCCGCGCCGAATTCAGATCTGTCCGAACTTTATCTTGTGCCTGTTTAATTATTCTATCACCAATTAGTCGAGTACCGACAACGATACTGACAATACCGCTAACCAGAACAACCAGAACAAAACTCACAATTAACTTTGCCCTGAGTGAGAGCTGCATAATGTAATTCTATCAAAGTTTATTATTAAGTCAATCTTATGTTGTTAATTATTTATTTTTCTTGCTGTACCTGCTTCCTAACGCAGCGAGTCAAGATTCAGCTTCCCCAGTTTTTCAATTAGCCCAATAAATTCATTTACAATTTTTTGAAATTTTATCCCCTCACCAGCCGAGATCCACTCAAGCCGAAAACGCTCCTCTTCGATACCAAACTGATTGAGCATCTCTTTGAGCAAATAGTATCTTCTTAATGTCTTGTAGTTCCCTGAAATATAATGACAATCGCCAGGATGACACCCGGTTACCAGAATACCATCAACACCATTTTTGAAGGCTTCAATAATAAATTCTGGTTCAATCCGACCTGAACACATTGTTCTAATAATTCTGAAGTTAGGATTTAGCTGTAATCTCGAAACACCGGCCAGATCAGCCCCGGCATAAGAACACCAGTTGCAGCAAAAAACAAGTATCTTGGGTTTGAAATTGTTTATCATCATAATGCTTTCAACATCGCTCCAATCTGTTTCCTGGTAAATCCATATTGCTCAAGGGCACCGGCCGGACAGGCAGCGACACAGGTTCCACAACCTTTACACAGAACTTCATTTATCCTGGATTTACGTCTGTTTTCAACTGAGACGATTTCAATCGCTTCATAAGGACAGAGTCCACTGCAAATACCACAACCAGCGCAAAGCTCTTCATTTACCGTAGAAACAGTTGCTTCAGCAAAATATTTTCTATTCGCAAGAATTGTGACAGCTCGGGCCGTAGCTGCCATCGCTTGGCATATTGATTCATCGATCGTCTTTGGACTGTGGGCCATACCGGCAACGAATATGCCTTCAGTTGCAAAGTCGACCGGTCTGAGTTTAACATGGGCCTCAAGGAAGAATCCCTCCGTGTTAAGGGGGACTTTAAGCATTTTTGCAAGAATTGCATTATCTTGATTGGGCTCGATTCCGGTAGAAAGAATACAGAGATCAGGAACGAGGTCTATATTTTCTTTAAGAATTGGTTCAAATACCGACATTATAATTCGTCCATCGACGGTCCAGGATAATTCAGGTGTATGATCATTGTCATATTTTATAAAAACTATACCAGCTTCACGTGCACGCCGGTAGAGATCTTCTCTCAGGCCATAGGTTCGAACATCCTTATATAATATATAAACGTTCAAATTGGGGTTCTCTTCAAGCAGTCTCAGTCCGTTTTTAACTGCCTGACTGCAACAGATGCGACTGCAATAGGGATGTGCCTCATCTCTTGACCCGATACACTGAATCATAACAACCGAATTCAATTGAGTAATATCAAACCCTGGTTGAGCATTTCTTCTCAGGCCTATAACATCTAATTCTTTGTACCGGTTTTCGTCCAAGACCTTCTCTAACTCGCGCTGGGTAATAATCCTTGGATTTTTCCCATAAAAATATTCAGTCGGTTTGTACTCCTGGGCTCCCGTTGCAACGATGACGACGCCATGCTTAAATCTCTCCTTCGAGCCATCGCTCTTTCGAATTTCGGATTCATAGTTGCCAATAAATCCAGTTATCGATTCAATCTCCGCATTAGTAAATAACCTGATCAATTTATGTTTTCTAACTTTCTCAATTGTCAGGTTTAAGAAATTCTGGATATTACGACCTTCAATTGTGTAATTTATATATCGGGCATAACCGCCCAGTTCAGTATCACGTTCGATCAGGAATACTTCAAACCCCTGATTGGCAAGGGCAAGACTCGCAACCATTCCGGAAATACCGCCACCAATGACCAGTGCCTTCGGGGTAACCTCAATCTCAACACGTTTGAGCGGTTTAAGATATCTCGCTTTTGCAACCGCCATTCTTAACAGATCTTTCGCCTTCTCTGTTGCCTCTTTCGGTTCTTGCATGTGGATCCAGGAACACTGGTCCCGGATATTTGCCATCTCAAAAAGATACGGATTTAAACCAGCTTCCCTTATCGTCTCCCTGAACAAAGGCTCGTGTGTTCTTGGGGTGCAAGATGCAACAACAACCCGATTCAATTTATGTTCCTTAATCTTCTCGATTATTCTCTTTTGGGTATCCTGGGAACAGGTGTAGAGATTGTGGTCAACATAAACCACATTTGCTTCATCCTTAATACACTCAACAACTGCCAGGACATCGACATAACCGCCAATATTTATCCCACAGTGGCAGACGAAAACTCCAATACGCGTTTCCTGGTTACTAACATCAAGTTCAGGGGGTGGTTCTCTTTTTACAGTTAAAGTATGCCGAACCGGAGCCAACATTTCCATTGCCCGGGCCGCTGCCGCCGAAGCCTGGGTTACTGTCTCCGGGATATCCTTTGGTCCAGCAAATGCACCGCAGACATAAATACCGTCTTGCATCGTATCGACGGGCATAAATTCCGAGGTGCGACAGAAACCATGAATATTGAGATTGATTCGTAGTTTCCTTGCCAATTGAGCGGAATCGACCCTGGGCATCAATCCAACCGATAAAACAATCAAATCAAATTCTTCTTGTTTAATCTCTCCATCTTCACTTTCGTAATATACTTTCAAATTTTTTGTCTGAGGGTCCTCTTCAATCTTAGACACACCCGCTCGAACAAAATGAATACCGTATTCACTTCGGGCACGCTCATAGTAAGATTCAAAACCCTTACCAAATGTTCTGATATCCATATAAAAAATTGTCACCTCAAGACCATTTTTTGAATGTTCCTTGGCAATGATTGCCTCTTTAATAGCATAGGTACAGCAGACTGAGGAACAATAATTTACACCAACCTGTGGATCTCTTGAGCCAACACACTGAATAAAAGCAATCCGCTTGGGTTCCTTCTTATCACCCGGTCTTAAAAGATGACCTTGAAAAGGGCCTGATGCCGAAAGAATTCTCTCAAATTCAATCGATGTTACAACATTATTAAATCTTCCATAACCATACTCACTCTTACGCCGGGCATCAAATTCATCAAAACCTGGGGCCAGGATGATTGAACCAATATCGATCTTGATGAGATCTTCTTGCTGATCAAATTTTATTGCCTGGGCCTCACAAAAATCCTCACAAATCCTACATTCCTGGGTCAAGAGATGAACACAGTGTTCCTTATCGATGAGCGCAAGGTTTGGAACCGCCTGGGGAAATGGGATATGAATTACTGGCCGGGACCGTAGTCGCTCATCGAATTCATCAGGAATCGGTTGTGCGCTCCGGGCACTGACCTCTTTCAATTTTTCCGATACAGTTGGGCAGATAAAATAACAAGCACCGCATACCATGCAAACCGGGGATTTAAGATCAAAAGGAGTCGTTATCTTCCTTCGCTCACCACGCATTGCAAAATTTATTGCACTTCGCCCCATCCTTTCTTTGCACATTCTAACACATAAACCACAGAGGACACAATTTTCATCCTGAGTTATCAGATCGGATTTCGTCACACCAAGTTTTTCAGCAATCTCAATGATCTTCCTGGCCCTGGGTGCACGAGCCAGATGGAGACTGATCATAATCTGTCTGATTTTTTGCAGTTCCGGGGTTTCAGTTTTTATATCAATGTCGTCTTCGACCTGATATTGACAAGAAGCCTGAATAAGTTTCCTTCCCTTCTTATGGATTTCAACCAGACAGAGTCGACAGGCACCATAGGGGGTCAATGATCGGTGATAACAAAGTGTCAAGATTGGAATACCGAGTTTTTGAGCCGCTTGGAGAATCGTCTTGCCTCTTTCAATTTCTACCGGTATACCATTAATATTGAATTTAACCATCGGTTCGGACCTTCTGTTTTTCAATAAACTTCCTTCCTTCATTTGTATCCAGATCACACCTCAGGCAACGTCGGGCTTCTTTTATCGCCGCCTCGGTTGAATATCCCAGTTCGATCTCAGTAAAGCCATTTATCCGTTCATTCGGCGCTAAAGTGGGCATTACCGGCCGTTTAAATTCCCTGATCTCGTCTTCAGTCATTTCGATCGGTTCCAGATATTCTGAGGGACGGGTCACCTGATAAGTAATCTTCCAGGTTCTATTTTTTAAATAATTATCAATTGCCTCAGCCGCAATCTTACCATCACGAATTGCTTCGATTGCGGTACTTGGCCCGCGAATTGCATCTCCACCCGCATAGACTCCGGGACGGCTCGTCCTCAAACTCTCGGGATCAACTTCGATCGTTCCCCATTTCGTTAACTTTACAAAATCCTTCAAGAATTCACTCCGAGGTTTTTCGCCGATGGCAGAAATGATGGAATCAAATTCTAAAAAGAATTCAGAAGCCGGTACTGGTACCGGGCGTCTCCGGCCCGACTCATCATATTCTCCCAGGGTCATCCTTATACAATGCAATTGAAGTTTGTCATTCTGCCTTATAATCTTCTGGGGTGCAGTCAAATAAATCAATTTAACCCCTTCTTCGAGTGCACCTTCGATCTCCTCAACGAATGCCGGCATTTCGCTACGCGTTCGACGATAGACAATTGTTACCTCACAGCCGAGTCTTCTCGCCACCCGGGCCGCATCAATTGCTGAGTTTCCACCACCGAGCACACAAACACTTTTACCGAGAGCCACCTTCTGCCCGGTATGGATTGCTCTTAAAAAATTCATTGCTGATAAGACATCGGGATCTTCCTCTCCCGGGATATTTAATTTGATACTCTCATGCGCGCCAATCGCAATAAAAATTGCATTATAACCCTGCCTGAACAGGTCATCAATTTTTATGTCCACACCAACCTTTACGCCGGTTATTATCTCAACACCGCTCCGTTCGATGTTTTTAATATCATACTGGAGTATATCTCGAGGCAGGCGATATTCCGGTATTCCAACAAAGAGCATACCGCCCGGTTGATTTTCGGCTTCAAAAATTGTTACCCGGTGACCTTTCAGGGAGAGATAATAACCGGCCGAAAGTCCAGCCGGTCCGGAACCGATAATGGCGACTTTTTTGCCCGTCAGTGCATCCCTCTTCGGTAAAGGTATCTCGACATTTACTGATCTTGCCCAGTCGGTCACAAAACGTTTTAGCCCTCGAATACTTATCGGTTCACCAATCTCCCCTGCCCGGCAGAGGATCCTTTCACATGGGTGATGGCAGATACGGCTAATACTTGCGGGCATAGGGTTCTCCCGCGCAATCACATCTAATGCCTTATGAAATTCACCCCGGGCAATCCTCGTAATGTAAACCTGGGCTTCAGTACCGATTGGACAGGTATGTTGACAGGGTGAGGAGACTATTTCTTTACAGACAACTGCTGGACATCTTTTATATTTAATGTGTGCCTCATACTCGCTTCGGAAATATTTAATCGTTGAAAGTATCGGGTTGGCAGCCGTTTGTCCCAGACCACACATTGAAGCAGATTTCACAGCATATCCTATGTTTTCTAAGAGATCAATATCCTCTTCTCTGCCCTGACCTTCAGTAATTCGCTTTACTATTTCATACATCTGTCGGGTTCCCTCCCGACAGGAGACGCACTTTCCGCATGACTCATCTTTTAAGAATTCCAGAAAATATCGGGCAATATCAACCATACAGGTTCGCTCATCCATCACGATCATACCGCCTGATCCCATAATTGAACCGGCCTCAGCCAATCGTTCATAATCGACCGGGAGATTTATCAATTTCAACGGAATACATCCACCAGATGGACCCCCGGTCTGAATCGCTTTGAATTTCCTGCCTCTGGGTATACCACCACCTAATTCCAGGATCTCATCCAGTTTTATCCCCATCGGCACCTCAATCAGGCCGGTATTTTCAATCTTACCAACCAGAGAAAAAACCTTCGTCCCCTTGCTCATTTCTGTTCCGATGCCTGCAAACCAGGAACCTCCCCGGGCAATTATCACCGGTACATTGGCCCAGGTCTCAACATTATTGATATTAGTAGGTTTACCCCACAGACCGGATTCGGCCGGAAACGGCGGCCTCAGCCTCGGCTCTGGTGCTCTTCCTTCAATCGATGCAATAAGCGAAGTCTCCTCCCCACAAACAAAGGCCCCGGAGCCCTGGGCTATATTAATCTTAAAATTGAAGTCCTTACCAAAAATTCTTTCCCCCAGGAATCCATAGGTCTGAGCGTCTTTAAGGGCCTTAGCGAACCGTTCAATCGCCAATGGGTATTCAGTTCGGACGTAGATATAGCCCTCAGTGGCGCCGATTGCATAAGCACCAATCAGCATACCTTCAATTACTGAATGCGGATCGCCTTCAAGGATTGAGCGATCCATATAGGCACCGGGGTCACCCTCGTCTGCATTGCAGATGATATATTTAACGTCACCTTTCATCCGGCGACAGATATCCCATTTCAGCCCGGTTGGAAACCCGGCCCCGCCCCTGCCTCTTAATCCAGAAATCTTCATCTCCTCAATCACATCTTCGGGTTTCATATTGTTGAGAACTTTATAGAGTGCAAAATATCCTCCACGCGCGATATATTCCTCAATATCTTCGGGATTGATGAAACCACAATTGCGCAGAGCGATTTTGAACTGCTTCTTAAAAAAAGGAACATTCTCGTAGGTGGTAATCAGTTTAATACGGTCGGGTATCGAGCCGTCGGTAAGTTGATATTTCTCATCGGTGATTAAAAAATAGTCTTCATCCATACGCCACTCAGCCCATTCTGTATCGAGCCGGTTCTGTCTCAACATATCATATATCTGTTTAACCTTCGTCTCGTTAACCTGGACAAAGGTTAGCCGGGGATAACCCGGAGCCCGAATATCAACCAGCGGTTCTTTTTGGCAGAATCCCAGACAACCGACTGGGATAACCAGGACTTCCGCATCACTATTTTTTACAAGATAATCATAGACTGCTTCCGCACCGGTGGCGAGTCCGCAGGTTGCCATACCTACAGTTATGCGTGTCCTATTTTCTGGATATAAGCGATTACGTGCGGATTCTTTAATTTTTGATAAATCGGCAAGGGTTGTAATTCTCATTGGTATTTCCTCAATAGATTCATTAACTGACTGGGCCGGACATTACCAAAGGTATCCCGGTCAATTCTGACCGCAGGCGCAATACTGCAACAACCGATGCAGCGTACGGTCTGGATAGAAAATCTTAAATCTTCAGTTGTCCCACCGTCACCAACGCCGAGTTCCTGCTCCAGTTTCTCCAGGATCCGGAGCGATCCCCGAACATGGCAGGCAGTGCCTCGACAGATTGCAATCGTATGACGCCCCTTTGGCACCAGGCTAAAGGCATTATAAAAAGTAGCAATATTATAAATCTGGCTTAACGGAATATCGAGCTCCCGTGAAATATAACGGAGCAAGTCGCCCGGCAGGTAATTATACGAGGAGTTAATCCTTTGTAGAATTGGCATTAGATTGCCTTTCTTCGACCGATACTCCTTCAAAATCTCCTCGACCTTATTCTGATCCTCAGGTTTCAAAAAAAGTTTATCATCCTCTTCTTTAAGATCGACGATCTGGCGCACCGGGCAATTCTGCATACAAAGGCCACAACCGGTGCATTTTTCTTCATCAATAAAACGCGGCCGCTTTTTGATTTGCACTACAAAATGTCCGGCCGAGCCGGATATTTCTTCGATGTCGGCGTTAGTAATAACCTTGATATTCGGGTGGCGAGCAACACTGACCAGTTTAGGTGCAAGGATACACATTGAGCAATCATTGGTTGGAAAAGTCTTGTCCAGTTGAGCCATCACGCCACCAATGCTGGGTTCTTTTTCTAAAAGATAGACTTTAAAGCCAGAATCGGCCAGATCAAGCGCCGCCTGAATGCCACCGATTCCACCGCCTACAACCAAAACAGCACCAACGACACTTTCGGTTTGCCGTCTATTTTCTGCTTCTTCCATTTCGGCTTCTCATTTCTCTCAATGCGGTAATTTTGCTATCTTTTCCAGCAATGACTTTGTTGATACCCGGTTCATCTGGAGACCAAGGATTCTGGGTTCTAATCCCAGTGCCAGACCTAAAATCTGAGGGTAGTAAAGAACTGGGAGATTGTACTGTTCCTGGAATTTATGCTCCATCTTCTTCTGATTATCATCAAACATTACACTACAGAACGGACACGCCAGAACAATAGCATCAATTGAGTCCTGAGTTAACCTCTGAAGTTTTGGTCGAGCAATCGAATAGGCCAGTTCTTCATCAATTGCCAGTACCCCAGCACCACAGCATTTTAGTTTTTCAGGATATTCGACCGACTGCGCACCGGTTACACTAATAAGTTCATCCAAGGAATGAGGATTTTCCGGGTCTTCAATGTGATTGTAAATTTCCGCTGGTCTTAAATAGTGGCAACCATAATGAGGGGCAATTCTAATCCCACCGAGTCTTACCCTTATCATCTTGCCGATCTCTTCAAGTCCAATTTCTTCATAGATAATCCGGGTAAAATGCTTCACTGCAATATTTTCACCCATTCGATAACTGAATCCCTGCCTTCTGAGCAGAGCAATGATCCTTGCCTTCCGGTCAAAATCTTCAATCAGTTTTTTATTGACCTCGGTCAGCGAACTTAAACAGGCGTTACAGAGAGCGCAGATATTTAATCCCTGACTTTCGGCCGAAAGGATATTAAACGCTGCGATCAAGAAATAAGTTTCATAATCAACCGACTTTAATGGAAATCCACAACATTCAAAATCATCATTATCAATAAATTCAATACCCAGGGCTTTCGCTACTGCCCGGGCTGACATCTCATAATTTCTACCGCGCCCAAGAACCGTGCAACCAGGAAATAATAGATACCTCATCTTCTACCACACTTTTTTTAAAATAGTATCAGCATAAAGTATGAACTGAAGGTCTGATCTACTGTCTATCTTTACCAGTTCTAATCTTATTAATCCCGGTTATCGTCATAATCTTCCGGATAAATCCCTTAGTCTTTGGCACTCTGGGCAGGCCAAGCGACTGACGTTTGTTGTTGTCAAAATCGTCGATTTCATAAAGCCTACATTGCCTTCCCAGTATATCAATCTGCGTGGCCAAAGAATGGTGTATATGACCTTCCTTAACCGCTCGATTCTTGATCGCATTGATAACATCTGTAAACTTTACTCCCTGTGGACACCGCTCCGTGCAGGCATAACAACTTGAGCAGAACCAGATAAAATCGCTTGTCAAGACTCTCTTTTTCATCCCCAAAAGGACCATACGAATTATCCGACGCGGATTATACCGTTCATCGATCTCTCTTATTGGACAACTTGCCGTGCAGATACCACAGGCAAAGCAAGCCCTGATATTCTCGCCACCTGGTTCCTGAGCAATTTCGTATTTGAATTTAGGAAAGAGTTCTTCTTTAATCATCCGCTATAAAATGTAAGATGTTTCTCGATCTTCTTCAACAGGGTCGGAGTGTCAAACGGTTTAGCAATATAATCATCCGCCAGATGGTCAATTGCAATATCCATCCCATACTCAGGCCGCGACAGTTGCTGACCAATTGCGGTAAGCATAATAATCGGGATCGATCGGGTCTGACCGCTTTTACGCAACTCATAGCAGACCGTATAACCATCTTTCCCGGGCATAATCACATCGAGGAGAATAAGATCAGGATTTTCATATCTTGCCTTGACCAGCCCCTCTTCACCGTCTTTGGCCGTTATTACCTCAAAGTTATTCGCCTGAAGAATCTGTTTTGTCGCCTCAACCATATCGGGGTCATCATCAACCAGTAAAATCTTTGCTCGGCCACGTTTTTCTTTAACCGGTGACGGTACCAGTAATGTATTGACGGCCTGAAGTAACTTCGTCCGGTCGACTGGCTTTTCTAAAAAAGAATCTGCTTTATGCTCGCGCGCAATATTCTCGGCATAGCCACCGGGCTTTGCACTTACTGAAGTTAGAAGAATAACTGGGATGGTTGAAGAATTAGGATCGTCCTTAATCTCCCGGCAGACGGAAAAACCATTAATATCTGGCAGCATCACATCGAGTATGATCAGGTCAGGTCGCGCTTTGCGCATGCTATCTAACCCTTCCCGTCCGGTCAGGGCTATAGCAACTTCATACCCCGCATCTTCCAGCATTATTCTGGTAGCGGTATTAAAATCCGGGTCATCATCGATTATTAAAATCTTTGATTTTTTCATTTTGGCTCCTTAAAAGTTTCTTAAAAAATACTATCTTAAATTCATTGTTTAGAAAGCCTGGGCAAATAGACACTGAATGTACTGCCCTGCCCGACTTGACTCTTTATCTCCAACTTACCATCGTGGATACTTAAAATCTTCCTGACAATTGCCAGACCAAGACCGGAACCAGACACTAGCCCCTCTTGTCTCACTCGATAGAACTCTTGACCAATCATCGGTAGATCTTTATCCTTGATACCAATCCCGGTATCAATGACATCGATAATCCAGAAGTTCTCATCTCCACGTAATGAAACCTGAACCGACCCCCCTTCCCGATTATATTTGATTCCGTTAGTTATCAGATTCACGAAAATCTCCTTAATCATATCACGATCACCATTGATCTGTGCATCATTGTCTGTGTGGATCAGTTCGACCTTTATCTTCTTCTCTCGAGCAAGCGGGTCGGTTAGTTCCATGGCTTCTTTGATTACCTGATCAAGTGCAAAATATTTGAAACTATCCTTTAATTTTAACTCCTCGATCCGGGCAAGTTTTAACCAGCGATCAATCAAAGAAAGGAGCTCATTCATTCGCACTTTCATTCGCTCGATAATTTTAAACTGCTCTGGAGAAAGTTTACCGGCGAGGCTGACCGAGAGAACCTCTATGTACTGCATTACTGCCGCCAATGGTGTCCTCAATTCATGAGAAACCAGAGAGATAAAATTCTGACGCATCTGTTCCTTCTCTTCTTTCACTCTCCGGGCTTCAATCACCGCTGCTCTCTTCTCTAACGCCCTTTTTGTAATAATCCTTAATTCATCAGGCGTGAACGGCTTGGGGAGATAATCGAATGCCCCTCTCTTCATCGACTCCACCGCCGATTCAATCGTCGAATATCCTGTAATAACAATCAAAACTGCATCCGGATCTTTTTCGTTCAATCGAGAAAGAACATTCATCCCCGACATACCAGGCATTTTTAAGTCAATAAAGACGACATCCGGTTTTGTCTCCTCGAATCTTTGCAGGCCTGAGGGCCCGTCCTGAGCTGTAAAAACATCAAGGTTTTCAGCCTTGAGTATGGCACTGCAGGCCTCACATACTGCCTGTTCGTCATCTATTATTAGAATCTTTTCTTTTTTCATAAAATTTTCTACTCTTATCTGTAAAATCTCTATAGATAGAACATTCCTGGTAATTGTCACAGCACGGACCCTGGTCGATCAAGCTGTCTTTGGGCAACATCTTCCTTATCGGGCAGAGCGTACAATAACGGACAATAACTTCTTCAAGGAAAGGACATTTTGTTGCCATCACTTATATAAATTGCAAAAAATGTGCCTATCTCTATGTAGAATAAGTCCTGATTTTTCAGATGAATAATTAGATTATAACGATTATTTTTTAATAGGTATTGATTAAAAAATAGACAAAAGCAATATGCCTTTATTTTTTGGATATTATAATGTTTGTTTTATAAACGGTAGTGGCTATTTATTCGCCTTTAAATCAAAATCTCTTATCTTATTATAAAGAGTCAATCGATTTATGCCTAAGATCTTTGCCGATCTTGTTATATTCCAGTTATTTTTTTTAAGAATATTCAAGATATGGGTTCGCTCAATTGCTTCTAAGGATTGATCCCCTTCTTGAAACTCCTCAGTTGACAGAAGATGTTCGGGCAAATCGGAAATAGTTATCTGTGGCCCCTTGCTGATTACCACTGCGTGTTCGATCGTGTTCTCCAGTTGTCTGACATTGCCCGGCCAGTGATAATTTAATAATAACTTCATTGCATCATCGCTGACCCGATTTATCTCTTTTTCGGTCTCAAGGCTAAATTTTGTTAGAAAATGTTCAATCAGAAGTGGTAAATCTTCTTTCCGGTCACGCAGGGGAGGGATCTCGATCGTAATTACATTCAGGCGATAATATAAATCCTCCCGGAATTTACCCTGTTTAATTAACTCCTCGATATTTTTATTCGTTGCCGAAATAATTCTTAAATCTACCTTTATTGAAACCCTGCCCCCCAGACGCATAAACTCCCGCTCCTGAATAAATCTCAATAGATCGGTCTGGGTCTTGAGGCTGATGTCTCCAACTTCATCGAGAAACAATGTCCCTCTATCCGCCATTTCAATCCGCCCCCGATGTTGAGCGACCGCACCAGTAAAAGCGCCCTTTTCATAACCAAAGAGTTCTGCTTCGAGGAGTGACTCGGGTAAAGCACCACAGTTAATCGGAATAAAAGGACCTTCTTTTCTAAGACTAAGTTCATGAATAGCACGAGCAACGAGTTCTTTACCGGTTCCACTTTCACCTTTAATTAGGATATTTGACTTTGTTGGCGCTACCGTCTTTATCAGATCAAAAATCTTGATCATCTTTGGACTCTTTCCGATGAGGTTCTGAAAATTAAATCTTTTGGTCAACTCCTGCCGTAAAAGAATATTCTCTTTGATGAGCAGCTGGTGTTCAATAAGTTTACCTATAACAATAAGGAGCTCTTCTGGATCGAATGGCTTCAGTATGTAATCAGCCGCCCCTTCTTTCATCGCGACCACCGCCGTATCGATAGTTGCAAATGCAGTAATGATAATAACTGGCAGGCCTTTTCTTATCTTATTTACAGTCTTTAACACCTCAAGGCCATCAATACCGGGCATCTTCAGATCAACCAGCAGTAAATCCCAATCTTCTTCTTTAACCCTTTCAATCGCCTGATACCCATCGGCTGCAGTATGAACTTCATAGCCTCTGCTGCCCAACCACTCCTTCATCGAGTCTCTGATCGATTCATCATCATCCACAACCAGTATTCGGTTTTTAACCATAATCGCCCTAATTTTGATCTATTTTCTGGCCATAAGTTCAATTAACCGGTCGATAATATAATCCGGTTTTATACCATCTGCCTCGGCATTAAAATTTGTAATAATCCTGTGTCTGAGAACTACTTTGGCAATGTAATTGACATCTTCAATCGTTGGTGTATAACGGCCATCCAGCGCTGCCCTGGTCTTTGATGCAAGAATCAGATACTGTGAAGCCCTTGGCCCTGCGCCCCAGGCAACCCACTTTTTGACAAAATCAGGTGCCTGACTATTATCCGGTCGTGACCTCCGTACCATATTAACTGCATATTCAAGAACATCATCTGCCACCGGGATTCTTCTGACCAACTTCTGTAGATCGTTGATCTCGTTAGCGGTCAGAACTTTTTTCAGTTCAGCCCCATAACCCGAGGTGGTCATTTTGATAATCTCTTTCTCCTCATCAAATTCAGGATACTCGATTGTAATACAGAACATAAAGCGATCGAGCTGGGCCTCGGGGAGCGGATAGGTCCCTTCCTGTTCAATTGGATTTTGCGTGGCGAGCACAAAAAAAGGCCTCGGCACAGGACAGGTTTCACCACCAACTGTGACCTTATATTCCTGCATCGCCTGAAGTAAGGCCGATTGCGTCTTGGGCGGGGTTCGATTAATCTCATCGGCAAGAATTACATTTGAGAATATCGGCCCTTTGATAAACCGGAAAGATCTTTTACCGGTCGTCAGGTCCTCTTCGATTATCTGGGTGCCGGTAATATCTGATGGCATCAGGTCCGGAGTAAACTGGATACGATTAAAGGTTAAGTCAAGAACCTGAGCAATAGTATTGACCAGCAGTGTCTTGGCCAGCCCGGGAACACCAATTATCAAACAATGCCCTCCAGAAAGCAGGGCAATCAGGACTTCACCAATTACCCGTTTCTGCCCGACAATTATCTTTGAGATCTCATCCTCAATCTTTTTATTTGCCTGATTAAGGTCCCTTACTGAATCGATATCAGATTTTTTCATAATTAGGTTATTTCTCTCAATTTTAATCTTAATTATACAATTTTTTATGCATCTAATCGCAAAATCCTATATTTTCTTAGATTTATTGATAAATATAATAAATGTGAATAAGTAGACAGAAATACTTTGATGAAAAAGATGTATTTTATGTAATTTCAATACTTATCAGTTTTCCACACCATTTCTAAAATTATCCACATCTTTATCCACAAATTAGTCTGCTATCTTTCATCTTCCCTTTCTCGTTTTGATCAGGTACACCGTATAAGGCCTTACGGTGCGCCTCTAATGTTTCATCTTCTTTACCCAAAAAACCAGCAGCGGTTACTATATTAACATTATCATATTTTGAATTAAAAATCCTTTTAACCCGCTCTCTCCATTCCCGGTCCCGGAGAAGATGATGGTCAATTATCAATGTTTTTAAATTGGACATCATCAGGATCTTCTCAATATTATTTATGGCGTTAGTAAGATCTGACTTTTTATAGGCTGAACCGAGCATATAGGTTAACGGACCATCGAGATAGACAATATCAGGGCTCTCTTTCAAAATAAAATCCAGTTGTTCTGAACAGAGCGGGCCCTGGACATCTGAGGTAAAGAGAAATTTCTCTTCGGCTTCGATAGCCACCTCAATTACATATCCAAGTCGATTACTCTTGCCGTGAAATACAGGCGGTGAAAATTTGACTCTTGTTTTGCCGAAATCAAATCTTTTACAATCGGCCACCTCAATCTTTTTAGCCACATCTTTAATCACGGTAAGTAGTTCGGCCGCCCGCCTTTTCTGGTTAAGGTTGATATTATACTCCGGGTCCTTAATCAGAACAATTTTATCCTTAAAGACTTCGATTCTCTTTGGAAAATGGTGATCATAATGATAGTGGGTTATGACTATTACCTCAGCAATCTTCGCATGCTCAATGATCGCCTGCCAGTGTTCTTTCCATCTCTTTATCTCCTGGGGATGTGGTTCAAGCCCCCAGCGATCCGGGGCCAGGGAAGATGAGGGATCAATTAAAATTTTGACATCTTCGGTCTCAACATATGTCGCCATCGATCTTGTGCCCAGGCTATCTGCTGCAATGGGTCGAATTTTCATAATTGGAAATCTTCTCGATACGCCGGCGATGCCTTTCCCCTTCAAAATTCTGAGTAAGCCAGCAGTCAATAATGCTCTTATAGACATGTTCGAAATCGCATAGTTTTGCACTCAGAACCAGAATATTAGCATCATTGTGGGCACGGGCATAGTAAGCCATCTTATCATCAAGGCACAGAGCCGCTCTTATCCCTTTGACCTTATTCGCGGCGATCGACATTCCGATACCGGTATAACAGATAATTATCCCGTAGTCAAATTTTTTATGAGCGACGCTCTCTCCCACCTTAAAGGCAAAGTCGGGATAATCGACCGCTGAGTTCGAAACCGTGCCAAAATCGTGAAACTCAATCCCTTTACGCTGAAGGTAATCCTTGACTTTCTCTTTCAGTTCAAACCCGCGATGGTCGGCACCAAGAGCAATCTTCATCTTAAGATATTAACAATCTTAGAAGAGATAAATACATCGAATAATCCTGGTAAGTTTATTTTACTATTTTACCGGAGTTAGCCAGTTATATCTATCCTCTCGAGATCCTTCAATAATATCAAAGAAATACCGCTGGATCTCTTTGGTAATTGGACCGGCCTTTCCCGTGCCAATCTTAATCCTATCGACTGAACGGATCGGAGTAACTTCGGCGGCACTGCCGGTAAAGAAGACTTCATCAGCAATATACAAAAATTCCCTTGCCAGCATCTCTTCAACCAGTGTTAAGCCAAGATCATTAATGATTTTTATAACCGTATCCCTTGTAATGCCTGGCAAGATCGATGCATGAAGGGGCGGGGTGTAGATCTTCCCTTTATAAACAACAAAGATATTCTCACCGCTTCCTTCGCTTATATAACCTGAAGTGTCGAGGGCTATCCCTTCAACAAAACCATAGGTTATTGCCTCCATCTTGATTAACTGGGAATTCATATAATTGGCACAACACTTGGCCATTGCCGGAAAAGTATTTGGTGCCATCCGGTTCCATGAAGAAACCATGACATCAACGCCCTGTTCTAATGCTTCAGGACCGAGATACTTTCCCCACTGGAGGGCAGCAATTGCCACACATACTGGACAGGGGAATGGATTCACACCCAATTCTGCATAGCCGCGATAGGCAATAGGTCTAATATAAGATTCAGAAAGTTCGTTCTTTTTTACAACATCAATACAGGCCTGATTAATCTCTTCCTGGGTGAACGGGATCTCCATTCGATACATCTTGGCCGAATTGAACATCCTTTCCGTATGGTCCTTAAGCCTGAAAATCTGAGGCCCCTTGGGAGTAGCATAACACCGTAATCCCTCAAAGACTCCGGTACCATAATGGATCACATGAGAGAGGATATGAATCTTTGCTTCTGACCAGGGAACAAAATTGCCATCCATCCAGATATATTTTGTTTCTTTCATCAGCAAATCCTCCTAAATAGAGCGAATATCTTAAAATCTATTGTTTCGACGTCTGAATCCAGAATGATGCGGAAGCGATTAAGAGATCGGAAGCGTCGAAATTCAAATTATTCTGAGTAGATGGAATAAGTGGAATCATCTATAAAAATAAGAAAAAAATACAGATACAGATTATTCAATTTTTAACAAAAGTCAAGAATAGATTTTAAAATCTGTGGAAATTAAAAAGTCAATCTCTGATAATCCCTGACCCGGCAATAAAAAAGGCCGCCTTAAAGGCGGCCCGATTCCTGATGGAAAGAGTGGTTATTTACCAGGCGCAAGATAGCGGAAGCCCTTGACACTCTGCCATGCCCAGTCGAACTTGATATAAGACTTGGTATAATCGATGGTGTCGATATAGACCTTCTGGACCTTTATCTTGGCAAAGGTCGTATCAACACACTTAAAGCCGTAGAACTTACCCGAATCAGCCCGCACACCCTGCTTTAGTGGCGTCACCCAGTCCGCATCAGTAATCTCAATCATCTCACCAATATCAGTTGCCGTAGTCGTCAGTGACTTCATCTGTGTCTTCGGCCAGTTCTTGGTCGTATCATGTGCCCAGGGTGGAGTAATCTGGGCTACCCAGCGGGGTTGTCCGGTCTGGGAGTAAATATCCAGGAACCAGTCCATCGTTGCCCAGTTGGTTGTATCAAGCACCGCACCGGTTGAGAATTTGAAACCGCAGTTCGAAGGATATCCTGCTCTCTGCCCATAAACCTGGGTGCCAACCGCGCCCTTTCTTGGAGCACAGGCCACATAAGGCTTGGTTGTGTTGTAATCACCAACCTCATCATCCGTATTTCTGGTTCGAACCTGGAGATAGTATACCTTACCGGCTGATAGAGCCACAGTGGCGAAGGTATCGGTTGCAACTGCTTTCTCATAGTCAGCCAGCGAATCATTATCACCTGCCAGGTCATAGAGTGTCGAATCTTCAAAAGCATATACCACATACTCTTTGAAATCCTCAGTCTCAGCATCGGCACTCGGATGCCAGTAGAGCGTCACATTCGTCTCGGTCAGCAAAACCTTATAGATCTCGGGTGCCTCAAGCAGAGCAGCACCGCCACAGCTTCCACCCACAAAAATAAACATAGCTAACAACGCTATGCCGGCTATTGCTATCTTTTTCATCTTTCCTCCTTATATGGTTTTCTTTCCTTTAGCATCGATAGCCTTAAGACCTTTCTCTTTGCCGTCACATCACCTCCTTTTCAGAGGTTATTACAAAGATAACCTCTATTTTATTCATAATATTAAAAATGTCAAGAGCGATTTTATAGTTTATTGTGCAAAATCTATGCCCAAATTACTGACTGATTAAACATCACTTTCTCGATATCTACAGTATCCTGAATGATAACACCCGGTATCTGAATCGATACTTAAGAGAAATCTCCTCATTTTTAATACTCAAACTCCTCTTCTTCCTCTTCCTCTTCGTAGTCCTCTTCAGCACCTACACAGTTCTCATAATCTGGACATTCAGGGCAGCATTTATCCTTAATCTTCCCCGTCTCCTCACATTCATCATAAAATGGGCAGATATCACAGCACATAGGCACCTCCTATGATAAAATATTATTCGTTCTTTTAATTTCTAATTACTTTGCAAAACAAAGGATTAATTCTTTTAATAATCCGGCGACGACCGAACCTGAAGGCAGAGGAGAGGCAGCCAGTGGATTGTATTCAACTATATCAGCACCGATTAGATTTAAACTCTTAAGATCAATTAAGGACTTAACCAGTTCCTGATAGGTTATTCCGCCGGGTTCGGGTGTTGCCACACAGGGAAGGAAGCCGGGATCAAGGACATCGACATCAATCGAGAGATACACCGGCCTTCGGCCGATGGCCTCTCTGATCTTGCTCGTATGTTCAAGCACAGTCGATGGGAAAAGGTTCTTTGCCTTTTCCATCTCCTCTTTTAAGCCTGACCTGATCCCTAACTGAAAGAGATTTGACTCCCCTATAATAACACCAATATTTTTCATCACCGTTGCATGACAGATCTTTTCACCTAAAAATTCATTGCGGAGATCCGCATGGGCGTCAAATTGAATTACAGATAAATTATGATAAAAACGCTTCAATGCCCGGACAATACCCAGGCTAATCGTATGTTCACCACCGAGGAATATCCCGGTCTTCTTCGCTTTATAAATTTTACCGACCTCGATCTCAATCTCCTTCAGGGGAGCAGAAAAACCGAAGAAATGGTCGCCCATATCACAGATCTTAATCTCCGCCAGGGATCTCTTTTGAAAAACACTATAACCTTCAATATTATAACTCGCCTGTCGGATATATTCAGGGCCAAATCTTGAACCCGGGATAAATGAAGATGTGCGATCAAAAGGAAATCCAAGGATGACAATCTTTGCCTCTTTGTATCCACTATTTGCAAAATCCAATTTCATCGCAGGCAATATACTCAGATATGTCAAAATGTCAATAAGAAGTTGGAGATGAACAGAATCTTACCCGGGCTTTAATAATAAAACCAATTCCCGATAAACTCTGTAAATTTTATATATTTTAGTAGAGTCTTTACAATAAAATGCCTACCGAGACTCCATTTGTCTTGGACTTCAGTTCTATACCGAAATCGATGATAAATCGATTGACCGAGATTCCTCCTCCCAGTGTGTAGCGAACTGCCTGGTCATCTTCGAATATCACTCCGGTCCTGGGCATCAAAGAAAACTTTGAAATCTCCCAGCAGATTTCAGTCCCGAGATGATAAGTAACCTCTCTTGCCTTCTGAATATCAAATAATACCCTGATCTGCTGGGCATTGACCGAGCATCCCAGCCGGGGTATAAATCTCAGCCGATCAGTTACCGAATTATGAATTTGCTGCCATTTCATCCTTCCGTAAAAATCTTTCAGGAGAAGCCCGAGATTAATATAAGCAACCTTAATCAAGATACCACCGTCTAAACTATAACCATTACCATCACTGATTATATACTCGGGCTTTGACCAGAGGGAATCGATATAACTCCACTCAATTTTTGAATAGTGCCCGGTCAGGTATTTTAAATTAATGCCCAGCCGAAAATACTCCTCATCACTAAAAGAGGCATTGGCGGTCCTCGATGTTACGGTTATTATGTACTCATCGATCCTGTACCGTTCATCCTCCCAGACCTTTCCTCTCTCCACCAACCTTTCAACAAACTTTTCGGAATTGGCAACAGGAAAATAGGATAAGGCAAGATCGGGAAGGATTAATGAAATTGCATCGATTCTACCCAGGCTATCAAAACCTTCGCCCCGGTAATGAACAACAAAACATCCTTCTTTCATCGCCGACAGGCCGGCCGGGTTAAAAAAGATATTTGCCGGGTCACCCACTTGAGAAGTTACTGCAAAACCTAATGCCCGTGGTCTTGCCCCAACATTTAAATCCTGATATGAGTCAAGCGGAATAAGGGTAAAGATAAAGAAGAAAAACATAATGTCTTATAAATCAATTGAGGCGTTTGTCTATCCGATCAGACTCTTATACAGGTCGAGCCTTCGGATTCGGACTGGATGGCGCAACTTTTTTAATGCCTTGGCTTCAAGCTGTCTGACCCTTTCGCGAGTGATGTTAAACATTCTACCAACTTCTTCGAGGGTTTTGGGGCAACCATCATTAAGTCCAAATCTCAAACGGATAATCTTCTCTTCCCGACGGGAAAGGCTGCGTAAGACTTCTGAGAAACGATCTTTGATTATTGCCAGTGCTGCCTGCCGGGCGGGTGACTCGACCTTGGGATCGCCAATGAAATCACCCACAAAACTTGACTCTTCATCATCAATAGGTTTATCCAGGGAGATCGGGATGAGTGATATATTGTGTGCCATCCGGACCTTTTCCGTAGAAATATCCAGTCTTTTTGCCACCTCCTCGGCGGTCGGCTCACGGCCCAATTCCTGTATCATATCACGCATCGCCCGGGCAACCTTATTCATTGTATCAAGGACATGGGCCGGGACCCGGACGGTCCGGGCCTGATCGCCGATGGCACGATTTATTGCCTGACGGATCCACCAGGTAGCATAGGTGGAAAATTTATAGCCTTTACGATAATCAAATTTCTCGACCGCACGAATCAAACCATTGTTCCCCTCACCTACCAGATCGGAAAAATCGAGCCCCCGATTAACATAGCGCTTTGCAATACTGATCACCAGCCGCATATTACCTTCGATCATCCGTTTCCGTGCCTTGCTGATTACATCCTCCCAGGAACTGATTACGGTCAGGACATTATCGAAACCATCCTTTTTGGCCTTTAATTGATGCTCAATCTGCCGTCGTCGCCTCCGGAACATCTTTACAATTTTTGAATCGGTATCTTTTAATATTTTAAGTCGGTCGTTTATACGCTGGAGTTCAGTTGTCAGATCTTTGAAGTACTGAATGACCTGATTCATCACACTGGGTTGAAGAGAAAGTTGAGAAATTTTTCTTAATATCTTCTCGCGCTTTTCAAAGATCTTATACTCTGAAACCCGATGCCCCTTATCATTCAACATCGCAATGAGCAATTTTAACTCACGTTCAACCGCCTTGATCCGTCGAATAAACTTCTGACGCTCCTGCCATAGAGTATGTTTGTTGAGCAGGGCTTCGATTTCAACCCGTGAAACCTGATCGAGCGTCTTCTTCCCGGTCTCAACCATCTTACAGTAATCAATCAGATATTCAATTATACCCGGGAAATAAAATATCTGCCGTTCAATCATCCGGTAACCAGTCTCAATTTTCTGAGAAAGTTCGGTCTCCTCTTTTTTCGAGAGGAGAGAGTAATGAGCGAGCTCTTTAAAATAGGCACGAATTGGCTCTTCTGCACGCGTAATTACTGCGGGCCGTTTCTTAATCTCGGGCACAACCTCTTCAGAATCGACAACCTGGATACCCCGGCGTGCAATCTGAACCAGAATTTCGTCAATCTGATTTGGTAGAATATCCTCAGGCAGGATTTCATTAATATCGTTAAGGGTCACATAGCCGGTCTTTGACCCTTTGGCATAGATCTTTTCGATAATTTCTTTAAACATAAACCTCCGTCTCAAAAAAGGGCCTTAATCAACTGAACTTATATTCGTTCTAATTAAAGGCACCACCTGCACTATCACAGGCCGATTGATTCTATCACCAGATTATAACCGACAATCAATATATCTTATCATACTACAAAAGTTAATGAACTAAGTAATATACCGGTTTATAAATAACCGATTATAGGGTTTAAAATAGTAAATATTCCCCTCTTATATACATATTTTATAGACAACGATTGAATAGATTGGTTTACTCATAAACTGAACTTCTTAAGTTCAATCAATCTCATCTGCAACGCCTTAATCGCTCCATCGTCCCCTTTTCTGACCGCTTCACCGAGTAACCTCCTGGTCTGCTGTATCTCTCTCTTGATTTTAAATTTCTTTATCATTCGCTCAAACTCACTATCATCAATACTCTGTTCAAAAAGGGCTAAGTTCATAAGGGCTTTCTTCATCGTTTCATCACTGATCAAAGAGAGAACCGAAGAAAAGTCTATCTTTTCTCTTTTCTTAAGTTCACTGAATACAAAATTTAATTCTTTATTGGAGAAGTCGTCCGGGTCCAGATAATTTTGAGCAATTTTGAATTTTTCGTCCGAAGATATTGAAGTGGCAAAAATCTTTATCTCAGGGTCAAGACCAACTGTCTTTCTGCCAACCTCTTCTCGATCCTTTTTTTGACCCGCGATCTCCTTCCGCAAACTATCTTCTGATATTTCAAATAATTTTGAAGTATATCTAAGGTATTTTTCAAACCTGATCGGGTCATTTATCATTCGCAAGATCTGAGCAATCTCTTTAATAAGGGAGATCTCTTCCTCAATATTTTTAAAACCTTTTGCTTCCCTGTAAAAATCGAGAAAATCCTGGGCAGATTCAATCAGTTCATTTACTCCTCTCTCCCCTTTCTCATTTACAAAAGAGTCGGGGTCCTTTCCTTCGGGCAGATTGACCACCTTGACTCCAACCTGAACATTTATGAGTAATCCTATTGCTCTGAGGGCCGCTCTTATTCCCGACATATCACCATCAAAGAAAAGGTAGACCTGTTTACAATACCGGCTCAAGAGGAGTGCTTGACTCTCAGTAAAGGCTGTCCCCAACGGGGCAACTACATTTAAGATGCCGGCCTGAAAGAGTGAAATCTGATCAAAATACCCCTCAACCAGCAGGGCAGAGTTCCTGGCTCTTATTGAATCTCTTGCCTGGTAGAGACCGAATAGTGCATCACCTTTTTTAAAAATCGGACTTTCCGGTGAATTCAGATATTTAGGTTCGATCCGCTCATCAATACCACGGCCGCCAAAACCGATAATTCTACCGCCTAAGTTAAATATGGGAAAGATTACCCGGGCACGAAAATGCTCCCAGCGGCGATCTGCAGAGACAAGACCAATCTTGATCAATTTTTCAATGGCAAAATTCTTCTTGCGGGCTTCGGCGATAAGGCCACCCGCAGGCGGTGCATAACCGAGTTTAAACCTCTTTATCGTATCCTGGGTAATCTTCCGCTGGCGCAGATAGTTCAAACCCCGCTGATCACTATCTTTCTCAAGAGCCAGATTATAAAAATTGGCGGCAAACTCATTCGCCTCATATAAATCCTCATACTTATCCTGGGCCGAACCCCGGACAATATTGACACCGACCCTCTTCCCTAACTTTTCCAAGGCACTGGGAAAATCGAGGTTTTCATACTTCATCACAAAGGTCAGGGCATCACCGCCGGTTTGACAGCCAAAACAGTAGAATATCTTCTTCTCGGGATTGACATAGAACGAAGGGTCCTTTTCCGTATGAAACGGGCAGAGGGCACGATAGTTCTTGCCTACTTTTTTAAGTGGGAGATACTCACCGATTAAGTCGACAATATCGGTCTTCTCCCTGATCTCGTCGATCTGTTCCTTGGTAATCATTCTAACTCCACAATCGTGACCCCTGTCCCCCCTTCACTTAACTCACCCGAGCGAAAGGATTTGACCTCTTTAATCTTTTTCAAATAGTCTGCAACTGCCTGCCGTAAAATGCCCCGGCCTTTACCGTGCAGGATCGTTACAACCTTATAATTTTTACAAATTGCATCATAGATGAACCGATCCAGAGCCGGGAAGATATCATCACGAAATTTGCCACGCAGGTTGAGCACTGGTATAAAATCACTTATCCCGGCCGATTCGGTGACTTTATTCTTCTCCTCCTTAACCATCTCGATCTCATCCGGTCCAACCCAGATCTTCATCTTTTCAGAACCAATAAGATATCTCTGATCCTCAATCGCCAGGACCTCGCCCTTGAATTTGTAGCGCGGGACAGAGACCGTCTCGCCCATCCTGGGGAAATATGGCTCCCGTCTCTTCTCAAGTGTGCGCTCAGCCTGAGCCATAAATTTTCGAGCCTCTTCAATTGCCGGTTTTGATGCGCGTGATTCTTTAATCCTTCTTATCAATGTTGAAAATTCCCGGCGTTGCTGGTCGATCAGCGATTCGAACTCCTGATGCATCTTTGCCTTCTGCTGCTTTGTATATTCGCCAAATCGACCAATCCTCGCTTCATAGTCCTTTTTCAACTCTTCCAGTTCCTCCCTCAGTTTCTTGACCTGGGTCGCCTCCTGTGCCAGATTCTCAAGCAACTGATTGAAAGAATAGATCTGGGGATCAAGAAATTCCCTTGCCCTTTTTAATATCCCGGCCTCAATCCCCATCTCCTGGGCAACCAGGAGTGCGTTTGAACCCTGAGGCACATCAACAATCAATCGATATGTGGGGCGATCTTTAAATTCCATACCTGCATTTTTCATCCCGGGCTGGGTTTGAACAAACATCTTGATCTTCTCATTGTGGGTTGTGGCAAAGAGTAAGGCTCCGCGCCTCTTAAACTCTTCAAGCATTGAGCAGGCAAGTGCCGCACCTTCATCCGGTGAAGTCTGAGAAAGAAATTCATCAAACAGGAGCAGGGTATCGCCATCAGCCGATTGTAACGCCTCATTAACAATTCTCAGATGACCAGAGAAAGTAGACTGAGCATCTTCAATACTCTGTTCATCACCAATGTCTACAAAGATCTTCGAAAAGACCTTCAGGCTTGTCCCTTCTTCAGCCGGCACAAAGAGCCCGGCCTGATTCATCAATGCCAGCAGACCAATGGTCTTTAAGGCAACAGTCTTGCCGCCCGCATTCGGCCCAGATATAACAATGATCGAAGTGTCGTGATCGATGGATAAATCGAGAGGGACAATCTCATCAATCTTTTTCGAGATCAACAAAAGGGGATGGATAGCCCTCTTAATCTTCAGCCTGCCTTCTTCATCAATCCTGACCCGGTTACCCTTGATCTTTTGTGCGAATCGTGCCTTGGCAAATATAAGATCCAATCGACCGATCCGGATAATATCAGATTCAATCGCATCAATAGATGCACGCACCTTATCACTCAAATCTTTCAGGATCCGGACGATCTCCATCTCTTCCTCGCTAATAAGTTCTGCCAGACGGTTCTGCTCTTCGATTGATTCTAAAGGTTCAATAAAGATCGTCTGTTCACTTGCTGACCGCCCATTGACAATACCCCTTATCATTCCCCGGTGTGCAGCCTTCAACGGTAAGACATATCTCCCCTCCCGGATTGTTATAGTGGTATCAGAAAGGAATCTTTCGTTTTCCCGGGAGATGTTCTGGAGTATCTCCTGGATCTTCTGCCGGGATTCAGCGATCGATTTACTGATCTGCCGGAGCCGGGGTGAGGCATCACTACGCATCGAACCATCTTCAAGAAAAATCTGATCGATCGAACGAATCAGTAAAGAGTAATCACCAAGTCCCGAGGTCAGTTCTTTCAGTAGTCTATTCCGGAGCTGACTCCTTACGATACCGATATGAAGTAAAAAAGTCCGGAGTAAATTAAAATCCTCGGGTGGAAGATAGGTCTCGGGCAGACAGAGCTTATTTCTAAGATAATCTGGTTCAAAGGGCTGAAAGAATTCTATCGTCAAACCACTCCTGATCACTTCGTCAATCTCTTCCAGCCATCTATTTATCGACACTCGATCTGTGATGGGCATCAAGGTTCGGGCATAATTCCGGCCTAAGGTGGTTGTGCAGTTTTCAGCCAGAAGTTCAAGAATCTTGGGGAATTCTAAAACCTGAACCGTGTGGGGATTCATTATTGTAGATTGGTAAGCAACTATCTACTCAGATCGACACACTTAAAATTTTTTATTCTTCGCTCAGATCTCTTCCTTCATCTTACGATACTGCTTCTTACGGGCAGCAATGAGTTTTTTCTTCCTCTTTTCGCTCGGCTTTTCGTAGGTCTGGTGTTTTTTAATGTCTTTTAATATACCAGCCCGTTCGACCGCCTTGCGAAACCGTCTCATTGCATTGTCAAAAGACTCGCCGTTGTAAACAACAATACCGGTCATATTTCAGTAACGCCTCCTTTCATAAGGTTTAGTTTAACCAGATAAATTCTTCTGTGGTTATTACAAAAGATCTGTCCCTGCAAATTATATTATACCGGGATTACCATAGATGTCAAGAAATAAATGGCTTAATAGTTCGCCTTACCCATATATTCAGAAAAGTAAGTAAAGCAGTAAAAAGCTCTCCATCTTTTAACTTATTGTGCCCGACCGGTATGGCGAGGATCCCGGTGAAACATCGGCCAGGCGCTATTGGCCAGTCCGGCAGTTCCATAGATCGCATAGACCCCGTCGTCTTCTGAACCCACATAAATAATGCCATCTGGACTGACGGCTGGTGAAGACCGGACCGGACCACCGCAATTACACCGCCACTTCAGTGCACCGTCGCTTCCGTTGACCGCGTGCAGATACCCGTCATCGCTTCCAAAGATGATCGTGCCGTCGGAACAGACCGCCGGTGATGAGAGCACCTGTCCATTAGTCTGATAACTCCACAGTTGCACACCGGTCGCAGAGATTGCATAGAGTCGTGCGTCGTTCGAACCAACATAGATTGTGCCGTCCGGACCTATGGCCGGCGAGGATTCAATATAACCGCCGGTCGCACACTGCCATTTTATAGAACCGATAGGATCCAAAGCCCAGAGATAGACATCAGCCCCAAAATAAATTGTCCCATCGGATCCAATTGCTGGTGATGACCGTCCGATCGATCCAATGGCTATCCGCCACTTAAGCGAACCGTCAGGATTGATCGCATAAAAATACCCGTCCATTGAGCCGACATAGACCGTGCCATCTTTATCGATGGCGGGTGAGGAGACTATATTATAGCCGGTTCTGTATCGCCACTTGACCGTTCCATTCGGATTGAAGGCGTAAAGATGGTCATCAACCGAACCGACATAGATCGTGCCGTCGGCCGCAATCGCGGCGGTCGAATAGTTGTTATCCAGGTTGTAGTCGATGCTGTAGGACCACTGCTTACTGCCGTCGGGATTGATGGCATAGAATTCGCACCAGGTCAGAAGATCGCCATCAGCCATGATATAAATCGTGCCGTCATAACCAATTGACGGACCGGGCCGAAGATCGTTATAAGTATCATACCCCCACTTCACCGTCCCGTTCGGATTGATGGCATGGAGGTGGTTATCACTGCCCCCGACATAGATTATGCCATCAGTTCCAACCGCCGGCGGCGAACCAACATCTGATCCTGTGCCCACTCGCCACTTGATATGCCCGCGCCGGAAGAGAAGAACCGAGATCGTTTCAGAACTGGCTTCATTTTTTGAACGGTCGTATGCTTTTGCCCAGATTGTTCGCCAGGTGCTGTCCGGCAATGAGTCCGTTACCCAAACATACTCCAGACCGGTCTGGGAAGTATCAGTATACTTGAGGGCACCATCGATGTAGAGTTCGGTCTTCTCAAGTTTACGGTTGTCTTCGGCGTCAACCTTTATCATCACATCACCCCAAACTGTAGCACCATCGACCGGTTCGATAATTGTGACTTCAGGTGGTTCATTATCTGAACAGCGGACAGAAGATGCCAGCAATAAACCGGTAACAAGAATTAGACATTGCAATGAAATGCGCATCTTTCCTCCTTTGCTTGCTCCTGAAATCATAATCCACAAGTAAATATAATCAATTCCTTCTATGTGTCAAATAGTTTCAAACTCGAAACCGACCCCAAAGTGTAATGATCCAATTCCTATAGATTCCTCTTGCCTTTATAGAAATATTCGATATAATTACAGGACAATTACACCATATCGCTCGTGTAATGTTACTGCAATTTAGCCCATTCGTTGATAGGATGACTTAACCCTTTAACAAGGAGGTAGTGTGAATCTCGATGCAAGGCTTGAGAATGTTTCCGTGATCGGGGCCGCAGGTAAAATGGGCAGCGGTATTGCGACCCTGCTTGCCCGGGAGATGGCCCGTCTCAAAAATCTTTCGGAAAACCGGGATAAGATCTTTCGTCTCAATTTAATCGATATAAATGAAAAGGCGATCGATGGATTACGCAGTTATCTTAAGAGTCAGTTATTAAAGGCATCAGAAAAATCGATTGTTGCTCTGCGCCAGCTCTATCAGGACCGTGCCGATCTGGTTGAAAATGAAGAGATCATTAAGACCTTTCTTGATGATGCACTCGGGCTGATAAATTTTGGCACTGACCTGGCCCTGACCAAAAATTCCCATCTGGTTTTTGAAGCAATCGTCGAAGATGAAGAGACCAAGATTAAGGTTCTGAAACAGATCAACAGCCTCACCACCAAAAATACCCTTTATCTGACCAACACATCTTCAATTCCGATCAGTTTCCTCGATGAAAAGGTTGGACTGGGCGGAAGGATTATTGGCTACCATTTTTATAACCCCCCTGTGGTCCAGCGTCTGGTTGAGGTGATAATACCAAAAACCGCTGTAAACGAACTTAAAGAAATTTCAACTGAACTGGGTAAAAGGCTTGGTAAGACACTCGTCCCGGCCAATGACCGGGCCGGATTTATCGGGAATGGCCATTTTATGAGGGATGGACTCTATGCCTTAAATCTCTTAAATGATTTGAAGAGAGAGTACGGTCTGGCTGGTGCTATCTATATAATGAACCGCATCAGTCAGGACTTCCTGATCAGACCTATGGGTATTTTCCAGTTGATCGACTATGTAGGGATCGATGTCTTTCAATGTATATTAAAGGTTATGTCCAAACACCTCAATGACAAATCCCTCCATAATGAATTGATCGATCAGATGGTTAACAAAAAAATTATTGGTGGTCAGAACCCCGATGGTTCGCAGAAAGATGGCTTCTTAAAATATGAAAAGAACCGTCCGGCGGGCGTCTATGATATAGAGAAAGGAGAATACCTTCCGCTCGAAGAGTTAAAAAAGAGGATCGATCCTAAGATCGGCGATCCCCCATCAGGATTTGCACCATGGAAGAAAATGATTGGCGATCCGAAAAAGGATTCTGCCCTGATCAATTATTTCACAAATTTAAAAAATGCTCAAAATCCTGGTGCGGAACTGGCCCGCAATTATCTCAAAAAGACCAAGGAGATTGCCCTGCAGTTGGTCAGGGATGGAATCGCCAACTCGGATACTGATGTCAATGCAGTTTTAACAAATGGCTTCTACTGGATCTATGGGCCTATTAATAATTACATCTAAAATAAATTTCAGCCGACAAAGGAGTGAGTATGTTTTTTAGAAAGAAAATATATGCTACCGCAGGTTTCAATACAATTGCCTTCGGCTCAGGCCGGAAGGAGTTCAATCCCAAGGCCCCGAAACCCGGAATCGAACATTATATCAAAGAGGCCGGCCTCGGTGCCATCAATCAGATCAAAAATCCCGAGGCAATTGACGAAGGGGTCATCGGTAATTTCGTTGCTGAACGGTTCTGTCGCCAGGGGAATCTCAGTGGATTCTTCCCTATGGTCCACGAAACTTTTCAATACAAGCCCTGTATCCGGGTAGAAGGTGCCTGCGATTCAGGGGGGCTGGCACTGGTCACCGCCATCAAGACCCTCCTGTCCGATCTTGCTGATGTTGTCCTCTGCATCGGCGTTGAAGTGCAGAATACGGTCAAGGCAGTCTATGGTGCTGATTACCTTGCCGCTGCTGGCTGGTATGCAGGTGAAAGGAAGCAGGGGCATGCCTACTTCTTCCCGGATCAGTTCTCCAAAAGGGCCGGGGCCTATATCCAGAAATTTGGCGAGGAGCGAGTCCGGGCGGGTATGGCACAGTGGTATGTAAATGCAATCGAGAACGCCCGTCGCAACCCCAAGGCCCAGGAATATCACAATACCAATCCCGACCTCTTTACCACTGCTCTGACCAGGCCCGATCCAAAAAACTTTTGTGAATTTATCAATCCCTATGACTGCTCAAAGGTCTCGGATGGCGGGTCGGCAATAATCTTTGCCACGGAAGAAGGATTAAAGAAGATTGGTATCGAATACAGGGATGCCGTGGAAGTTGTTGCCTATGCCCAGGTCCAGGATAACATCACCACGCCGCCGCCCGACCTGACCCGGCTCAAAACCTGTGCAATCGCAGCTCAGCGTGCCTATGAAAGGGCACAGATCAGACCGAAAGATTTAAGTGTCCTTGAGGTCCACGACTGTTTCACAATTGCCGGGCTTATGGCAATCGAAGCAGCGGGCCTTGCTGAATATGGTGAAGGTGCCGATTTTGTTAAAGAAGGTAAGACAAAGTCTAACGGCATCATACCAACCAATACAACCGGCGGCCTCATCGGTTATGGCCATCCAGTCGGCGCCACCGGTGTTCGCCAGGCAGTCGATATTCTCCATCAACTGACCGGTAAAGCAGGCGACTGCCAGGTCAAGATCGATCCTGATCGCCCTTATGGTATGCTCTCAAGTATGGGTGGCAATGATAAGACGGTGGTGGTAATGATTTTAAAAAAAATATCGTAAATGGAATGACCGATTAGCCCAGGATAAAGACTGATATGAATTGGTCAGAGAATGTGATTCGTCTCGATGAAGTCGATTCAACCAATGAATATGCGAAAAGGATTGCTGATAGATCTGAGGATGGGACCATCATCATCGCTGAAACCCAGACTCAAGGCAAGGGGCGTCTCAATCGTTACTGGTATTCACCACGGGGCGGGATCTGGATGTCGATTATCCTGAAATCGATTCGAGAAAGCCCTTATGCCCAACTCCTCACTCTCTTTACAGGCGTAGCAGTTATTCAGGCATTAAAGAGCCTGGGCTTGCAGGTCTCACTGAAATGGCCCAATGATATTATTGCGAACAATAAAAAACTTGGTGGCATCCTTACTGAGTGGGAACCAACATCCGGCTCGGTCATCATCGGAATTGGATTAAATTTGAATATCGATCCTCAGACCTTCCCGCCAGAACTACAACATACTGCAACTTCTGTCCTCCACGAATTGAAGTCTGAAATTGATAAGGATGGTCTGGTCAACACAATCCTGAAAGAATTCCAGACCGTCTATGCCAAATTTGAAAATGGACAGATCGAAGAACTCTTACTCGCCTGGAAGCATAATTCGAATATCCTGGGCCGGGATGTTGTTGTGGAGACCGTAGGCCAGCAATATCAGGGCAGGGCAATCGATGTCGATCAGGACGGTTCTTTAATTCTTAAAGAGAAATCCGGCAAAGAACAGAAGATTGTGGCGGGGGATGTTAAATTCTTAGAATAATGATGAAAAAAGGGCTGGTTCAAATCTATACTGGAAATGGGAAAGGCAAAACTACCGCTGCCCTCGGGCAGGGGCTCCGGGCCATTGGCCATGGACTGAAGGTAATTATGATTCAATTTATGAAAGGCAAGATAGACTATGGCGAATTAAAAGCAGTCCGGAAACTTAAGAATTTTAAGATCGAGCAGTATGGGCTACCAACCTTTGTCGATCGCGACCGGCCTTCAGCAAAAGATCTTGCTCTTGCCCAGAAGGGGTTTCAGCGGGCCAGCGAAGTCATAATTAGTGGTAAATATGACATTATCATTCTCGATGAGATAAATGTCGCTATCGACTACGGTTTAATAAAACTCTCTGAAGTCTTGAATCTGATCAAGCAAAAACCGAAGGGGGTTGAATTGATTCTCACCGGGAGATATGCCCCAGCCGAGTTGCTTGATGTTGCCGATCTGGTTTCAGAGATTCTCGAAGTCAAACACTATTTTCAGAAGGGGCTGAAACCGAGAAAAGGCATTGAGTATTGATGTAAAAATTTTTTATTGACAAATTTTTAAATCTGGATAAAATTGACATACTTAAAAAAACAACTAACTGGTTCCCCTGATTGATAACTTAAATTCCTTCAGTTCCCGGAGTGATTTATAAGGGGAAAAAACCTCTTTGGTATCAGGAGGTAAAAGATGTTAAAAAATATGGATATCACTGAACTAAAAAAGAAGAAAGTATCCGAACTCTACGACATTGCAAAAGAAGTCGATCTGCACGGTTACACCGATATGAAGAAACAGGACCTCATCCACGCCATTATTGAGGCCGAGACAAAAAAGGCAGAACTGGTGCCGGTTGATGGTGTCCTCGAGATCCACAGCGAAGGCTATGGTTTTCTCCGATCGTCTAACTATAACTATCTCCAGAGTCCGGACGATGTCTACCTCTCCCAGTCCCAGATCAAGAAGTTCAATCTTAAGACCGGCGATCAGATCTATGGCCTGGCCCGACCGCCCAAGGATAATGAGCGTTTCTTTGCGATGATCAAAATTGAAAAGGTCAACGGTATCAACCTCGATGACTTCAAGGAAAGGGTCCTCTTTGACAATCTAACACCACTCTATCCAAACCAGCGGATAAATATTGAGATTGAAGGTAATAATGATATGTCCCAGCGGATAATCGACCTCTTTACACCGATCGGCAAAGGTCAGCGTGGTTTGATTGTCTCGCCCCCGCGTGCCGGGAAGACAGTAATCCTTCAGAAGATTGCCAATAGCATTACCACCAACCACCCTGAGATCTCCCTGATTGTCCTCTTAATCGATGAACGGCCTGAAGAAGTTACTGATATGGAGCGCTCGGTCAAGGCCGAGGTCATCAGTTCTACATTTGATGAGACCCCGGAGCGCCATGTTCAGGTGGCGGATATTGTTCTCGAAAGGGCAAAGCGGTTAGTCGAAACCAGGAAAGATGTTGTTATTCTGCTCGATAGTCTTACCCGACTCGCCCGGGCCCATAATGCGGTCGTCCCCCATTCAGGAAAGACTATGTCCGGTGGTCTCGATTCAACCGCCTTACAGAAGCCGAAAAAATTCTTTGGCTCAGCAAGGAATATCGAAGAGGGCGGCAGTCTGACCATAATCGCCAGTGCTCTGATTGAAACCGGCAGCCGGATGGATGAGGTTATTTTTGAAGAATTTAAGGGGACGGGTAATATGGAACTGGTCCTGGATCGCCGTCTTGCCGACCGGAGGATCTTCCCCGCCCTGGACCTTCATAAATCGGGTACGAGGAAAGAAGAACTCTTACTTTCGGAACACGAACTGAAACGGCTCTGGATCTTACGCAAGGTCCTGGCCGAAATGAATCCAATCGAGATGATGGAATTTCTCATTGATAAGATGTATAAGACCAAGACCAATAAAGAATTTCTTGCTTCAATGAGTAGCGGTTAAAATAAGGAGAAAAATGAAGAAGAAGATTCACCCCCAATATGTGGAATGTGTCATAACCTGTGCCTGCGGTAATACAGTTACAACCCGTTCTACCCGACCAAAAATATCGGTCGAAATCTGTTCCAAATGCCATCCTTTCTTTACCGGTAAACAGAAGATTGTCGATTCCGCCGGCCGGGTTGAAAAATATCGCCGTAAATTTGGAAAAGGCAAAGGCACCAAAACGGCGTAAAGAAGATGACCTCATTAGCAACCAGGATTGAAGAGATTATAAATCGCCTTACCCGGCTTAAGGAGTTTCTTTGACATTGATAAACGTCAGAAAAGAGTTAAAGAATTTGAAACTAAATTAGCAGAAAAGAACTTCTGGGACAATCCCGGTCAGGCCCAAAAGATCATCGCCGAATTAAATTACGAAAAGAACTGGCTCAAGAACTGGGAAGATTTAAATAGAGAAGCACACGACTACCAGGAACTGATAAACCTCCCTGAACTTGACTCATCATCGATTCGTGAAATTGAAGAAGGTGTCAGTACCCTTTATAAGAAAATCAAAGCCTTCGAACTCGAATATATGCTCCAATCGCCTGAGGACCAAAAGGACTGTATTCTAACCATTCATCCTGGTGCAGGCGGCGTCGAATCCTGCGACTGGGCATCGATGCTGATGCGGATGTACCTGAAGTGGATTGAGAAGCATAATTTCAAATATCGTATTCTTGATCTCCAGCCTGCTGAAGAGGCCGGGATCAAGGATGCCACCATCGAGGTAAGTGGTCAGTATGCCTATGGCTACCTCAAAGCCGAAACCGGTATCCATCGTCTGGTTCGACTCTCCCCTTTCGATGCCAACAACCGTCGTCACACTTCGTTTGCTTCAGTCTTCATCTATCCGGAGATGGAGGAGATTGAGATCAAGATCAACCCTGAGGATTTGAAGATTGAGACCTTCCGCGCATCCGGACACGGAGGTCAGAATGTAAATAAGGTTGCAAGTGCCGTGCGTATTATCCACATCCCGACCGGCATAATGGCACAGTGTCAGAACGAACGTTCTCAGGCAATAAACAAAACCTATGCGATGAAAATTCTCTATGCACGACTATATCAATATTATAAAGAGAAAGAAGAAGAGAAGACCCGGGCCCTTGAGGAGAAAAAGACCGAAATTGCCTGGGGGCATCAGATTCGCTCCTATGTATTCCATCCCTATAAAATGGTAAAGGACCATCGAACCAATGTCGAGACGAGTAATATCGATGCAGTTATGGATGGTGAACTGGACGAATTCATCGAGGCCTATCTCCTGCACGAAAGTTCCAGTAAAAAAATTTCAACTAACAAATAAGTTAGAACCTGTTTCATTCAATTGCCAATAATGCAGTGCAGAGTTTCAAGACATGGTATCCACCCCAAAAGAATATTCTGGGAAAAAATAAAAAATTTATTAATATATATAAATGCTTGGAAAAAAATTTTTAATTATTCGCCGCTTCCAGAGTAAAGGTAAAGATGGTCTAAAGGACCGCTTCCGACGCCCGCATCGGACTCCTAAGGCAATTTCTCCCCAGCTTGAGGCAGAGATTGTGGCTTTGCGGGAGTTTCCCCGCATAATCTCAGGTGGGGAGAAGATCACGTCTGGTTGGGACAGGAACGGATAAAGATACTTTCTTTGCTTATGCTAAGGAGTTTTCCCTGACTAACTCTATGCGCTTTATCTGGCTTTTATTGGGCCACTTAGAGTTTTTTGGTGTGGATACCAGTAAGGTTATTATCCAGACCAACAATGGTGCGGAATTTATTTGTATGGTGTATACGCAGAAAGACCGTGGTTTTACCGAATGGTCTAATCTTGAGCATCCCAATATGACTTTTAAGAAGGCGCCCTGGCAGATGGTTCAAATGTCCTGTGGTATTGATAACCCCAATTTTATAAATTTTCCTCCATTAGTGCTTGATGATAATGATATTGATGTGCAATGGATGTTATCGGCTCGGGATAGATTTTTGGCTGAGTATGCGAAACTTATGCCTTTTGTATACTGCAGGTCGACAAAAGGGGAATTAAGTGAATACCATGTGTCCGATGGGCTAAGCAGTCCTGGATCTGATTTGTAGCGTTTTTAAACGAACAAATTTTTTAACCCTCTGTTTTTAATAACTATTGAAAAAACCCTGTTGGAGGTTACATTGCATCCTCAATCCGTTTTATCTTCTCAAGCCAAACTTTGATACCGAGCTTTTCAAAAATCTCCTTCGCCTTCTGTAGATATTTTGTACCGTCCGTCTTCAGACGGACGATATCTTGTTCGTCCAGTTGAAACTGGACGCTACAACTTTTACAGAATTCACCATAATAAAAGTATGCCTTGGCAATATTAAATGGCTGTCTTAATTCTTCAAACATTTTTATTGCAGACTTAAATTTCTCCTCTATTTCCCTCTCTTTAACACCTGAACTCCCCAACTCATCAACTCCAAAACTCGTTTCTACCCGCGCCTTGATGAGCATTGTCGTTGCCTTTCCTTCTTTTGAGCCTATCTCCTCGGCGAGATTAAATGCCATAGTAAGATATTCATTTGAAATCTTCTGCCAGCCCTTTCCCCTCAGCTGCATCTGCAGGTCGGCAATCTTTGTAAATATTTCTATCAAATAAAACTTATCACCGATTTCCTTCAAAACTTCTTCAGCATTTGCTAAATACTCTTTTGCCCTTCTAAAATCACCAATCTCCAGAAATACACCCCCTAAATTACCACTCGCTATACCAATGCCTTGCTTATCACCAGTCTCCTCAGAGATCTTTAAATACTTTTGAAATAGTTCGGTTGCCCTATCATATTCACCCTTATAATAATAGACCATCCCTAAATTACCACTCGCTATACCAATGCCTTGCTTATAACCAATCTCCTCAGAGATCTTTAAATACTTTTGAAATAGTTCAATTGCCTTATCATAATCACCCTTGTTCCAGAAGATTACGCCCAGATTGTTGAATGTCCGTGCCGCTATCTTCTTGCACTGAATTTTTTGACCTGCGGAAGCAAGAGTAGATATTTCATCAAGTATCTTTAAACACTCGTATCCTTCTATCGTTGCCCTTTCCATCTCACCTTTAATGCGGTATATCCAGCAGCGAAGGACTAAGACCTCTGCCCGCTCCATCTTTTCTTCTATCGAATCACCACTGACCAATTTTTCTGCTTCAAAAAGGGACCTTAATGAACCCTCATAATCACCCTGATTTTTATAAACATCTGCAACCTTGTGCAATGACTTTGCACCAACTATCCTATCGCCTTCCTGTGCCATCATTTTATAACTCTCTGTCGCCTTATTATACATACCCTTTAAATTATAAGTATCACCTAATGTCTCGTATGACTCCCTTAAGACCAATCCATAACTTGCTCCCGCCGCACGACAGATCTCAATAAGCCGCTCAAAATACCTCAGTGCTTCATCATTGGCATAACTCGCTTTTGCCTTCTCACCCGCCTTCCTTAACCAGAATACTGCCTTATCTGTATCATCACTATTGCTATATTGATAGGCTAATAACTCAGTAAACTCATCGACCCGTTCCTTAAAAATTTCTTCTATGATTGAACCAATCTTTTGATGTAGTTGCCGACGTCGCCTCTTTAATAGAGCATTATAACAAACCTCCTGCAAAAGGGGATGGCGAAAGATATACTCAAGTTCTGGCTCCCTTCTATGTACTCTGATAAACTCAAGATCCTCAAGGACCGCCAGATGGAGCGAAAGCATTAAACTATCAAGTCCGCTGAGATACGCCAATACCCGCTCATAAAAATTCCTGCCAATCACTGATGCCATCTGTAGGAGGTCTCGCACATCACTTTCTAAATGGTCCAGGCGTGAGGCAATGACTGCCTGGACAGTATCAGGAATCAAAACAGTTGAGAGTTGAGAGTCAGGAGTTGAGAGTTTCCACATACCTTTTCCAAAAAATAGAATACCCGAATCTATAAAACTGCGAATTATCTCTTCAAGATAGAAGGGATTGCCCCCGGCCCTGGTTACAATTCTATCCCTGAATTCCTCAGGAATACCCGGAATCTTCAAGAGATTGTGGGCGAGCTGGGCACTTGACTCATCATCAAGGGGATTCAGGGTAATCTCCAGGAAATCCTCACCCAATTTCTCCTTCATCCGCTCCTTTGTTCTCCAGCACTCTTTCTCCTTTTCAATACGGGAAAGACCGATGAATAATAGATTACCCCCCTTCTCTAAAGGAGGACTAAAGGCATTAAAGATAAATTCTAAGAGTTCTAATGATGCAGAATCAATCCAGTGATAATCTTCAATCACCAAAATAATCGGACCCTGTCTTGCTAATGTTAATAGCAATTTTCTCACACTCACCGAGATTTGAATCCTCAATGCCTGTGGGTCAAGATATTTTATCTTTTCATCAAGTTCATCAGGAAAGCGAACTGAGAATAGATAACCGATATAGGGTACAATCTCTTTCCAGATTTCAGCCCCTTCATTTAAAAAGAGTTGCTGTGCCTTTTTTATAAGTTTCTTCTGAATCGCCTCTGGTGAATCAGAATCGGTAATCCCGAAAATCTGTTCCAAGAACTGTAAAAATGGCCAGTTAGGTATCATCTCACCGTATGATAAACACCGAGCTTCAAGAACAGTAATACCCCCCACCTTTTCCTCCCCCACAGGTGGGGAGGGATAAAGGGAGGGGGTAACTGATTTTTTAAGTTCCTCATAAAGGCGAGATTTACCCAGACCCGCATCACCGATGATAAAGACCGCACCAGATTTACCTTTCTGTAAATCAAATATCCTCTCTTTGAACAGACCAAGCTCTCGATCCCGGCCAACGAGCGGTGAGTAAAGACCGGCTATACCCCGTTTGGGCTCGGGCTTTTCTTTTATCTTTAATGGCTTAAAAATTTTAACCGGCTCTTCAATCCCTTTAAGATTTACCGGTGGCAATGCTTCATAATCAAATAGATATCTTGATGACCGACAGACCGGTTCCGAGACTATGATCTCACCCCTCTTTGCTATATCCTTTAACCTTGATGCCAGATTGACCACATCACCCATCACGGTCCATTCTTTCTTCTCAATAGAACCAACCTCACCAATAACCACAGTCCCGCTATTTATCCCAATATGTAAACCTAGGTCAGTCTTCGTCTTCAACTTCTCTGTGAGTGCGTTGTTTATTTCCGGGATAAGAGTCAGCATCTCCAGACCTGCCTTTATCGCCCTTTCTGGGTCATCTTCATGGCTTACCGGGATACCAAACAGGGCAATGACCAGATCGCCTTCATATTTATGGATCATCCCTCCCTGTTTTATGATTGGTGGATTCAGATATTCAAAGCAGGCATTAGCGACTTCCTGGACATCCTCAGGGTCAAGGCTATGCGAAAGTCTTGTAAACCCTGAAAGGTCAGCAAAGAGGATGGTGACCAGACGCCGCTCTTCAGTCTTCTGCATCAATTGTTCCTTTCTTAATATTCTATTATATTTCCTTCTTTACTCCTTGTCAATCATTCGTTAATAACAGCAAATGCGCACAGAAACGTAAAATTTGATTTCTCACTTTCTTAAGAAACCGAGAATGGATCCAAGGAAAGGATCTGAGCACATAGTCGACCGAGTCCCCTGACTGGCTATTTGGAATTCCGGGGACACAATACTTAATTCGGGGACGATGGGGGCAGATCTAAACATTATAACAATATAGCATGGAGAGAATGGTCCCGCAGGTCGGGGCGAGACGCCCCTAAGCTGAAGAAAGGCGGGACGCTCCTTTGCTGGAGGATGTCAAAACACTCCTGTTTTCTTTCCGTTGAAATTATTTTTTGATTTAAATCGAATTATTGACTTTTGTGAATTTTTATATAGTATTACAGGCATTAACTTCCATCTCAGGAATTTGATGTCAAAAAAGGAGTTTAATTATGCACGGTGCATCAACATTTGAGATCATCGCAATCTGGTCGGTTTTAGGTGTGGCGATAGCCGGGTTATTATACGCCCTATTTCTTACTCTTCAGATTCTCCGGGCCGATCAGGGCGATGAAAAGATGAGAAAGATATCAAATGCCATTAAAGTTGGAGCAAATACCTATCTCAATCGCCAGTTCCGGGCGATCGCCTTCCTGATTGTAATCCTCGCTATCCTCCTCTACTTTACTACCACCCAGGGTCCACATATTGCCCTGGGCCGGGCCGGCGCCTTTCTGATGGGTTCAATATTTTCTGCCCTGGTCGGTTATATCGGTATGGGGATGGCAGTCCGGGGCAATGTGCGGGTAGCGTCCGCAGCTCGCAGGAGTTTTGCTGAAGCACTAAAAATCGCCTACCGCTCCGGGACCATTACCGGAATGTTAACTGACGGGCTGGGACTTTTAGGAGGAACCACAATTTTTATAATTTTTGGTAAAGAGGCACCAGAAGTTTTACTCGGATTTGGATTTGGCGGGTGTCTCTTAGCGCTATTTATGAGGGTCGGTGGAGGTATCTACACCAAAGCCGCCGATGTTGGTGCTGACCTGGTTGGAAAGGTGGAAAAAAATATCCCGGAAGATGACCCGAGAAACGCCGCGGTGATTGCTGATCTGGTAGGCGATAATGTTGGTGATTGCGCCGGGATGGCTGCTGATATATTCGAATCCTACGAAGTAACCATCGTCTCAGCGATGCTCCTCGGTCTTTCCATTGCCGCCTTAAAAGTTGATTTTGAATTGAAGTGGATCGTCTTTCCCCTGCTGGTCCGTGCCTCAGGCGTCTTCTCATCAATTATTGGCACCTATGCGGTGCGCGCTCTGAAAGAGGTTGAAAACGCCATGGAAGCGATCCACCGTGGTTACTGGCTTTCGGCCATCATTTCCATTGCCGCCTTTTTTATCTTTGCCCATTTCTATTTCAAAGACCTGCGGGTCTTCTTCTCAACCAGCATCGGTATATTCCTCGCGGTCTCCTTTAACTACCTGACCGATTATTTCACATCAACTGAGAAAGCACCGGTCAAAGAGATCGCCCGTTCCAGTCAGACCGGGGCGGCTACCGTTATCCTGCGCGGTCTGGCGGTCGGCTACGAAAGCACGGTCTGGGCAATAATTGTCATCGCAATTTCAATCATCGCCTCGGCACTCATCTGGCAGGGAATGGGTTTTCAATATATTCTCTACGGTGTTGCCCTGTGTGGTATCGGACAATTGACCCTCACCGGCAACAATATCTCTATGGATGCATTCGGCCCGATATCGGACAATGCCAACGGGATTGGTGAGATGGCTCATATGGAGCCCAAGGCCCGTCAAATTATGGCTGATCTTGATGCGGTTGGCAATACGACCAAGGCGATAACCAAAGGTATTGCTATCGGCTCAGCAGTCATCGCTGCCGTCTCCCTCTTCGGTGCATTTACCGTTGATTTGAAACTGGGTAAGATCGATGTCTCCAATCCCGTCGTCTTTATCGGTATGTTGATCGGTGGAGCGATACCTTTTCTCTTCAGTTCCCTGGCGATCCGTGCGGTCGGCCGTGCCGCATTTCTTATTGTCAAAGAGATCCGACGTCAATTTGCTGAAATACCCGGGCTCTGGGAAGGTAGAGCCGAGCCTGATTATGCAAAACCAGTTGCCATCTGCACGACTGCGGCCCAGCGGGAGTTGATCGGCCTCGGGCTGATTTCGATCCTCTCGCCGATCCTGGTCGGTTTTGTCTTCAAGGCCGAAGCATTAGGCGGATTTCTTGCGGGCATCATCCTTGTTGGCCAGTTGCTCGCTGTCTTTATGGCTAATGCCGGGGGTGCCTGGGATAATGCAAAAAAATCGATCGAGGATGGATTCTATGGAGGCAAAGGTTCTGACTGCCATAAGGCATCGGTCATCGGCGATACGGTTGGCGATCCATTAAAAGATACAGCCGGACCCGCGCTTAATCCAATGATTAAAGTAATCAATCTCGTCTCGCTCCTCGTCGCCCCGCTCGTAATTATGCACAGGGGTTTTCCATTGGGCGTAATTATCATCAGCTCCCTCTCTTTAATCTTGATCATCGGCGCGGTCCTGTTTTCTAAGAGAGAGGGTTTTAAAGAAAAAGATCTAAGGGATTAAATTCTATTTTTTCAAGATCTCTTTAGTAAGTTTAATGGCGTTGAAGAGTATATAATCCTGCTGATTCTTATCGGTATAATAACCCGAGGTCCGGGTTGTTTTCTGGCGTAGGACAACAACATCAACATCAGCCGGCGTCTGGGTTTCAATCACCAGCCTTTCTATCTCCTGTTTACCTATTTTTGCCAGAAGATTGAAAGATTTCTTTGCAATAACTACCGAATAAAAATAGGGATAGTCAGTAGATTTCACACTATTGATCGAAATCTGCCCCTGGATCCCTAAAAAATCCTCAGGCGCATCGATGAATTTCAATTTGAGTCGAACATCGATCGGGAAATCACCCTTTGTTGATTTGCCGATCTCGAGAAGCGGTATCGCCTTCAAACCGGGGTCATCTTTTATTATCGGTGCATTCAACAGTCGATTAATAATCTCAGCCTTGAGATCGAGCCCTGGTGCCATCCAGGCACTCCTGCGCCCGGAGATAGTAAGCCCGGCAAACAGGATCAGGGCATCGATAATTACATATACAATGAAGGGGGAGAGGGTGATTGACTGCGCAAAGGCGGGGAGAAAAAAGATCGAAAGAAAGATGATGGCGATAAGACAGCCGATACCAAAATTGCCACTGCGAAATTTTTTTATCCGCCGGGCCTGTTCATAAACCAGCAGAATCTTTTCCGGAGTCACTTCAACCCATTCTCGCTTATCGGCGGTCAAAGCCCTGGTTGAGATATTCTTCATCCAGTTGATCGCAATACAGATAATGAGCAAAGGTAAACCGGTCCAGAAACTTCTGGTATTCAACTGAAAGAGAAAAGCAAGAAGAATCAGCCCCGCCGAAAACAGGCTGCGCAGACCGGGGTTAACCCTGTCAAATATGGCATAACCCTGTTTCACTTCCTCCATCTATACCCCATCATCAATAACCGTCGCTTTTAACTCATCCGCGCCTCGATGCTGCCAGTAGATAGGACAGGCACCGATACAGACCGGGAACAATTCACATCCCTGACAGATATCCGGCGCGTACTGATGTTCTTTAAAATATTCGGCCCCAACACTATTCCAGATTTTTTGAAAAGGTTCTTTGAGCAGTGAGCCCAGTGGCTGGGGCCAGGAAGAGCAGGGTAAGATATTCCCCTCGGGATCAATACTTAATAGTCCACTCACCGCAGCACAGGACTTATTACCCAGGCAATGAGCGATGGGATTGAATTTACACAAAGGCACGGGTGAATACCAGAGAAACTTTATCCCCAAGGCCCGAGCAAGGCCTTGCGCCCTGAGAATATGTTCACCAATCTCACTATAACTTACCCATATCTCCTTTCTTTCTGATGCTGAACCGCAGGGAATCAGAAGATTCATCGAGAGTCGATTCAAACCGAGTCCTTTAACCAGACGAACAATCTCCTCAAGATATGCGAGGTTTTCTCTTGTCACCGTAGTATTGGTATGCACCGGGATCCCAACCTCGCGTAAGCATTCAATCCCGTTGATAGTCCTGGTATAGGTCCCGGCCAATCCGGTCAAACGCTCATGAATCTCTGAATTATGGCCTTCGATGCTCACCTGGCTTGAATTAAGCCCCATTCTTTTCAGATCCCGGGCCATTTCTCGCTCGATCAATGTCCCATTAGTAATTAAATTGGTCCAGAGACCAAGGCTGCGGGCAAACTTAACTATCTGTAAAATATCCTTCCTCAACAATGGTTCACCACCGGTAAAACTGACTGAAGGAACTTTGGCTTCAAAAAAGATCTTCCTTAAAACAATTTTTAACTCAGCGGTGGATAATTCTCGATAATCGCTTTTTTCGCCTACATAGCAAAACCTACAATTTAAATTACATCGGTAGGTTACTGCAATTTCGGAAAGGACCGGTAATTTATTAAAATTACCCTTATATTCAAAATAATCAACTGCCCGGCGTTTCTCACTCTCCTGAAAACAACCCTTAATCAGCGCCCGTAAATCGGCAAAGAAATAATGGATCTCGGCAATCTGTCTTTGATTTAAATTCAGAAGGGTGATTAACTCTCTTATCTTCCCACCCTTGAGCATAAAATTCAATATCCCGAGACCGCTGCGATTCAAACGGTAGATCTGATTAGGAATTAAGATCATTAAACAATCTTCGGGCCGCACATATACAAACGGCCTTATCTTTTCTGTAAATTCATCAACCCAGTCAATATTAATATCAAATTTCACCTCTAACCTTTCCGTGCTCACATCTTTTTTAAGATTGTCAATCATCAGTGTGCTCCTCCGCTAACACAGGCCGAATGGCAAGCCGAGTGACAGGCGGAGTGGCAGGCCGAATGACAGGCGGAGTGGCAGGCCGAATGGCAGGCATCATGGCAGGCAGTATGTACATAGCATGCGCTATGACAGGCATCAGAGTGTATAAAATTTGAATAGGTCTTAAACTCTTCACTGATCGGAACAATTGAATTCTCCATCGTTCGATAACGACTGCGTAGATAAAAATCCCGATCCATAAGATAATCGTAATACTCCTGCTCTTGATATCGATCATCAATACCGGGTGCAGATATCTTCTGACGATAGTATGCCTTGGTCGCTTCAACATCACAATCCCACATCTTCTGACTCAATTTCTCGACGACCACATTGATAACTGCCTTTAAACCATTTTCGTCAATTGTGCCATCGGTTTTGATTGCATTTATAAGAACATGCTCATAGTAACGCAGACCCACCGGGAGATGAAGGACCTTAACATTCAATGGGTCAATCGAGTTTACTTTGAGGATCCCGAATTTTTCAAGATTATTGAAGAGAATTGTTAAGACCTTATTAACCGGAAAGTCAAGAAGGAGTGCCGCCTCGATGAAATCGAGCTTCGCCACCTTACCAGTCTTGCGAAATGTCGCCAGTTCAATCTTGGGTGGTATCCAATCCTGTTTGAGCCAGTTTAGTGTCTCAACCTCGACAAATGCCTGCTGGACACGTCTTGCCTTACGATTCGAATAAAAGAGATAAGGCACGATTGATATCAAGGCATAAATTATATCATAGGATACACCCGCTCCCCCGGTCTTTTTCCTGCTCGGCGCAGGTAATCGGACACGACCGAACTTTTCAGTTTCAAAATACCGTTCCGGTATATAACATTGAATCGGCATCTTCTCTCTTGTCTGGAGATTATTTTTATGTATTCGAACCGTAAAATAATTGTGCCCCTGATAAACCTGACCATAATAATCGATCAGATAATTCTTATTCATAAATGGTTCGGTCAAAAAACCATAATCATCGGGTCTGACCTCTTTGCCCGGGGTTTCAATCGGATAATGGAGATAGATCGTGTAATGGTCTAAGTGCTCATCCCACTGGGGTGGTGCCCAGTTCAGAACAACCAGTTGGCCAAATTCCCTACTGGTTGTAGTTGCAAGATTCTGGGATCGTGCCAGATCGCCCCCGAAATGGAGAATATAGGTTATTTCACCCGGACCATATGCCTGGTTATCGGCAAGTAAGATATCATATTTGTCACCGAGATTTACTATCTTAAGGAGATATCTTCGCCCCTGCCCGTCCAGCGCATGCGAATTCTCATAGTCAAAATAAGGATCGACCGAGATCCCCTGGAGATAGAAATCGTGCATCTGCCCCTGGATAACATTCCATCTTATTTTATATATAAAATCTGCCCTTCCATCTTTTAAAAGTGATAAATCTACCTCCACCCATCTGAGGTCAGCATTTACCGAGAAAACCAGCAGGGCGAGAAGACTAATCATAAGAGTTATCTCACAACATCACAGCCCAACTTTAAGTACCCCAGGCACAAAATAGCCCAACAGCAGGATTGGGAAGATTGACAGGGAATGTAGTAACCGGAACTATTCTTTTGTCGCTTCAATCCTTGCTCGCAAAAGGTCGGCCTGAGAATGGATAAACTGGGCATAGGCGGCTTTGGACTGAGCCCAGCATGCTTCGTCAACGAAAGAATTTACAATACCTTCCCAGACAATGCGATAAACCTTCTCCAGAAACTCTTTACTATCTCCTTTACCGCTATATTCAAAATGAGCGACAACCGGAACCGGCGTGAAGACCGGAGTCGGGCCGACGACGACTTCGGTCGAGGCACCGAGAAATACCACACCCATTTCTTTAATAACATCGATGTGCATCTTGATTGCATTCAATACCGATGCAATCGAATAATCGGCCGTCGAAAACTTCATCATCAAAACATTCTCTTTTATTTCACCAAAAGGTAGCTTCATCTAACCTCCTTAAATCCAATTATATATAGATTACCCATAAAATCAAGCCATCGCCGGTGCGGAATCTTTTATCTTCATTGTCGGGTTCGAAAATCATCTAGGCAGTCCGATCTCTAGTATACTTCAGGGGTTCGCCAGTATCATTTCGATTCGGTCAATAATCAGTGCGGTAAGAGAACTCAATTCATTCTTTTTTGAGGCAGAGGTAATTGCATCGACTTTATAGTCTCTTGTCTTCCACCTTCCATTCCCGGATGTCGTTACGAGGACCACTTTACTTAAATCTTTGGCGCGGTCGAGATATTTTTTAACATCGGGTTGCAACTGCCATTTTTCAGTAGTATGAATCAGGACGAGGGCATCCCAATCCGCTTCATCAATCTCACCCAGCATCGTGACATCGATTATCTTCAAATTGTAAGGCCTCTTCTGTAAATATACCCGGAGACTTTCGACCAGGCCATTTTTAAATGTGCTCCCCTGACTGGCGATAAGCACATTCTTAGTTGCCCCTGGGGTTTTAATCTCTGATGAAGAGATTACCCTCTGGCGATGGCTGAGCAGATAAACAGTCGCCAGTGCAACAAACAAAACAACGGCTGAACCGATTAAGATAATAAATAGTCTGACGACTCTCATATATCTATTTCCTTCATTCCTTAAAGATTCTTACGGGCAACTCTTTCGGGAGATATTATAGACCAATTAAATAGTATAATCAAGCATAAGTTTATTCGAAAATTGATGTTGCATATTTACTAAAAATTTGTATTATAAGTGTATGGAGGAAGATTTCAGACATCTAATTGAATCCCGGGATTTTCAGAACCTCGAAAATCGCTGGCTGGAGATGATAGAGAGGGATCCGACCCGCCTTGAGGAATATTTTGTTATTGCCGAGGAATTGAAAAAAATCAACGAACTCCCCCGCGCCCTCATCTTACTTGAATTCTTAGCCGGGCATCTTGAATCGATCGCTGCCCTATCCGATGCAATCAGGGTATATAAAGTTATCGCATACTATACACCTGGCAATTCAGAAATTCGCAAAAAATTGATCGACCTGTACCGACTTAACTATCAGCAGAGCAAGCGCATCGAAGAGTTTATTCAATATTCACGGATTGAGACCGATGAGAACCTCTTCAGGGCATTGAACCGATTTGAAGAACATTTAAAATTTGATATCGGCCGTCATTTTTACTTTGAAAATTATGGCCTGGGGCAGGTTATTGATTTTAACCTTTCTAAAGGAGAAATCGTCTTTAATTTTGAAAAGAAGGGTCGCCATTTTCTCAACATCGAAGTTGCCAAAAAATTATTAACCCCAATCGATCAAGAACATTTTCTTTATAAAAAGCATTATGCACTTGAAGATTTAAAAAAATCAGTCAATTCCGACCCGGTGGGGCTGATTATTTTTCTACTCAAGAGTTTTGCTTGCCCGTTGAATGCCAACCAGATCAAATTTTATCTGGAAGGTATAATCGAAACCGAGGAAATTTCAAAATTCTGGGAAAAGTTTCGTAAAAAGATCGAGGCCGATCCCAATGTTCGGGTCACCGGTAAAAACCAGAAAACCTATCAATATGTTACAACCGGTATCGATAAATCTACCGAGACAATTGAAAACTTTTCCCGGGCATCAATTAAAGAAAAGATCAGAATCGCATTTGATCTTCTCAGCCGAAGGTCAGACATCATCAAGAAGGTAATGCAACAGTTGATTGAAATCTCCAATAAAACTTACAAGGACGATCCGGTTTCAGCCTTTGAAATTGCGGTCCTCTGCAAAAATTTCATCAGCACTACTGGAGGTGGAAATGATCTTCAGCCCCTGAGTTACACAATTGATGAGCTTTTCACCGTGATAGAACCGGAAGAGATAATTGCAAAATTGCAACTTGTAACAAGTCAAAAATTCCTCCTCAACTTTATAAAAGATCGATTTCCGGATAACTGGCCCGAGATCTTCAAAAATATTGCCTTTGTAGTAGGTAATCCACCAATCTTGAATGTAATCGAAGAGAGCCTGAGGGAAAATCCACCTCTACTTAAAGAATTATACCAATCGATAATCATCGCTCCCAAAAATCATCCGGACCAGTTTAAATGGCTCCTGAAAAAAATGGCGAAGGGAGAACTGGTCGAATTTTTTACCTCCTCAGTTATTGCGCGTCTGATTGATAGTCTTGAACAGATAAATGGAATCAAACCGATGATATTAAAAATCCTGAACCTTGAGGCCTTCGACCGGTTGATCGGCCAGACCACTTTGGAAGACGCCCGTCGGATTTTAGCCTCATTAAAAAACAGTTCCACACTGGCCGATTGGGAAAAGAGGAATTTCATAAGAATCATCGAATTCCATTTCCCGCAGTTGTTCAAAAAAGATGATGATGTTATCTATGCAACAAAAGAATCTCTCAATAAAAAGAAAGAGGAGTTACAGCGACTTCTGACGGTTGAGATCCCGGAGAATAAAAGAGAGATCAGCCGGGCACGTGAATACGGGGATTTGAGTGAAAATTTCGAATATAAGGTTGCCAGAGAAAAACAGGATCAACTCTATCAAAAGGTACGCGATCTTGAATCAGCCCTGCTCAAGACAAAGATTATCGATCCGGCAACAATCGATATTCATAAAGTCTCAGTCGGGACTAAAGTTACATTAGAAGCAAAAAAGGACCAAACAAGGGTGTCTTATACCATCCTTGGTCGCTGGGACACCAATCTTGATAAAAATATTATTTCGAATGAAGCCCCGCTGGCCAGGCATTTGCTGGGTAAAACTGTTGGGGCGATGATAAAAATCAACGATCTCGAATACGAGATTGTTGCCATTGAAAAGGCGCTATAAAAAACAGCCTGAGAGAATTTGTCTACTCTCTGTAACGACGAAGATGGAGTCTGGTTCGGATTGCATTATGGGGGCAGATCTCAATACAGCAGTAACAGAGGATACACTTGCCGGGGATAACGCGCGGAGCAGAAATGGCCTGATCGTCTATTGCACCCGCAGGGCAGATATTGGCACAGGATTTACAACGCTGGCAACGATTTATATCGACATAAGGCAATCGTCCTAAATGGATGCCGTGGATAACCTTATCGTAGAGATACTTAAATATTCCACGACCGGAGAAAGTAGGTGGCAGTTGAAATTTTTTCAGGACATCAAAATTACCGATAACTTCGATCTGCCCCGGGTCGACCAACCCCTGCTCGGTCGCATATTTAAGATGAAGAATCTTTTGTGGATCAATCCCCATCATTCGAGCCATAATGATATCGACCGCTGCCCCATTGGTGGATGCAATCAATTTTCCAATCGGCCGTATCTTTCCATTACCTGGACCAAGACCTTCCATCCCTACGATTGCATCCATTATGGTCAGATCCGGTGGTCGGATCTTGTAGATATCAACAATTATCTGTGCAAAATCTGAAGCCCGGGCACAGAGATAGTGGATCCTGGATTTGAGTCCACCCGGGATGATCCCAAACATATTCTTCAATGCCCCGGTTATCATAGTCAGGGCATGGGTCTTAAACTTAGGCAGGGAGATAAGATAGCCACAGTCGAGGATTTCGGTGGAGACAATCAGTTCATCGATCAATCGGGAGAATCCTTTAACCTTACCGCCAGATCTACTTATATTCCGGAAACGCCCCAGCGCTGCCGATAAAATTCCTGTTCTCCGGGCGACCTCTTCGTTCGTGATGCCGATCTCTCCAGAATGGTTGTCACCGACCACAAAATTTGCCCCACGTCCGATCAATTCCTGACCGACTGCCCGGATTAAAGAGGGATGGGTTGTGACATGCTCTTCGGGCTTGCGGGCCGAGAGCATATTCGGTTTGACGAAGACTTCCTTGTGCGCCAGATCAGGTTTGAAAAAATTAAATACCTCCGCAACCGATCTTCTTAAATTTTCATAATCTGCTTCGAGGATCAGAACCTTTGCCATGGCACTCGCAAATTATTATAGAGATTAATCAGTTCCTCAATCTCCAGTTCTTCGGGTCGACGATTATAAATCAGGGCTATACCGTACAATTTTTTAACAATAGTGGAAATCTTCTTGCGGCGATAGCAGAATAGTCTCTTAACAAAATCAAAAAAACCGTTGAGGTCATCCGGCTCCAGGCCAAAGTTGATTTCGCGTCTGATAAATTCAACCACCATCGATGATACTTTTGGTCTCGGCCGGAATTGCCCCGGCGGGATGAGAAATCCCCGGTTTATCCTGAAATGATAACCCGTAAAGATTGTCATCGAACCGTACTCTTTGTTCCCTGGCCGGGCAAGCAATCGTTGTGCATACTCTCTTTGCATTGTCAGAATCGCCCGGGCAAAAAAGTCTCGCTCATCAATAAGTTTTTTAATAATCCGGGTTGTGATTCGGTATGGTATGTTACCAATAATTAGTGGCCGGTTAAAGTGAGCAATCGTTAAGGTCAAAAAATCCTGTTCGATGATCTCGATATTGTTGAATCCGGCAAGATTTTTCTTCAGGATTTTAACCATCTCCCGGTCGATCTCGACGGCATAAATTTTCTTAGCGTGTATTGCCATCGCCCGGGTTAAGATACCGGTGCCAGAGCCGATTTCAACAATCTCGTCATTGCTCTCGATCCGCGCAAAATTCACAATCTTTTCAGCAACTTTTTTATTCCATAGAAGATGCTGACTTAAAGATTTTTTTAGTCTCATCGGCAAGTAAAGGCGGTTAAACCGTTTTCCGTTGTCAATCGATCAATTTCATCAAACGGAAGATTTAAGACATCTGAAATCTTTCTTACAACATACTTCAGATTTGCAGGTTCGTTCCGCTTCCCCCGCAAGGGTACCGGGGTTAGGAAAGGGGCATCGGTCTCGACCAGAATTCGCTCCCTCGGTAAATCATTTATTATGAGCGGCAGGCGCGAACCGGCAAAGGTAATCGAGCCACTGAATGAAATATAAAATCCCATCTCGACTATACGGCGGGCAAAATTTAAATCACCGCTGTAACAGTGAAAAACACCTGAATGATAATCTTCTTCGCCAAGGATTTTGAGAACTTCATCGAATGCTTGACGGACATGAATGATGAGAGGCTTCCTGGTCTTTTTAGCCAGATCGATATGCCTCCGGAAAAGATCCTTCTGGCGATCGGGTGGTGAATAGGACCGATAAAAATCGAGCCCGGTCTCACCGATGGCAATAACCTTTGCCTCTTTAGTGAGCATCTCGATCTCGCTCAAATCACCCTGATAGCGACCTGCTTCATGGGGATGGATCCCGACGGCGGCATAGATCCAGGTCTTTTCCCGGGCAAATTTAATACTCTGCTGTGAAGACAGGAAATCGTAGCCGACCGCGATGATATGATCGACTCCTGAGGAATGTGCATTTTCAACGACCGAAGCGAGATCGTTTGCGAATGCCGGATCGGAAAGGTGTGCGTGGGTATCAAACACTATCGAAAAACAGGGTCAGCACGGATCGATGCTTAACTTATCTTCGCCCCGGGGTCGATCGGCTTCTCTGGACTGATCAGAATCACCTCATCGCCTTTTACCGCGGCCAGGAGCATACCCTTAGATTCAACATTAAAGATCCGGGCCGGTTTAAGATTATATACGATGACAATGTATTTGCCAACTAATTCCTCTGCCTTATAATTTCGGGCAATTCCGGCGACAATCTGTCTGGTCTCGTTACCGACTTCAACCTCCATCTTCATAAGTTTTTCTGTGCCCGTAACATTTTCAGCTTTCAATATTTTTGCTACTCTCAAATCAACTTTCTTAAACTCTTCAAGCGTTATTTCGGGTATCAATTCTTTAACCTCCTTTGGTTTCTGAAGCGTGATCGTTTCGATCTTGGGAAAGAGGATTTCAACCTCACCCAGCTCGCCGGGTAATATTGCAGTCTTTGCCTCATCCCAGGTCCGGTCTTTGAGTTTCAAAGCACTGGCGATTTTCTGAGCGGTAAAAGGTAGGAACGGCTCAATAATAACCTGGAGCATCGAGATCAATTTCATACAGACATAGATTGTCCGTTCACAGTAGAGCGGACTGGTCTTTCTCATATTCCAGGGTTCATCGTGGTCAAAGTATTTATTCCCCTCATGGGCGATATTCATAATCTCTTTCATCGCTTTCTTAAATTCGAAATGTTCGATCATCTTTCCGATTGCATCGGGTGCTTCTTCGATAATCTTGACCATTCGACCGGCACGGTCATCAAAGTTTGAGGAGGTGGGAATATGCCGGTTATAGTATTTAGTAACAAAGGCCATACTGCGGTTAACAAAGTTACCCAGCACATTAGCCAGTTCGTTGTTGTGTTTGATCTTAAAATCCTGCCAGGTGAAGTCCGAATCCCTGGTCTCGGGGGCATTGATTGTCAGATAATATCTTAATGGATCTGGAGCAAACTCTTTTAAATAATCGGGAAGCCAGATTGCATGTCCCCTTGAGGTCGAGATCTTGGCACTTTCAATATTTAAAAACTCATTGGCCGGGATCTCAGTTGGTAGTATATAGTCACCATGAGCCATAAGCATTGCTGGCCAGACCAGGGCATGAAAGACGATGTTATCCTTGCCGATAAAATGGACGAGTTTCGTCTCTGGATCCAGCCAGTATCTTTTCCAGGCCTCGGGTTCGCCCATATTTTCTGCCCACTCAATGGTCGAAGATATGTAGCCGATCGGGGCATCAAACCAGACATAGAGGACTTTACCGACTGCTTCACTTAAAGGTACCGGAACACCCCAGCTTAGGTCCCGAGTTATTGGCCGATCTTCAAGCCCCTCTTTTAACCAGCCATCGCAGAATTTCTTGACATTATCTTTCCAGTGGGTCTTTGTCGCCAGCCACTCGCGTAACTGGCTATCAAATGCACTCAACTTAAAATACCAGTGAGTGGTAATACGCTCTTTTGGCGTGGTATTACAGATCTGGCAGTGAGGATCGATCAGGTTAAAAGGTTCAAGCCACCGGCCACAGGCCTCGCACTGGTCACCCCGTGCATCCTGAGCGCTACAGTGAGGGCAGGTCCCGAGAATATAGCGGTCAGCGAGAAACTTCTGGCAGTTCGGGCAGTAGAACTGCTTGGTCTCCTTAGGAAAGATATAACCCTTTTCGTATATCTTGAGAAAGAAATTCTGAGAGAATTTGTAATGGAGAGGAAGGGTAGTACGTGAAAAGTTATCAAATTTTATACCAAAATCCTCAAAAGATTTCTTGATCGACTCAAAATAACGATCGACGATCTCGCGCGGTGTCTTCTTCTCTCGATCAGCCGTGATGGTTATCGGAACACCATGCTCATCTGTACCGCAGATATAAATAACATCCCTCTTCTTAAGCCTCTGATAGCGAACATAGATATCAGCGGGCAGATAAGCCCCAGCCAGATGACCAAAATGGATCTCACCATTGGCATAAGGCAGGGCGCTGGTTACAAGAATTCTCATAAGGTTTCATTATACATAAAACTCAATCTGCGTCAAGTAAATAATTGTTGATCCAATCGGTAAGAATCTGCTCAAGAGGAAAAAATTATTACGCTGTTCACAAAACGAATTGTTGACAAATTCTCTTTTTTCAATAAAATTGGTCAAGGAGGTAAAATGAAGAAAGGTCTCTTCATCATCCTTGCGGTAGTTGTTTTTCTGGTAATGGTATGCGAGACCGGCATCGAGGTAAATTTAAGCACGGTTAAACTTGCCACTTCGAACATTGTCTCGGTCGAGAGCAAATTGCTCGGAGCCAAGCGAACCGGTTTTACGATGCTCAAGTGGTGGTGGGCGATAACCAAACCCGAGGTCGGCGATGGCATCATTGTCCAGTATTCGACAAATAATACGGATTGGAGAGATATCGATACCATCTCGCCGATAACGGATACAATGACTTTTAAAACGACCGATACACTTTATGTCAAGGGTGGTGCCCGCTTTTATTATAAATTGAATTACTGGAACGGTCAGAATATCGAACCCTTTGACACCATTGAGGTTTATATCCTGCCTTTGATTACCTATGTCAAACCCGATTCTGATACGATCAACCTCCGGAACCTTGCCGAGACCCTGACCGTAACCTGGCGAACAATCAAAAACAAAAAAGACGAACTGATTAAAGATTACAAGGTGGAAGTTTATCGGGGCAAGATCACTACTGATCCCGACAGCCTCCTCAATCTGGTCAATCCGATCGATTCCAAGGAGGTCTCAGCAACTGCGGCCGAATCGGTTCTAACCTGCAAGTTCTCAACTGCGGATACAACAAAATATCCATCACTAGGTATCTTTACAATAAAGGTTGCTCCCAAGTCGCCTTATACCGAAGTTATTTCAACCAAGGCATTGACCTACACCGACTATTCATTTGGTTTAAGGGCCTTTGTCGCCTACCGGCTTTAAATATTTTCAACCATTAAGGGGTTCCATTATGGAACCCCTTTTTTATAAAAACTATGGTCTCAGTTGAACTTGATGTTCTGCTTGAAGAACTGGTCTTACGTGAGGGATCGGATTTACACCTCCGCGTCGGCGAGCCACCGGTCTTCAGGATCTATGGTGAACTCGTCCGGACCGATTATCCGCCCCTGAAGGCTGAGGAGATAGAAAATATTGTCTATAAAATAATGACCCCGGAGCGGCGGAAACGTTTAGAGACAGAGTTGGAACTTGATATGGCATACGAGATACCCGGTGTGGCTCGATTCCGGGTCAACTGTTTCAAGTTTATGGGCACCATCGGTGCAGTAATGAGAATCATTCCGTTGAAGATCAAGACCATCGACGAATGGGGTTTTCCGTCCATCTTCAAAGAGATTGCCAATCTGCCCCGTGGCTTGGTCCTCATTACCGGACCGACCGGAAGTGGCAAATCGACAACCCTGGCCTCGATTATCGAAACGATCAATCAAACCCGCCGGGCACACATAATTACGATCGAAGATCCGATTGAATTTCTTCACCGGGATAAACTTTCGGTGATTGAGCAGCGGGAGATCGGGATTGATACCCACTCCTATGCCCAAGCCTTAAAACATGTTATGCGCCAGAATCCAGATATCATTCTGGTCGGTGAGATGCGTGACCTCGAAACGATGGCCATGGCCCTTACCGCCGCTGAGACCGGACATTTGATCTTTTCAACCCTTCACACGATCGATGCGGTTCAGACTATCGATCGAATCATCGATGTCTTTCCGCCCCAGCAGCAACCCCAGATCCGTATTCAACTTGCATCAACCCTTCAGGCAGTTGTTACCGAGACCCTTGTTGCCCGGAAGGATCGAACCGGTCGGGTTGCCGCCTTTGAAATAATGACCTGCACGGCTGCGATTCGAAGTGCGATTCGTGAAGCCAAGACCCCGCAGATCTATTCTTTTATCCAGACCGGATCGAAACTGGGTATGATCCAGATGGATCAGTATCTGAAGAATCTCTATTTTCAGGACCTGGTGACCTTTGAAGATGCACTGGCCCATTCCACAAATCCAGATGAGTTTGAAAAGATTGCCAAATCACCATGAAACTTAGAGAACTATTAGATCTTCAGATCCAGCACAGTGCATCCGATTTGATCCTCAAGGTTGGGAGCGCACCTTTACTCCGTATTCACGGTGATCTTGTTCCACTCAATCTACCACCCCTGACTGATGTTGACATCGAATCCGGTGTTGTCGAAATCTTAAATAAAGAGCAGATCTCTGAGTTTCATAAAGAGATGGAACTCGACTTCTCTTATGAGATCCCGGGTATTGCCCGATATCGGGTAAATCTCTTCCGGCAGAAGGGCCATACCGGCATGGTCTTTCGTCTTATCCCCGCCTCGATCCCGACGATAGATGATTTAAAATTCCCACCGATTATCAAGGAAATGGCAATGCGCCCGCGAGGATTGATAATTGTTACCGGGCCTTCGGGATGTGGAAAGTCAACGACCCAGGCTGCAATCATCAACCATCGAAATTCGAACGATACCTGTCATATCGTAACGGTCGAGGATCCAATTGAATTTGTCCATAAAAATAAGAAGGCCCTTATTACCCAGCGCGAGGTCGGACGGGATACACTCTCTTTTGCCAACGCCCTCAAATTTGTTCTCCGTCAGGACCCGGATGTCATTCTGGTCGGTGAAATGCGTGATCTCGAGACAATCTCTCTCTCAATTACTGCGGCCGAGACCGGCCACCTTGTCATCACCACCCTCCACACCACCGACTCAATATCAACGATCGACCGGATCATTGATGTATTCCCCGCCCATCAGCAGAATCAAATCCGAATGCAACTCTCGCTCAATCTGGTCGGGGTCATTTCTCAGACACTGGTTAAGCGCCTCGACAAGAAAGGCAGGATTGCCGCCTATGAAATTCTGGTGGCAACTTCACCGGTGCGCAACCTTATAAGAGAGGCCAAGACCCACCAGCTCGCATCGATTCTCCAGACCTCACAGAAACAGGGGATGATTACCCTGGACACCTGTCTTGCCCAGTATGTCCGATCAAAAATTGTCTCCTATGAGGAGGCCCTTAGTAAATGTCTTAATGCAGAAAATTTTAAGCGGGAGGTCGGTGCTCTTGTTGCTTAAGCGAATCTCTTTATTTATTGAAGCACTTAACCTATCCGATTTTTATGGATAGGTATTTTTTTGCGGATAAGTCTATAAACGATGGGAATTCCCTACAGGGGGTTTGATGGATAAACATAAGATAATGGACCGCGATGACATCAAAAGGATTATATCCCGTATTGCCCATGAAATTCTGGAGAAGAATCGTGGGATGAAGGACCTTGTTCTGGTCGGTATCAAAAGACGGGGCGATCGCATCGCCACCCGGATTGCCGACCATATTAAAAAAATTGAAGGTAAAGAGGTCCCTTTTGGAGCCCTGGATATTACTCTGTATCGTGATGATATCGACACCATCGGTGATGTGCCCGTGGTTCATTCGACTGAGATTGATTTTGATATTAAGGATAAGATAGTGATTCTGGTCGATGATGTCTTATATACCGGTCGAACCGTGCGGGCAGCAATGGATCAGATCATCGATTTTGGCCGGCCCAAGAAAATTCAACTCGCGGTTTTGATTGATCGCGGACAGCGTGAGTTACCGATTCAGGCCGACTTCATTGGTAAGAAAATCTCTCTCGGGAAAAGAGAGATTGTCAAGGTAATGGTTAAGGAGGAAGACGGTGAGGATGCAGTCTATATAATGGGAGGTGGTGATGAAGTTTAAACACAAAAATCTCTTAGGACTCGAAGACTTAACCCAGGAAGAGATTCTTATGGTGCTCGATTCAGCCCGTGGTTTCAAAAAAGTTCTGCAACGACCGATCCCGATTGTTCCCGCATTGCGGGGCAAGACCATCGCCAACCTCTTCTTTGAGCCTTCGACCAGAACCCAGATTTCATTTTCAATCGCCGCCAAGAGACTGTCGGCCGATTCCGTCAGCCTGACCGCCAAGGCTTCAAGCGTTCTGAAAGGAGAGACCTTACTTGATACCGCAAGAAACATCGAGGCAATGAAAGTCGATGGTGTTGTTATCCGACATTCAGCCGCCGGTGCCCCCCATTTTCTGGCCCGACATATCGATGCCTTTGTTATCAATGCGGGTGATGGATGCCATGAACACCCGACTCAGGGCCTGCTCGATATCTTTACCATCAGAGAACATTTTAAGAAGATTGAGGGACTCAAAGTTTTAATCGTCGGTGATATTGCCCATTCCCGGGTTGCCCGATCTAATATCTTTGGTCTTGTAAAATTAGGTGCCCGGGTTTCGGTCTGTGGACCACCAACATTGATACCAATGGCGATTGAGCGATTGGGCGTTGAGGTCTTTTACAACCTTGATGAAATCATCGGCGATGTTGATGTAATAAATATTCTCCGCCTCCAACTGGAGAGGCAGGGCAAGAGTCTTTTTCCCTCAATCCGGGAATACCGGGAACTCTACGGCCTGACCTGTGAGCGTTTCAAAAATTTAAAAAAGAATCTTCTTATTATGCACCCTGGGCCGATCAACCGTGGTGTTGAGATCGACCCCGAGGTTGCAGATAGTCAACAATCGGTAATCCTGGAACAGGTAAACAACGGGGTTGCTGTCCGCATGGCGGTCCTCTACATCCTGGTGCGCGGGGTTCCCTGGAAGGAAGGAGGTAGATGATGAGGCGATTGTTAATCCAGAATGGTCAGGTAGTGGATCCGCTCTCCCGAACCAATCGCATTGCTGATATTCTAATCGAAGGGAACAAGATAAAATCGATTGCCAAGAAAATTGTCGCCCGGGATTGTTTTAAGATCGATGCCCGGGGTAAATTGGTCGTTCCCGGACTGATCGATATGCATGTCCATTTGCGTGATCCCGGACGGCCGGATGCGGAAACAGTTGAGAGTGGTGTCCGGGCGGCAATTACCGGAGGGCTAACTTCAATTGTCTGTATGCCCAATACTGAACCCCCGCTCGATAACGACGGACTTATCCGGTATATCGTCGAAAAGGCAAAAAGATTAAACCTCTGCAATGTCTACCCGATCGGCTGTATCACCAAAGGCCGACGGGGAGAAGAGATCGCTGAGTTTAGTCAGATGGTGCAAGCCGGAGCAATCGGTTTTTCTGACGATGGCGACTCAGTATATAACAGTGAGGTTTTGCGGCGGGCATTAGAATATACCAAGCGGCTCAAGACGATAATCATTGAACACTGTCTGGACTGGGATCTCCATCAGGCCGGTCTTATGAATGAGGGTGCAACTGCCACCCGTTTAGGCTTACGGGGCTCGCCCTCGATTGCGGAAGAGGTTATTGTCGCTCGAGATATTCTTATTGCCCGTTATGTTGATGCCCCAATTCACTTAACCCACATATCAACCCGCGGTGCGGTCGAATTGATCCGTCAGGCAAAGAAAGAAAAAGTGAAAATTACGGCTGATACCTGCCCTCAATATTTCATCCTTACTGAAGAAGCCTTAAAAACTTATGATAGTAATTACAAAGTAAATCCGCCTCTAAGAAGTGAAACCGATCTCCGGGCAATAATTAAAGGCCTCCGGGATGGAACAATTGATGCTATCGCTTCTGACCATGCACCTCATCCCTCGGCCGAAAAGGAGGTGGAGATGGAAGCTGCGCCCTACGGGATGATCGGGATGGAAACTCTTGTCGGCCTTGTCTTCACCGAACTTGTCCATAAGAAGAGATTGACCATACTCCAGGCAGTTGCCAAACTGACTGCAAATCCTGCCCGGATATTGGGGTTAAAAACCAAAGGCCGTATTGCACCCGGGATGGATGCAGATATCACCATCATCGATCCCAATTATGAGTGGATATTTGAACAGAAGGATATAAAGTCCATCTCGCATAATACGCCTTTTATAGGCCGAAGATTTAAGGGAAAAGCAGTTAAGGTCATCGTTGCCGGTCAGGTAAAGTCTCTATGATAGCGATTGTTGCCGATGGTGGTGCAGGAGGAATATCTTTTGCCCGCCGACGGGAAAAAGGGTTGGTCAGGGCAGTAACTGCTGGTTATGAGATATTAAAACAGGGTGGTAGTGCCTTAGATGCGGTAGTTGAGGCAACAGTTATCCTTGAAGATACACCCATCTTTAATGCGGGCACTGGTTCGGCACCCAATATCTATGGTGAGGTCGAAATGGATGCTTCGCTTATGACCTCGGATTTAAGGTGCGGAGCAGTAGCCGCAATCAAGGATGTAAAAAATCCAATCCTGATCGCAAGATCGGTGATGGAAAAGACCGACCATATAATCCTTGCCGGTGCTGGGGCGAGTGACTTTGCCCGAAGGATGGGTTTTCCCAGATATAACTGTCTGACCCAGGAGAAGAAGAGATTTTTAAAACTCGAGATAGCAAGGATCAAAAAAAACAAAAAGAACCGCTATTTCCCTAAACTCAATCAACTGCTCAAAATTTATGAGGCGGACACAGTTGGAGCCGTGGCGATCGATCATAAGGGCCTGATTGCAGTATCTAATTCAACCGGTGGTATAAATGGAAAATTACCCGGCCGGGTTGGTGATACACCAGTATTTGGTGCGGGCCTTTATACCAATAGATCTGGTGGGGTTGCCACGACCGGACACGGCGAGGCAATAATCCGACTCTGCCTGGCCAAGGTCTGTGTCGATTTGATGGAGCGTTTCTCGGCTCAGCAAGCGATAAATAAAGCTTTAAAAATTGCCCGAATGCATAAGGCAGTCTGTGGTGCAATCGGCATTGATCATAAAGGCAGAATCGGTGTTGGAACAAACAGTGAAGGTATGTCCTGGGCATATATCAAGAATGGTCAATTGAGGACATTCAAGTATTAAGCCGGGATCTACTGGAGAGAAAGTTTGAACTCTTACCATTATAAGAATCTCCTTTAGTTATTCAAAGATTTTCCCATTGACTTATCACATTAACTTAATATAATAAGGTATGATGGCCCTGGTGAAACCTCTTAATTCTTGTATTTTCAGATATTATAGCCTTTCAGGAGAGTTAATAAGTGGTTTATGAATATCTGTTAAAAAACCGACCCGGCATATTTGCGCTGATCGATCCTGACCGCAGTGATGCAGAGAGCATAGGAAAATTAGTCAGTGACTTATGTGAAGATGGATTGACCGCGATTATGATCGGGACGAGTTTTATCGCCACCCCAAATTTTGATAAGATTGCCAGAATGGTGAAGAGATATTCCTCCCGCCCGGTGATTCTATTTCCTGGAGGAACGAGTCAGGTTACCAGGAATGCCGACGCTATCTTCTATCTGAGTCTTTTAAGTGGTCGCAATCCTGAATATCTTATTGGTGAACAGGTCCGGGCTGCCTTTTTAATAAGAGAATTTAAACTGGAACCAATCTCCGTCGGTTATCTCCTCATTGACTCAGGTTCATATACCTCGGTTGAGTTCACCTCCCAGACCAAGCCTCTACCAAGAACCAAACCAGAAATCGTCTGTGCCCATGCACTGGCCGGACAGTATCTGGGAATGAAGATGATTTATCTTGAAGCGGGGAGCGGCGGGAAGAGATCCGTTCCAATTGAAGTAATCAGACGGGTTCGAGCGACAATTTCAATTCCGTTGATTGTTGGAGGTGGCATAAGTAATCTGCCGACTGCTCAGCGGATTATCAGGGCCGGGGCTGATTTTATCGTCATCGGTAGCATCATCGAGCAGAATCCTAAGCAGGCAAAGCGCATCATCAAGGGACTGAAAGGAGTAAAATGAAGATCCTTATCGTAGGTGGCGGTGGTCGTGAGCATGCACTGGCCTGGAAGATAAAACAATCGCCGCTGGTAAAGCAACTCTATGCAGCACCGGGTAATCCCGGGATAGCGAGTATCGGCAAATGTGTCCCCATTCAGGTTGGTGAGATTATCGGTCTGGCCAAATTTGCTAAAGATAACAAGATCGATTTTACTGTTGTCGGGCCTGAATTCCCACTGGCGATGGGTATTGTTGATGAATTTGAGAAAAGGGATTTAAAAATTTTCGGCCCAAATCAGAAAGCAGCCCAGATCGAGGCCGACAAATCCTTTGCCAAAGACTTTATGTATCGCTATGGAATCCCTACTGCAAAATTTAAAGTCTTCTACAAAAAGGATGCTGCCTTGAGTTATATTAAGACCCTCGATTTCCCGGTTGTTATCAAAGCATCAGGCTTGGCCTACGGCAAGGGTGTATCCATCGTCAAGAATAGACGCGAAGCGGATATGGTTATCGACGATATGTTAATCCAGAAAAAATATGGTGAGGCCGGGCAAAGGATCATTATCGAGGAGTTCCTGAGCGGACCCGAGGTCACAATTCTGGTCCTGACCGATGGCCGGAGCATAAAGATCCTTCCTTCGGCTCAGGATCATAAAAGATTGCTACCAAATGACCAGGGGCCAAATACCGGTGGGATGGGAAGTTTTAGCCCCTATCTCCTTGACCGGAAGACTCAATCCCTGATCGAGAATGTTATAATCAGACCGACCATCCTTGCCCTGTTAGACAACGGGATAGTTTTTAAGGGTTGCCTCTATTTTGGTTTGATCCTTACTTCAAAGGGCCCCAAGGTCCTTGAATACAACTGTCGGTTTGGTGATCCCGAGGCCCAATCAATTATACCCCTTATCAGTTCAGATATAATTCCGGCGCTGATCGCCACAACCGAAGACCGACTCGATGAGGTCAATCTTGAATTCAAAAATAAGATGGCAATCTGTTTTGTCCTGGCATCAGCCGGTTATCCAGGTTATTACGAGACCGGCAAGACGATTACCCTGGGAACAACCGATACTTCTCAGACCCTGATATTTCATGCCGGGACAAAGTTAGAAGATAAGAGACTGGTAACCGCAGGAGGGAGGGTCCTCAATGTGGTCGGCATCGATGACACCCTGAAACTTGCAAAAATCCGTGCCCTGAATGTGATCAAAAAGATTCACTTTGATGGTATGTACTATCGACCGGATATTGGTGCAACCGGGATGAGGAAGGTTCGAAGAAGGAGAAAGAAGAAATGGTCTGGGTAATAATGGGTAGTAAATCGGATGAACCATATATGGAAGAAGCCTGCCTTGTCTTGAAAGAGCACAAGATCAAATATGAGAAGATAATATTGTCGGCACACCGTCAGCCTGAACAACTGAGAAGAAAAATCCAGCAGGCAGAAAAGGCTAAAGTCAAAGTCATTATCGCCGGTGCTGGTTTTGCTGCTGCTCTCCCGGGATTCATCGCATCATACACCGATATCCCGGTCCTCGGTGTCCCGATCCCCTCTTCACCACTGAAAGGAATTGATTCACTCTTTGCAATGGTGCAAATGCCTTCGGGGGTCCCTGTAGCAACCTTTGGTATTGGCAAGTCCGGTGCTAAAAATGCTGCCTATTTTGCCTTACGCCTGCTTAAGAAACTTTAAGCGATCAAATCATTCACCCAAAGATATGAAGACTCAATGAAACGCATAGTCCTTGAACATCGACTCGACGAAGGTTTTTATCAGGAGGTCATTGATATCTTAAGTAAGGGTGGGGTTGTCGCTTTTCCTACGGATACCATCTATGGTCTGGGTGTTGATGCCACAAATCAGGAGTCAATTAATAAAATCTACCGGATTAAACAGCGTGGCGAAAAGAAACCTCTGACTCTATTCCTTGACCGGCGTGACCGGATAAAAGATTTTGCCTTTGTTAAGAATCGTAAAGTCGTTGAATTCTTTCTGCCTGGTCCGCTAACAGTTATCTACTGGGCAAAAGAATCCTGCCCAATAAGAACTGTCGATAATAGTATCGGTATAAGGATTCCCCGGGTACCTTGGCTCATAGAATTAATCAGAAGATATGGTCGGCCCCTTGCTACCACCAGCGCTAATATATCGGATGAAGAACCAATTTCTTCACCAAGCAAGATCACTGAAATATTTCCTGATCTTGATCTCTTGATTGATGGCGGTCCAAAGCACGGGCTACCATCAACAGTCCTCGATCTCCGGTCAAACTTCCCCACCGTATTGCGTAAAGGCAGAATCTCTTTTCTTGAAATCGAAAAGGCAATAAACCGGCTCATTAAAATCGGCCCAGAGGCAACCTTCAATATTCTTTTCGTCTGCACAGGAAATTCCTGTCGCAGTCCAATGGCCCAGGGAATCTTGCGCGGTATGGTCCCTGACCCGCGCATCATAATCGATTCAGCCGGAATCGCCGCACCGATAGATAGTGGTGCAATGCCCCATGCCCAGCAGGTGGTCAAGATGTTTGGCTGGGACATCTCCGCCCATCGGACCAAACCTTTGACTAAAGACCTGGTCGAACAGAACGACCTGATTCTCTGCATGGAGTTGAAGCATTTTGAGCGGGTTCTCGAAATATCTCCCCGGGCCGCACTCAAAACATTCTTATTGAAAGAATATAAGAGAGGGCGGGTTATGAAGAATGAAGTCTCTGACCCGATCGGTAAAGATCTCAAGGCATATCAAGAATCAGCCCGGGAGATGCTGCCGTCATTAAATTTACTGCAGCGTGAGTTGAAAATCCGCCTCGATCCATAAAGAGCGGGTTAGATTTATAGATGTTGCCACACACATTTTAAGTTCGCAAGATGTTATTTGATAGGGCTTGCAACTTAGATTCGCCCGATCCGCATATTTTCTGTTGATTTTTAAAAAATAGCGTATATTATATCCGAGGAGGTTTTTATGACATTATCGATTGTCTTTTTACTTGCATTAACGACCCAATCGGTTGTGGTATACAAAACCAATCTTGATGGTCAGGTTCAATATGTTGGGACCACCCTGTCCCCAGTCCATAATTTTAATACCCCGCCTCAGCAGATGCCCGGTTGGCCCAAGTCAATGGGGACCCATCCTAATTATAAACCAAGCGGTGTCAGCCTTGCTGACCTTAACAATGATGGCTGCCTGGAAATCGTTGCTGGATCTACTGACAACAAGGTCTATGCCTGGGACTACCAGGGTAATTTATTACCGGGCTGGCCATTAACACTGCCGGCCATGGTCCAAGCCAAAGTTGCCATTGGCGACATTGATAACAACGGCGATTTGGAAATTGTGATCCCCTGCCGCAATGGTTATGTCTATATCTATAATCATGATGGCACGAGCTTCCCCAACTGGCCTCAGAATGCGAATGGTGTCCTCGGTCTTGTCGCACCAACTCTTTTTGATCTTGACCGAGATGGTGATCTGGAAATAATTATGCCCCAAATGCAATCGGGGCAGCCCGGACATGTCTATGTCTGGCATCATAATGGTCAAATCTATCCTGGTTGGCCTCAAAATACTGATTATCTTGCTGTTGCTACCGCTTCGGTTGCTGATATCGATAACGATGGCGTCTTTGAAATTTGTGTCTTGGCTTATCGTTCAGTCTATGTCTGGGACCAAAACGGCAATCTCAAACCGGGCTGGCCGAAATTAAATATAGCGAGTGGTTCAAGTTATGCACAACCAGTAATGGCCGACTTAGACGGCGATAGCGATCTTGAGATTCTTCATGCCTATTATCTGAACTCACAAGATTATGTCGGCATTTATAATCATAATGCAACTAATTTTCCTAATTGGCCCCAGAGCTTCCCTGGTCCCCAGCATTATACAACACCGGTGACCGGTGATATTGATGGTGATTCAGACTATGAAATCTTCGGTGGAGGGCATGTCCTTGGTGGGCCAAACCTGCTTGCCCGCCACCATAACGGTACCCCACTCAACGGTTGGCCCGTCTGCGACATGCTCGAATGTTCCCCGGTGGTATGTGATATCGATGATGATGGTTATCGCGAAGTCCTTGTTGCCGACAATTTAAGCCCTGGCAATTTCAACGCCTATAATTACGATGCATCGAATGTAACTGATTGGCCAATTGTTACAACTGCTGCGGCGTTGGTTAATAGCCCCTCCGTAGGTGATGTCGATGCCGACGGGGATATCGAAATAGCTCTTGTCTTGATGGATGGCTCAGTCAACCTCTGGACGATTGAGAGTATCCCCTATCGTGGATATTTGACCGACTGGGGCACGTTTTATCACGACCTCTGGAATACCGGCTGGCTCCATCCCAGACCACCGAGGAATTTAAGCGCAGCCCGCTTTCCGAACTATGTAAATTTGGTCTGGAGTAAAAACTCTGAATCTGATATCGCTGGTTACAACATTTATCGAAGCATAACATCAGGTGGTCCTTACCGCCGAATAAACCGATCGCTTATTACCGATACAACTTACAACGACTCAACTACATCTTCTTACTGCTATTGTGTTACCGCTCAGATCAAAGCGTTTGCCGAATCCCGCCTCAGCAATGAAGTGATTGTTGGAATATCAGAAAAGAGTACTCAACAATTTCGGCCTTTTTCAATCTATCCCAATCCCTTTACGCACACAATCAGATTCAGCGTTCCAGCGGACAATATGATCTCGGCGAAAATTTACGATGTTGCGGGTAAGGTCATCGATAAAATTTCCGGGAAGAGACTCTTCGAATGGCGGCCAGGGAAAACAATTCCTGATGGCATCTATTTTGTAGAAATCAGTGCCGGCAATAAATCGGTGATAAAGAAAGTTATCAAATTTACGGACAATCGTTAAATTAAATTGGCACGGGTGCAATTCGCAGTTTTCTATTGATTTAAAAACATACACTTCAGCCAAGGGTCTGGATAATCTTTCGCTTTTTTCTTTTATTCGCGCGTATTCACGAAAAGGGGTATATAGGAAAGAGTGGTTAATTTTATCTTAGCCCGGCCAGAGGAAGAAAAAGGAATAGACCAAAAAATATTATCAAAAAACCGCAGATATCAAAGAGAATACCGGTCCGGATCATCCTGGTAATCGGCACCATCCCTGAACCATAGACAATCGCATTGGGCGGAGTAGAAACCGGCAGCATAAAACCATAACTGGCACCGATACAGGCACCGAGTGCGGGTATGAGCGGATTTACATTAGCTGCCTGGGCCAGGGAAATCATTACTGGGATCACCATATTGGCCGACGCGGTGTTTGATGTTAACTCGCTGAAGATAATGCCTAAGGCAATTGAAACCGCCGTGATCGCCCAGAGACTGTGAGCACCGGTAATATTCAAGATTGCCCGGCCCAGACTTTCAGCCAGGCCAGTTGAAAACATCAATCCGCCTAAAGAGAGCCCACCGCCGAAAAGGATGATTGTTCCCCAGTCAATTTCGGTAAAATCTCTCAGTGTTGCTGTGAACTCTCTCTTCTGCCAATTAACCGGTAAAACAAATAAGATACCGGCACCGAGCAGGGCCGCCCCTGCTTCAGGAATATGACTCTCATACCACTTCGCCACTGAAGCTTCGCTTCCCCAGAATATTGCGATAAAACCAGGGAAAACCCAGAGGCCGACAGTGAGGAGAAAAGCAATAAGGATATTCCTCTGTCCCGGGGTCAAAGGACCGAGTCTCTGTCTCGCCTCCTTAATAAATTCCTGGACCGCTTCAATCTTGTTAATCTCTGGCTTATGCAGAATCAGGAGGAGAAAATAGAGAACAATATACATTATTATGACCAGGGGAATGGCAAATAACATCCACTGAAAGAAAGAAATTTTAATCTTTAATAAATTATTGATCAATCCGATGCCGATTAAATTTGGTGGTGTGCCAACCGGAGTACCGATGCCCCCTACTGATGCTCCATAGGCCGCCATAAGCATTAAGGCGGTCGAATAGCGGAGTTTCTTTGGATCGATCTCTTGCCCGTTTTCTTTACTATAGACCTTAGAGATCGTTCTGAGAATACCGATGCCAATCGGCATCAACATCGCAGTTGTAGCGGTGTTGCTAATCCACATCGAGATGATAACCGAAATCAAACCAAAGACAAACAGGATAGAACGGAGGTCTGATCCAACCCCGGGCAGGGCAAGAAGACCATAGGCAATTCTCTGATCGAGGCGATGCCGGGACATTGCCTGGGCCAGAATAAAACTGCCGATAAAAAGAAATACAACTGGATCGGCGAATGAAGGAAAAACTTTTTTGGCCGTTTCAACTCCAAAGATTACAGCAAGGGTTGGGCCTAAAAGGGCAGTTACCGGTATCGGTACCGCTTCGGTAATCCACCAGACGATTACCAGTGATAAGATAGCAGCGAGGTGATGGGCCTTAGGGTTTAAGTTTATTGGTAATAGATCGATGGCAATTAAGAGCGCTGGCCCCAGAAAGAGGCCGATGGTTCTTCTGATTTTTTCAAAGCGTTCTTCGGCCGGAGAGATAACTTCTTGAAAAGACACTTTTCAATAGATAAATTGTCTACTTCTTACCAATCTTGTCGCCCAGAGTTTTTGTGGCGGTTGGCTCCACAAGCAGAATCCAGGCTGGTTTCTCAGACCGGGATCGATGACGGAGACCCTTTTTTACAAGAAAACCCTCTTGCTCTTTCAGGTGCACTGCTTCTTTCTCAAGATCAATAAAGATCTCACCCTTCAATACATAAAAGAATTCATCCTCATTTTGATGTGTATGCCATTCATAGGCGCCGTCAATTTTTGCCATACGCAATGCGGTATCATTTACATACACGATATCAAGGGGCTGCCAGGGTTTCTCAATCTTCTTGATAAAATCCTTAAAATTAATCTTACTCATCAGTCCTCCGTTTTAATTACATTCTGAAAACACCAAATCGATGGTCCGGTATTGGTGTGTTTAGGGACATAGAGATCCCTAAGGCCAGGACATTTCTCGTATCGAGGGGATTGATAATCCCATCATCCCAGATCCTTGCCGTGCTGTAATAGGCGCTCGATTCCTCTTCATATTTTTTGAGGATAGGCTCACGAAACTTGTCTTGCTCCTCCTGACTCATTGTCAGCCCTTTCTTCTTGAGTCCGGCGAGTTTCACTGTAAGCAAGACATTGGATGCCTGCTCTCCACCCATTACACATATCTTGGCATTGGGCCACATCCAGAGCAATCTGGCACCATAGGCGCGTCCACACATCGCATAATTTCCCGCACCATAAGAGCCACCGATAATGACAGTAAACTTCGGGACATCAGCGTTGGCAACAGCGTGGACCATCTTGGCGCCGTCTTTGGCAATACCACCGTGCTCATACTGTTTACCAACAATAAAACCGGTTATATTCTGAAGAAATATGAGGGGTATTTTGCGCACTGCACAGAGTTCTATAAAATGAGCACCTTTAACCGCACTCTCTGAGAAGAGCACTCCATTGTTGGCAAGAATTCCGACTGGATAGCCCATTATGTGGGCAAAACCGCAGATCAAAGTTGGCCCATAGAGCTCCTTAAATTCATGGAATCTACTTCCATCGACAATCCGGGCGATTATCTCCTTCATATCGAATGGCTTACGCAGATCCCTTTGAACAACGCCGAGCATCTCTTCGGGGTCATAATATGGGTCTTCGGGTTCTGCCATCTCGAGTTGGAATTTTTTGGGTCGATTTAAATTTTCAATGATATTTCTTGTGATCTCGATGGCGTGTTCATCATTCAGGGCATAATGATCGGAAACGCCTGATATCCGGCAGTGGACATCAGCCCCACCCAGATCCTCATCAGAGACCTCTTCACCGGTTGCGGCTTTTACCAGCGGTGGCCCTCCGATAAAGATTGTACCCTGGCGTCGAACAATTACGGTCTCGTCACTCATTGCTGGCACATAGGCTCCACCGGCCGTGCACGAACCGAGGACCACTGATATCTGGGGAATATTCATTGCTGAAAGGCGGGCCTGATTGTAAAAAATACGCCCGAAATGCTCTTTGTCAGGGAATGTCCCTGACTGAAGCGGGAGAAAGATGCCACCCGAATCGACCAGGTAGACACAGGGCAGGTTATTTTCCATTGCGATCTCCTGGGCCCGGACATGTTTCTTTATCGTCTCCGGGAAATAGGTCCCACCCTTCACGGTTGCGTCATTAGCGACAACCAGGACCTCACGGCCGTGGACAACACCAACCCCGGTTATGATACCGGCAGCCGGAGCTTCGTTGTTATGCATCCCATAAGCAGCCAGACTGCTAAATTCTAAGAATGGTGTATCAGGATCGAAGAGTTTCTCAAGTCTTTCTCGAACCAGCAATTTTTTTCGAGATTTATGTTTTTCAATCGCATCAGGTGGCCCGCCTTTTTTGACTTCAGCCAATCGTGTCTTAAACTCTTCGATAACCTGTTTGTGATAAGCTAAATTTTCCTTAAATTCAGGATCATTTTTGTTTATCCTGGATTCAATACGAAACATTTATACTCCTGAACTCAACTTATCTAAAAATCTTCAAAAGTCAACAAAAATGCTCTGTGTTAAGAAAGGAACCCATCGTAATAACGAGATGCAAAAGAAATTCCACTTTCTCAAATGAGTACACATTTATAACCGTAACAGAGTATCCCGGAAGCGCCTTCTTCCTGGACCTTACGAAAGACTATTTTGACTGGTTTACCGATTGCGACTTCTTCAGGTAGACAATCAACCACCTGGGTTGTTATGTGAACTCCATCTTTTAACTCAACCACCGCATTAACATAAGGTTGCTGATTAATAAAGGGCTTGGGGGCAACCCTTGTTACTGTATAACTCAAAATCTTTCCTTCTTCGCTTAACTTGACCTTTTCGAATTCACGATTCTTGCAGTTATTACAGATGAGACGGGGCGGAAAGAAAATCTTACCACACTTTTTACATTTACCTGCTTCCAAACGGTAACGCTGAGGTATTTCACGATGATATCTTGGTGAAGGCATAAAACCTCCTTTATAACTCCATTAGATTGAGAAGATATGGACTACGGCCGATGCACCCGATCCACCCATATTCTGGGTTAAACCGATTCGAGCATTTTTGACCTGTCGTTTGCCCGCTTTACCTTGAAGCTGTTCGTAGATCTCAATTGCTTGCGCAACGCCTGTGGCACCAACCGGATGGCCCTTAGCTTTTAACCCACCACTGGTATTTATTGGAATCCGTCCTTCCAGTGAGGTTAGACCATTTTCCACCGCCTCACCCCCCCTACCCTTAGGCACAAATCCAAGATCTTCGGTAATGACGATCTCGGCGATGGTAAAACAGTCGTGGACCTCAGCCAGGTTTATATCTTCAGGCTTAACATTTGCCATCTTATATGCCCTTTCGGCCGCCAGTTTGACTGCGTTCAAAGTAGTGATGTCGGATCTCTGATGGAGAGCGATAGTGTCGGTTGCCGCACCCGAACCAATTATCTTTACCGGGCGGTCGGTATATTTTCGGGCTAATTCCAGAGGTGCAAGAATAACACAGGCAGCCCCATCACTTACTGGCGAGCAGTCCATAAGGCGCAGAGGATCTGCAACCATTGTCGATTTCAATACGGTATCGATCGTAATGGGCGATTGAAACTGAGCATTGGGATTAAGGGCACCATTTTTATGATTTTTGACTGCCACCATCGCCAACTGCTCGCGGGTCGTTCCGTACTGCCTCATATGGGCATTGGCAATCATCGCATACAGCCCGGGAAAAGTGATACCGTAATATACCTCATATTCCTGATCCGCTGCTGTAGCTAAGGCATCGGTTACATCCGCACCATCGGTCATCTTTTCCACACCACCCACTAAGACAATGTCACTCATTCCTGAGGCAACATCAAGAAAGCCCTGACGGAGTGCAAAACCACCTGACGCACAGGCCGACTCAACCCGGACAGCCGGGATCGATCCATAACCGAGATAATCGGCCATTAAAGCCCCGAGATGTTCCTGAGCAACAAAGAGTCCGCTGGACATACAACCGACATAAAGACTATCAATGTGATCCACTTTTGCATCATCGATCGCTTTCAGGGCAGCCTCAACAAAGATATCCCGGGTCGATCTGGTCCAGAGTTCGCCAAATTTTGTCATACCCGCGCCAATAATTGCTACTTCACGCATAGGTATCTCCTTTCGCTATTCAGCCATTATGATTTTATGTCGGAACTTGGCATAGGTGCCGTAATCGACATAAATCCTTCGGCCTTCGAGCATATCCCTGACCTTTATTGCCCGGTTACGGATTTCATCAATCACCTCAGTGACTCTGAAGATAAAGGCATCGCTCCCCGCACCCGACCCAAAAGAGACAACCATTATCGTTTGATTGGGTTTCGCAATGTCGAGCGTGGCCGAAAGGCCGGTGGGTGATGAACCCGAATAGGTGTTACCCATCGTCGGCACAATCCAGCCCGGCTTGATCTGCTCCTCGGTAAAACCGAGCGCTTTACCAGCCTGCATTGGAAATTTACCGTTAGGCATATGGAATACGGCGTAGGTTATATCCCGGGCAGTAAGATTGGCTTTGCGCAGGATCTCTTTACCAGCATTGATGATATGTTTAAAGTATGCCGGTTCGCCAGTAAATCGACCACCGTGCCTTGGATAGAACTGGTATTCCCGGCGCCAGAAATCAGGGGTATCCGTGGTATAGGAGAATGTTTCGATGATTTCGGCCGCGACCTTCTCCTTTCCCATAATAAATGCTGAGCCACCGGCTGAAGCAGAATATTCAAGGGCATCCCCTGGAGCGCCCTGGGATGTATCGGCGCCGATGGCTAATGCATAATCCATCAGTCCGGCTTTAACCAAACCATAGGCAACAAAGATCGCTTCAGTTCCGGCTTTACAGGCAAATTCATAACTTGCAACATGGACATCAGGTGTAATCCCTAATGCTTCGGCAACCAGTGTCCCGGTAGGTTTGACTGCATAGGGATGAGATTCTGAACCGACATAGACGGCGCCAATCAATTTTGGGTCAATCTGGGCACGGCGTAAGGCATTTTTGGCGGCTTCCACAGAAATTGTAATTGTATCTTCATCTGGTGCGGGAACGGTCTTCTCCTGTAACAAGAGACCCTTTTTAACCGCTTCACCGTCCATCCCCCACTGTTTGGCAATCTCTTCAACCTTAATCCGATAGCATGGTAAATAACTTCCGTAGCCAACAATTCCTACCATAAAAACCTCCGGTCAAAAAAGTAGGTTATAAAATTAGAATGTTGTGCAATATTTTGGTAGTCTGGATAAATCATTTGTCCGGTTAGATTCTAACCGATTTCAGCCAAAAGTCAAGAGTGGTAATACCTCTAATGTATTCAATCCTTCAGTTATTAACGCTTATCATACTCAAAGATGACCCGGGTTCTCACTGTCTTGTTGGAAAATAACGAAAAGGAATTGTCATACTCAATCCGATATTTACCGGGGTCGCACAAATGGAGACTAAAAGAGTCGGCGTGAACCTTGCCTGAGTCGTAGATTGTCTTTAATCCGGGGATCTCTACCACCTTTACAATTATATCGTTATTACTCCCACCCCAGGCTTCAAAAAAACCGAACAGATAGACATCTTCATAATCATCCTCAATCTCGAAACTATAGTAGGTAAGATGAAGTGGTTCCACGTTAACTGTCCCATCAACAATGGTCTTCACATGATGCCCGTCTTTTTCTTCAGTCTTAAATATGCACGATGAGAAGAAAGTAAACAGGAGACAGGTTACAAAAAAATACCGGCTGTGACTTCTGATTTTCATGAGGATCATAAAACCTCCCATTACATTATCCTCATAATCATTGCCTCTGTCAAGCCTGTAATAGATTGCACTTGATTTTACAATCAAGATCTATATAATTTTATCAAGGAAAAATTTATGACGCAGAAGGCCGAAGAGTGACGTTTAATCACCATCCTCTTTGCTGACCTTTCAGGATTTACAAAACTCTCACATAGCCTTGATCCTGAGGATGTCTAGGATGTCGCCAATATCTGCTTTGAATATCTGAATCCACCAATCGTTAAGTATGGAGGGGTAATCCATAAATATGAAGGCGATCTGGTGATTGCCCTGTTCGGACTTCCAGTTGCACACGAAGATGACCCGGAAAGAGCAATAAAGGCATCCCTTAAGATGATGAAACTTATCCCTGGAAATAAGGAAAGCCCTCTCTTCAAGATTGAAAATTAAGACCGACTTAGGCTTACACAATTGGGAAAAAATCTTGCTGACTGCTATTTAGAATATGCCCGGATGTTAAAGGATCTTGAGGATAAAAAAATAAGAAGTTTAGCAACCGAAGAAAGGTCTGAGATATATTTCACCAGGGCATTAGAGATTTACCGGGAGTTAAAATTAGCCCATAAAGTAAAAGAAATAGAAAAATATCTAAGGTAAGTCTGTCAAAATATCTCAGCATACTATCAAATCGCTATATTCTACTGTCCTAAAAACCTTTTAAGTCCTTCGAGTAAAATGTCCATTCAGGTGTCCAAAGTGTGTCACCGAAGTCTAATCGGTACCAGGGGCTCAAATCTGGTTCATTTAAATTTTTCAGGATATGGAAATCGTGCGCCGGTGAAAAACTTTGGCCAAGTAAAAAAATTTTTTCACCGGTTTTATCATTTACTGCCAAATCAAGCACCAAAATCGCATGACCGGGAAACCCTCCCTGGATAAAGATATCGCCAATCGCCATTTCACTGACATCTTTACTCTTTAACTGACCACTTAAAGAATACGTACCTGCATATTTAAAGATAAAATTCAGATACTTCCGAAAATTCTTATACGATGAATCAACCTGAGCCTGCCTCTGCCAGGTTACCCTGTTACCTCGTACCTTAGGTCTGTCCCCCGAAATCCAACTTCTAAATTTAACAACATCACCGTTGGTAATTTTGAATTCAATATCATCATATCGGTCCTGAGAAGATAAATATTCGGCAAAGAGTCTGATAATTGCATCAGCACACTGCTGAAGATCTTCGTTGCCCGTATCAATATTCAAAACCGCAACATGGATATTCTGATTATGTTTCGGTTCACGATTAAAAAGATAGACTTTGGGATTGCCTTCTTTCAGAGGCAATTTCCTGAGCCAGTCCGCAAAAGAACCTGCCTGGACCTGCAATCTTTGAAAACTCTCGGGTACAGCAATACGATTGATCAATCGGTTTTTATCATCATAATTATCGCACCAATGATAATGGGCACTTAGGTCATAAATCTTATTCAAGAATATATACTTGCCTCGGTTATCAATCCTAAATTTCAGTTCCTGATGCAACTTATTAAAAATGTCATAACCCTGTTTTAAATTATACCAGAAATCGATAAGCATCGTATCGCCGCCACTAAATTCTTTAAGCCTTTTCATTCCGTTGCTGTCCATTCGACCGGGAAAGATATAGACCGGGATATTTTTCTGTCCATTCGATTTTGTATCGATACAGATAATGTAAAGTTCTTCGATTGCCTCATCGCCGATTGGATACTGCCAATTGTTACTGCGCTGCCGTGTATCCGGATTTCATCGCCCAGATTGTTCCGGTAACCGAGAATGCGATCCGAAGCATTGGGATAATTTACTTTCATCGATAGATGAAAGATTGAACTCGGATTGAAATGGTTGATATGGTAAAAACCCTCGGGAATCTGAAGATCTCCCCGCCGCCGTTTTGGTCCCAATCTGCCTGAAAAGGCAGTAAATTTATAATCCCGCACCAACTTAAAAGTATCACTGTTTTTGGGCTTAGCCCATAACTCGAGGATCTGTTCATATTTGTAGGCGACAATTATGATTTTTGCGGGTGGATATTTGCAATCGATTTTTTTAAAGAGCGAATCGATATTCTCCTCACAATGCACCCTTGCCTGTCGAACTCGTGCAAATCTATTCTGTTCCTCTTGAAATGCTGTCTGGGCAAAGAGATAGTTAATCAAAAGATAAAAGATGATATTTAGAATTTTCACTGTTTTGAGTTTAGGCGACATTCTGAAAAAATCAAGCAATTTATCAAATAGCGCTTGACCAATCCAGATATTTATATATCCTGATTTAATTGTGGATCAACCAGAACTTAAGGGTTTAATTAAAAATTTTTTCGAAAAGATTAACAATCGGGAATTTGATTCATTGGAAAAATATCTGGCATCATCGGTAGTATTTTATTTTCCCGGGACTAAACCGGTTCAGGGCCCGGACAAAGTCATCCAGCTTTTACGTATTATCTTCCGACGTTATCCGGATTTACTTTTTGATGTTAAGGACATAATCACTGAAGGCGATCGAATCGCTGTGGTCTGGACCAATCACGGTAGGGATACGAAAGGCAATCTTTATCAAAACGAGGGCGTTACAATAATAGAGATCGAAAAAGGCCTGATCATCTATCTCAGTGATTACTTTAAAGATACTTCCTTCACCAGCCGCTACAACTCGAGCAATACGCGCCATTACTGATTATATCAATAATACTGTGGTTATCAATAATTGAGTATTGTATCCCGGAATTCGCGCAGCTAAAATGTCGACGGACTATTCCAAGGTGGCCTTTGTTCGATAAACTCCCATCATCTCTAAAGTCCTTATCACCCCCTTTCAGACCCACAAAGAGGTACCTTACCAGAATTTTTCAAAGACCAATCGATCTTGACTAATGATATCAACAAATTGGCAACTATCAAGTTTTTGAGAACTAAAAATTTGACTTATACTGAGCCCCTCTAGGACTGGACACGGAAGAAGTTTAGAGTTATAACGGTTGGGCAAGGAGGTTTTCTTATGAAGAGAAGGAATTGGGCAATAGACGAGAAACCGGCAATTGTCCTTGAGGGCATTAAAGAGAAGCGCTCGGTAGCTGAGATTTGCCGGGAGCACCAAATCAGTCAAACCCTGTATTATCGGTGGCGCGATCGGTTTTTAGAAAGTGGCAAGAAAGGACTGATGAATGGTTCTGGTGATGACAATGTTTACAAAGCTGAGATTGAGCGGCTGCAGCGGATTATTGGTAAGCAGACGATTCAGATTGAGATATTAAAAAAAACCGAGGACCTGTTTCGGGGAAGGTAGCTACGGTGGCAACGTTAAAGCAAGCAGGCTATACGGTGAAAGATGCGTGCCAGGCACTGGGTTTTGCCCGGAGCGGTTATTATGCCTCGACCCGTCCGAAAGTTGCCCCGGTGAGCGTTTTGACGATGAAAGATAGTGGATTAATCGAGCGGATCAAGGTAATCCGTGGTACGCATCCCTTTTGGGGTTATCGGCGAGTCTGGGCGTGGTTAAATCATCGCGACGGTATTTGGGTAAATCAGAAGCGAGTTCGTCGAATTATGAAAGAGCACAATCTTATGGCACCCCAGACGGTTCATAAAGCGAAAAGGATGCCGATCAGGAAGAAGCCTAAGGCGGATAAGCCGAAGCAGTACTGGGGTATCGATATGAGCAAGTTTTTGATTTCCAGTCTGGGCTGGGTCTCGCTGGTGATTGTTTTAGACTGGTGGACGAAGAAGCTTGTGGGCTGGAACATATCGCTGCGGAGCAAGACTGCGGATTGGAAGCAGGCATTAGCCATAGCATTAAACAAAGAATTTCCGGAAGGTGTAAGAGGCAAAGGTTTAAAGCTAATAAGTGACAATGGTTATCAGCCTACGTCGGTGAGTTTTATGCGGGATATGGCCACTTTAGGCATCGAGCAGATCTTTACCTCGTATGACAATCCGAAAGGGAATGCGGATGGGGAGCGGATGATCCGGACGATAAAAGAAGAAGTTATTTGGCTTAATGAATTTGAGACCTTAGAGGAAGCGAAAGCGAAGATTGGCAAATGGATTGAGCATGACTATAACAAGCTGTATGTCCACTCCGAGCTTGGTTACCTGAGTCCGGA